>NZ_JACJSI010000310.1 GCF_014698065.1 Nostoc flagelliforme FACHB-838
CTACTGCTTGCAACTCAAATTGGTCTATGGCAGCGAAGGTGTCTTTGATACTGCTATTAAGATCATCGTAATCAAGTGCTGATTTGGTTTCTTCTCTATCTAGTGTCAGCATAATTTGTACCCTGATGCTAGCCACCACGCACGAATAGTGTGGCGCACCACTAGTGAAAGCAGCGAACACACACTAAAAGCTAATTCCACTTCTATAAAAAGTCTGACAATTTTCGCTTTAGCCAGGATATTGCTGAAATTCCCCTCTACTAGACCGCATACAAGATATGTAATCTTACTATCCGACCCAATGCGCTCTACTACTGCGCCCTTGGAGGTTTTGCTATAAGTCATGATTTCGCCCCTGATAACTCGGTTTACAAGCTTCAAAGGGGGTTGTATCAGTTATCAGTCAATAGTTGACAGTTATCAAGGACTGTAAATTCCAACTGATAACTGGTAACTGGTAGCTGATAAATGTTATTCGCGTTGCTACTGCTTTTGCTACGAAATTCGGGATATTTCTTAATCAAACTTAACTTTACAGAAATTTATAAATTTCGACAGCCAAAACATACCGCAAGGAATGGACTTTCCAAGCGGCAGATCCTATAATGGATCTGGCAGCGCGGATTATACTCTCGGACAAATTTAATAGTCGTCTCTGTCGCCAAACTTCAACGACAACTTATTTTGTTCCTTCGAGATCAACCCCGCTCTAAATCGATATGAAATTTAAAGCACGCACAAAGCGCTACTCCTTAGTGGCGCTTTGTACGTTAAATGCAGGTATTGTTGTATATTCACCTCTATTTTCCACTTTACGTAGGTAATAACCTGATCTTACAGAAGTTCTGGTCATCTGTTGTTCTGTGAGATTTTTACTTTTCACTTTTAAGTTCTCCACACTTGTAATGTTTGTGCCAAACCTCCTATCCGGAGAAGGGTTTTAACTTAAGTAAACCTGCGCCAGATGTTACAATTAGACCTGATGATCGGTTTTGTCAGTAAGTCTAGCTACCTATGGAAGGTATTTGCTGGTAAGGGATTGGTCAATTATCAGCTTTAAAATAGCTAACCTATAACCGTGACAATGTATTCACAGGTATTTATTGCTATCTAAGCCATGTAACATTTAAAATCTTATAACTTGAAGCGCAGATTGTAATCCCTATTTTAAGTTAATAATTGTAAAGAGAGTAGGGGTTGACAAGATTGGTCATAAGTAAGATGAAATACAGTATTGTTTGTAGTGGTATTACGGCTCAAGCATGAACTCAAGTCAAAATTTAGACATAAGAACAGTACTTGACATACTAGAAGCTCAAGTTCTTAGTTATACTGGCAAACGTTTGACTAAAGCTGAAAGGATTGTAATTGAAGGGTCTTGGCATGGTAAAGACTATAAGGAAATAGCAAGTGATTCTGGATACAGTGGGTATTATTTGCAGCAGGAAGTTGGACCACAGTTATGGACAACACTTTCAAAAGTTATCGGTAATGGGGTGCAGGTAAAAAAAATAACTTTAAAAAATATTTTGCTTAAAGTAGCAAAAGAGCATTGTATAAAGCTGGAAGCATCTAGGCTGGACGATGATTGTCTAGTGGGCAAGACGAGAATATATGGAGATTTGCCTAAGGCAGCGTTTTTCTATGGTAGAAAAAAAGAAATTATTGATTTGAAAAAGCAAATTAATTTTTCTAAAAAATCTTGCATAGCCATAACTGGAATAGGAGGAATAGGTAAAAGTCTATTAGTAGCGAAAGTAATCGAAGAAATACTTTTAGAGAAATCAGATGCATATGAATACATTGTTTGGAATACAGTTACTCGTTATTCATCCATTGATGAAGTAGTCACTGAATTAATTAGTATTTTCGACCTAGAAGCAGAGGAAAAAACTCTGCCAGGAAAAATTTCTTTGCTATCAAAACATTTTCATTTGCATCGTTGTTTACTAGTATTAGATGGTTTTGAAAAAGTGGCACAAGTAGAGAGTTTTAAAAGAAGATTAGAATATGAAGACTTTTTTGTTGGGATTACAAAAGGTCATCATAAAAGCTGCATATTAGTAACGAGTCAAGTGCCTTTAAAGGACATTGCTTACGTAACTCAAAGTTTGCCTATTGAATCTTTACGCTTGGAAGGCTTAGACTCAAATGCTGCAATGCAAATGCTACGTGATAAAGGATTATTTGGGGATGGATGTATACAATTAATTGAAACTTATCGCGGAAATCCATCAGAGTTAGATACAGTTGCTGAACGAATTAATCGCATTTTTGGAGGGAATGTTCAAAGATTCTTTGATTATGAAACTACGGTAATTGGCCCTAGACTTAAAGTAATGCTTAATATGCAATTTGGACAAGCTGGCTTTTTAAGCGATCTCCAAAAAAAAATCATGATTTTTTTAGCAGAAGAGCTATCAAAAGATTCAACTCCAATTCCCTTTTTTAAGCTTGTTAGTGGATTAAAAGAGCGATTAGCTTTAAAAGTGTCAGTTTCTGAAGTAATAACAGCAATGGAAGCCTTAGATGAACGTTCATTAATTGAAACAAGCAGAAAATCAAGTAAACAGGAAGTTTGTTATAGTTTGGAACCAGTAGTTAAGAAGTATATTTTGGTCGATGCACTTGGCTTGGTGTACGATAAGACAAGTGCATCACAAACAAGTAATGGCGTTCAGGAGCGAATGTGAGCTACTGTATAAATCCTCTTTGTACTCAGCGCCACAATCCTGATGATATTGAAAATTGTTTAGCTTGCGGGAATCCCTTATTAATAAACAAACGTTTTCGTTTGTTACATCCCTTACGTTCTTTAGATAAAGATCTATATACTTATACAGATATTTTTGAGGTTGATGACGTTGGTATCGTCGAGGATGAGGATGAGAATGATAGCACAGAATCCCATCCGCAGCATTCTCAAAGAAAAGTGATGAAAATCTTAAAATGGATAGACGAGCCTAAATTAGTTGAACTGCTTCGACGAGAATCAATTTTATTACAAATTCTTGACCATCCGGGAATTCCTAAGTCTAATAGAGAAGATTATTTTGCTTTGAGGCTGAATGACAATCGTTTAGAATTGCATTGCTTAGTAATGCAGAAGTTTGAAGGAGAGGACTTAGGGAAGTGGATAAAATCTTATGGAAAAATTCCTCAGAGCCTAGCACTTGATTGGCTTTCACAATTAATGGATATTCTTGATTTAGTTCACCGCTCTGGTGTGTTTCATAGAGATATTAAGCCAAATAACATTATTTTTCAACCCAACGGCAAATTAGCACTTATTGATTTTGGTGGCGCAAGAGATATTACTAGAACTTACTTAGCGAAAGTTAGTACTAGTGGAGGAACGAGCACAGGATTAGGTAGCGGACATGACATAACTATCGTTCGGACAGCTTGTTTCTCCCCTTTAGAGCAAATTAATGGACAAGCTGTACCACAGTCAGACTTTTACGCATTAGGCAGAACTTTTGTTAACTTAGTTACTGGTATTCCTTTAATTCAAATTAAAAGCGACGAAAAAACAGGGAGGCTACTTTGGAGGAATAAAGCACCTCATATCGATAAATCTTTGGCTGATTTTATTGATGATTTGATGGCTCCCTTTCCAGGGCAACGTCCACAAAATACTCAAGTAATTTTGCAGAGGTTAAAAAGCCTTTCTCTGCAAAGCAAATTAAATAGATTAATGAAGTCTAAAAAATTTTTATTTAGTGTATTAGTTACATTAATTATTTTAGGATTTTTTGGAGGCTTCCAAGTTTTTTTACCAATAATGGCTAATAAGTTAGTAGTAGAAGGCAAAAAGGCAGAAATAGCAAATGATTCGCAAACTGCACAAAACTATTTTAGCCAAGCTATAGAATATAATTCCCAACTTAAACTTTCTGTTTCCCAGTTTTACTTAGAGCAAGCTGCTCGTCATTTTAACGACTTCAAACTAGCGAAGAAATATTATGAGTTAGCCCTTAAATATAATGAAAAAGACATAAATGCTTATAATAGTTTAGCTGTAGTTTGTTGGCAGCTTGGAGAAGTCGCTTGTGCCTTAGAAAGTTATCAGCAAATTTTGAAATTAAAACCTAATGATTGGGAGGGGTACTATAGTTTAGGAAGTTTTTATGATCAAGAAGGAAAAGAGAATTTAGCTCAAGAACAATATAAAATAGCAATTAAAATTAGTAAGAAAGCAGTGCCCGCACTCAATGATTTATCGCGGCTCAGAAATCTCAAAGAAGACTATACTCAGGCTACTGCATTAGCGCTTGAAGGATTGCGCTTGACTGAAGACCCAAAACTACAAGCTGCTTTATATAAAAATTTGGGTTGGGCAAAGTTCATGCAAAATCAGTATAAGGAGGCAGAGAAATATTTACAAAAAGCAAGTGATTTAGACAGCAAGAGAATAGATGCTGTCTGCTTGCTGGCTCAGGTGCAAGAAGCTCTAGGTAAAATTGAGGATGCCAGACTTTCATGGGAAATCTGTATGCTTGCTAGGACTACTCAGCAAGATGTTTTTAAGTGGAGACAGGAATTACTAGACCGCCTCACCAACAACTCAAAAATCTCTCCATAGAGTGCATTGTGGGAAAGTTATAGACTCTAGCTATTTGTTTCGTTATCAAACTTATGTATGCTAATAAAAGGCAAGTAAGTACATAAAAAGTTTTTAATGCAGTTTTCACTCAACCATAGAAAGAAAAAAGTTTCTAAGCTTCAAATTGCAGCACTTATATCGATATTACCATCAACACTACTTTTATCAGATATTAGCAGCGCAGGAAGTCAGACTCAATCAGTAGCAGTAAAAAGTGGATGTCGCAAGTTTATAGGTCGAGTCTCTAGCTCAGGCGATCTCCACTTGCCAAGTGGAAGCCGACTGTGCCAAGGAGATCGGATTAATCCAGTTAAGGGAGCTACAGTCAAGGTTTTATGCTACTTAAATGGAGATTTTGTATACCTGAGGCATAGTACCGTGTTCAAGGAGCCAGATACGTGTACAGTGCCGCAAGAGATAGCAGAGCTATGTACGGGATTAAATCCGAGTAATTGCTATAACCCTAAGGGGGCAGGCGAGGAAAAAGAAGCACCAACCCTAATAAGCCCTTACGGGAGTTCAATGTTAAGTACGCGGCCTCAAATATCTTGGAGTGCTGTCTCGAACGCTACTAATTATACAGTAATTGTAAAGGGTTACGAATTTTATTGGGAAACAACAGTAGATCAGAAAACGACTACACTGACATACCCGAAAGAGCAAATAGAATTGCAACTTGGTAACACCTACAAAATTACTGTCATTGCCAACCGGAGAGGTTCTTTGATTAGTTCGGAGCCTTTAGTGATCAGTGTTTTGCCAGAAAAAGACCAAAAAGAAATTGCATATAAAGTAAAGCAGATCAATGATTTAAACTTGCCTCCAGACGAAGCCGCTTTTTTAGATTTAGATGCTGTATTTATGTCCAAAAGCCTTTTGAATGAGTCAATTGAAACGCTGAAAGCACGAGTGGCAGCAGGAAGTCAAAACCCCACTCTTTACCGAGTACTGGCAGATAGATATCTAGAAGCATGGTTGCCAAATGAAGCGCTTCGTAATTATCAGGTGGCAAATGAATTGGCGAAACGCACTAGGAATTCAGATGAATTAGCTAAAGTGCAACAAGGACTAAAGTTGGTGGAATGGCACAATAAGTAAAAGTTGGCAACGATAGCAACCAGATGTTGGCATTGCCGATTGCCAATATATAATTGTTAAAATTATCGATACCTTATGGTTGTGATTGCACGAAATTTCACAGCCATCCACCAACGAGCAAGAACGAAGCCCAAAAATAAGGATGGCTGTACTTAGAATTTAACATTAAATTTAATTGTGCTTGACGTAATGCCTCTGCTTTAGGAGTCCCGGACTTCAAGTTCCGTTCCTGTAAAACTCTTCCATAAGTAAAGCAGTGGAGTCAGCATCTACCTTCCATAAAGTTGCCACTGTACTTCTGGCACCTGCTTGTGCTGCTACACCAGCAATCCCCAATGCTGACCTCTTATTACCCTTAGCGGTTTCACAGGCACTTAAAACTAATAGTTCAATTCCATCTTCATTGGTTTGAGCGTTTAATTTTAGTAAATTATCAAACTCTAGTACAGTAATTGGTTTGTTCCAAGTAAAAAACATTGTTTTTTGGGCATCAGAACTAAATTGAGCATGAGTAGTTAGATGAAGAATGGAAAAATGATTTGTGCTCAACTGTTGTTCAAGCGCCTGGCTAGTAAACTTTTCATTCAATAAGACTGTTGAAGAAGTAGTTTGTTTTTTAACATCTTCTACCTCCTGTTCCACTCTTAACAATGCTTTTAAGCCTTCGGGAGCATTTAGAGCGTTAAAGCTGGGACTAAATTTAGATAGTCCAGCAATTAAGGCTCTTAACTGTTCTTTTGGTAAAAATTTAGGTGGTCTAATCTTAGAACCTAAAGTTTGAGCAATGCTGTAGCGCTTGAGCAAATAATCTTTGCCGTCATGAAGCAAACCTATTGGTAAGCTTTGTAAAGATGTATCTAAAGTAAGCACTAGCGTCCCTGATGGAGGTAAGTATGTCTTGACGGGTGCAATTAACAAGTCATAAAGGGATTGAGAAGGCGAAATAATCAAATTCTTATTAATAGAAGCTAGTCTAGAAGATTGTAATATTTCTAATAGATTATCGGTGCTAGTTTTAACTAGCTTGGAGTCAACAGAATGGTGGTGAAAGGAGCCATCAGAAGACTGGACAATTACTTCTACGGTATTATCTAAATCAATAATGTGAACTACTGTTGGAGGGTTGGACCCCACCTTCCGCACCCTAACTGTCACACATCAACAAAAAGCTGACAGAGTAGTACATAAGAACTAAATTGAATGAAAAAGTTAAGAGACTTAATGAGAAGAAGTAGTATTAAG
>NZ_JACJSI010000311.1 GCF_014698065.1 Nostoc flagelliforme FACHB-838
CTGTTTAAGACTATTGAGGAACACATCACCAATCCACGAAAGAAAGGAGTCATTGACCTAGCTTCAATTGATGCGCGAAAGAATACCCTTTTGCCCGACAGCCGCTACTCATTCGGGTTTAGTGCGCCGGCTGATATTGCTATGCCCATCGTTGCCGCCTATCGAGTCTTTTTGGATGAGAACTATAACTGGTTAATTCCTTTTGATGATTTCGCGGAGGACTTTTTACAGCATTTATGGGCAAACTACTACCGCAAGTATTGAACCCGTTGGAGGCGGATACACCTCTATTACCATCGAAAGCACAGGTTCTATCCCCATCTGTACAACCAGATTTGGAATGGGAGATATAGCATAAACTCGCTAACTTTACTAGTTACTCTAGTACCGATTTTTTCAGTACTAAGGTAGCTAGTTCTTTTTAGAGGGCATATTTAAACTTTTGAAGTTAGGTATGAGTTCCATTTTTCAAAAAGCACACTAGGGTGTAATTTAATTATCGATTACACTTGTTCCCTCAACTAACTCAACAACTAAAGAAGGCCATACTATGACTATATTAGGTATTAATAGACCTTTAGATACAACCCAGGCAAAACTGTGGAACGAGGGCGATTTGTCTACAAGCGATCGCCGCCGGGAGCATCTAGAAATTCTCCTGTGCCAGAAAGTACAGATAGGTGAAGACCCTACCTTGTGTAAACAAGTGTTGAATTATTTGTATTTCTCGGCATTTCAACAGAATCTGAATCGCATTACTGTCCAAAAAGAGAAAGAAAAGTCAGTATTTGCCTCCCTACAGCAAGTGATTATTACGTCTTTTGCTATTTTAGGGATGTTTGCGTTCCTTGCCGCCGCTTCTAACAAGTCAGTTGTGCGCTCGTCTGGGGTAATCCCTCCAGCTATAGAACGGCAAGCCAATTAATCAAACAATTCACTTTTTCGCCCAGTCGCAATACAACTCTTGGAGAGGCTACGCTCAGTGCAAGGGGAGCAATTGCAGATGTAAAAGGATGCCATTAAAAAGGTGAGAGCGTTGTTTGATAATGCTTTCAGCTTATATTATCACTCACTCGGCATCGCTCCCGCCTAACCCGTATTTCTCACAAGCTTCCCTGCTTTGATGGAGCAGAGGGGAAAGAATCAAGGCACATTGAACTCTCCCACTAGCGAACCTGCACAAGCGCAGGCTTTGAAAAGTGTGGTGAGAAATGCGGGCTAATATACTGTGTCCTTATCGAAAGGCAAACTGTCAACATCCTCAAAGTTACGCAGGTCTTGCTCCATCTGCTGCCGACGTTGTCCGTATGTTCTACTATCTTCAATCCTTCCCCTCATCTGCCATGCACCAAAATTAATACCCTGTTCTGCGTGTTTAGCAGATACTTTGTTGTAATCATCAACCTCGATTTTCTTGCGTCGTTCCATTTCTTCTAGCCACCCAAGGTTTGTACCCTTTTTAAGCTCAGATTCAAAGTACTCCTGTTTAAGAGAACCGTCAGGGTTAAACTGTGTTTTCTCTGTTGGGGTGAAGAAATCGTATGCCGTGTAGACTGGCCTTAGCTCTGGGTCGGTTTCATCTAAATGTTCTAACTCAAGATACCTATTCTTCAAGATTTGAGCGTGTTTATCGATCATTTCAGGACGCATATTATCAGCAATTAACTGCTGAAGATACTCTGGTTTTAAAGAACCATCTCCACTGACTTTTTCTTGGTTCATATTTAACCAGCGTTTTAATCTTGACATATTTACCCCCAAGAAATTTTCCAAATTTAAATAAATGTATGGCTCTAGAATTTAAACACTTTGATACAAGGTTAAATCAATGGATTCATGATGACGGAGACAAGAAGAACCCTGATTCAATTTTAACTGAGAAAATAGACAATACTTTATTAGAATTATACTTTCCAAATAAAGAATTTTCTTTTGGACATATTGATGAATATAGTAAGCCAGAAGATTTACAAAATCACCCGGAGGGACATATTCTTTTATTATCTTCTAAAACCAGGCTTCTGTACGGTTCTCCAGAATGCTTAGAAGTAATTGAGAAATTATGCCCTGATAGAAAAGATAGAGGTGCTTACGGTTCAATTTTTTTAGGTGCTTGTAAAAATTCAATTAATGAACGGTTAAACATTTTAGTTGTAGATGATAATACGGGAGAAAATGGAGGCTTTATTAAAGACCAAGATGCTTTTAAATTAGTGGGAGACTGCTATGGACAGATTTCAAATGAAGCTTATGTTAAATTAACTAAAAAAAAAGAACATGAAGAGAAAAGT
Source organism: Nostoc flagelliforme FACHB-838 (assembly GCF_014698065.1). Lineage (GTDB taxonomy): Bacteria > Cyanobacteriota > Cyanobacteriia > Cyanobacteriales > Nostocaceae > Nostoc > Nostoc flagelliforme_B. Next base: position 2,292 of record NZ_JACJSI010000311.1, read on the forward strand.
TATCGAGTGATTCAGCATCGCTTTGGTTGGAGAGAAGGCGATGGAGAAGATACTAAATACCGTTTTGGGAAAGGAACTCTACGACCATTTAAACTAGAAGAGTTGTCTTGGCAAGAGAATACACTCAAAATCGACTTAATCATTCCCATATCCAGTTTTAAAGGTACAGACAAAGATAATCCCAATGGTGCTAGTAAACCCCAAATTCAACCAGGGCTATATCAACAAAAAGTCTGGTTAGGTGAGAAGTCTCAGTCAGAGCGGGGCCAGACAGCTATATCCCAACTGTTGGCATCATTTCCCCAAGGGATCAAAGATTTCGCTGAGGAGCTAGAGGCACAGGCTCAAAAGCTAGCCGAAAATCAGGATGACCCAAGGATTGTTGCACAACTTTACTGTGAGAGATACGAAAAACGTAAGGCTTTCACCGAGTCACAAAAAACATCTTTAAAAAAACAAATTACTCTTGCCTCTGCTGATGGCTCATTAGCTAAACAATTAGAACTAGTGACATCGAATGATGCTAATGGAGAATATGAGGCAACTGATGAAAATAATGAATCTCCAAAAGATGATTTGTTAATGTATAAACTCATAAAGGCTGATTTAGTTGGGGGACATAATCAGCTTTTAGAAACTGAAAAAGTCAAACAAGAACTGAGTAAATTTGTCCAAAGTGAGTGGAGAGATATAGCACTTGGGAGAACTTTAACATTTGATCGAGGAATGATTATCCCATCCAAAGAACTAAAAAATGGTGAAATTTGTGTCTCTTGGATGGATGAAAAGGAAAAAGTATTAAACTTTCGTTCTCCCTTTCTCAACTCTAATGGGTTGTGTGTATCTACCAATAAACATGTTTTAGACCGTTTAGCTCCAGATGGTGAACCATTGCAAGGAATAATTGTAGTCAATGATGAAGATCACAAACGCATACTTGCTCGGATTGAAGCGCTAGAAGCCCAAGGTATTCAACACAACGAAGTTAATCCTCTCGAAACCGAATCACAACGTCAAGCGCGTGATTTCGACGGTGACTGTATTGGCGTAGCACTTGCACTTCAATATCCAAACTTCACAGCCGAAGCCGAGTACAGAAACCAGCCTGAAAATGCTTATCGGCCTACTGTTAAAGAAAAGAAACAATCATTTTATTTGGAAAATGGAACCCAGCCCCCATTTGAAGAAATAGCTATCCACATGAGTGATAGCATCAGCGTGGGCATAATCAACAATCAAGTGACGGCATTAGAGGCATTAGAATCGGAAATTGAAGTACTTAAAACTTACGGTAACTTAGAACAAAAGTCAACTTATTTAGACCAAGTATCTAAGCACTATCAAAGTTTATTTGAACAGGAACATGGCGAGAAACCCAAACCAATTAGAGCAGAGTACAAACCTTTCATGCAATCTGTTGTAGCTCTAGCAAAGAATCCTAACAGAACGCCAGATATTATTCAGCAGGCGATGGATGTTAACCGTCTGATGTACCGAGAAATGATTGGTGAGGGATGTTATCAAAACCAAATAGCGGTTGATTTATTCAAGAGTGCTAAAAAACCTGAAATGGATAAAATCCGAGAAAACAGCCGCTACTTGTATCGTGATGTTAATTATATTAAAGATAAGAAATCTTCGTTAGCTTATTTAAGCACGGGGATAACACCAAAGGGCTACTCGCCAGTAGAATTATTGATTAGCCAAACCAATAAATATTTCCAAGAATCACAGTTAGAATCGCGTCCCATCGTCCAGTTGAAAGACTTGTTCAAAGGAGTGGAATTTACACCACAACAAAAATTTTCAGCGATCGCCGCCAAGTACGAGTTTGATCGGAAATTCAACGCTGCGGTTCGTGCCTCAAGGCGGCGAGAAACAGAGTCTGGCCCTAGCACAATTGTTCAAACGGATTCAGGAACGCAACTCGAAATTACCAATCTAACCCGCTACGGACACCCCTTAATCTGGAAAGCCCAGACATTGAACATTCGCTTAGATGAGATTAAATTCACAAACAGTGAACGCCCCCCATAAATTATTAGCAGTTGCACAGATAGATGGCGAGGTTGGGTCAGATGGAAAACCCGCTTACCGCAACCTGGGGACAGTTAGCCAACAATCTGTGACTGACCACAACCTCAAGGCGGGGATGACCATGCAGGGAGCTAAACTCCTAGAACTAAAACCAGAACTTACTAGAAGCCAAACTAAATTACTTTTCGATAAGGCACAGGAGACGGCTCTCGCATTTTACACGAAGATCCCAGAATTAGAAAAACTTGCTCTATCCGCCGCCGCTTGGAACATCTGTGCATCCCGCCAGGATGAACTTGAAGTTGCAAGAAAAGAAAACGCAAACCCCCAGGCGATGTCTAACGACAAGCCGCTCCGCGTCTACGCTAAAAAAGTTTCCAATTTCGCCTTCGCTGCTTTCCCCAATGAGATTATCTCTCGCTTAGATAAATTGCAATTTACCGAACCGAAGTTAGTCACACTAAATAATGAGGCAAATCAATTTTTGGGTAGAAAGTGGAACCCAGACGAAAAGCACCCGATAGAAATTAGGGCTAGCCACCACCCAGTCGGACATGAGCGCCATGTTTCCAGATTGTTATTTGTACAGGATAGTAACGGCGAATATAAGGAATTCGCCATGCTTGAAACCAGAACCGCACAGCTTCCCATTGGAACGAAAGCGCTCTCTCGTATGGTTGGGGTAGAACCTGCCACTGCCAAAGCAACTATTGGACTACCAGGAAACGAGCCAGTTGAAATTACTATCCGTGAACTCAAGAACTTCTCCTATGCAGGACTTGTTTTTAACGCCGAACCCGTAAACTTAGAATTTGGCACTGTGCCGATTCCTGATAAAACAGTAAAAATAAAACTTGATGGCAAAACTCTGGGTGAGTTAGACAGTGATTCTGTCCAACAGTTGAAACAAATTGATTACCTGAAAAATGGTAATCCTCTAAAGTTAAAGCTCACGTCAATCTCTGAGACAGGAGATCAAGCTTTTGTGCTGGGTGAATCTCCCAATGGGAATCTCCTCAAAATTAATAAAATTAACTTTTATGATTTTTCTGGTCAGACATTCAATGATCAAGATTACCGAAAACTGACTATGGAAACCTCAGCTTCTAAAACTAGAGATGCTGTATTTTTGAATGGTGAACCCTTGGGGGTATTACATTTCAAGAAAGATAAAGACGCGCTCAGACAGCTTGGATTGCTCAAAACCGGAAAACTTACCCCAGCCCCCGCTATTATTGAAAGTAACTTCTCTGTTATTTGCGCTCAAATAGACCCTAATACCGTTGAATATCCCCAGAAATGGACGAAGGAATTTCAGGCTTTTGGGACTCAATCGGTTAACCCTCAACAGCTGTATATGATTGAGAGCAGTGCGAAGATTCTACATCAGATTAAAGAGCGTCCTACTTTCTTATTTTCGACAGAATCAAACAAAAAACTTGGAGTCATGGGTCTGGCTGTTGACAACCAGAAAGCTGATACTGTGACTAAATGGTTAACTGCTCAAAAAGTTGAATGGCAGCAAGTACCAACAGAAGATGTTATCAGGGAAACTAAAAAAGGTCTAGCAGTATTTCACTTGGTTGATAGCTCCATCCCTGCCAAAACTTTGGAGAACATGACCAAGAAATTCGGAGCAATTATTGAAACGGATAGTGACTATCAACAATTTGTTAACTCTCTCGCCACACGACCACAGTTTTTGAAACCACCAGAACAAATAGCACAATCCCCACCTAACCAATCTATAACTTCATTACTCTCCACGACTCCTTCTACACCAGACATTAGTAATAGTGTGAAAACCGAACCTCTAAGTGTAGAGAAGCCCCCGACAGTCACTATTGATGACTTGAGAAATTGGTATAATGCCGCAGATAAGTTAGGGAAGTCGGAGAATTACAAAAAACGCATTGCAGAAGTGGCTTATGGGTTTAAAGCTGGTGAGCAATTATCAGCCCAAGCGTTGACAGTAATGAATCAAGATACATTTGAGCTTGAAGGAATCAGTCGGCTGACTCAAATTGCTCAAAGGATTGGCATGGTCTGGGGTAAGTCTGATGAAAATGGTACTCAAGTCCAAGGGAAGATTTATGACTTGGCTTTCAATACCCAGCAGAGAAATTTAACTATTTCACAGAAAAATGGAGAGGTAATTTTAAACTTGCAATCAGGGAGGGTACAGACTAATAAACTAACTCCACAGATATTGCAAACTTTTGAGGATGTCAATACTCAAATTGATAAAATATTAGCTAAATCTCAAACACAGCAAGTAGACTTACAAAGATAGATTTATCCTAAAATAGCACTTTTAAGCAATGGAAAAGGAGAACAACGTTATGGAGAGAGCTAGTCTAGAGCAAGCACAGGTTTCTTATAATCTTTGTTAGATACACTCAGCAGGGCTAGACGCGCCATTGATCAATTCCTTAAAAGTAGTCCAGAAGCGAAGGATCCCAAGTTTTGCATAAGCCTTGGTTTACTTCAAGACTTTTAGGAATCATTCTAAGATATGGTAGTGACGTGACAACAAAAGGAGGCGGACAGGTTCTCCGTAACTCACTGACGCAATCAAAAAGGATATTGTTAAATCAGCGAA
>NZ_JACJSI010000312.1 GCF_014698065.1 Nostoc flagelliforme FACHB-838
TGAAATTAACTACGACTGGACATGACAATACAGGTTTAAATTTGAACTGTTCCGGTATACAATCTGTTTTCTGAGGGGTCATGCTTAAAACTGCTGGAATTCATGTGCAATAGATATTTTGGCAGTTTTTGACTCCTCTTTTCTCCAGCTTCGTGAGAAATCCGGGTAACGTATGACCTTAAACATTCTTGCTTGATTTCATCTGAGTATCCTTTTGGTGGACTGTAAACATCGATAAATTGACGACCACAATTGACGCAAATGTGATGAAAGTTTACCTCTTCGTTTACCATTTTTTCTAATTTCAGTAGAGTCGCAGTATGGACATTGCACAGTAAATGACCTCAATTCATCCCTCTATTATGCAACGCCCAATATCTCTTTAACCGCCGCTTTCTCTTGTTCTATCTGCTGGACGCGCTTCAGTAAACGCTTGGGAATATAAGTAATCGCACATAATTATTTACACATGAGGATCTAGTGTGGATAAGGGGTTTATAGCTTAATTTTGTGTAATTAATTTTGTTTAGCTACTTACTTTGATGACTTCACAAGGCCATTGACTTCACAAGGCGATCGCCCTCGCTCCAGAACTCGTAGTGATAATACGCCTGGGGATAATCTCTGCCATTCCTAGTAATCGTTCGCCAGTGGATGCTCCCACTGCCCTCCCCCTTATTTCGCCGCATTTTACTAGGGGAGATATCATTACTAGGGTTTATCTCTAAACCTTCATTACTAGGGCTTATCTGCTTGTCCCCTAGTAAATTACTAGGGCTGATTGCAACGCCTAACATCTGCAATATCTCTGCAACAGGGCGTTTAGCGGCGTTGGCTTCTTAAATATCCCCTAGTAATTTTTTGGGAATATACTTGGTTTTCTTCTGCCCGTTCTCCTGCCAGTGATAATAAGCCTGGGGGTAATCTTTACCGTTTTTGGTAATGGTGCGCCAGTAAATAGAACCGTTGCCCTCGCCCTTACATCGACGATTTTTACTAGGACTATTGTTCATATCCCCTAGTAAAAGATCGTTTGCAAGGTCTGAGGTTTGGCATTCTGTGTTTATTCACTCCTTTTTAATTGCATTACCAAGACTGTGAGCGATCGCAGTCATACTTTAATTGGATAGTTTTGTCTTTCCTTACTAATTAAATTAGTAATCTTAGTGTATTATGTCTACTAATTCAATTGGTGAACTGGGTAATGAATTAATGATTATCGATAAAAGCTTAATTGCGTCTATTCGATGGAATAAGGAGTTGGGCAGAAAACTAAAAATTTTACGTGGTACAGAGTCCATGCAGTCTTTTTAATGAAGATGGAAGTAATAATTGGGGGGGTATGGACACAGATGCAGAACTCAGTGATTCTTGGTGGAAGCGGGTTAAATATTATGCTCAGTTAGCGATTGAACGTGTAGAGAATGGGGTTGATGCAGTAAAGGAATTGCTCAGCACTCTAACGATTGATGAGCGTTGCGGCATGATGCTGGAGTTTGAGGATCTTGACCCTGACAAGTTTGCTCAACTGCTTGTCGATGCCCCACAGTGGACTGAATGGATGGCGTGATTTGCCATTCGACTAAACCAGTTGACGTTAATTCCTCAAGCATCATTTAAGTCTTGTAAACAGTCCTGTAATATCCTGTTCTTCATTAATTGGCTTATTTTTGAAGCCGAGCTAATTCTGAAACTTCAGAGTCTGGCAAAATTTCCGATGCTTCCTCACTCTCAACCTTTAAAGAACGCAGTAATTCCCGAATTACATCGTTAAAGGGTCTTCCTGTTCTTGCACAGTATTGTGACAATTTCTCTATTTCTGTTGACGTGAGATTTACTGTCAATCGTTTAACTGCCCATTTTTTATTCACCATTTGCTTTTTATACCGCTCTATCACTTTTGTCACAGAAAATTATACCTTTGTTTCAAAGCCTCTCCTAATCAGGCTCTTAGCTTATTTAATCCAATCAATCTCAAAACAATTGGTTTTTCTGTCGGCGTTGCTGATGGTGAGCCTTACTCGTTATGGGTATCTGGACCAGTGGCAGGTTTGGGTTAACAATGATAGCGCGTCTATGTTTATGGTGTGCGATTGTTAATGAGTGTTTAACACTAACCAATTAATTGGGGATTCCAAGCATTCAAAACAACAGAATTCACTGTTAAAATACGACCAGTCCGCTCACTCAAACGGGACAAACAGCTTATAACTACTCAAATTTAAGTATTTAACTATATTGAAAAAGGATGTTTTATGAGCCTAGACAGTAGTTTTTTACTTGACCTGCCGCACGTTGAGACATTCCTTACTTACTTTACACCAATGGCAGAAAAACCTGTAATCTATGCCTATGAACCACCACCAGGCATTCCACAATCCAACCGGAAGTTCGAGACACACTTGATGCCAATCTATGATATACAGGCGGTTTCACAAGACATATCCCTAGATCGACAGGGCTTTAGACAAGTTGTAGCTCATAGCAGTGTCCGCAATTTTTATGACGAAGATGAGATTCTTCGTGTCTATTATCCTGAAGCCGAGCAACTTTTGAAAGAGGTAACAGGTGCCCAAAAGGTGGTGATATTCGATCACACTCTCCGTAACGCTCAACGCTCTTTATCCAGTGAAAGCAGGATCAGTGAGCCGATAAAGCGTGTACATAACGACGTAACAGCCAAATCTGGCTATACTCGCGCACGTAAGGAATTGACCTTGAGGGGGATAGATAACATTGATGAATTGCTACGGCAAAGATTTGCTTTAATTAACATTTGGCGACCAATCGCCCCAGTTTATGAGTCACCATTAGCCGTGTGCGACGCTTTTAAGTACCTATGCAAAATTAATTACATATTTTTCTCCAAAATCTCTAATGACTTTTTCAACATAGCTAACTAAATTTGACCAACTAGAGTATGCATCTATTTCTATCCATTCATATTTCATAAAACGCCAAAGAATTTCTATTAAATTTAATTGAGGGGAGTAGGATGGTAGCCAAAATATTTCTAATTTCTTCTCTTGCCAGTCGCTAATTTTTTGCTGGATTTTTTTGCTTGTGTGAAAAGACGCTTTATCCATAACGACAATAGTTTTTATTTGGAGATTTTCAGCGAATTTATCAAGACAAGAGATAACTACATCACTTGTAATCTTTCCTTCAAATATATAGGCATCTAATTCTCGATCACTATTCATTAATCCTAGTACATTTAGGCGACGACTACGACTACTGTCAATTTTAATATTTTCTCCTTTTTCTTGCCATCCATAAGGTATATAAGGTGTTAAACAGAATCCGGTTTCGTCTAAATATCTTAAATCAATTTCTCCAGATTTATCTTGTTGTTTTAGAACAGTGGGTCCCTCGTGTTTTTCTTTATATTCCAGTGGGTCTGGCTCTCCTGCTAATCCCCTTTTAAATCTTCTCCATGTCATTTCAAAGTTTTTTAAAATCCGTTTTACTGTATCTTTACTAACTCTGACTCCCCAGAGTTCTTCAATTTGAACTAATACTTTTTTTAAATTTTTTGGTGATTGTTTTACCCACTCTTTGATTTGTAGCTCTTGAATTTCATTAAAAATTGGTTTCCTCCCTCGTCCTGGGCGATTATATAGTCCTAACAATCTGTATTCTTCCCAATCATTCATCCAATTGTATATGGTTCCTCGGGTGACTTGAAAAATTTCCATCAATTCCGAAATTGTTTTTCCTTCATAGCTCAATAAAATACAGTGCGCTCTCTGTTTTACTTGATAATGAGAACTTTGTTTATATATTCTGTTAAGTAATTTGATTGTATCGATAGTTAAATCTTTAATAAATCGCATTTTTTGACCTTCTTGTTACCAAGAAAATATTTCAAATTGCTATTTACATAATATACAATTAATTTTGCTTAAGTACTTAGTATCGCACCAACAGACTTAGTAGCTAGTGACCTCGTGTACCGTGATTACGTTGGTCAAAGCTACTTAATAACCTATAATCCAACACATCAATGGTTCTATTTACCCCAAATGCAACCCTCGGAGGCACTATTGTTTAAGTGCTTTGACTCGGCTATTGACGGACGGGCGAGGTTTCCTGCTCATACTGCGTTTGATGACCCAACAAGCCCACCAGATGCCCCAGCTAGAGAAAGTATTGAATTGCGGACGCTGGTTTTCTATCCTACATAAGAGGATGTTTGAAAAGGGTCGGCTTAAGCCTCAAGTGTGACTCAGGGGCGCGATCTCAAATCCAAAACTCCGATTCTCTCGTAGCAGTTTTTCGGTGGACAGGGTAGTGAAACACACGTTGGAGGACTTTTCAAACACCCTCTTACATTGGGCGGTTGGGGATTTTTGAAGTACCTGATGATTTGGTCATGGAGGTGGCTGCATGACTAAAACAGCCCCAAGCGATACGCTACCTCCAAAGACAAAATCAGTAATAGTTGAGTTATCTGCTACCTAAATTTTTTTTGGACAACTCGAACATTTTTGCACTGTCTAGAGTTGGCACAGTGTAGTTTACTGCCGCAGGCATCCCAACAAAGCGGGCGGTTACGCCGGGAGCAAACTTCATTAGCGATGCCTACGGCGGTAAACTACGCAACACTTCATCAAGAACAATCGCCTGCCTCGTCCCGACACTGTTTAATAGCTTTGAAATCTGTAGCGCCCCTTTATCCCTGTATAGCTTAGAGCTTTTCTTAGTGCCATTCGCTACTGAAGCTTTGAAATTAAAGCGAAGTTAAAACTAAAGTGATGCCTACAACAGATTACGCTTATGCAGCCTTGATTCCATCATAGTCAGTTGATAGCAATCACAAAGCTGTATAATATCTACCTTTTAGCATAGAAAGTTTACTGTTTATTTGTAATATAATTTTTTTAATCAATGTAATATACTTTTTGATCAAAAAAATGTAAATCTAAGTATTTACAGCTTTTTTAGCTATGCTTGATGAGCTTTTGAGGCATAGCTAAGTAAAAAACGTAAATTAACTCAAAAGGCATACTTAGTTTTAAAGTAAGTCAGAGACAAGTTGTTAGACTACCGCTCTTTCATTACTTTTAAACAAATTATAAATACTACAGGTAAAACAAATATGAAAAAACAAGCTGTAGCGGTAGGATTTGTTCTATTTTCTTTCATGTTGCCGACCAAAGCCTCGGCTGTGAATTTTGATCAGCTTTATGTATTTGGCGATAGTCTTTCGGATACAGGCAATATATACAATGCTACGGGTAAAACATACCCTGTAAGCCCACCTAACTTTGAAGGACGTTTTTCCGATGGACCACTCTGGGTAGATTATGTCGGAAATCAGTTAGGGTTAAAGCCTACTTTATTGACTGATATCGATTTCGCTACTATTCCTCCTACACCAATCCCTACCCAAGGGATAAACTTTGCTTTCGGTGGTTCTAGCTCTGGTTTAGGTAACGCTGTCGTTTCCAATTCAAATTTACCGGGACTACTCAAACAAGTTCTTGGTTTTGCTGCAACTATGCAGGCAAATAATCAAACTGTTGATCCAGATGCACTTTATACATTGTGGGGAGGTGCGAATGATTTCTTTTTTCTCAACTCCGAAGACTCTAGCACGCCAATCAGTAATATATCCCTGGCGTTGAATACTCTGGTAGGAGTTGGCGCAAAAAATATTTTGGTGTTTAACTTGCCAGACTTGGGACAGCTGCCAGCAGCTAAAATCAACAATCGTAACCCTACAACTCTTAGCAAATCGACTAATGAGTTTAACTTAGGTTTAGCAGAAACTGTGAGCGCTTTGAGCCAAAACCAGAATCTCAACATCATCTCTATTGATACTTATTCTTTATTTAATCAGGCAAGTGCATTAGGTTTTACGAATGTAACCGAGTCTTGTTTATCTAGACCAGATATATGTAACCCAGGTAACAACAAGTTTCTCATATGGGACGGGTTTCATCCAACGACCGCTGGTCATAAGGTGATAGCAGATGCTGCACTGGCAGCGATTGAGGCTAAGTCCGTTCCTGAATCTTCGAGCAACTTGGGGATTTTAGCCCTTGGTGCTTTTGGTGCGATAGGAGTGCTGAAGCGTCAACAAAAAAGGTCGGTACTGACGGCTAGAACACCGATTCAGTATTCAGAGTCATGACGAAAAACTCGGGTTTCTTTTAGGCACAAGAAAGGAACTGTGGTTGAAAGGACCTAAAAATCCGGTTTTTCAACCTCGCGTTTTATTAGTGAATCGGTGTTCTAAGAGCCGGTTATTAGCACATAATAGATGTTTTTACGCTTCGGGTTTGAAATAATCGAAAAGGCGATCACCTGAATCTGCACGAATCAATGATACAACTACATCTGGTAAGGCCAATACAGTTCGGTTAAGCCCCAAATCAGGTAAAGTGAGGGTTATTTCCTGAATATACTAGTATTGAATGCAACTCAAAGAATTCTCGCTAGTCTTACCTCTGGTCGAATCAGGTATGGTACTCAAAGCCTTAGAAACTGCGATTCCATCTGATGCAATTGAACAGGCAATAAGCCTACGGCATGGCTTCGCTTACCGCTAACGCTAAAGCAGGCGAAGCTCGTAAACGTGCCTTACTCATATCTTGCACCTGGAAATAGTAATGTCAATTCCATGACTAAGTGCTAAGGGTCGAAGCCGTTCAATATTTAGTACTAATAGAGACAAGACTAAATGAGGTAAAAAAGTAGATAGTGCAAGAAAAGCAGCTTGACCCCAGTCCAAAGAATCAGGTAGACAGGATGAAAGATACGTCCAATATGCTAATAAATAGGCAGTAATGGATAAGATTAACGGGAGCATCCACTTTTGGCAGAAAGACTCAAATAGCTAATAAACCATTGAGATAAGCACAACGAATAGAGAGGATGTGATTAACACTATCAACATTCCACTGTGCGCCAGAAA
>NZ_JACJSI010000313.1 GCF_014698065.1 Nostoc flagelliforme FACHB-838
ACTCTATTGCCTGAATTACCTTCTGGCGTAAGTCGTAACTGTAAGGTTTTGGCATGAGCTTTCCTTGAGCTGAACGCTTCATCTGTATCTAGTTTTACTTTACTCACTAATTATACTGTTTGTCCTAACCGCCTTGGCGCTTGCTATAGGTATTTTTCAGACATGAATAGCAGACCTGTACTTATTTTTAACTCCTCATAGGTCAGAGTACCCACCACGAAAGAAAAAATTCCAAATTTTCCACTTTTAATACCTAGATTAATAGCGTTCCCCGCTCTCCACTGCCACAGATGAAGGCAAAATTAGCATGGCATCACCAAAGGAATAGAAACGATAGCCTGAAGCGATCGCTTCGTTGTATATATTGAATAACCGTTGTCTGCCAATTAGCGCACTTACCAACATCAACAAACTAGAACGCGGTAGGTGAAAATTAGTAATCAAACCATCCACCACCTGCCATTGATAGCCGGGATAAATAAACAAATCTGTTTTACCGCAAAATGGTTGTAAGTTTCCAGATTGAGCCGCCCCTTCTAAAGCCCTTACTACCGTTGTTCCCACAGCAATAACCCGACCACCGGCAGCTTTCGTGGCGCGGATTTGCTCTACTGTAGCGGCGGGGACTTCAATCCATTCTTCATGCATTTGATGGGTAGTTACATCCTCCACTTCCACAGGGCGAAATGTGCCGACACCAACGTGTAGCGTTACAAAAGCTTGATTGATATTGCGATCGCCCAACTTTTGTAATAATTCTGGGGTAAAGTGTAATCCTGCCGTCGGCGCTGCGATCGCTCCTGGCTGTTTGGCATAAACTGTTTGATATTGCTCATCAGCAGCTTCTGAGGCAGTAATGTACGGTGGTAAAGGTACTTCACCAAATACCTCTAACAGTTGCACTAAAGACTTTCCCTCTGGCACATCAAATTGCAACAAACGCCCACCTGTTGCTGCGTCTGTTTCTAAAACCGTAGCCGTGAGTTGGGTACTAGAGACTGGGGACTGGATACTGGGCACTAGGGAAGAATCTTTACAATCCTTAATTCCTAATTGCCTTGCTTCAAAAACAATCTTCGCTCCCTGTTTGAAGCTTTTTCCTGGCTTAACTAAAGCTAACCAACAATTATGCTGCCGTTCTTCCAACAGCAACACCTGAATTTTCGCACCAGTGGATTTATGACCATAAAGCCGCGCTGGTATGACTCTTGTATTGTTCATAACCAGCAAATCACCAGAACGTAGCAGTGCAGGCAAATCATGGAAAATGTGGTGTAGGGGTGCTGTTTCTGTGCCTGTATTAAGAGAATTAATTACCAGTAACCGTGAGCTATCTCTAGGAACTGCTGGGTTTTGGGCAATCAGTTCTGGAGGTAGTTCGTAGTCATAGCCAGCTACCGAGCAATCTAATTCAAAATCTTTTGTTTGTGGACGAGATGTATCTTTCAAATTGGCTTCTACTAGTTTTTGCTTTATTTTAGTATTTATACTCTCCTAAAAAAGCCGGGTTGAGCTTTCCCTTCTAAAGGAACTTTAAGGCATCTTCGCTTAGTTTTGCCGCTAGGCTATAAGATTGTTACTATTAAGTAACACGGAAAAATTAACATAAAAATTGGGTAAACCTCCCCATCCAAAAACGGGGGCTTTTACCCTACCGGGAACAGGCACTTATTGACGAATATAGATATGTAGGATTGGCTTTGATCCCAAGCACCAACAAACATGGAATACTTGTACTATCTGGCAAATGCCAGTCTAACCCTGAGGGTCGTTCAACACCTCCACGCTAGACCCCAGACACCAGTTTCGTTCGTCACCGTAATTCATCAAATTGATGGCTGGGTGGTTAGGATCAAACTCAAAGGTCAAGTCTTGCCCCAAGAAGATGGCGACTTTCGGGCTTTTCTTAATGAATTAGGAATTAGCTACGAACCGCCAATGAGGGTGCAAATGGCACTTTGGAGTTTGGAAGCCGGACAATGCCCAGTGGATGTGATGCGTCGTTATCAAGTAGCGATCGTGTCTCATGGTAGCCCAGAGAGAGACGAAATTGAAGCGTTCCGGCAACAGTTTGTCCGGGGTTTAGGTTACTGCCCAGAAACTTTGGCGTAACATTATTTGCTTGTAACGCCACTAGAAAATTATTGGTCATTGGTAATGAAGATATTTCTATCCATTACCGATTAACCATTATCAATTGAAGAGTCGAAAGCTGCGGGGATATATTCTTGCAGCTTCAACTTATATCCGGGTAGTGATGAAGTAGCTAGAGCTTCCTGATTAGCTGTAACCCCAGTCAGATTTTTTAATACCCTTTGGCAGTAGACAATAGCAACATCAAATCGACAAGAATAATCTGCCTTCTCAGGGTACTGGGCTAAGAATATTCCAGCTGTACGACAGATTTTTGCTTGCTTTTGTGGGGTGATTGCGCTTCTTCCCCCTGCATCCCAACTACCTGAACTGCGGGTTTTGACTTCAACAAATGCCAACATTGAGTGCTGAGTGCTGAGTTCTCCTATTGCTCCTCTATCATATTCAGCAATAATATCGATTTCTCCCCAGCGACAAGAAAAGCGACGATGGAGAATTATCCAACCTGTAGCTTGCAACCATTGGGCTACTAGGTCTTCTCCTAAATGACCAATATCTGGATAATGAGATGGAGGAAAGTTAGCCATTAACTAAAAATATGATGAATTCTGTGAATTCTAGGTTAAGCGATGCCTGCGGCGGTCTACACCTACGCACAGCGGGTTCTATACTCGACTTATCCCCAATAAAATTTGGCTTAAAGTATAAACTAAAGCATCTTACTTGGACAAGCATACTCAGCTTATTCCTGTGGGGAATAATTGCCATCACTGCAACAGTCGGTTTTGCTCCAACAGCTTTGGCACTTGAATATAATAAGGAAATTTTGGTTGAAGCTGATTTCTCAGGACGCGATTTAACAGACTCTAGCTTTACCAAAGCTAATCTTCGCCAGAGCAACTTCAGTCACGCTAATTTGAACGGTGTCAGTTTTTTTGCAGCAAATTTAGAGTCTGCGAATTTAGAGGGTTCTGACTTGAGAAATGCCACTTTAGACTCGGCTCGTTTAGTCAGAGCAAATTTGACAAATGCACTGTTGGAGGGTGCTTTTGCTGCTAACGCTAGATTTGATGGTGCAATCATTGACGGGGCAGATTTTACCGATACGCTGTTGCGTCCCGATGAGCAAAAAAAATTGTGCAAACTTGCCAAAGGGACTAATCCCATTACAGGACGAGATACGCGTGACACGTTGTTTTGTCCTTAGTATTTTTCTACCTGGGTATGGGGCATTGGTTAGTATTTATTTTCCATCCTTTTTATTTCCCACTGCTCCCTCTGCTTCCGGTCACTGAGCGTAGTTGTAACCCTTTGGGGAAGCTAGCTAGCAAGAGCGTCTCCTAGAGAAGTGCTGTTTCCCCTGCTCCTCAAAATATTGAGCATTTACCAACCACGGGCACCAATCTTTTGACAAACAATTTTCATTCCTTTGCCTGGTGAAGAACTTGCTACAAAAGGTATTTCTCCTTTTTCCTTATCCTCTTCAAGTAGCTGTCCTTCTGGCCCGTAAATCGCAATGCGATTGCGAAAAATCCGCGATTCTGTGCAAGAGGCATCAAAGGTAGTCTCGAAGATGCCATCTCCGTACATTCCGTAAAGCTTGTATGTCGTGCCCTTAATAGTTTTCGTGTCTAGAGCTATGCTGTTTCCTAATTTATCGTGCCCCACAGTAATATATCTTTCTGTATCTTGAGCGATGGCTGCGCCAACACCTCCGGTGAACGCACTACCACTACTTAATAAAATAGCGATCGCTCCTACCATGCCGCTCATCTTAAAATACATACGCTTTAAAAATATAAGATTTCATATATTTTTATCCGCAATCAAAGCGGTTCTAGCAGGGTAGAAGTACTGAAATCGAGACGGAGCAAGGTGTTATACTACTTCCTAAGGTTTGGCAGTGGGGCGATCGCATCTGTATTCAAATGGGAACTATAAGAAAATAAGCTGATACATCACACTAGATTGGTTTACCCATGTCTGACGACCAAAAGCGTAATTCCGCTTTTAACGCTGCTGCCAACATTAATGTTCAACATGCCCAATTACAGGATTTATCCTTAAGTGCAGCCCGTAGATTATATAAAGGTGGGATTCAACCTGGTGATCCAATCAGAACCAGAGTGCAAGCCCAAGAAATGTTAGATAAAATCCCTCCATCTCAAAGAGCAGGGATTGATGGCAAATCTACTGATGTTAATACCCAAAAATACCTATCAGATAAGCACGCTAGTCATATCAAACCGCATAGCAAAGGCGGCTCAAATGATCCCAAAAATATCAAGTGGGAAAACGCCAAAGATAATTTAGCCCGTGGCGATAAACCCATGACTTCGCAGGAGCAAATGAGACTAGATGCTAAATGGCATTTTGACAACCTAACAGGTGCAGTCAAAGCAGGTGTTAAAGCCGCGCCCCTGGGAGCAGTAATTGGTGTAGTGACGACAGCACCATTTTCGTTACTAACCAACGGGCTGCGTGTAGTTCGGGGTGAAATTTCTGCACAAGAAGCCGCTATAGAAACACTGAAAGATACTGTAAAAGGTGGCACAGTTGGGGGCGTGACAGCGTTTGTAACCACAACAGTAGCAGCAGCTTGTCCACCAATTGCGATCGCTTTAACCGTAGCCGCACCAGTTTTAGCTGTTGCTGGAACTGCGGGTATGGTTCACGAGTTTTTCAAAATCCTCAATGACCATAAACAAACGGTGAAAATCTATTATGAATCTTTAACTCAACAAGAATTAGAAAGATTACAAGCAATTGAAAATGAACTAATTTATGAACACCAGAAAAATCTAGAGTTTTTGGCCCAAGCGCAAGTAATTAATCAAGAAATTACAAATCGTCCAATTGCACCGGGAATAGAAGGGGCTATAGAACGGTTACGTGAATCAGTAGCTATTGCTCAGTCTTTAGGACTAGCATCAACTGATAGTAAGTTCCTGCCTGATTCTGAACTTCTTTACCTTCCTCCTCATTCTTAGAGAATTAGTCAAAAATTGTATGATTTTTATAATTCCTCTTCTGTTTGGTGCTTTAGGGGCGGCAGTTGGTGCTGTTGCAGGTGCTTTTACTGCCCATGGTGCTGGAGAAAAGGACAGACAAGCAGGCAAGCATCACAGACAAGTTGCAAATGAATTAACAGACAAATACGCCAATTTAGAGAAGAAATATTATGAATTTGCTGATCAGAGCAAGAGGCAAATTAATGATTTAACTCGCCAACACGCATTAGATGAAGTAGAAAAAGACTGTTTGCGTTTAGCAGTACGACTGCAACAAAATCTCATTTCCTTAATGTGGGAGATTGATAGAGAACCTACAACAGATGCTTTAAACAGGTTTCAAGCAGCAGTGGAACAAACTAACCAAGTTCTCTACCAATTAAAAGAGGAGTTAATTATTGTTCCTAATGACTACTATGCACGTCTTTTAACAACAATAGCAGCCACTAAACAAATCAACACTGTCAAACCCAACGATGTTGGCAGTAAAACTATTCTCAGTGTTGATTTAGGCAGAACTTCCACAAAAAGTTGTGTGACTCGTGAACCAAACAATGTGGTGTTCGTACCTGCCAATATTAAGCAAATGTCTATAGAACAAGTACGTGGGGGCGTTTTTGAAGTTCGTGCTATTGATCCATTAATGAATTTGTGGCTGGAATATCAAGGCAATGGATATGCTGTTGGTCAACTGGCAGCAGATTTTGGAGCGAATCTAGGAATCGGACAATCTAAGGTAGAGGCTGCACTGGTAAAAGTGTTAGCAAGTGCTAGCTACTTCAAACTCAGAGACGATATCTCAGTTGTACTGGGTCTGCCTTTTCTTTCCTTAGAGCAATTTGAAAACGAAAAAGCATACTTGATTAGTCAAGTAGGCGGGCCTCATGTGTTGAACTTCCGAGGCGAATCTGTGTCGCTGAACGTCAGTAAGGTATGGGTAATGCCAGAGGGCTATGGCAGCCTGTTGTGGTCTGAAGCTCAACCAAAGAAAAGTCCTGACAGTCCCAATTTTACAAAAACATCGGTGGCGATCGTCGATATTGGACATCAAACCGTCGATCTTTTGATGGTAGATAATTTCCGATTTATTAAATATCTTTCTAAGAGTGAAGACTTTGGTATGAACAAGTTTTATGAATTGGTGGCTGCGGAAATAGACGGTGCTGATAGTCAATCGTTGGCACTGATTTCTGCTGTTAACAAACCCAGAGGTGAACGCTACTACCGTCCTAAAAGCGCAACCAAATCTACTAACTTAGACGATTTTCTTCCCAACCTCACGGAGATGTTTTCTCGTGAAATCTGTAGCCGTGTTCTAGCCTGGTTGCCAGAGCGTGTAACTGATGTAATTATTACTGGTGGTAGCGGTGAATTCTTCTGGGATGACGTTCAACGTCTACTCAAGGAAGCAAAGATTTATGTCCATTTAGCGGCACCTGCTAGGCAAGCTAATGCTTTGGGGCAGTATATTTATGGTGAGGCGCAATTACGCGCCATTGATCGCCGTGTTAGGTCAAAAAACTGATGTTACTTTGAATTTATCCCAAAGCAAAGATAATTTTTGGTAGCTGTAAAGATTTATTTAATATCCCAGTAAAAAAATGAAAATTCAACTTTCTCATGATGTTAAAGATAAACCTTATAAAGAGTGTATTACTCCTAAGCAAGGGAAAAACTTTAATGCAGGACAAGAATTGCTTAAGTAGAACGAGGTGGAAAAACCAAACTGTGTAAAGATAAGTAAATACGTATAATGTGTCTACCAAGGTAATAGAGATATGGGCAGCCGTTTAAGGGTATTTCTGGCTCCAG
>NZ_JACJSI010000314.1 GCF_014698065.1 Nostoc flagelliforme FACHB-838
AAACCTGCTTTTAGCAATTTATCAATTTGAGGGCTAAGGGTTTTAGTACCCCAAGGTTTATTCTTTTCATCTAAAGCGCCAGTCTTACTAATACAACTTACGAAGGAATTTTTATCTATCGGTGCATAAATTACCGAAAATAACTGAACAATTTTTTGTAAGGAAGGATGTAACTCGAAGTATATCTGGGCGAGTTTGGTTTGCAGTTTTGTGGTATCATTCGCCAAATTAATCATACTATTAATTCAGTTCTTTAAATAATTTCATTAATTTACGTTTACGTCCATGAGCCGCTTCTAATTTTGAGCGATAAGCAGACCATTCAGCTTTTTTCCCTAGTTCAATATAACCAGCTTTGACTTTTTTTAGCCAATTAACCGCAGCGTCATAACGGTCAGCTTTTCCTTGTTCCATAATGGGTTCTGCCCGTCTGCAAGCGTTATCAATTACCCAATCTGGACGATGGGAAACTGCTGCATCCATGACTCGATGAACCAGTTTGGAATCATAGTAAGTATCTCTCTCTACTGTTTTAATTGCATCATCAGTTAATCCTTCATGGAGAAAAATATCGACTTGAGCTTCTCTTGTTCCCCAATCTGGCTGATCTCGCAGTGTTTGCAGTAAATCTTGTTTGAGCGTCAACCAAGTTTCTCCTGCATAGTCTTGAATCTTACCATAGTCTCGAAACGATGGTCTGATTTTAAAAGCAATGATGCTGGCAGTTAACGCAGTGGCATTATCTTCTAATCCTTGGGCTAAATCACTTGTCCAAGTAGCAAATTCATACAAACAGTTACCTGGTAAATTTATACCAGCAATACATATTTCTAACGCTTCAACCAAATACCCATCTTCTCGCAATATTTTTGCCAATGCAAAACCCTCTTCTGCTTTTTCCATCAGGATTTTAGCCGCAGACATGGCTGATTCTACTCTTCCCAAAGCTGCTAATTGCGTTAGGTATTGCAGAGTCATTTCTTCTGCTAAAGCTAGATTTAAATACTCTGTGTAACGATTTTGACGTTCAAGAATTTGCAAGCGAATCAATGCTAAATCATCAGCAAAGCTTGGTCGTTCATTTTCCCAAAGTTCTGCGGTATCATCTCCTTGCATAATTTCTTGCAGTGGTTCATAATCCCAACCTTGACGCAATGCTTCTAAACTCATACTAAAGTCTGCACTGATTTCGTCTTGCCATGATTCCAACATCAACTGCAAATCTACTATTTCTCCTGTAGACATTTCTGCACACAAAATTGCTTCTGTCCACGCGCTATCAAGAGGTTCTACGATGGAATAACTGTCTCCACCGTAATCTAGCAACTCGTCCCATTCTTGGGCATAAGTTTCGGTAATAGCTTCGAGAATTGCGATGGCATTATTGCCATCTCCATTTTCTGCTAACTCTCGCGCTTTCTCAATTACAACCAGTAAATCATCTGTAAATGGGTCTTCTTCTGAACCATACTCTAATTCTTTCAATCCATCCTGCAGAATCCGCTTGACATGAGAGCGAAAAGGTGACGTGTCAATTTTGCTTTGACGGGTAGAAGACTGTTTTGTTTTTGGTTTTGGCAAGTCTATTAAACTTACAAACTCATCAATATCATCAATTAGTTCTGGTCTATTTTCCACCAGTTCTTGCAGTAATCGCTGTGTTTGAAGAATATCAAGGCGATTTAATAATTGTTCTAGTGTTGAACGTTCTTCAATCCTATCTGATTGACGCGAACAGCTTAATAAGGTGGCAACAATATGTTTGCACCAACCATCATAATCATAAGGGCAAGTACAACTTGCTGAGGTAATTCCACCTGCATCAAAACGAATACTGACTTGATATGGTGTAATTTCGCCACCTTCTACCTCTGCTTGAATCAAATTACCTCGTTTTTTTAAATCGGCAATCGCACCCCTGCGGTAATATTCTTCACCACGACTGTAGGATGAAGCGTTGGAGTTATGACGTATTATTGCTTCAGAAATTTCTGGAATCGACATAGCACCCAAGTCTTTTATTTTTAGCTTACGCTTAAACTGCCTTTATTTCCTCTTGGGTCTGTATCCCGCTTAAATCCAATCCTAGTCAATTGGAATTGATTCAAGTCAGTCGAAAAACCCTTGTCTAGCAAGGAATACAAGTTTTAGGTGAAGAACGGAATTATTAGCCCACACACCTGAAGACGAGCAGTTTCCAACGGGAGCTTTCGCCTACGCACGTGTATTTGTAGTTCGTTGGTCGGCAAAAACTTAATCATGATTCCCATAAACCACAGTCGCCGAAATCTTCAAGTACCCTGCATCACGGCTATAACCCAATGTTTTGCCAATCAAACTAAGAACCTGATAGGGGACGAGGTCTTTGCACAGTTTGCACCTCCTGAATGACTCCTAAACATTAGAGTTACTTTTTACCAGTTTGAGTTAAGTTGGGCGAATAAGCGCACTCTTCACTCACTTTCGTGCGCTCACTCAAAACCAACAAATCACCCAGCTATATCCTTCCCACTCTTGTAGTTCATAGCTCTGGGTTTCCTCTTGCCTATAGGGACTACTGATTTCTTGGGTGCTTGTGGCGGACGGCATTGCTCACAGTAGAGCGGTCGTACACCAAAGGTTTCTCGTTGTGTGGGCTGTTCACACTGCTTACATACGAAGTTAAAAACGCGAGTATGAATTTCCCGCTTGTGCGCTCTAACGGTGTACTCTCGGACATCAATTGTTTTGCTGGGCATCGGTTCTGTAATCGGTGTTCTATTTATAAGGATAGTTTCTGGTATCAATATATTCATGCATCATTTGATTGAAACAGTAACAAAAACAAGTACCAAGTCGGAAGTCGCAAGTCACAAGTAAGATAAAAAACTCCAGTTGTGGAATACAAGTCCACTTCAAAAAAAGAATTATGTCAATACATTTAGTACCAGACATAAAGTGTCCTTGTTTCAAGCTCACGACAACAGTTGTCGGTACACTTGCGATTTGCGACTTGTAACTTGCTACTGGGTCTGACAATCTGATGGTTTTTCGCCAGGGATTAAGCAGAGGCGATTGCCACCGACTCATGACGGATACGCGATCACACTCCTGATAGCCGCAATTGGAAGCATCTTTAACAGCAGTGGCGATTTGTTTCCAGCCTTTGGAGTAGCCAGTTCGACTTATATAAATGAAACTAGAGTCCAACAACCCTTAGTTAGTCCTAATTAAGAAAATAGTCTTTGATCTTGTTTTGATGAGAGCGCAAAATAGAGAGAGCAAGATGTTCAGTCTTACGAACTGTTTCCCGACTAAGATTTAGGCGTTTTGCAACTTGACTCAAAGTAAGTTCCTGATTATCTTCCAATCCAAAACGTAAAGTCAATACTTCTCGCTGCCTTGGATTGAGCAATGCCAGCAACTTGCTCAAGTCTTGGTGTAAAAGCTCAAGAGTTATTTGCTCATCTAGGGAATTACCATCCATCGGTAAAATATCGGCTAGTTCAGTTTCACGCTCATCCCCAACTCGCATTTCTAGCGAAACTGGAGTACGGGAAACGTGAAGGTATTCCCGTATTTGATTGGGCAATAGATTTAAGGATTCGGCAATTTCTGCTACAACTGGAGGACGACCCAAAGACTGAGACAGTTGCTGCTGTACTCTCCTGATTTTGTTTAATTTCTCATTGATATGGATTGGCAGACGGATAGTAGGAGACTTTTCTCCAATCGCCCGTGTAATTGACTGCTTAATCCACCAGTAAACGTAGGTTGATAGTTTATAGCCTCGGTTGGGATCAAACTTTTCGATTCCCTTTTGTAAACCCAGTGCCCCTTCTTGGAGCAAATCGAGAAAATCTAAATTGTGATTCTGATATTTCTTGGTAACAGAAACCACCAGGCGTAGATTAGCAGTCACCATTTTCTCTTTAGCTTTTTGACCTTGTTGAATGATTGATTGTACTTCAGTATCGCTTTGCCCAAGCAAGGTGGCTAATTCTTTTGCAGTTGGTTGGCGATTTAATTGAAGTGCGAGGCTTGAGCGTTGTTCTTCACTAGCCATCATCTGCTGCACAAGCCTAGCATTTGTAATCTCTTGCTCAGGAGTTAGCAGAGGGTAGCGTCCGATTTCTTTGAGGTAGGAGCGAACTAAGTCGGTAGTTGGATTGGGCATACTTTTAATTAATTGTGAGGACTGCTTTTATTTTTCGTTTAAGTCAAATTTTTTATTTCAAGAGTTAGCTAACAAATCAAATCTTAATCATAGACTTAACTCTAACGTTTATCTTTGAGCAAATTTATAAACATAATACTTGAAATCTTTAAGTAAGTAAACGCTAAAATGTACTTTATTTTGTAAATAAATTTTAAAGCAATGGAGAAGTTTAGTTGGATTAAATTAGAGGTACGCTACGCTAAATTTAGAGTGAAGTCCTCTCTTGAAGAGAGGAGATGTTCAAATCCGCTTCACATTTGGACAAGGCTCAAATCCGCTTTGCGTAAATCAATTGAAAATTACAAATATTTAGTTGAGAAAAAAATCATGGATATCCAATCTCTACTCACCTTGGCAATCGTAGCCATCTTTTGGGCATTCGTTACTCTCGTTATGTTCCAGTTCATTAATGGACTATTTGTATCGGCTGCTTACGCTAGTAATGTGGTTTCGGTTAGCAATGGAAATATAGCCGCTTCTATAATCCCATCAGTATCAAAAGTAATCACATCAGAACAAGTTCAGACTTTTGAAAAATTGCCAGATCCTTGGGCGTTAGATGATGAAGTTGTTCATCGCACAAGTAATGAAGCAGTTATTCTCTCATTCCCTACATTGAGATTGCTGCCTCCAATTAAAGAAATTTCACCACAACCAAAACGTACTACTCGTTCAAGCAAAGCTAACAATGCTGCCAACAAGCCACCGAAAACTAAAAAGGCTGATGTAAATTCTTCAGACAAGCGCAAGCCAGGTAGACCGCGTAAAGCTGGTTAATTCGCTTTTTAATTATCGTCCGATCACCGAAGAATAAATGTCTGAAGGTTTAAAAGTTTAAATGAGGCTAGTAATAGCCTCATTTATTAATAAGAAAAAGGCTTCGCCATAGCAAGAGTGAAAAAATAATATTGTGAGTGATGCAATGGTACAGCAACTTTTCACTCAAGGTTCTTTATTCGATTTGCAAACAGTAATCGATTATGGGCAGTCAGTTATTAATGTTGCCCAAGAGCTTGCAAAAGTTTTAATAGATAATCGCCCTCTCTCTACGAAAACTGTTTCTTCCCAGATGAATCGCTACTTTCTAGGCACTGCCGCGTCTGGTGCATGGCTATGGAAAGATGCTTACGAAGCAGTGGAAGTGGCGCAAATATTATATCTGCGCCAAAAAGGTTACAAGCTTTTATTGGAGTCGCCGCTAACAGTATTATTGGAATTGGAGAAGTTAGTAGCCCTCTGCCCAACCCAAACACGGCGCAGTGAAGAGTCAGTACAGCTTCAGCAATTCTCGGCACCTCTGCCCCTTGCTTATCTGGTAGCCAAAGCAGGATTTATAAAGGCTGATGATTTAGTGCTTGAACCCAGTGCCGGAACTGGTCTATTGGCACAAATGGCTAAACTGCACAGTGCAAGTCTGATGCTCAACGAACTCGCACCCGACAGAAGTAAGATTCTGCGTCGGCTGTTCCCTGGCACACCATTATTCTCAGTAAACGCGGAACAGATCAACGACTATCTGGTTGGCAAGACTCAGCCCTCAGTTGTGCTGATGAATCCACCTTTCTGTGCATCTCCCAAAATCAGCAGTCGCAATCCCGACGCAACAAAGAGCCACATCAACTCGGCATTGCAAAGACTGGCTGACGGTGGACGATTG
Organism: Nostoc flagelliforme FACHB-838; assembly: GCF_014698065.1. Lineage (GTDB taxonomy): Bacteria > Cyanobacteriota > Cyanobacteriia > Cyanobacteriales > Nostocaceae > Nostoc > Nostoc flagelliforme_B. The sequence goes on from NZ_JACJSI010000314.1 coordinate 5,856, forward strand.
GTAACAATCACAGCCAATTGGTTCTCTCCCAATAATCCTACTTGGCGAGAAACTTTCCATCAGTGGCAAGAGAAAGCACGAGTTCTACTGTCTGTTGGGGTCAACGGCAAAGTGTACTCAAAACATGGGACGACGATGGAAACCCGAATTACGGTAATCGATAAAGTTCCGGCTGATAATCACAGGCAAATCCCCTGTATTCCCGAAACCTTGGACTTGCCCGAACTGCTAGCGTTGATTGAGCATTTGCCACAGCGATCTTCGTGGGAACGCTCAGATATCAAAGCTACTGCGAGAGCAAAAGTTGTTCAATTGCCATTCCGTACTACAGTTGCACAACCAGAAACAGTTTCCTCTCTTCCAGACGATGTAGTAGTGCTGGAATATGAGATTATCGAGTGGACGGCTAGTGAGGGTTTAAAAGATACCCTATATGAAACCTATCGCCCACAGCGAATCCGAATCAAGGACGCTTTATCTCATCCCTCGCTACTTTGTGAGAGTGCAGCCCTAGCACTTGTCTCGCCACCAGCACCAACTTATAAACCGCATCTTCCTAGAAACATTATCACACAAGGCTTGTTATCAGAGGCACAACTTGAAAGCGTTATTTACGCAGGTCAGGCGCACTGTGAATTTCTGTCTGGGTCTTATATTGTCGATGATTCTTGGGATAATGTGACTGTAGCGGCTCAAGGCGAAGAAAATGCTGTTAGATTTCGCCGTGGCTGGTTCCTTGGTGATGGGACGGGAGCGGGGAAAGGAAGACAGTGTGCAGGAATCATTCTCGACAACTGGTGTCAGGGGCGCTCTAAAGCCATTTGGGTATCCAAAAGTTCTGCTTTAATTGAAGATGCCCGTAGAGACTGGTGTGCTTTAGGAGGTGATGCAAAAGACATTATCGACCTGAGCAACATCAAACTTGGCGACCCCATCCCTTTCACCCAAGGCATTCTGTTCTGCACGTACTCAACTCTACGTTCTCAAAAGAATGGTAAAAGTCGGCTCAAGCAAATCGTTGAATGGGCAGGCAAGGACTTTGAGGGAGCAAT
>NZ_JACJSI010000315.1 GCF_014698065.1 Nostoc flagelliforme FACHB-838
TCAAATTGCTACGGTATGCTTTAGTCATTTGCTCACAAGGTGCTGGTTTCTACAAATCTCAGCATAAGCTTTGTGAGCTTTCTTACAACATTACCCTACTTTTAAAACATCCTCTTAGAATCGAGAAGTAGAATTTGCTAAAAATTCATTACGTTTCTCTACCTCTACTCCGTTTCAACTGAGCCGGAAAGGAAGCGGAAAAACTGGAAGCATAACTTTGCCGAATTAAATTGGAAGCATAAGCTTGCCATTGCGGCAAAGTTATCGTTCCACTCACAGCCAGCTTTTGAGTAGGTAACTTTTAAGAATGGAGCTAAGCGGATTCGAACCGCTGACCCCCTCAATGCCATTGAGGTNCGCTACCAACTGCGCTATAACCCCTTACAATCCATTATACATATTCGCTTAAATATTAGTACTTTGTCAAGCTTTTTATGAAAACTAAATTTTAAATATTTACTTTAGCACTCAATACTCACTACGACACTTGCAGCAAATAGGTCATACAGTGCCCCATCAAAAAGTAAACTACTAACATGGCAGCAGCTGCTAGAGCAACTAAGGTACCAGCCAACATGAGAGAAAATTCTTTACTCTCATAGGCTCTTTCCATCAAGTGCAGCGACCATGCCACCAAAGCTACATCAAAAAGTAAAATAGGAAGCAACATATATCTTAATATTTGTTAATACTTGTAAAATAATATTAACACCCTTTTAGGGAAGTGTGCCTAACCTAAGATGGATGTCATTAACTACTAAATGGTTGATCAGGATAATGTTCTGACTGGCACATTGCGATCGCGCAAATAATTTTTAATTTCTGCTACGCTTAATTGTCCGTAATGTAACAGAGATGCAAGTAATGCTGCTTCAGCTTTGCCTTCGGTTAGGGCAGTATAGATGTGTTCACAATTACCTGCACCACCAGAAGCAATAACCGGAATCTCTACAGCATTAGCAATTGCCCTTGTTATCTCAATGTCATACCCGGCTTGGGTTCCATCAGCATCCATACTTGTTACTAGCAGTTCTCCGGCCCCCCGTTTTTCAACTTCTTGTGCCCAAAGTAGGGCATCTAAGCCTGTATTTTCCCTGCCACCCCGCACATACACATCCCAACCTCGATTCTCCGGGTTATTTCTGCGTCTGGCGTCAATAGCAACAACTATGCACTGATTACCAAAGCGATCGCTCGCCCGATTAATCAAGTCTGGATCACGCACTGCCGCAGAATTAATACTAACCTTATCTGCGCCGACTCGTAACAAAGCTTTAACATTTTCTAAGGATTGAATGCCACCACCCACAGTCAATGGAATAAAGACCTGTTCAGCAGTTCGGTAGACCACATCTAAAATTGTAGCTCGGTCTTCATGAGTAGCTGTAATATCCAGAAATACTAACTCATCAGCACCAGCTTCGTTGTAAACCTTGGCCAGCTCTACCGGATCGCCTGCATCTTGGAGATTAACAAAGTTAACTCCTTTTACAACCCGTCCCGCCTTTACATCTAAGCACGGTAAGATTCTTTTAGATAACATAATAACTTTTGTATTTCTGGGTAATTGACCGAATTTAAATTTTAAATTGGCGCGGGTATTCTCAAACTAAAATTTTCACGGGCATTGGGCATTGGTTCTTCTTTCTCTCCCTGCGTCTCTTGCCCCCTGCCCTCAAGTCCCCAGTCCGCAGTCCCCTTAAAAGTAGATAGCTGAATTATGGCGATAATCTCCTCGAAAAAACAGCCTCCAGAACCCAACGGAGAACCAACCCAGCGTCGAGAGTCGGCGAAAGCACCATCCACAGAAAATATTTTGAAGCCCGAAGCTGCCATTGATGAACAAGAACAGCAGGAAGAAGGTATTCGACCGCACCGATTTGCTGATTACATTGGGCAAAAAGATTTAAAGGATGTGCTAGATATTGCCATCAAAGCGGCCAAGTCTCGAGGTGAGGTACTGGATCACTTGTTGCTGTATGGGCCGCCAGGATTGGGAAAAACCACAATGGCAATGATTTTAGCATCAGAAATGGGGGTAAATTACAAAATTACCAGTGCGCCAGCCCTAGAACGTCCACGGGATATTGTCGGGCTACTGGTGAACATGAAACCAGGAGATATTTTATTTGTTGATGAAATTCATCGCCTCTCGCGGATGACAGAGGAAATTCTCTACCCAGCGATGGAAGATTATCGTTTAGATATTACTATCGGTAAGGGTTCCAGCGCTCGGATTAGAAGTTTGCCGCTTTCAAAGTTTACCCTCGTAGGAGCTACAACTCGTGTAGGTGCTTTAACTTCACCACTGCGCGATCGCTTCGGTTTAATTCAAAAACTGCGATTTTACGAAGTTGACGAGCTGACTCAAATTGTACTGCGAACCGCTCAATTACTCAAAACCCCTGTTACAGAAGGTGGTGCCACAGAAATTGCCCGTCGTTCACGCGGAACACCACGGATTGGTAATAGATTACTTAAACGTGTACGTGATTATGCGGAAGTAAAAGCATCTGGTGAAATTAATGAAAGCATTGCATCTGAAGCATTGCAACTATTCCAAGTAGATCCTTGCGGTTTAGATTGGACAGATCGCCAAATGTTAAGTGTAATAATTGAACAATTTAACGGTGGGCCAGTGGGGTTAGAAACAATGGCAGCAGCGACAGGTGAAGATACCCAAACAATTGAAGAGGTGTACGAACCTTACCTCATGCAGATTGGGTATTTAACTCGGACTCATCGCGGAAGAATGGCAACTAAGGCAGCGTATAAGCATTTGGGATTCACGCCGCCTAATGAACAATTGTCATTATTGTAATTATGGGGAATAGGGAATAGGGGATGAGTCTTTGATACTTGTGAATGAGTCTTTGAACTCCATTCCCCACTCTCTACTCCCCATCTTCAAGATAAACAGGGAAACCTAGATGATTAAGTTGATTGGTATTTTTCTCAGTCTGTTACTTATATTTGGCTGGGGTACTCCAGTCATGGCACAATCTCAGCAGCCTATTACTCAAGAACAGTTAAGACAAGGGGATGAGTGGGCAACTCAAGCGTTTACAGCAACGAATCAAGGTGATTTTGCGACGGCTGAAACTTACTGGACAAAGATTATTGAGCAATTTCCCACTAATGCCGGGGCGTGGAGTAACCGGGGAAATTCGCGGGTGAGTCAGAATAAGTTGCAAGAGGCGATCGCAGATTATAACAAAGCCATAAAACTAGCACCAAATGTTACCGATCCATATTTGAATCGGGGCGCGGCGTTGGAAGGGATGGGAAAATGGGACGATGCGATCGCAGATTATAATCATGTCTTAGAACTCGATCCTAACGATGCGATGGCATATAACAATCGAGGAAATGCCAAAACAGGTTTAGGAAAATGGGAAGATGCGATCGTAGACTACAAAAAATCTAACGAGATAGCCCCAAATTTTGCCTTCGCCCGTGCTAACTACGCCCTCGCTCTTTATGAAATAGGTCAAAAAGAGCAAGCAATCCGCGAAATGCGAAATATTGCCCGTAAATACTCCAAATTTGCTGATGTGCGTGCCGCCCTCACAGCTGCATATTGGGTAAATGGAGAACAAGGTGAAGCCGAAAGCAACTGGGTAGCAGCTTATGGACTTGATAGCCGCTACAAAGATATCAACTGGGTAAAAAATATCCGGCGTTGGCCTCCCAGCCTAGTTACAGCTTTGGATAAGTTCTTGAAAATCCAGTAAGCACTTTTAACTCAACAAGAGTTACTTTTCTTTGCCTATCTAGCTGTTTTCTGGTATACATCATTGTAGTTAACCAGAATTATGAACTATGACTCATTTTGGACTGATTTGTCCAGCATCAATTGGTCATCTCAACACTATGCTTCCCTTGGGAAAAGAACTGCAAAATCGGGGTCATCAAGTTACTCTATTTGCCTTTTCCGATGCTCAACCAAAGACATTAGCCGCAGGACTAGAATTTAGAGCGATTGGCGAATCTCAGTTTCCTTCTGGGGTAACGTCAGAATCCTTGGCTAAGTTGGGGAAGTTGAGTGGACTTGCTGCATTGAAATATACCGTCAATCTGCTCAAAGAAGGGGCAGATGTTATGCTCAGGGATGCACCACCAGCAATTAAACAAGCTGGTGTGGAGGCACTTTTAGTAGATCAAGTTATGCCAGAGGGGGGAAGTGTTGCAGAATTTTTAGGGCTTCCCTTTATTACAGTTTGCAGTGCTGTAGTACTTAATCGAGAAGAGAGTGTTCCCCCATTTATCACAAACTGGGGTTATAACCGAGCTTGGTGGGCACAACTGCGTAACAGAGTGGGTTATAAGTTGTTAGATCGCATCGGCAAACCAATTAGAGAGGTAATAGCTGACTATCGCCGAGAGTGGAAGTTACCCCCACACTTCAGTGCCAATGAAAACTATTCCCAACTAGCTCAAATTAGTCAACAGCCTGCCCAATTGGAATTTCCCAGGCAAAATTTACCTCAGTGCTTCCATTTTACAGGCCCTTATCATAGTCCAACTGGTCGGGAAGTTCCTGATTTTCCTTATGAGAAGTTAACTGAACAACCCTTAATTTACGCTTCAATGGGGACTGTTCAAAATCGCTTATTAGGAGTTTTCAAATCTATTGCCGAAGCTTGTAATGATTTGGATGCCCAACTAGTGATTTCGTTAGGTGGTTCTGCAACTCCAGAGGCTTTGGGAAGTTTGGCGGGAAATCCGCTAGTTGTTGGTTATGCACCCCAATTGGAATTGCTGCAAAAAGCGAATCTCACCATTACCCACGCGGGTATGAATACTACTTTGGAGTCCTTAAATAATGGGGTACCAATGGTTGCCATTCCCGTTGCTAACGATCAACCAGGAGTAGCAGCGCGTGTAGCTTGGGCTGGTGCTGGTGAGGCTATACCCCTGAGTCGTGTGAATGTTCCTAAACTGCGAACTGCTATCCAAAAGGTGTTGACGGAAGATTCTTATAAACAGAATGCAGTTAGGTTACAAGAGGCAATTCGGAAAGCAGGGGGTGTAAGTCGAGCCATTGATATTGTGGAACAGGTTGTTGCTACAGGAAAGCCTGTGTTAGCAGAAACATAGTGTAGACATCTGTAAATATCATAAATTGCATTGTACGACATTGGAGGTTAGGTGAAGCTAAAGCAATATGGTATTACAATTTGGTTTACTGGTCTAAGTGGTGCCGGAAAGACTAGTATTAATCGAGTTGTAGAAACAAAGTTGTGATCGCTTGGATATCAAGTCGAAGTCCTTGATGGTGACATAGTACGCCAAAATCTATGTAATTGTTTGGGCTTTAGTAAGGCAGACCGTGATGAAAACATCCGTCGCATTGGTTTTGTGGCTCATCTTCTGACTAGGAATAATGTGATTGTTCTCGTTTCAGCTATCTCACCCTACCGCGAAGTTCGTGAAGAGGTAAGGCAACGCATTGGGAATTTTGTGGAAGTTTACGTCAATTCACCGTTGGAGATTTGTGAGGAACGGGATGTAAAAGGTCTGTACAAAAAAGCGCGTAATGGAGATATTAAGCATTTTACCGGGATTGATGACCCTTATGAGCCACCACTGAACCCAGAAGTAGAATGCAGAACAGACAAAGAAACTGTTGAAGAAAGCGCAAGTAAGGTTTTGGAAAAATTGGCAGATTTCGGCTATCTTTATTCGCTTGCTGCACAGTGAAGCATCACCAAAAAGGTTTTATTTAAAATAAAGTGTAATATGGCAGAGTTAAAAAACGATAAACCACAAGCTATTAGCATTAACCAAATTCATGATGAGCCATACTTAAATTTACTAGAAAAAATCGATTTTTGCCCTATTTTTATTATGGCAGATCATCGCTCTGGCACGACTTTATTGTACCAAACATTGGTGGCCACGGAGTGTTTTAATTTTATCAAAAGTTATCACATTGTTAAATATGATGAGCTTCTTTCTAACTATGTAAATTGCACTGAGAAACAAGCACGCCAAGAGATAGAGGATATATTTAAATCTCTAGGTATGAAGGATCGCGTTATTGACAATGTAGCAGTGACTCCAGATTTACCAGAAGAGTATGGATTTATTCTCAAGAATGCTGGATGCGATTCTTACTTGAATCCTAATAATCTATTCAAATTTACAGAGTTGTGCAGGAAGATTCAATTTATATCAGAACAAGATAGACCACTGTTGCTGAAAAATCCGTGGTGCTTTCCACACTTTATGTATGTCAAAACCGCTTTTCCAGAAGCTAAGTTCATCTTTATTCACCGACATCCAATTCATGTCATTAATTCCAAATTAAAAGCTGCACGTTCAATATTGTCAGCTAGAAATGAGTACACAGCGCTAATTGCCCAACAGTATAAACAAATATTCGATAACCCTGTACAACGCTTTTTTTACCAGTTATTGTATTCATCGTACTTCGACCTGGGATTGCACCGAGTCACTAAAGAAGCTGTACAATCGACAACCTACTTTTTAGACAATATTAACGCCTTACCAAAGACAGATTATGTCTCGCTCACTTATGAAGAACTATGCCATGCACCTGAGGCAACCATAATCAAAATTTTGGGGTTTCTTGGATTAAAGGCGAGAGTAACATTACCTTATGACAGCTTGATTCAAGCGCGTCAACTTAAATTATTACCAGAAGTGGAACGAAAGTATGAGCAAATTCGCCAGAAGTTGCAACCTTATTTTGCTTACCACGGTTACGATACTTAAAATTGTGTTTTGGGTCATAACAACTTCAAAACAATTATATTTTATTCCTGACGGGGTGACAAAGAAGCTACAAAGCAGACTGGATAAGAGACATAGCACGTAGCCCTTGTTGAAAATGGGGGAGTTTGCTGGGCTTTAAGCGCATCAAATCATGAGCTAAA
>NZ_JACJSI010000316.1 GCF_014698065.1 Nostoc flagelliforme FACHB-838
TTCTTGTAGTTCCCCAATATTAGCTTGTAGATGCTGGTTTATCATTGTTCGCTGTTAGACAAAACTATCTCTCCGTATTATCTCCTAGTCTTTTTCAGAAATCAAATATGATTCCTATAGTTCCCCAATATTAGCTTGTAGATGCTGGTTTATCATTGTTCGCTGTTAGACAAAACTATCTCTCCGTATTATCTCCTAGTCTTTTTCAGAAATCAAATATGATTCTTATAGGTTTAACGAGACTTAGGCAGGAAGTAACCACAAAAACTCTCAAGCGCATATACAAAGATAGTTTGACATCGTTTTGGCTAGTTACTTGATATATCTAGGTTTCAAGCTTTTTTGAGCCTTTGGTGTATTTTACTTACCCTGTATAGCTTCGAGACTTGTTTCTACCTCAAAAATGTTGAACTCCTGTTAGAATAGACTTACCCTGCTCTAGCGAGAAGAACGCTTGAGCCTAATTCTTTGTAATACATCCTTACGCCAACGAAAAACTTCTGGCTGTTTAGACTCAAGTACCAAGCAGGCTTCCCAGTTAAGCCAGGAATTATCGTTATCACCCAAAGCTTCTTGAGTTTGTGCCAGTAAACAGTAAATATCTGCTCTTTGACCATCCAACTTTTCTGCTTTTTCTAAATATTCCTTTGCTTCACCTAACTGCCTTTGCTGTAATTTCGCCCATCCTAAATTTTTATACAATGCAGCTTGTAATTTTGGTTCTTTAGTATTTTGTAAACCTTGTAGTGCCAGAGCAATCGCCGCATTATAGTTACCTTTTAAAATTTTTAATCTGGAAAGATTATTGATAACTGGAATTGCTTGACTATTAATTTTTATAGACAACTCATACTGCTTCTCTGCCAAACTTTTTTTTCCTTGATCATCATAAAAGGTTCCTAAACCATAGTGCCCTTCCCAACTATCAGGCTTTAACTTCAAAGCTTTTTCATAATTAATAGTTACACAATCAAATTCATTTAATAGCTGGCAAACAAAAGCTAAATTATTATAAGCGTCTACATCTTGATTATTATAGTTTATCGATAACTTATAATATTTTTTAGCATCTTGCAGTTTTTGAGTACTACGAGATGCTTTATCAAAATAAAATTGGGAAATAGAATTTTTAACTTGAGGATTAATTTTTATAGCTGAGTCAAAAAACTCTTGTGCGCTCTGAGAATCATTTGCTGCCTCAGCCCTCTCTCCTTGAGCTACTAAATAATTAGCTGCTAGAGGTATAGATAAAGAGATACCCCAAATGCTTAATAAACCCATTAATGTATATTTGCTAAATTTAAATATTTTAGAATTAGCTAATCTATAATTTTTAATTTGCTGAGGCAGCTTTTCTAATCGCTGCAAAATTACTCGCGTAGTTTGCGGACGTTGCCCTGGCAATTGAGCCATCAATTCATCGATAAAAGCAGCAACAGGCTTGTCAATATGTGTTGCTTTATTTCTCCAAATTAAATTTCCTGTCTTATTATCTATTGGCAGATCCATCAGTTTAATACCAGTAACTAATTGTACAAAAGTCCGACCCAAAGCGTAAAAATCTGATTGCGGTACTGCTTGACCATTAATTTGTTCCAAGGGAGTATAATGAGGCGTGACAACAGAAGTAACTTCATATCGCCCTCCTCTACCTTTATCAGTTCCCCCACTTCCACTTACTTTAGCTAAGTAAGTATTAGTTAATCGTCGCGCAGTACCGAAATCAATTAGTGCTAATTGACCATTTGGCTGAAGAACTATATTAGAAGGCTTAATGTCTCGATGAAAAAAATCAGAACGGTGTACTGTATCAAGAATTTCAACTAACTGTTTAAGCCATTTTAATGCTAGAGATTGCGAAATCCGCCCATTAGATTCTATCCATTGCTCCAAGTCTTCTCCCTCAAATTTATCCATAACTAAGCAATGTAATATTAAGCGACTATTCTTAGGGATAAATGTGAAAAAGTCGTCCACAGTGCTTTTGGGGATATTAGAATGCTGAATTAGTTGCAAAGCCAGGGATTCATGCTCAATCAACTTAACTAAATTAGGGGTATCCCATTTCAGAACTTTCATAACTCGCCGCTTACTACCAAGATTCCATTGAGTACTAGCGTCCTCTACTTCAAATACTTCAAAATAATTAAATGGGTTATCAGCAAGCTCTCTCAATGGTTCAACTAAGCGGATACGGTCGTTGATAAGCAGCGAAGTACCACAGGATAGACAGTTTTCAATGTCATTAGGATTTTGACGGTTATCGCAAAAAGGATTGATACAATAGCATAACATATTTGGAAAACTTATATAAAGCAGACAGGAATTGGCTCCTGTGTATTAACTAATTCACTAAATATTTCATTGCTAAGTGGCTCACTAACTGGCTTACAGGCATATATTCAGGTATACTCATGGCTTAGTAACAATATTAAAAATTTGTATGCTACTTTCACAAAAAAAGTAATTACAAGCGGAAAAGCCTAGTAAGATTATGTGTGTTATGACACGTTATTAAAATAAAGTTAGCTATGGAATTTGACTTAAAAATATCTATTGGCCCATTGGCGTAAGGATAGTTATGGATTTTAATGCTGGACAAAGGCTGAATTTACCACTAAATCCTTCCCTGTCTTCGGCTACCATAACAGGACGGAACTTTACTGAACAGTATTGTTCTAAAATAGTAACTTTTGAAAAAGCCTTGGTTGTAGTAGACGACCTAGTGTTTACCAAGATAGGGAGACGCTTATCTGAAGCTGAGATCACCGTCCTAAAGGGAACATGGAATGATTGTGATTACGAGGAGATAGCAGAAAACTCACCTTATAGCCTTAATTACTTACAACGGCGTTTAGCTCCTCAACTATGGGATGTACTGTCCGCTACCATTGGAAATGGTGAACGGGTTTGCAAAAAGAATATAAAGAATTTTTTGGAAGTATTAACCCCAGGGAAGTATGATACTCAATCAGCATCAAGTGAAAATAAAGTAACCTCTGCCGACAACTCTCTACAAATTATTGGAGGTCAACCACCTGATATATCTAACTTTTACGGACGAGCGCAGGAACTGGCTGATTTAGAAGAATTAGTAACCAAGCAGCGTTGTATTTCATTAATAGGAGTGCCAGGAATTGGTAAGAGTGCTTTAGCTGCAAAGTTAATAGCAGAACTTAGCCTAAAATCTCAACCTAGATTTGATTACTTTTTATGGAAATCAGTGTCTCATGCACCATTAATTCAGGACTTAGTTTCTGAACTAGTAGAACAAATCCAAACCGTAGAACCCTCATTAACCTTTCCTGAGTATACCCAGGGAGGGACTACAGTGTTAATTAAGCAATTGCAATCCCGTCGCTGTCTGCTGGTATTGGATGAATTTGACACATTATTTCAGAAAAATAGCTCTGAGCAACGGTTAGAGTATGAAACATTTTTTCGTCGCTTACTAGAAGAGCAGCACCAAAGTTGCTTGCTTCTAACTGGCCGAGTTTTTCCTAATGAATTCGATAGCCTAATAAGGGCTAAACGCTCTATTCAGTATCTCAAAATTAAAGGTTTAGATGCAGATGCTGCAATGCAGCTTTTAGCTGCCCAAGGATTAACTAATCAACAAAAGTGTCATGATTTGATTAAAAAATATAGTGGTAATCCATTAGAACTAGAAACAGTAGGTGAACGAATTAACTACTTTTTCGGTGGTAGTACTGAAATATTTTTTGAAAACCAAACTACATTTGTTAGCAGTGAACTTGAAGCGATGCTCGATAAGATGTTCAGTCAAGTGCTAAGTAAAATCCAAAGGCAAATTATGATTTATTTAGCAAATGAAATAGCTTCAAATTCTCAATCCATCAGTTTTGTTAAGCTATTAACTAATATGAAGCAAAAGCATCAAATATCTTTATCAACTTCAGAGTTAGTCAAAGCATTAGAAAAACTTGAATATCTGTCATTGCTAGAAAGTATTAAACATCCAATAACGAAAGAAATTACTTTTACTGTTCAACCAGTAATTAAAAAGTATATTTTGACAGATCCACAAGGATTAGTGCATACATCTGATGTTTTACCAATATTAGCAAATGCATCTTAACAGCTTTTATCGTTAGGTAATCATACTCTACACGAAAGCATTACAGGCTTAAGATTACCTACCTAGTTAAATATTTTTTAGTAAACATGGAGGATTTAAAATAAGAAATCAAAATGACCTTAGATACTAAACGAAAAGAAGTTGTAATATCAGGTTACTGACTAGATGAAGCAAAAATGGAGGTAAATACACAACAAAACCAAAAATTTAAGGGACAAAACGCTACTAAGGAGTAACTGTTCTGCCCCAAACTTAAAATCGAATAACTCCAGAGCGGGCTTGCTCTTGAAGGAACAAAACAAGTAGTTATCCTAGTTTGCCGACTTTCTTAACTGCTAATTTGTCCAACAGAGTTGAATCCACGCTGCTTCTTGTATTATACGAGAAACCATACAAACACACCAGTTTTGTGTGGTAATTTTGGCTATGAAATTCCTCAAATAGGCCAGATATTAAGCTTGATTAAGAAAAAACCCGAATTTCGTAGTTAAAAATCTTTAGCAGCGCAACAGCCCCCTCTGAAGCTTGTAAACCGAGTTATCAGGGGAAAATATCGTGAAAAATGACTTATGCCCAATACACCTTGGTGTCGGGATTAAGGTGACATTAAAATTTTTTTCAACCCCCTCTCCTTGTGCTAATGACGGGAGAGAAATATGCTGACATTAAATAGAGAAGAAACCAAATCAGCACTTGATTACAATGATCTCAACAGCAATATCAAAGACACCTTTGCTACCATAGACCAATTTGAGTTACAAGCAGTACAACAGGTTCGCCTCATGCATGACGAGCGGATGTACAGAATCGCTGGGTACAAAAACTTTGAACAATATTGCCAAGGCGAATTGCATGTATATGGTGGCTATCGACGTATAAATCAACTCTTAGGGGCATCAAAAGTTATTGTTGCAGCAGGGGAGTTGGGGTCACAGATTAAAAATGAGCGCCAAGCCCGTCCTCTTTTGAGGTTAGCCAAAGAACCAGAAAAACTTATTGCTGCGATAAGACTGGCTTTGTCATCAAACCCAGAACCTAGTGAATCAGATTTCGCAGCTGCGGCTAATATTGTTGCTCCAATGCCAAGAGAGAAAAAGCAATTCCTTCAGGAACCATTGGTTCCGAAAAATGCCATCACAATTTCATCACCAGAACATCCCCGTTATGGGCAATCGGGAGTTATTGTTGCAGACGCACCGAATAATTCCCAGCAGATTGTCACCTTCAACGATGGTGAAAGGCTGCTGGTAAACAATGCTGATATAAATGACGCAATTGTGTCCGATTTGACTGAGCGAACATATCCTAAAGAATATGCTGAAGCGATCGCTGCACTTAAAGAGCAACATAAGCAAGAGTTAGAGCGACTCTCTCAGGAATTGAGGATTGGACTACAAGCAGAGGTTAAGGCTAGAGCCGAAGCCCAAGTAAGTGAGCAAATCCAATCTCTGCAAAACCTATACAGGCAACAGAAGGAGGAAAATATCCAGTTGCAGCAGCGCTTAGACGAGATGGAATCGCTACGGCAGTTGGAAACTGAGAACCAGCAGCTAAAAGAGCGCATTCGGGATTTGGAAAACGCCTTTGAGCCACATCAATTACAAGAGTGGGGTAATACTTACACTAAACTTGGGGCTAAAGCATTAAACAAGAAGGGAGAGCAACCACTGGAGAAAACAATTGATTTGCGAACTCTGGCAGCCGAACCGCCGAAAGAAAATGCGACTGAATGTCTGCGCCTCATGGGTACGGCATTGAAAAACCTAAGCGTTGCCATGAACAATACCCAAGCGCTCGAAGCTGCGGCAATAATTTTGGGTACTAGTCCCACACAGTCAGCCGTCGCAACAAGGACGGAGCAATTACAGATGCTACCTGTGGCTATTAGGGAAATTAGGCAAGTACTTGGACGTATTGAGTTTACATGGCAGGAATTTTGGGCTGTGGCTGAGAAATACGAGGTGATAAAACCTGACTACTGGGCTGAACTTACTACACAAGAGACAGATTTAATCACACAAGCCCGAAAAAACAGTGAACAGTGAACAGTGATAACTGACAACTGATAACTGATGACTGATGACTGCGGCATAGATGCAATGTCGCCCAGATTGTCATGGAAAAATTTAGGAAAAAATGTGAATACAAATAAAAATGCACTTAACGGTGGCAACAAAGAGTTCTTTGAGCCTAAACCAGATTGCAAGGTATCAGTTGAGCAGAGGGAACACCCAACTGAATATCCAAACAATCTCACGGCTGCCCAATACCATGAGTTGTTAGCTGGTAGCGCCATTCATCCGGCGCTGATTAAGCGCAACTTTTTCCATGTAGAGGGAGAATCAGTTTATGATTTCCTGTTCATATCTGATAAACTGCCACGCAAGAATGGGGGTCGGGTCACGGATGGATACATCAAAATGTATCAGCACCTATTACTAGGTGGGACGTGGATTCAGTCACTTGACCCATTCAAAAACTGGCAACCGATGGAATGGGGAAGAATTAAGCCCAACTTTCCACGCTTTGATTGGCAAACAGGTAAACCAGTTAAATACGAGTCACCGCCCAAGACAGCCAACCGTGTTACTTATTTCGATGTTCCCAACTGTATTTTGAATCTAGTTACACGGCGCTATAACGTTTCCGATATTGCACAAGTACTTTTTGCAAAACGTGGGAAAAAGCTAAGGCTTAAAAGTCGAAAGAACGCTGCTTCTCGCAATGCCGCTCTCTTGCCT
>NZ_JACJSI010000317.1 GCF_014698065.1 Nostoc flagelliforme FACHB-838
TGATTCGACTACAGGTGAGATCAGTGAGAATTCTTTGAGTTGCATTCAACATCAGTGCATTCAGGGAATAACCCTCACCTTACCTGATTTTGGGCTTAACCGAACCGTATTGAGTCTCAAAGGACGACCCAAATTATACAGTAACAAAACTGGAGGATGTATCTGTGGAAGTCACACCAGGGATCAAACAAACTTTAGAAGATTGGGCTAAGTTTAGCTATGAGACTGGCATTACAAAAAAAGAGGTTTCCTGGAACTGGAAATAATAACAAATGGCACTAACCAAATCATTAATGACTAAACATTGTGGTTTAGGTGCCACCAAATCATAAATTGCTTTTCTGTAAAAACTCTGGTTGAACCCAATGATTCAAATCAATTGTCTTCAGATGCTCATTTCCTGGTATTTGACTGAGTTGATGAATGTGTAAATTCAACCAATCTGAACGCATAGCAGTTTCTGAAAAAAAGCGTCCAGGTTGGCTTTTTGGATCGGACGTGCTTAAAATTTGAGCGATGATTTCAGTATCCACTCGTGTCCACTGGCTCACTAACCGAAGTGCAACGGGTGTTCTGTCGTACCACTGTTGAGCAGCGGTTAAGGCTTTCAAATAAGCAATCACAACTTCGGGATAGCAGTCTGCTAGCTCGGCGCGAACCACTACTCCATAGAACACGGGCAAATTCTCTAAACGCTGATCAGATAGATAGCGGAATTTTCCCTGGCGACAAGCGACATCAGGGAAGGGGGCAAAGTGAGCGTAGCTATCGGCTAAATGAATTGGGAACTCAAAGGCTTTAGCAGAATTCGGATGTTCCAAGGAAGCAAGGTGAACATTACTCAAAAGATTCGCCGCTTGTAGCGATCGCATCACCATACTGTGAGCCGAAGATTTGAAGGGAACGGCAAGCACCCGTCCACGCAAGTCTTCAAGGCTCTCCAGATTCGATTGATGCGGCACAATCACTGCATTACAAGAACCATCGGGATTCGATGACACAAAACTAACCAAACGAGTTTTTTGAGCGTCCGTCTGTTCTGGCTGCACAGCACTCAACAGCAATGGATAGTCACCCAAAATGCCGATATCTAACTGTCCAGAATGCAGTCCCTCGACGATCGGTGCCCCTGTAGTCCAGTCTGACCAACGAATCTGATATCGAGTGGCACTATAGCGTCCGCCCTTTGGAAGGAAGTGTTCCAATAAGCCTAACCGTTGCATGATTAGCCCTGCCGCGATCGCGGGAATTGTGCGATTTTGCACGCCAATGGATAACGTGACCACAATTACATGATTGGCGCATTTGTGTTTGGTCGTTTGGCAGGAGAGAACGCGATTGACTACATCCAAAATTTAGATTACCTTGAACCCGATCCAGAGTTTCTAGAGACAGAAAAAGCCAGAATCTACGCCCCTCTCAACCAATCCAATGGCATCCCTCATACTCAGGTGGAATATAAGCTGCGGCGACTTGTAAATGACTACTTGCAACCACCCAAAGTGAGCCAGAAGATGGAAATCGGCTTGCAAAACTTTGTTCGTTATCAAGAAACCCTGGAATTAATGGGTGCCCATGATCCGCACGAATTAATGCGCTGTATGGAAGTTCATTTCATTCGCGATTGTGCCGAAATGGCAGCTCGTGCTTCTCTTTACCGTCGTGAAAGTCGCTGGGGATTGTATCACTACCGTTTAGATTATCCCGAAAAGAACAATGAAGAATGGTTTTGCCACGTCAACTTGAAAAAGAATGAGTCTGGTGAAATGGTATTGTTCAAGCGTCCTGTTAATCCATACGTTGTTGAAGTAGATGTCAACAGAGAAGTCTACGACGTTGCAACCCGATAAACAATTGATCACATCAATAATCACTCACAACAGGAGTTTTTGATCGGATGGCATTCATCAATCAACGAGTCGATGTTCCCGTCACTGTGGATGAATCAAAGTGTTTGGAGAAATGCACAGCCTGCATCGAAGTTTGTCCCCTAGATGTGTTAGCCAAGAATCCCGAAACAGGCAAAGCCTACATGAAATACGACGAGTGCTGGTTCTGTCTCCCCTGCGAAAAGGAATGCCCTACAGGAGCCATCACCGTCCAAATTCCATTCCTATTGCGCTAGAAGAGTGTCTATGCCTGCAAATATCGACTCTGAACTGAATCAGTGGCTAGAACTGCTGCGATCGCCTAATGAAAGCGATCGCCTGGTTGCTGTCAAAACTTTACAACATTTAGGTGATGAGGATGCTCTGGAACCTTTAATCACCGCCCTGAAAGACGAGAGTATCACGGTGCAAAAGTTAGCAGTAACGGCTCTCTGGGAATTGGCAAACCCTGCTGTTGTTCCAGCCCTAATCCAATGTCTGGCATCACCGGATGAAGAGATTCGAGACGAAGCGCGATCAGCTCTAGGAGAATTAGTGTCTCCCGATCATCTGCTGTTACTGCTAGATGCATTGCAACAAGAGAACGTCAGTCTGCAACTGAGTGTGCTGTTTCTGCTGCAAAAGATTCATGACGTGCAGTCCTTACCCTATATTCTGCCGTTTTTTAAATCAGACAGGGCAGAGTTACGAGAAGCTGCTGTCACCACGCTGCGCTATCTGAATCAGGTGAAACAGTCCCCATCTGCGATCGCCCTTCTGTCCGATCCAGACGCAGCAGTCCGACGTTCAGCCACATTAACGTTGGGACACTTAGCAGATGCGGATGTTGTTTCTGTCCTTTGTCACGCTCTGGCTAATGACGTGGATTGGCAAGTGCGCCGCAACGCGGCCAAATCCTTAGCACTACACGCTAATCCAACGGCTGTATCTGCTTTGGAGATGGCATTAGCAGATAGCCACTGGCAAGTGCGAAAGTTTGCCCTGCAAGCTCTGCAAAAAACACCCGACAATCGCACCTTACCCGCTTTAATTCAAGCTCTTACCGATAAATATTCCGATGTCCGTCGAGATGCCGCAATCGCTCTCGGTGCGTTGAAAAATTCAGCCGCTCTGAATGCACTTCAGCAAGCCTTAGATGATCCGGATCGAGATGTCTGCATCTACACTCAACGGGCAATTAAGTCGATTCAGGAATCTTTGCAGGAACACTCCAATGCCTAATTTACAAACACTCTCTCAGCCCATTAATCCATCTACTGCTATACCAATTGATTCACTTGCAGAAACACGTAAACAAGAGGTTGTTCAGCACTTGAAGCAGGTAATTGAACCCATTCTTAAAAACGATATTGTTAGTCTAGGAATGGTGCGTAACTTGCGTGTTGTGGACGATTACATTTACCTGCGGCTCTACATTGGTCAGTATCAGCACCACTTGCAAGAACAGATTCAAGCAACCTTATCCCCTCTATCCTGGTGCAAAAAGACCTATATTCAGCCTTGTACTATTCCGGGTGTGCGGACAACCCTGGCAATTTCAAGCGGCAAGGGAGGTGTGGGAAAGTCAACGGTGGCTGTGAATTTGGCAGTGGCTCTCAGTCTGCAAGGGGCAAAAGTCGGGTTGCTTGATGCCGACGTTTATGGCCCTAATGTGCCTCAAATGCTGGGATTAGGACACGTTGATGTACAGGTAATCGGTACCCCAAACGGGCAACGATTTCTACCATTAGAGGCGCATGGAATTAAAGTTATGTCCGTCGGACTGCTCGCCGAACCTGATCATCCTCTTGCCTGGCGTGGGCCTGTGCTGCACAAAATTGTGACCCAGTTTATTCAGCAAGTGGATTGGGGTGATTTGGATTACCTACTAATTGACCTACCTCCTGGAACCGGAGATGCCCAAATTACCATCATTCAAGAAAGCCCAATTTGCGGTGTCATTTTAGTGACCACTCCTCAGCAAGTCGCGATCGCTGATGTCCGTCGCAGTGTTCATATGTTTCGTCAGGTCGGTGTTCCAGTGCTTGGCGTTGTGGAAAACATGAGTTATCTGATTTGCAATCACAGTGGAAACGCTCTGCCTATTTTTGGTAATGGCGGCGGCACTCAGTTATCAACCGAACTTCGCACTCATCTACTGGGTCAAATTCCAATTGAGGCTCGTATCTGCGCTGGGGGAGATATAGGAAAACCATTAACACTGACTGATCCAAGCTCTGTGATCGGTCAGGTACTGACTCATGTTGCAGCCAATCTCGAAGCAACGTTTTGTTCCAGATCTAGTCTTGGTTGATTACCCAAAACGATGCACACGAGAACGGACTGTGCACACTGATCCTAATCCCACTAAGTTTGCCTTACTCAAATCAGGAATAATATTTTGTTTTAAAAATTTCTATCTATCCCAAACTTCCACCCCTTGCCTAAGAGGCTGTTTGAAAAGTTGGAGAGATGGTAAAAAAACTCTCTCAGTATACGCTGTGAATAGATAGTAGACAGCACTCTCGTGAGCAACATGGGTAAAGAGCATACCCCAGCAATCTAACCCGTGTTCAATATGAATTTATGAGTGACATGATTCCAAAACAAAAACCCGGTGGTCGCAAGCGTGAAGTTGATATGTGGGAAGTTCTGAACGCAATTTTTTATGTCCTAGTGGTCTGCCAAGTCAACTTTGCTAGGTTAAATTCGGATATAAACGCTCCATTTTTCGGCGAGCATCTTTGGTTTGAAAATCCCAATAGACACTAGCTTTTTGCTGATTACGTTGTTTCTCCCAAACGGCAATCTCAGAAGTTAATGTTTCTGCATTAGGAATACGCCGTTCTAAACATTGGCGAGATAAAACAGATAATTCAATTTCTACTTGATTTAGCCAAGAAGCGTGTTTAGGAGTATAGTGAAACTCTAGCTTTTGAATAATTCGACGTGCTTCTTCTGGTGGAAAAACTTCATATAATGCGCTGGGGGTATGAATATTTAGGTTATCAACTATTAAACGAATAACATCGGCATCTTGGTAGCAAACATCCACTAAAATTTTCATCTGTTTAGCAAAATCGGCTTTAGTTCGACGTTCTGTAACTTCGATATGCCGCCAGCCTGCCAAGGGTTGAAAACATGCAAATAAATTTACTGTCCCGTTACGTTTATACTCAAAATCATAACGTTCAGGCTGCTCTGGCTCTGGTGGCAAAGGAAGTCTTACTTCTTCCACTAATTGGTATGGACGTTCATCAAAGCATACTACAGGGCGTTTAGGATCATAAGGTTCATTGTATAGATCCAGCACATCTTCCATTCGAAAAACATATTCTGCGTTAACTTCAGGAATACACCATTGTTCTTTCAACCAAGGCTTGATTTCATTTTTTTTAAAGTTTGACGTACTGTTTTATCTGAGATTGAATCTATGATACCAACGTTCACTAAATGATCTGCTAATAATTGCATTGTCCAGCGCACTCTTCCACTTGGTGGATTAGAACAAGCAGTCGCAATTAAGAATGCTTCTTGTTTTTCGTCTAATTTTTTTGGTTTTGGTGGATGAGCTTCATCCTTTAAAGCAAAATCTAACCCACCAATGACAAATTTTTCTCGTATCCGTTGTACTGTGGCAATATGCGCTCTAACTGTGTCAGCGATCGCTTGATCCGTTTCTCCTTCGGAAGCCATCAAAAGAATGTTTGCACGACTTATGGTTCTTGCCTTATGCTTACCTTTCTTAATTATCGATTGCAGTTGAGAAACTTCACCTTCATTCAAGTCAACAATGTACTTTTTCGCCATGTTACACCCCGTTTTTGGCTATTTTACCAATTAGAGGTTTTACTTAGCAAAGTTACCTTGGCAGACTACTAGTACCGCAAGGCGGAATTTAAAATTCAAAATTCAAAATTAATACATCGTAAGCGTTTCATTGATCTGGGATGGATGGTTTATTTATGCCGTCCTGTACTAGTTTTAGTTAACATAGAAATTTTAGTTCCCAAGAAATAAACTATGCCCAAGACTTGGAATATTAAAATAGATAACTATTTTCAAGCCAACCCCAATTGCATTATCGCCACAGCCCATGTAGACAGCTTCCCTATAGACCTCCCCTTAGAACCCAATATCAGGGAACCCAACCGCAAAAGCGCGACCTACAGACAAATCTTCGACTCGCTGACAACCGAACCTGCAAAATTCTTCTCTCGCCACAGTGGAATCGTTCTGTCAGCCAATAAAGTTAAGCCCAACAGAAATAAAACCGAGCTAGAACTGGAAATTTTAGAAGCTAACGAGGGCGGTAGCGATGGGATTATGAACGGTGGGCATACAGTTTTAGCCTTTGAGCAAGCAAAAAATTACAAATATGATTTAACCGAAGTTAGGGTAAAAATTACGATCCACATTGGACTGACTGAAGAATCAGCCAAAGATATAGCCCTAGCTTCAAATACTACAACGCCAGTAGATTTTCGCTCCAAAGTCAACGCCAGAGGTGATTACAAATTCATCAAGCAGTATTTAGTCCAGTTAGAGAGAGCAGAAGATAGGAAATTTCGCATCGCCTATTACCAAAACCAAAGCGGCGCTCCCAGAAACGCTCAGTGCAATGTCACCCATTTACTCAAGCTGCTTTACTGCCTCGACAGAAATAAATACAACCCCGACGGCAATAAACGAACCAAACACCCAGTAGGGATGAGTCTTCCAAGTCACATCACAGACGCAGAAAGGGAAAGATTACTGCTTTACTGCCTCTGCTCTCTCAAGCTTTGTGGATAGAGCAAAAATTGTACGAAATAATTCAAGAACATATCAGCAATCCCAGAAGAAAGGGTAGCAACGATTTAGCATCAATAGATATACGTAAAACTACGTTATTGCCTGATAGCAAGTATTCATTCGGGTTTGGTGCGCCAACTGACCTCGCATTACC
>NZ_JACJSI010000318.1 GCF_014698065.1 Nostoc flagelliforme FACHB-838
CATTAAAACTTGGTCTTCAATTATTAATTTAGGACGACGACCAGATTTCTTTTTCTTTTTTTCATCAGCTTTAACATCATCTTCCATTAATTCAAAGGTTTTACGGCTCACTCCAGTCATTCGCTTAAATTTTTTTGCAGTAAGCTGTTTGGCGTTCTCTATTTTCACTGCTCCTCAAAGTCCTAATTGCAAATTGCCAAACCCCTAATTATATCACAAAACACTTTTGCAAGAGTTCTTCAGTATGCAGAACACGCTTTGTATGAGTTATTTAAGCAAATCTTCCAAGGTCGATTTTATGAAGTGCCTTTAGGAAAGTTCGAGCAAATGACTGGACTCTCGCTCACTTCCCACGAAGGCGGGATGAAAATCGACTTGCCCCCATTGCGGCAATTTCTCAACCGACTACTGGCTCTACGAATTGATATGCAAAACGTGATTTTCGAGAGGTTTGAACTACTCTTGAGCCAGCAGATTGAAGCAGCGATCGCGGCAGGGGTCTATGAGATGGGTGTGGAAACTTTACGGGCTGAACGCTTTATTGTTGAGAGCCAGGAAGCTGTATATACTCATGCTCAAACTGGTAGCGTCACCAATTACTTGAAAGTGAAACGCACCCAGAAGAACAACATCAGAACTGCTGACGAGATGTTGGAGTTCGCCACTCAATATCTTGGAAAGCTCATGATTAACTCCAAGTCAGGCAATGCTGCTGTGTCAATTCCAACTCACAGTCTATTCGACGCTGATGGTGGAGTTGTCCCAAGAGTTTTGCTGATTCGTCCACAGAAAGAAACTCGCCTACCAGTCCAAAACTTGGAATCTTCCACATGGGGGCAAGTTTCTATTGATGCGTTTACTGCTGCTTGGTCTACTGAAGTAGACGAATTACCCAAGTTCACAACTGATTACCTGCATTTAGTCACCGGTATTTTGTTGCCCATTTGGAAAATTCTGCCACAGCAGAATAGTCGAGTCTTCCGCTTGCAAACCAGCGATAGACAAAAGATTCTCGGTCGAGTGGTGAATGCTCACGACATTCAAACCGTGCGCGAACAACTCGGACTAAGAAATCAGGTGCTTTCTCCAGAAGAACTTGTGAAGCTGGTACTGAACGAGAGATATACACAGCAGTTGCCGGGTGGTGTAACTTTACGGCGTTCTTACATTGCCGCAGAACCTCGCATAGTGGTTAATGCTATCTCACTGGCAGAGCGGCTTTTAGCTGCTGGATGTTTCACTGAGATCATCAACTGGCAAAAACGGGTATTCATTCCAGTTTCAGACAAAGCACCAGCTATTCTAGCGGCTGTGATTGAAATCTTGGGATAATTTCCAACCTCAAAGACCCAGATTTAGTGTCTGGGTCTTTTTTACCCTCAAAAAATTAATAATCGCTTTGGCAAGCGCTCCGCGAGGGATTGATGAAATTCTTGTGGAGAAAGCAATCATGGCTAAGAAAGACTTCACACCCGCCCACGCCGTTGAGTTGTACATCGGCAACTATCGGTTTGATGCCATTAGGATTGTTGAAACGAAAGAGTACCGGATGTCTCAAAATCAAATCCTTTCAACAATTGGTATCAATCGTAACTGGCTAATCACGTTACCTTTTAAAGCACCAAAAGTCTATCAAAACCTTGTAGGGGAAGGACTAAATCATGTTACTCTTTTTGCGGAATATACCGCCAATGGCGTGGGAAGCCGTGCTGAAACTATATCAGTAAGGGATGCTAGAATAATCTGGCGCTATTTCAACACAAAAGGAAATGCACAAGCTCAAAAGCTAATAGATGCCTTATAACTCCACCCTGATTACAAATCAAATTCTTCGGGAACCTCTGACGGCATTGAAAAATACTGCTGCCGTGCGTGGAACTGGTAAATCAAAACACAAACAATATTCTTTACATAATCAGGGAGTCCTATTAAAAACTTAGCTTTCAGTACTATCTTCTTGTTTTAAAGCTGACTCAATTTCTGTTAGCTTCTTTTGTAACGCTTCGCGCATTTGTACTAATTGTGAACGTTTTATATGAACCAAGGGAATTCCCTGTACTTGACGGATAATTGTATCTACTTGCTTCCTTTTAGAACTAGAGTCAAATTGTTGGGTATGGTGGGTAATCTCGGCTGATACAATTTGACGCGATTGAGCAACTGATAACTTTTCTTGTAGAATCTGCTTTAATATTCGAGTTCGCAGCTTTCGCGCTACCGCTTCTGATACACCCAAAGTTTTTGCAGATAATCGCGCCAAAGACAAAGCGTGTATCCCACCTAGCCCCTGTTCTCGGATAGCCTGCTTCAAATCATCTGGCAATGCTAACATCGGAAAAATATTAGTATTAACAGAAGCTGGATTCAATAGCAGAGACAGTAAAATACGAAAAACTATTTGTTCTGCTTCTCCCAGTCCTAGTAACAATATTTGCTGCTGTTGCTGTTCTGGGCTTGCTAGAACAAGCTCACTTATTTTAACCAGAGTCCCTTGTCGCTCTAGTCGGCGCACTCCAGCCCTTAATATACGAGGAATGTCTTCGATTTTAAGATCGCTTTGGACAGCAATTTCCTTAACTAATGCTTCTGCTGTGTCTAAAGGATTTAGATTTTCTCGATGTAAACTTGCCAATAGTACACGTCGATGTAGAGCTTCTGGCTGAGGAATAATTACAGCTTCTAAGGTAGCCCAATTTAATTGTTTAGCACCACGCCAACGACGCTCTCCATCAAATAGTAAGTAGCGTCCATCTTGCTGGGTAATAAGAATAATAGGTTCTTGCTGTCCATTTGATTCCAAAGACAGAGCAATCGCAGTAATACTCTCTTGAGTAAAGGTTCGTCGAGGTTGTTCTGGATTACGATCAATTTCTTCTATCGCTACCTTTAGAACCCCGGATGGCACTAAATGTTCACGTAATTCGTGAATCTTTGTCTCTAATTCTTGGTTATCTGTTGACCGTAGTTGAATAATCTCTAACTGTAATTTGTCAATGGTTTCTTTTAGTTCATGAACTTCTTGAGAATATTCAGCACCAGAAAACAGATTAGATAAATCAATCCCAACTTTCTTAACCATTAATCCTTCTTTTTGAGTAACTCAACTAATTTACTTACAATAAGAGAGAAATCAGCACAGGCTGGATGATTTGGACGATATAGATGTAACGGAACTCCAAGACCACTTGCATTCTTGAACTCTGATGAAAAACGAATAGGAGCAAAACCATGAATTTTCAACTTTTCTAGCTGTGGAAGTAATTGGGCTAGAATATTGCGATGGATAGCAAGACGCTGATCATACTGGTTAGGAACAAAGCCTATAATTTGGGGTTCTGGCTTGAGCCGAAGACGATGGTTTGTGTGATACAACCATTCCAACAACTTGCTAGAGCCATCCGCAGATTTCGGCTCCACCTGGACTGGAATGAGTAAATGTGTACAAGCCGAAAGAGCGATCAGAGGTAAAGGGCCTAAAGTAGCAGGACAATCAAAAATTACCAAATCATGAGGTAAAGGGTAGTCAGCTATGCGATCTCCTAAAAGGTACGCTCCTCGCTCGTGTAAGACTAATTCGTTAATCGTTTTAACTAACCCCATTTCTCCCTGACACGCTTCTACATTTTGTAAATGCTCTTGCCATAGTGGAATTAAAGGCCAATTTCCTTGGAAATCTTCCTGTAGTACTGCTGCAATTGTTTGGGTACCTTTAGGACGTGGCAATCCGCAAAATAAACTAACAGAACCTTGGGGATCTAAATCAATTAAGGCAACACGGAATCCCTCATTTGCTAAGAGATAGGCAAGGTGAACTGCGAGAGTTGTTTTGCCGCTGCCACCTGCGTTCGAGAGCAGCGCTAATCGAACTTGCATGGGCTTTATACAAAAAATGATAATGGTGAGTTTAGCACGTGGAATAATGTTATACCACATCAAACTAGTTTTAGGGGCTGCAACTGTCATTTGACAATAGCTGACAGTTCTTTTCTCAAAGTCTTGGTAATATAAGATTTTTACCGACTAGTGCTTTTTATGGAATCTACTAAGCGCCCACCCAAGCCACAACAACCAAAACTGATTAAGCACATCCCTGCGGCTAAACAATCAGAATTACAGGAATTAACCAACAGTGATGCTCAAGTAGAATCATCCCAAGATGTTGCGGAAACGCCTGCTATTTATGCAGCCCCAAAAACAGTAGCTCAGTTAACCGAGAGTGCATCTAAACCAACAGAGAAACAAGAGCTATTTAGCCCTACCCCGGCTGATGACAAGTTGCCGGAAGAACTCACAACTGACCAACAGCCCGGGCATGTGCCTGTCAATGAAAAACCCCTAAAGCCGCCAAAAGTTGAGCCGCAGGTGACTGGCAAGCGCAACAAGAAAAAAATAGATTTATCACCAGCAGCCAAACCTCATATACCCTTCCAAGACCGCTCCGAAGAACCAGAATTAACGCCAGAACCCTGTCAGCACATGCAATTCCTGGATTGCAATTCGGAGGTAGGACGTGTGATATTCGAGTGCTATCACTGCCAGCAGGGGATAATCAGCGAGTACACCGGAGAACCCGTAATGGGCGAGTACAAAGGACGACCTTCAGTGATTTTCACAAAGGTAAAATGCCCCAACTGTGAGCAAACAGCCATTAGACTGCAAGCAAGGGAAGTACTTTCGACAACAGCGATTCCTTCTCCTTGGCAGCAATGATTGCACACTCCCTCTTCAAAAGTGATTAGTAAGAGATATTTACGATTGATAATGCAAAAGCTGAGATTTTTACCCTCAATAATAACTGCACTAACGGCATTGACACTAACTAGTTGCAGCACTATTACTGCTGAACAGTATGAAGCTACAGCACTCACCAGTTACACCTGGCTTGTTAAGTATGCGAATAACCTAACTAGTCAACCACAGCCACGCATTGAAACTTTTGCGAATACTTCAATGTTGAATCGGAATGGATTGAAACCGCAAGGAGCAGTTGTTGGCCCAGATGACCAAGGGCTATGGTGGCCTACTTTACCGCCGCGACCAAGTGTTGATGAAGTTGAACAACGCAAAAGACCTCAAGAAGAGGCAGGAAAACCTGAATTGGTTAAAGATATAAAGTACAAACTGACCTATGGAGTAGGTAATACTCAGAACACGCTACCTACGAACTATGATGTTTATCGGCAAGTAGTAAAAGCTTACGCCCAAAAAACTCCTTTGGAATTGACTCTGGGTGTGAATGATAATTCAGTTGAGAAAGCTGAACCTGTAAGCAAGTAATAACGCACTCGTTACATAGTCAGCAAGAAGTTAGAGATCAAGACTGAATTGCTTTTCAACAAAAGATTGACAGTAAAGTATAAATCAAAGAGTCAACGATGATCTAAATTAATTTCTGCTACGTTGATAAAAAAGATTTCAGAAATTCTTTATGGGCGTCACATAGGTGTTATATATACCCCAACAATAGTTCAGGAATTTGACAATATTCTGACCCCTATATAGGTAGGATACAGATAGGTGCTAGATGGGGTATGTTTGACTGATTGACATTTTGTGCCCCATTTAGCCCCCAAGGGGATATGATAAGCTCTTGAGGCTAGAGAAAAAGGGGTAGTTATTTTATTCCTCTCTACCTCTGCTTCTCCAAATCATCTGAACAGAGAACTTTTACAAATTAAAGTGTATTACTTGAAGCCTATGTCAAACATTCACACCTTGCAAAAAATTTTTCCTGCGGGTTTCGATAACGGTTATGGAAGTCTCAAACTTTTAGTCGATGGCTTTGAAGTAGTTCGTGTCCCCAGCTATATAACCAATGCCGAGATGGAAGATGTTCCAGGGCGTGTAGTTTTTAACGGCAGTGCTTACACCGTTGGAGAGTCCGCTTACCGTACAGGAAATTATTTTGATCGCAACACAGACAATAATGAAAATAAAGTCAATAATGCGTTGTTGACTTTATTGGGTGCGTTGGCACATCTCCCACACCGTAGGGCTTGGCACTTAAAATTAGTCGTCAGCTTACATGACGTTGGTCTGGCTGAAGAATTACAAAAAGTACTCAATGGAGAATATCAGCCAATACTTGCTGGCAAGCAATCAGACGTGAAAGTAGAAGTGCTGAAAGTCGTACTAGAGGGTATGGGTGCATTGTTTGGGCATCCACTACCCAAAAAATTAACCATTTTAGACTTTGGCAATGGTACGACTTTGTATTCTCGTTACAACCAAGGGAAACGAGAAGTTCACACTGCTTACCCTATCGGTGTAGAAGTTCTCATCGATGATATCTCCCAAAAAATGAAACATTTAAATGGCGGAAAAATCGGAGATCCTTCCATTATCCGATTTTGTTTGGAAATGGGGCATACCAGATATAGCCGTGACATCGATATCAAAGATGTATACAGTGCTTGTTTGAAAGATTGGTATGAAAAATACTTGAAGAAAGTGGTGAATCTGACGCTTGATGCCAAGCACCAGGGGGATGAAATCTGGGCGATTGGTGGAGGCTGCCTCTTACCAGGATTTAAAAAGCTGTTGGAGAAAAACGGCTTCAAAATCCTGGACAATCCGGTGGAAGCCAATGTCTCTGGGCTTTTAGAGATGGCAAAAACTATTTTTGCCAAGAACCCAACTACTACATCTGGTACACCTGGAAAGTGAAGTTATAACAATGGCAGATAAAAAAGACTTAGCACCGGAAAAAGTTCGCCTCAAAGATAATTACCGAGAGCGCATATTTGCAGAATCGCAAAAACTAGATAAAAGTTACCTGGACACGATTTACTTTATAGTTGA
>NZ_JACJSI010000319.1 GCF_014698065.1 Nostoc flagelliforme FACHB-838
TTCGTATCTTAGGAGACACCAACGATAATTCCTTGAGATGCACCTGACTGGATTTCCATTTTTGGAAACAATACCCAATTTACAACTATTTGAGCCTTAACTGAACCGTATTGGAGTATGTTAGCAACTTCATCTGGCAAAAATGCATCTATCTCAAAAACTGACTTTTCCCGTTAAGTCATGAAACAACGAAGCAGCAAGAGTTTCAGACTATACTTAATTTTCAATAACTTCACATTACTGACAATAAATTACGAAAGAATAGGACTTTGGGCTAGGGGTATAGTAAGCGATCGCTCAATCAAGGAGATAACGGGAAAAGTCAGACCAATGCTGTTTTGTATCCTTACTCAGTTGAAGCTAGCAAATGCAAGAAATATTGAACAATGTGGTGCATACCAGATGCAAACGTCTGGCTAAATCTCTCCTTCGCCCTTGCGTGCCAGTACAATTATCCATTGGTTTATGCCTCTAATTTTGACTTATTATTTTATGTGAGAAGTTCAAAAAAAGTTTTGAGATTACTACTCTTCTACAATTAAGTTACTTTTAATTAAGCGTTTTTGTAAAGCAATAACAACAGCGGTCTGGCGATCAGCTACTCCCAATTTATGCAAAATAGTATGGATATGCACCCGGACTGTTCCAGGTGTAATGTAGAGTGCAAGAGCAATTTCTTGATTAGTTTTTTTTACTGCCAGCAACGACAGGATTTCCTGTTCGCGGTGGGTTAGAGGATTTTCAGGTGTTAAAAGGTTTGCCATCTGAGACTGGGACGGAGCAGACGCAAAGGTGGAGCGAATTTCTTTGGTTGCAGTTTCATCCCACCACGATGCGCCAGCAGCGACAGAACGGAGAGCCAAAACCAATTTTTCAGCAGCAATTCCTTTAAGGCAAAGTCATTAAGTGGCATCGGAAAATCAAAAACAAAGGTAATTTCAGTTATATTGCAGCTTAAATGCCGATTAGCTTACTAGCTGTTTCTTCGCCCAAAATAACTAAATCTACAGGTGCTAAATCAAGCTTTAAACCTTCAGTATCATTACGATAAACATCCAGCAGGGTTTCTAGGAGTTGTAGAGAAGTCTGATGGCTGCGTGCCATCGTTGCTAAAACTTTTTGCTGTGCTGGCAGGACTGCACCAAATTTCTATTGTTGAAAGGCTTTGAGAGCTTCAATTGCTCCTAGCAGTGGCGTCTTTAAATCGTGGGTGAGCGTGGAAGCAAAGTTTTCACGCAATCTGACTAATTCCTCTTGTGCTTCTAGCTTTGCCCTAGTCTAGGCACTCGCTTCTTCTGAGCGTCGAATGCGATAACTTAAAAACCCGGTCACAATCAATGCTATCGCCGCGATCACTCTACTTGCAACGATAGAAGCCTTGATCACTTCACCTCCTGGTACTACAAGATTCAACATGGTTAAGCATACAGCAATCAGAGTAGCTTGAAAGGTGGCAAGGCGCCCTAACCAGGAGTTTGCTAATAAAATCGGTCCGGTGTAGAGATAGCCGAACACATATTCATTCGGCGTAGAAAGCTCTAGAGCTAAAACAACTATAAATAGACTAGTAATGAGCAAATATTTGCCCAAAGGTGATTTTTTATCAGATAATTTAGCTTTTAAAATTAGCATTATATAAATAATTATTTAACTACGTTGTTTACTACAAAACTCCTATTTAAGTCTCTACATTTATTTTAGATATATTGGTTCCATTATGATATTTTTAGCTGCCGTTTATCCAAAAATATATCTAACTGTTTAGGCGGTCTAAACACAATAAACATTTATATAAACATATATAAACGCTGTTTATAAAAAATCTAAACTATATTTTATATCCGCTAGTCACGCAAATAGTATTTAATCAAAACTAGATGATAATGTACTGGGAGCTTTTTTATTTCATGTTACAAGGATGGATTCAAATTGCACTAACATTACTTATAGTCATTGCAACTACTCCCTTATTTGGGAGATATATGGCTAAGGTTTTTATGGGAGAGAGAACGTTACTCGACCCAGTGATAACTCCAATAGAACGAGCCATTTATGGCTTTAGTGGGGTGCGCTCACAAGATGAGATGACTGGCTGGCAATATGCCAAAGCCGTGCTGTATAACAATCTCGTTATGGGAATTTTGGTTTACTTGATCCTCATGGCTCAAGGATGGTTACCACTCAATCTTACAGGGCTAGGTGCGCCAAGTTGGGATTTAGCACTGCATACTACTCTTTCCTTCCTGACTAACACAGACCAACAGCACTACTCTGGCGAGACAACCTTGAGCTATGCCAGTCAAACTTTTGCACTTGGTTTTCTGATGTTCACCTCGGCGGCTACAGGTTTATCTGTGGGTATCGCCTTCATTCGTGGTTTAACTGGCAGACCTTTGGGCAACTTTTACAGTGATCTTACAAGGTCAATCACACGAATATTACTACCCATGTCCATTATTGGGGGATTGTTGTTAATCCTGGCAGGTGTACCAGAAACCTTGGCAGGGCCAGCAACAGCTACCACCTTAGAGGGCGCGACTCAGGTAATTGCCCGTGGTCCAGTTGCCCACTTCGAGATTATTAAACAAATTGGAGAGAACGGCGGCGGTTTCTTTAGCATCAACTCTGCCCATCCCTTTGAAAATCCTAATGGTTTCTCTAACTTGTTAGAAACTTGGGCAATGATTTCCATTCCCTCAGCATTGATTTATACCTACGGTGTATTTGCTAACAACCGTAAGCAGGCATGGTTAGTGTTCTGGATGGTATTTGTGATCTTTGTCATTTTAGTCGGCATTGCAGCAGTAGGTGAGTTTCAAGGAAATCCCCTTGTTAATCCATTGTTAGGAAGACAGCAGCCCAACTTAGAAGGAAAAGAAGTTCGATTTGGTTGGGCACAAACAGCACTATGGGCGGTAATGACTACAGCAACGATGTGTGGTGCTGTAAACGGAATGCATGATTCTTTAATGCCGCCAGGTGGATTTGCCACTCTATTTAATATGTTTTTGCAAATTATTTGGGGAGGTCAGGGAACTGGCACAGCGTACTTATTTATCTACTTAATTTTGGCAGTTTTTCTGACTGGGTTAATGGTGGGACGAACACCAGAATTTTTAGGACGCAAAATCGAGAAAAAAGAAATCGTCCTTGCCAGCGTCATCTTGTTAGTTCACCCCTTTGCCATTCTTATTCCTTGGGCAATTGTCTTTGGCTTTCCCGATACCCTGTCAGGCATTAGTAACCCCGGTTTTCACGGTGTTTCGCAGGTGGTTTACGAATATGCTTCAGCAGCAGCCAACAATGGTTCTGGCTTTGAAGGGTTAGGAGATGGCACCCTCTGGTGGAACCTTAGCACCAGTATAAGCATTTTGGCAGGACGTTATATCCCCATCATCGCCTTACTGCTTCTAGCAGATAGTGTGTCTCGCAAGCAAGCTGTTCCTATGACCTCTGGTACCTTAAGAAGCGATACCAGACTTTTCACCGGAGTTACAGGGGGCGTAATTTTGATTCTTGGTGCCCTCAGCTTTTTCCCTGTATTAGTTTTAGGACCTTTGGCAGAAGCATTTCAAATTGCCAGAGGCGGATAAACAATTCAAATCTGCTTATTCAAAATGGAACCATCAACTAAACTTCGACAAGAACGCAAACATACACCCAAAGCTAAAAATACTGGACTCTACTCTAGAGCTTTTCGGCAAGCATTCGTCAAGCTGCACCCACGCAATATGCTTAAGAATCCAGTAATGTTTCTGGTATGGATCGGCACAATTATCACTGCGCTGGTAATGATCGCACCTAACCTGTTTGGTCCAGCCACTGGAGAAAATCCCAGAGTCTTCAATGGTCTAATTACTTTAATTTTGTTCTTCACTGTTGTCTTTGCTAACTTTGCTGAAGCGATTGCTGAAGGACGAGGCAAAGCTCAGGCGGATGCTTTAAGAGCGACAAAATCCGATGTCAAAGCACATAAACTTCTTCCCGATGGCTCTATCCAAGAAGTTAGCTCTACAGCCTTACGTCGCGGGGACCAAATTAAAGTAATTGCAGGCGACATTATCCCTGCTGATGGGGAGGTAATTGTAGGGGTGGCTTCCGTGGATGAATCTGCAATCACTGGGGAGTCAGCGCCAGTATTGAAAGAACCGGGGTCAGACATAGCCAGTTCTGTGACTGGAGGAACGCGCATCACCTCTGATGAGTTGGTGATTCGCGTTACGGCTGACCCTGGTAAAGGCTTTATTGACCGGATGATATCCTTAGTAGAAGGGGCTTCCCGGAGTAAAACTCCCAATGAAATTGCCCTCACAGTCTTACTGGCAGTTTTGACCCAAGTTTTTTTAGTGGTAGTTGCCACTCTACCGACTGTTTCAGTTTACGTAGAATCACCAGTGAGTATTGCAGTATTAATAGCCTTACTGGTAGCGTTGATTCCTACCACAATTGGGGGATTATTGAGTGCGATCGGTATTGCTGGCATGGATAGAGTAGCCCAGTTTAATGTGATTGCCACCTCGGGACGGGCCGTAGAAACCTGCGGAGATGTTAACACCCTAGTATTGGATAAAACAGGCACGATTACCTTGGGAAACCGCATGGCAGAAGAATTTATCACAGTCAACGGTCATTCTCTGCATCAGGTAGCACAAGTCGCTTTAGCATCCAGTGTGTTTGATCAAACGCCAGAAGGAAAATCTATAGTTAAGCTAGCAGAGAAACTAGGGGCAAGAGTAGATTTTGACTCCAAACAGGCAGAAGGTATTGAATTTTCAGCCAAAACACGGATGAGTGGCACAGACTTACCTAATGGAGTGCAAATTCGCAAAGGTGCTGTAGATGCGATTAAAGGATTTGTCCGCTCCCGAAATGGAAAATTAACTCCTGAACTTGATGCAGCTTATGAGCGAGTTTCTAGATTCGGCGGAACACCGTTAGCAGTTTGTCAAAACGATGATATATACGGTGTTATTTATCTCAAAGACATTATTAAACCCGGCATTAAAGAGCGCTTCGACCAAATGCGACGCATGGGGATTAAAACCGTAATGCTTACAGGAGATAATCGTTTAACTGCGTCTGTGATTGCCCAAGAAGCTGGCGTTGATGACTTTATTGCCGAAGCAACCCCAGAAGACAAAATTGAGGTGATTCGTACTGAGCAAGCCCAAGGAAAGTTAGTCGCCATGACTGGAGATGGTACCAATGATGCTCCAGCTTTAGCTCAAGCAAATGTTGGGGTAGCAATGAATTCTGGCACGCAAGCAGCGAAAGAGGCTGCCAATATGGTAGATTTGGATTCTGACCCCACCAAATTGATTGATATCGTCACTATTGGTAAGCAATTGTTGATTACTCGTGGCGCGCTTACGACCTTTTCAATTGCTAACGACGTCGCCAAATATTTCGCTATCATTCCCGCTATCTTCGCAGATATTGGTGTTGGCAGTCTTAACATTATGGGCTTGGCAAGCCCTCAATCTGCGGTATTGTCAGCACTAATTTACAATGCCTTAATTATTCCTGCACTTATCCCACTAGCACTTACGGGTATCAAGTTTCGACCTCTAACGGCGGATCAACTTTTACAGCGCAATATTTTTATCTATGGGCTTGGTGGCGTCATTGCTCCTTTTATTGCCGTCAAAATGATTGACATTTTGATTACTGCGGTCGGTTTGGCATAATACGGTTTGGGACTATGAATTATGGAATATTTACCACAAAATTTTTCTGAAGTGTTTAGCTTGGTAGCCTGCAAACGAAATCGCATTCCACTAAATCTATTTTTGCTGCTGTGCTTTAATGTGCTGCTAGCACCAGCAGTACAGGCAGCAGCACCAGTAGAACTATCACGTTCTGCATCTTACGCTATTACCCTTTTAGGACTTGTCACCCTAAGCTTGTGTGTTTATTTATTTGTTGTGATTTTTCAACCGGAAAAATTTTAAATGAGTCAACTGCGTCAAATCAATAAAGCTATTCGTTCCACGCTTGCTCTGTGGGTGCTAACAGCATTCCTCTATCCCCTATTTATGCTGTTGTTTGGACACGTAGCATTGTCCTTCCAGGCAAACGGCAGCTTACTCACCAATCGTCAAGGAACAGTCGTTGGTTCTTCATTGATCGGTCAACCCTTTAGCAGCGAGCGGTATTTTTGGAGTCGTCCTAGCACTACCAACTACAGCACTGCCGATCCAAAAAAAGATGACGCTGGAGTTTTGAAAACTGGGGTGTCCGGTGCTAGCAATTTGGCTCCCAGTAACCCCGCATTGCTCGAACGCATTCAAGGCGAAGTGGCACGACTTAAACAGGCTAATATCCAACCTACCGCCGATTTAGTTTATACTTCTGGCTCTAGTCTAGATCCACACATCACCCCTGAAGCAGCCCAAGCACAGGCGCAGCGTATTGCCACTGTTCGCCGTTTTGACCCAAACCAAATTCAAAAGCTGATAGACCAAAACACTGATGGCAGATTCCTGGGTATTTTTGGCGAACCCGGAGTCAACGTCCTCAAGCTGAACATTGCTCTAGATGAATTAAATCCTGCTAGTTAACAATTAATCATTTTGGTTGGGCTGGGCGGAAACTGCCTTATTTGCCATCACCACAACAGCAACCATGACTGGTTTTGCTAACGGCATATTCGACTTGCTGATGCCATCCGGTGGATTTTGTGCCTTGCTCAACCTGTTTTTGCAAGTGATCTAATCATTTTTCAGTAGCGATAATATGTAAATCTATTTTTTGATGTCTAATTAACTGCATCAATCGTTGAGTAAAGGAGCCTTTG
>NZ_JACJSI010000032.1 GCF_014698065.1 Nostoc flagelliforme FACHB-838
AAATCTTGATAATTCTAGATAACGCTAGTTACCATAAAAAGAAAACTATATTGGCAGAGATTGAAAAAAACTTACCAAATATTCAACTATATTTTCTGCCTGAGTATAGCCCAAATTTGAATTTAGCCGAACTTGTATGGCATTCGGCGAAAGAATACATATCTCATCGCCTATTTAAATCAGTAGAGGAACTGAAAAACTTATTAAATAGGTTGTTAAATCAGGGAGAGTTAATAATTAGATGGGGAAGAAAAATTAAAAATAAAGGTAATGCTGCTATTGCAAACTAAATATGGAACAGCTTATAACGCCATTGTCGATCCAACACAAAAAACTGGTCTTGGATGCCAGCTAGGACAGTCTCTAGATGTGCTTTTGTCACCTCAGTTTCAATTCGCAATCCTTGTTCGCGTTCCATTGCGTCTTGGCGGAGACGAGCCATTTTTAGGGCTGCCTCTACCCGCGCCAACAATTCACGGGCAGAGAACGGTTTGATCAGATAATCATCGGCTCCTGCTTCTAACCCTTCCACCCGTGCCTCTTCCCCCGCCCGTGCCGACAACAGAATGATGGGAACTTTTCGCGTCTGCGGATCATCTCGTAATTTTTGCAGCAGTCCAAAGCCATCCAATCCAGGCATCATCACATCTGTCAGTACCAGGTCTGGGACACGCGCACGAGCAGAATCCAAAGCCGCTAAACCGTCCGGCACTGATTCCACCTCATACTGCTGACTTAATAGACGCTTGACATAATCACGCATATCTGCATTGTCATCAGCTAGGAGAATTCGGGGGGAGGAGCGGACGGGCACAGAAGCAGGGGAGGCAAGGGAAGAATCTATATTGTAGTAATCTTGAAGAATTTCTTCTCCCCCTGCTTCTCTTCTCTCCCTGCTTCCCCTGCTCTCTTCTCCCGGTAGCCAACGCAGTGCTTCTTCTAGATAGGGCTTTGCACCTGATGCGGTTGAAGTTAAGGTTCGAGGGGTGTTAATCCGGTCTGAAGGCAAATGAGCATATCCTGTTGGAATTGACACAGTAAAGCAAGTGCCTGCTCCTAGAACACTGGTAACATTAACTGTTCCACCATGCATTTGCACCAATTCTTGCACAGTGACAATCCAATTCCTGACCCTTCAAAAGTTCGTCCTTGCGCCCCTTTGACGCGATGGAATCTTTCAAAAAGGTGAGGGATTTCTTCTGCTGGAATACCGATTCCTGTATCTTTGACTGCTAACTCAATATGGTCATTTGACCACTGCAAACTGACTGCAATTTCTCCAGCCATCGTGAACTTAAACGCATTTGAGAGCAGGTTAAGCACAATCTTTTCCCACATTTCCCGATCTACATATACTGGTGCTGGAAGAGAAGGACAATTGACTGATAACTGCATTTCTGCCCGTTCTATCGCTGAACGAAATACACTAGCTAGTTCTGCGGTAAAGGTGGCTAGGTTGGTAGGTTCATAAGAGGCTTGAACCCGTCCGGCTTCAATGCGTGAGAAGTCTAACAGGCTGTTAACCAGTTTCAGCAAGCGGAGTCCGTTGCGTTGCACCATTTCTAACTGCTCTAGTTGTTTGGCTGGAAGCAGAGTGGCACAATTGATTAAAGTTTCTTCTAGTGGCCCCAACATTAGGGCAAGTGGGGTACGAAATTCGTGGCTGACGTTGCTGAAAAAGACCGTTTTAGCGCGATCAATTTCTGCCAAAGCTTCAGCGCGTTTGCGTTCTTCCTCGTAAGCTTGGGCGTTAGCGATGCTAGCTGCAATTTGAGCTGCAACTAAATCGATGAATCCTTGATAATTGTCATCGAATAGCCTGAAGGGGTTCAAACCAGCAATCAATATACCAGCTTTTCCTGTTTGACCGGATGGGGCAATGGGTACTGCGATCGCTTGATGAGGCGATCGCTGCCAAACACCACAAGGTAAACTACTAAAAGCCACCTCTAAATTAGAAATCAGTTTTGCTTGATGCGTTTTGATCACTTCCGCAAAAGGCCAAACGCAATCAGCATCGAGAGCCACTGTTTCAGGAACTGCTAGGTGGTTTTGGTCAATGCCACACGTTCCAGCCAGAAAAACTTCTTGTTTATCGCGATTAACCAGATAAATCATTGCGAAAGTGAGATCGTAAGGATTGCTTTCCAGGCAACTGGCACTCAGCGTACAGGCTTCATCAAATGTCCGCGCATCTGCTGTCCTCGCCGCTAGTTCGCGCAAAAGTGCCAACTGGCGCTCACCAATGATGCGCTGCGTGTCGTCTGTGTTGGCGCAGATGATCCCACCAGTCTCGCCCTGATCATTAGGAACTGGGCTATATGAAAAAGTATAATAGGTTTCCTTTGGGTAGCCGTTGCGCTCCATAATTAGCAGCAGCGCTTCGTCATAAGTTCCCTCGTTCTTCAGCATCGCTGATTCGGCTCGAGGCCTAATCTGATCCCATATTTCCCGCCATACGTAAGAAGCTGGTTGCCCTAGTGCTTCTGGATGTTTGCCGCCAATAATAGCTTTGTAAGGGTCATTGTAAAGGTTAATGAGTTCTTCGCCCCACCAAACAAACATGGGTTGGCGGCAAGTCAGCATAATCCGCACGGCAGTTTTCAAACTCTGTGGCCAGTGCTGTGTTGGGCCAAGGGAAGTTTTTGACCAATCGCGTTCTCGCATCAGCGAACCCATTTCATCCCCGCCGAGAAGGAAATTTACGTCGCCGTTGCTTGCTGACGTTAACTCGTTTTTCATTAATTCCTTTCGATTGGTCATGCGCTGCTTACAGCCTACATCTGTGGTCGTCTTTTAGTAAAAATACCCTCTAAATTTCAGACGTTTCCACTCCTAAACAGTCATTTTAGAGGATATTTAAGGGCATATACAGCGTGAAATGCTAATACTGTGACATTTCAAAGCATTGAAATTGTCTTTTAGGGGCAAATTGCTGCTTTGGCTATTTTCTATTGTCAGCTTTATATCGTCAATACTCCAAGCTCTCAAGGCCGATTCTCATTCATAACTCACCTAACTTTTCTTCTCGGAAGTATATTGCTTTATTGAAGAAGAATTCAGCAGTCAAAATCAAGACGCTCTCTACGAGACACTCTTGCTAGGTTGCTTCGCCGTAAGTAAACTGGTGCTAGGAGGCATATAGATCAAACTTTATAAAGCACTACTATATAATATTATAAATTTTTACGACAGAGTGTTCTTTTACGTCTATTACTCTTGGGATAGAGATTGTAATCTCAAGTGAAAGCATCAAAATTATCATCATAAGCTTAATTTATAATTTTAAAAAACAAGACAACTTGATTTTCTTCTTCCAATCGCTTTATCCTGAAATCAGTAGAGATTTGATGCCCTATCAGACCGAAGGCAAGTGCAATGATCATGAAAGTTTTTCAAATCACTTTAGTGGTCTTAGTACTTTCGATTAACTTAGCAATTTCTTTTCCCTCTTGGTCAGAAACAGCGCCTTATTTAACTAGTAATCCTGACTATTTTAAAGTTGGACAAAAAGTTATTTGGCTGTACAAGCCTCGTGCAGATTCTAGCGATGTCCAAAGAATTCCCGCCGAAATAGTCAAGTTAAGTTCTAAAAAAGTGCAAATCAAGGTGTACAAACATAACCATGAATTTGTCAATCGTTAGGTGAAT
Source organism: Nostoc flagelliforme FACHB-838 (assembly GCF_014698065.1). Taxonomy (GTDB): domain Bacteria; phylum Cyanobacteriota; class Cyanobacteriia; order Cyanobacteriales; family Nostocaceae; genus Nostoc; species Nostoc flagelliforme_B. The sequence goes on from NZ_JACJSI010000032.1 coordinate 3,652, forward strand.
CCAAACAAACTTGAGAATTTGCAAAAACTTAAAGAGTTTGCACTCTAAAGTTTCGCCAAATGCAAGTAAATATAATAATTATAGCCAGCTAAAAAACTATTTTCAATTTTTAAACAGATTGAAAAAAGACTTGAATCTCCAAAGATTTAAGCTCAATACAGTTCAGTTAAGCAATTTTTCTTTCTCTTCCTTCTCTCTCCGTGTCCTCTGCGTCTCTGTGGTTTGTTAAAAAAACAACTTTGATAAAGAGTGCTAGCCTTAACTGAACCGTATTGGATTTAAGCTATTAGCCCAAAAATAAATTTTTGGGTAACTTTTCGACTTTTAAAGAAACTTTCTGTAAAAAACTTACAGCGCTTCCGGCTATTATGCAATATAGTTATCTCCTTGCCCCTCTCCTATCATCGCTTTTAGCTTTTAGGATGTATTTTATAGCTGCCGGAAGTGCTGTAAGTAGTGGTTAGCATAACTATTTTATTTTTTGTAAATCAAAAAAACTGAACCGATTGGCCCAAAATTTTCTACATAAGTTTTCTGGTTGTAATACAATCCTGGAGACATACCTCCATCAAATAAAATCCCTTCTTGAATCCTACCTAAACAGTTGTTGCCAGCAATGCCTTCGAGGAGATTATCAAACATATCTGGTAGTAACTCTTGATTAACTTGAGATAAATCAATATCTGAATTAGCTTTCAAGTCATTAACTAGTAAAATTACATAGCCTTGATTAGTGATAGCTGCCAAAGAGCGATTTCTAGCAGTCTTACAGGCAAATTTTCCCAAATCTTGACAAATATCTTTAAACTTCCCCTGACGATAAAATCTGCCATTACCACCCACTAAATTGTAATTGAGAATATTGCTTTTTCTTCTGCCAGTTTGGATAGTAGCCTGTCGCTGGTTGGGTGTACCTCCCGATATTCCAAAAGAAGAACGTTTATTTTTAAATGCTCCTGAATACTCTACGCCACGAGAAACATTTAAGCCTTGGGGTTTATCATCAGTACCTATATAATCAGCATTGATTGCGGCAATTGGTAGCTGTCCATTTAATTTAGCATTCTCATCAGTGATGAGCTCACGAAACTGTTTTGTTACATATTCTTTACGCAGTTTTCCTCTGGCATCTTTGGCGTAGAGTTTATGAGATAGACCAACATTAACTTTGAAATCTAATTCTGCTGATTTGGGATTAAAAATAATTACATTGTTAATACCTCTTTGATTTTTTTTACCTTGATTATTGGTTTTAAAAAAATCAATACTGAAGTTAACATTTTTACCAGGGCAAGCTTTAGATGCTTTTGGGGCTGAATTTGCTTCCATTTTTTGACAACCTGATAAAAAACTTGCACCAATTATCCAGATAAATAACAAAAACAATTTTTGTGTATACATAATAATTCAAAAAAACTGCTACAGAATTACTATAGCGGGGAATAATTTAAAATTTTAGTCTAGAGGTAATTTAATAGGCAAAACCTAAGAGAGCATCTCTAAAGTTTTGCTTTAGGTCACAGGTAGGTGTCCGCCTACCGCAGGCAATTTAATTTTTATCAGGACTTACGCAAAATTATAAAAAAACGAACCGCAAAGGGCGCAAAGAGAAGAAAGAAATGCTTAACCCAAGCGTATTGCTTTATGTTCAATACAGCCAGGGGGGTCAGCAAGCAAAAAGACAGTAGTAATTTATACTTAAATTTTCGTTATAACTTAGATTAGTATTCACCTTTTAGAAAGAGTATTTGCATAAATATTGCGGCAAGAATTCTTCTTGAATCTACTTTCTTTAGAAAATTTTTGGCTAAAAAATAAGAAATTATATTTTCGTTGTGAAACATTACTTTTAAACACTTTTATAGAATACCCAAAAGTATCTAACTTCACAAATTGATTATAGTAAATAATTTTATTAACTAGCAACCTGTGAACGCGTAACTTATGACTATTAAAGATTCTAAGGATAATCTTTTAGCTAGTAAACAAATAATTTGAGATTCTGCAAATAAATTAGTAAGATGTATGTTATGGTTTTTATAGGAATCAAAACGGTGAAAGCGCAAAAAAACTTCAATACAAGTTTGAAGCAAGCTCAAGAAAGTTTTTTTGCTTTGGTAAGTCCACTTCAATTAGCTACATCTTTTTGTAACAAAAATCTAAAACTAGATTGAGTAGGATAGTAGCCTCTGTAACAACTTGAAGTCAATCAAAATTTATCTGGGTATGAGCCAATAAGAGTTGGCTAACCTAGCTAGAACATTACCCACCAAAGGCAATTACTCTTGGGGTCTGGGAAGAAAGACTCTTAGTACAGCCTGACAAATCCATAAAAATAGAGAATATTTACTAACTTAGTATAAGCGGGAGCAAATATTTTCTACCGCGAACTAAGTTGAAGCAGTTACTGACTTTTGGAACGAAAACTCCAAGCAGAATGGTGTCGTTCCATAATTTCTAGGAATTTAACCATACTGTTACAAGTCACTAAGATATTATCTAAGCCAGAGTATTAGGATCTGCTGATGCAAGCATTACATCGCTGCATCTGTAACTACTATTTTTAGGCTGAGATTCTTCGCTGCATCAATCACGAAACGAGAAGCGCTATAGATGTTCTTGGCGATTTGACATCAGCAAAATCAGAAAAGTTGTAGCAACCATTTAAGAGTGGATTGCAGATTGGTTGGTTGTGTGGTTCAGAGAACAAATAAATCTGCGTTCATTTGAATTCCTGCTGCAACCATTCTTAAGGCTTGAGCAACCATTTGGGATTCTGTTACAACAACTGACAAAGCTGAAGTCATAGTTTCGAAGACTTTGTTATTAAGAGATACAGATTTCTCTATCCCTTAAGCGATGTCTGACGACAAGTGAGTCTGCGTCTACGCTCCGTGGGTAAATATGTTCTGATTTTAACTGTTTTTGCCAGGGTGCGGTGTTTAGCGACAAGTTGCTACGCATCTACGCCAACAGGCTCTACTTCCCTACAGCACCAAGGGTGAATATCTCACACCAAGCTTCTGAACTCATCAATTAAATTATTGTAGGAAAACACAACCATGACTGAGCAAAAGATTAGACAAATAGCTTTCTATGGTAAAGGCGGTATTGGTAAATCTACCACCTCTCAAAACACCCTAGCAGCTATGGCTGAAATGGGTCAACGCATTCTAATTGTTGGTTGCGACCCTAAAGCTGACTCTACCCGTTTGATGCTACACAGTAAAGCTCAAACAAGCGTTCTTCAATTAGCTGCTGAACGAGGCGCTGTAGAAGATATTGAACTCGAAGAAGTAATGCTGACCGGTTTCCGCGATGTACGTTGTGTAGAGTCTGGCGGCCCTGAGCCTGGTGTGGGTTGCGCTGGTCGTGGTATTATCACCGCTATCAACTTCTTAGAAGAAAACGGTGCTTACAAAGACGTTGATTTTGTAAGTTACGACGTTTTGGGTGACGTTGTGTGCGGTGGTTTCGCTATGCCTATCCGTGAAGGTAAGGCACAAGAAATCTACATCGTTACCTCTGGTGAAATGATGGCGATGTATGCAGCGAACAACATCGCTCGTGGTGTTCTCAAATATGCTCACACTGGCGGCGTGCGCTTGGGTGGTTTGATTTGTAATAGCCGTAACGTTGACCGGGAAATCGATTTAATCGAAACCTTGGCAAAACGTTTGAACACCCAAATGATTCACTACGTACCTCGTGACAACATTGTACAACACGCAGAATTGCGCCGGATGACTGTTAACGAGTACGCTCCTGACAGCAATCAAAGTAACGAATATCGGACATTGGCTACCAAGATCATTGACAACAGAAACCTCACTGTCCCCACCCCCATTGAGATGGAAGAGTTAGAAGAATTGTTGATTGAATTCGGTATCTTGGAAAGCGACGAAAATACCGCAATGCTGGTTGGCAAGTCTGCGACTGAAGCACCTGTCTAAAAGTATTGCTAAGTAAATAATGAACTAGGGTGGGCAAGTTGCCCACCCTTTTCCCAATTTTTGCAGGTTAAGGCAAGAGACGCGATTCATCGCCGTCTCTACAATAATCAGTATTTTATTGCATGAACTGGGCAAGCAAGAAAAATTTCACCCCAAGGGCTGTTATTGCAGATTACCGAGGAAATTACTAAAATTTCAAATAAGTAAATGGGCATAAATAAATATAATATGTTCCGTCATTGCGAGTGAAGCGAAGCAATCGCAAAGTCTCTGGGATTGCTTCGCTTCACTCGCAATGACATCTTATATTTAATCATGCCTACCTACTTATAAAAGTTTTTTGTGATCTATTAAATACTCAAAAATCCCCCTGAAAAAGGGGGATTTTGATTTATTTTCCCGTTTTTAAGGGAGGTTATGAGGGATATTTAACATCCTCTAAGAGAACCATTCTAAAACAGCTTCTTCTTGGGTGTTAGTATTCCGAGATGGTGTTTCACGATTAAATTTCATTTGAATTGACCGGGTTTGCTCACCATCAGCAGCTACAGCCAAAATCGGATAGTCGATTAAACCATCCTGGAAGGACATTTGGAAGCGGAATGTCCCGTCTGGATTTAGCTTAATTTCACGACCACCAATAGTTACGGTAGCATCGGGTTCGGTTGCACCGTAGACTATCAATTCAGCATCGGCAATTAACCAGAACTGGCGCGGACGCATTGGTACGGCGGAGGCAGAGAAGCCAACACCTGACATACCCACACCGGAAGCGGTTAAGCCAGATACGGTGGGAGCTGCCCACATACCCACACCAGATGGGAAAATGTAGGAGCTAATGGGTTGCACTCCACCTGCTACTTGATGCTGGGAACCGAAGATAGAACCAGCAACTCTTAGCGCTTCGGCAGATTCTGCTAAACCAAATATTTGGTCGTAGATGGGGTTGCCGTTACCATTGACAACAGTATTACCATTGGCGGTTGCTGCAATCTTCTTGGCTGGGGGAACTAGTTCGTACTGAGTCTTACCACGTAAATCTTCTTCAAAGTTGACGGTGATGAAGACATCTTCTATCCAGTCTGAAGGATAAACGGGAGGAATGTGTACTCTAGTTGAACGAGCTAGTACTAACCAACGACCATCAGCAGTACGATAGCCGATATCGATCACATAATCGCGATCGCTAACTGGAACTGGTATATACCATTCTCTAGCTAGTTCATCAGCAGGATATTCTTGAATGCTGTGGGGGCTTTGGTATTCGATATCAATATCAGTGACATCATAAATCCGTAGTGCCAATTGTTGTCCCCCTTGGCGGCGCAGTTCCTGTTTGTGTTCATTGGGAACATCCCAGTAAGTGTAAGCCCACTGAGGATCACGCGGTAAGAGTACAATCCGGCTATCACCGTAGCCAGAAGCCAAATCTGCCAGTCCTTCATCAACATCAGCTAAAGATCCACCAGTACGATCTTCCTGACCTAATTCAAACTTTGCAGCTTCCACGGTTTCTTGTGCCTCCAATGAACGAGATGGACTGAGTAAGGTTTTGCTGCGCTGGACATCTTGGATTGATGCCAACAGTTGTGATTTACGCATTCGGCTATAGCGAGAGATGCTATATTCACTAGCAACTTTGCGTAGTTGGCGTAAGGTCATCTCCTCTAGTGGCGGGCGTTCTTTTGCCATTAATTTGGCCTCCAGTAGTTTAAGCGGTAAATGATTTCCCCTGGTTAAAGAATGCTATGTAAAATGTCATCCATTCCAGATGAATTTCTTATCCTGACTCCTGGTTTTGCCCAGTTGTTACGTTTTTTAATCTGTTTTTAAATTGAGCTAAGATCCAATCAATTCCTTAGTTCTGCCAAAATTAGCATTTCTTTGGGATCGGAGGAGTTTTATTTGTTAAGTCAATATTAACCACTAAGCATATCTAGGGATCAAGTGTTTTCTATAGGTTTTTTAGCTGTTTCACGAATTTATCAGCCCTTCTGGGATCGGATTGTCATGTTTTCATAACATTAGCGCCTCTGCCTATGTTGAGCGATCACCCCAATGTTAACTTTCCATGACATTAAATTGTCGGCATTCGACTAATCAAATCTTGAAACCGTTCTGCGGGACTTTTCTCCGCTTCTGGGGATATTTCGTGGCGACTGGCATACAGTTTCTGATTCAGATCATCAAAGAAAAATAGCAATTTGCGGCTTGTGCCAATCTCCTTTGGCATAGCCGCGGGAATATCTAGCCATTCTCCTGATTTGAGGTAAAGCACCATCCGGCCTTCTTGGTTGAGATGCTTTGCCAACTCTGATGCTTATAGTTCTATCTCCCAACTCGAAATGACAAGGGACAAATGACTAATGACTAATCAACTCCACTGCATCTCGTCCATCAGAATTTTGTAAGAAAACTTTGACAATTTCTTCTTTAGCAGTAGGTAACTTTTTGCCAATAAAATCTGGGTGAATTGGTAATTCTCGATGGCCTCTGTCTACCAATACAGCTAAACGAATCACTTCTGGTCTACCGTAATCGTTGACTGCATTCAAAGCAGCGCGAATCGTCCGTCCTTTGAAAATCACATCATCTACGAGTACAACCGTTTTCCCCGTCAGGTCAAAAGGAATTTCGCTTTTTGTTGGAGTTCGCAATCCAATTTTGTCAAGGTCATCTCGATAAAATGTAATGTCCAAAGCACCGACTGACACGGCGACACCTTCCAATATTTCAATCTGACGCGCCAACAATTCGGCTAATAACGCACCTCTGGTATAAATCCCAAGCAGCACCAGTTGAGATAAATCACGCGTCCTTTCCACGATTTGAGAGGCAAGGCGAGTTAAGGTACGACGGATTTCTTCAGATGAGAGAATTTCAACTACTTTAGCAGACATGGCGAGTGATAAGTTAGGAGTGATGAGTTAAGAGTTAGGAGTTTTTATTCTTAACTCCTGTACAGACACGATTAATCGCGTCTCTAACTCCTAACTTTATACTTATCATTACCTATTTGGAAGTATTAAGAATATAGCGATCGCTATTCCCAACCATATCAAAAAACAATATCGAGTCAGCTGCAAAGCATTCTGAATAGAAGTTGCAGTAATAGGATAGATAGCATCTCCTAGCAGTGGTTTGTCCTTAGCTACCCCGCGATACCAATTTGTACCTCCCATCTGCACACCCAAAAAAGCAGCATAGGCGCACTCACTCCAGCCAGAATTGGGACTAGGATCATTAATCGCATCCCGACGGCAAATTCGCCAAATATACATCGGTTTACCCGATAACAGCGCCAGAGTTACGACTGTTAACCGACAAGGTAGCCAAGTCAAATAATCTTCCAACCGCGCACAAAACCATCCTAAATAAGTATAAGGTGCTTCCCGGTAGCCCACCATTGAATCAAGGGTACTACTGGCTTTATATGCCAAAGCTAAGGGAGTTGGCCCAATAACTGGTATAAACACACCAACAATTGCATAAAAAAGCGGAGCCATCACCCCATCGGTAGCATTTTCTGCAACTGTTTCTAAAACGGCTCGTAAAATTTCTGCTTGTGAAAGGTTTTGTGTATCTCGACCAACATAATTACTTAAAATCTTTCGAACCTCAGCCAAATCTCCTGCTGTTAAAGGTTTTAAAACAGCCTCTGCTGCTGCTCGTAAACTTCTGCCAGCAAAACAACTAGCCAAAAGAATGCTATTTATGGCAATTCCCAATAACGGATGAACCAATCTGGCAATTTTTATAATCAAAAAGCCAACAAGCCCGCTACCAATTATTAAAATAATGCCTAAGACAATTCCTGCTAAACGTTGTGTTAGAGAATTTTGACACAATTGGAGAGAAAATTTGCTTAAGCGAGAAATTACCCAGCCCATAACTTGCACTGGATGAGGCCAATCCCAAGGATCGCCAATTAAGTAATCTAAAAAGGCAGCAATTATTAAGATATAGATACTATTAGTCATAAGCCACGAGTCAAAGGTCAATATTTAGACTATTGACTCTTGACTAAACCACAAAACTTGCTTCTTCTCCCAGGGAAGCTTGTCGGCTACGAGCATCGTAATAAAGGTCTGCCAGAGTAATACTGTACAAAGCTTCTTTGAGTTTTTGGTTGAGTCTCTGCCAAAGGCTAAATGTTACCCAATCTTCAGCTTGTGTCGCTGCTGGGGTGTGATGGGGTAAATGGCTAGTTTCGCCAACTGCTTCTAAAATTTGTCCTATAGATATTTGTGCAGGCTCTCTTGCCAATTGGTATCCGCCGATGCTACCACGAATTGATTTAACTATTGACGCACGACGCATTTCTATTAGTAGTTTTTCAAGGTAAGGAGCTGGGATATCTTGGCGTTTAGCGATCGCTCTCACAGATGCAGGGCCATATCTTGGCTGTAAACTTAAATCTAGCAACGCCTTCACACTATAGTGTCCTCTGGTAGTTAGTTTCATTTTTGCAAGCTTTGTTGTTTGTAGTTATTTGTCCTTACACTAATTCTTTGCGAAACTGCACAAAATTAGGCTTGGTAAGACAACTTGGTCTGAGCAACTGGTTCTATGCAACCTCACAGGTAATCGGTATTAGTCATTTGTAAATATCTAATGGCTAATGACCAAGGATCAGTTTTACTTATCGTTTTGTAACTTAGTTACCATCTAAAGCTTGTAGACAACTTTTCGAGCGTTAGTTTAGAAAACTTAAAACAAATCTAGTCTAACAGTGATTCACTAACTATATATATAGTTATCAGCATTGCCAGCATTCTCTAAAATAGATTGTTTTAGCAATATTGGTAATGGCATAACAATTGTGCCTATCAGTGTAATATACTTGGCTAGGTTGAGATAAAAACTAAAGGATTATGTTCCTATTAGCTCAACCTCAGCTAAAATAAAATCGATTCAAACACTTCAAACATTCATTTTCGACCTAAGTTGATGCCTAAACTGAAAAAAATTGAACCCCTACTCGGTGAAGAACTGCTCAAAAAAGTCAAAGAGCTAGAGAGCGAGAGCAAGGAAGATAAAGCCAAAAAGTGCGGCTACTATACCGTTACCAAAAATGGTATAGAGCGCGTCAATATGATGAAGTTCTTAAATGCCCTAATTGATGCTGAAGGCATTCAGTTGGACAGTACACCCAGCGCTAATGGGCGTGGTGGACGTAGTGCTAGCTATAGAATTAGTGTGCAATCGAATGGTAACTTACTTATAGGTTCAGCTTATACAAAACAGATGAATCTTCAACCAGGAGATGAGTTTCTGATCACTTTAGGCAAAAAGCACATTCGTCTAAAACAGGTAGATCCAGAAGATCAAGAAGATGATGAAGCCATAGACGCTACAGCTTAATAAATTGTCATTAGTCAATTCTCATTTGTCTTTTGTCTTTTGTGAAAACAATGACTATAAACAGTCATTAGTCAAGTGTCATTTGTCCTTTGTGAAAAAGAATGACTAATGACTAATGACTAATGACTATATCTGTGGTGGGTAAGACTGGTAAATAGTGGCGAAGTGCCTTGCGCGTGACGGCTAAATTGCAGGTTAATGCAATTTGCTCTTTTTCTAGTAAACCCAAAATGCGATCGGGTTTGTCTCGTGCTACCACTGGTAGTTGATGCAAACCTCGAAGACTCATGCGGTCTAAAGCCTCAGATAAAAGTTCATCTTGCCATGCATAGAGTATTTCAGTAGTACAAATGTCTATGAGGGTTTGACTGGATAAATTATCTGGAATTTCAGTTGGCGAATTTGAGTAAGTTTGCCGAAGAGCAAGGGCACGATTAATATCTTCCAGAGAAAGTATACCAACTAATTGCTCTGCTTCATCAACTACTAAAGCACTGCGGACGCGATCGCGGATCATTTCCACAGCAGCTTCTAATACCCCAAGGGTTGCAGGCAGCTTTTTTGGACAGGGGTACATAGCATCTTCTACCAAAATTTGCTGCACAATTTCCGCTTGTTCATCTTTCAATTCCGAAAGACCAATTTGTTGTAAGTTAGAGTTAGAGTTAAAAGTTGGTTTAATCCTTTCCGCTAGCCAAACACTCAAACCCACAGCTGCCATCAACGGTAAAACAATCCGATAGTCGCGGGTTAATTCAAACAACATTAAAATAGCCGTTAACGGCGCTCTCACGCTAGCAGCTAATACTGCTGCCATTCCCACCATTGCATAAGCTGGGGGAGCCGCCATTTGATCGCAAATATTCGGGAATGCCACAGCTAAAATTTTGGCGTAAGCTGACCCAAAAGAAGCACCTAAAAACATTGCTGGTGCAAACAAACCGCCGATGAAACCACTACCTGTACTAATTGCCGTCATCAGTAGCTTCACCCCTAACAGCAGCACTAACAGGTAGAGGGGAAATTCCACATCCTGAAGCATTGCTTCTACAGTTTCATAACCTACGCCCAGAATTTGCGGGAAGTGCAAAGCAACTGCGCCAATTATCACACCGCCAATAATTGGATGAATCGGCTCAGGAATTTGCCCCAAAAAAGTGAAACCTGGAACCTTTCCAGCAAAACAGGCTTTTGCTGCCCGAATTGATTGAGTATAAGCCAGAGAAACAAGGCTGGCCCCTAAACCTAAGCCAAGATAAAGGGGTAACTCCAAAGGACTGCGGACTTGGTAAGCAGGCAAATCAAAAGCAGGTTGTGCCCCCAAACCAATTTGGGCAATTAATGCTGCTACCACCGCCGCTAGCAGCACCACACTTACAGCAGAAGTAGCGAAAGATGTAGCTCCCATCACTACCTCTAAGGCAAAAAATACTCCAGCGATGGGAGCATTAAATCCCGCAGCAAGTCCAGCTGCCGCCCCAGCACCCAACAGCAAACGTTGTCGTTCTTGAGATACGTTAAGGATCACAGAGAACAACATTCCAAAATTTGCGCCAATTTCTACACTCGGCCCCTCTGGCCCCAAAGAAGCACCACTCCCCAAAGAAACAGATGCGGCCAGCATTTTTGTAACTGGTCGTAGTGGTCGCCTAATCTCTTTTCCCTGCGAGACGGCGATGAGAGATGAAAGTCCAGGGCCAAAGTCTTGAGTGCGCCAGCGCATTAAGCCAACAATTAATCCGCCAAGGGTGGGAACGCAGGCTAAAGTCCAAGCACCCCATGCACCGATTTGACCCATTAAATTTTCCAGCATTAACTGGTGAATCAGCTGGATTAAATAGTGAAAGGTGACTACACCCATCCCAGTACCACCGCCAATGAGCATGGCTAAAAACAGGACAACGGTTTCTGGGGATGGTTGAAAACGATTAATTAGGTGAGCTAAACGAGCGGAAGGTGTAGGAAAGGCAGGTTGTTCCGTTACCTTCCTCAATTGAGTGGGAGGCAAGAGAGTCATTGAGGGGTGGGGTAAATGTAAGAAAAAATTTAAATTTTTATCTGTTACTTCTCATTGTGAGCCATTATTTAGCAACCAGACAAGTAGACTTCATTTGCTTGATTTACAAACCTTTAGCCAGAAATGTCATTGTGCAAAATTTTTGTAGGGAGAATGGTTAAATAGGGGACAATTATTATTTAAGGGTTAGCGATCGCTAGGTTGGGCATAGCTGCGGTTAGTGGAGTGCGCCTCTGCGCCGACGCTATCGTTTATAGAGACAAGAGAGTTTTTGTGGGTTGGGTAAACGCATCGGCAAACAAAAACTTGGAGTCATCCTTGCCTAAATCTAGCTATACTCGTCTTGCGACCATTGAGCCATCCTTGGTAGTAATACAATATATGTATGGTTTATGCCTAATGTTAGACCATACATTGATTCCAATTCAATATAGCTATTGTTATAGAGCGAGTAAATGGACTAGGCGGACGAGGTAAATGAATATACACACTTTTGATAATCATTATGTTACTTGCCCAATTTGCCAAAGAAATGCTACGCCAAAACCAGTTAAAACACGCATGGGCTTGTTTTGCTGTCCCTATTGTCAGGAACGGCTAGTCGTTTGCCAAAGCGGTCATTATGTCCGCGATCCGTTTACCTGGAGACAATTGATGATGTCTTCATCGCTACGTCGGCAAAGCCGACCTTTAGCGAGGATTCTCAGAGATTTTGTCTTGCTCAAACGTCCTATGGTAGCCTTGGCTGTAGGAAGTGCCATTTTTTTTAGTGCGATCGCTCTTACTCAAGAAAGCACAAACTACGATAGCCAAATTCTTCCCAGAACGGAAAAAATTAATGAACCAGGAAACAAATCTCAGTAAATGGATTACTTTTGTATAAATCAGATTTTACTTTGATTTTTGTAATATTATAACTAAATGCTTGTGTGAAACCGTGTCTTATTGCCCTAAGTAAGACACGGTTTCACATTATGTTTGCTGAAATACTGATCGCTGATTAGGTCAGTACTTGAGTACTCAAGGTAAGCATTTTCAGTAGTAAAGTGTTTACTACAAACTGTTATTTATCTATTTATACTTAGCTAATTTACCATAACAATTGGAAAATCGGGATAAGTAAATGGGCGTAAACAAATATAAGGGGACAAGAGGACAAGGAGAATAACCATGCCCAATGCCCCACATTTATAATCGTTCAGTGTCTTTTGTAATCAGTTTCCAGCCTTCAGCTTGGTCAATTAGCTTCATTGACTCTAGTTGAAGATTGTTAAAAGCAGATGCATGAAGTAGAAAGTAGGGTTGGCCGTTGTAGTGCCAATAATATTGGAGTTCACCAACAGAAGCGGGAATAATGGTGCGATCGCTATAATAATCTAACGAGGGACGATGGTGGGGAAAAGATGTGTAAATCTTCTTCGTCGCTGGATTTGCCCGCAAAATCATCGCTGCTACTGGTTTAACTGGATAGGCTTCAGATAATTCCCAAACCCAGTAGTTAGATTTCATTAACAACAGCAGCGAAATATAACTTCCCCAAAACAAAATCTTCAGAAATTGACCATCGCCCCGTTCTGCCAAAATAGCTGCTAAGGTCATAGTTAAAGCCACTGTTGCAAAAATCAGTTGTAGGTCTGTTTTTGGTGTTGTGCCCCAACTAAAATAAATACTACCAGCAGAAGCAACTACAGCAAGTATTGCCAAACCAGCAACCCAAGCACGGGGATAGGATGAGAGTAAAGGCGAATTTTCTGTTTCTGATAACTGGATACCAAAAGCTAAGGCTAAACTAGGGTAAATCGGGAATAGATACCAGGGAACTTTGGTAATCATGAAAGAAATTAGCAGCAGGTAAACACCACTCCATGCCATTATTAGTTTTGCCCAGCTAAGGTTGCGATTTTCCCAGGTTAAGCGGACAGTTTGCGGTAAGAATAATAACCAAGGCCATGTGTATTTGAGAAGTTCAATCACATAGTACCAAGGTGGTTGAGAATTCCCTTCTACAATTGAGCCAATTCGGCCTAATGATGGGTTTGCAAGGCCAATTTGAGCGAAAGTATAACCGTATTCAATTAGTTGAGCACTATACCAAGCAGCGACAGGCAGAATGCCAATTAAGATTGCTATCCAGAAATAGTAACAGGTGAGCAGTCGTGGTGTATCCCAAAACAGAAAGACGATCGCGATCGCACCTAGTAATATGCCTAGTAATCCTTGAGTAAGGCAAATGAATCCGAAGCCAATGCCAACACCAAGACAATAACGTAAATCTCGGCGCGATCGCAACACGCACAACATCATCACCATCAAAAAACTTACCATTGCCCCATCTAACATTGCTAACCGCCCATGACGTACCACAGGTAGCATTGTTAGGTAAATCAAAGCGCTATAAATTGCTGCCCAACGCTGGCGAAATATCTCTTGAGCAATGCAATACAGTAAAGGTACAGATGTCGCTGTTAAAATTGCTCCAGGTAGACGCGTTGTCAACTCATTTTCGCCTCCCAAAGAATAAGCCCAAGCAATTAGCAAATGCATCAAAGGCGGCTTGTTGTGATACGGTTCGCCTCCTAGTGTTGGGTAAAGCCAACGCATGGAACCTGCTGGTGCTTGCCAAATTTCATGAGCAACCTGTGCCACAGTACCTTCATCCCAATCTCGCAGCGGCAATCCTCCCAGATTGATGCTAAATAGTAATACTGCTGCCAACAGCAATACTATTAGCCATACCCAATCAATCCATTTGCCAACCGTGCGATGCTGTTTTTCCAGATGACTCCAAATAAAACTTCCTTCTTGCATATTCTATGTTAATCATTTTACTTGCTGGTTTGATTACATAGAGACATCTAGCGAATCTCCAATGTTGCCACCCAGTAACAACCTATGTTCTTAACAATTGCTAGTTTCCAAGATTAACTCAAATTTTTATAATTAGCGCTATTTTTTGAAAAATTTATCTTAGTTATTTAAACAACATTTTAGTGGACAAATGATAAAAATAATACAAACAATAAATTATTTATTACCTTTTGAGCAGTTCAGGTATTAACTAGAATCTTCTTTATTACCCTTAGTTTAATCTTTATATACTTAGTTGTAATACCTTTTGTTTGTGAGGTTACACCAAGTTTTCTCAGCTTATTATTTTTTTATGTCTCTACAAAAGCCTAGCTATAGCTTGATTTTGCACCTTTGACGATTTGTTTCTCATATAGTTTTGTGTATCTTAATACAGAATTTTTATAAGGCAGATTAACCACGAAAATCCAAAAATAATTGTTAGGAGTTTAAATTGTATCCTGATGGGAAAGTAATCTTCAGAATAAGATATAAGTATTGAAGATGAAAACACAAATTTAATATTCAAAACTGCAATGATGAAAATCAGTATTTTGGATAGATTTATTAAAAGGTATAGAACTCAATATAATCAGCGAAAATATTGGGTTTATTTCCTCAACCCAACCTACTATTTTTCACAAAGCCAAGCGTATTTAAGTTAAAAAATGAAAATAACCTGGAGTTGTAATTCTTTATTTTGAAAAGTAATGTCAATTTGCCTGATAAATTCTCGAAAGTAAAATCGTCGCTCTGTTTCCGACAAATCTAACCAAAATTGTGGTATCGAAACAGCTTGAGCAACAGAACGCAAGTTAACTGGAGGGAGAGTTGCCAACTTTGCTTCGAGTGCAGAAATTTCTGTACGGAGTTTGTAAGCTCTTAACTTTGCTGTTTCGGCATCTAAAATTCCAGTTTCAATTAAAGCGGGTAACTGGACGAGTATTTCTTGCTGACGAGCGATCGCTTGCCCTAAACTATTCTTTACTGCATCCAACTGCGGAAAATTCATCCCTGCTACGGCCAGTGGTAAATCACGGCAAACCGTTTCAATTGTATGTTCCAACACCTCTTGGTAAGAAATAGCCTTACACTTGGGGCGTTGGGGGCAGCTAGTAGAACGTAAATAAAGATACTCTTTATCTTGGTTGCGTTGGGTGACATGGGTAACTGTCAAATGTGACTGACACTGAGCGCAGACAACCAACCCAGCTAGAGAACGCGGTGCGCTAGCAGTTCGGGTTGATAAACGGCTGTTACGGCGTAAAAGTCGGTCAACTTGGGCTGCTTCTTCTTTAGAAATGATCGGAATATGGGTATTGGAGATAATTTCACCATTTTGGTAAGCTGTATTGCCGCGATAAACTGGATTAGTCAGCCAGCGCCTTCCTGTGGTGACAGAGATTTTCTTGCCGTATTTTTTTGCCAAGTAACGAACTGAACCTCGCAGGGAACCATAAAGTAAAAAGTGTTCAAAAAAATCTTTGACTACTGGCGAAGTACTGCGATCAACAGTATATTTTCCCTTACCTCTGCGATAGCCGTAGGGAACTTTGCCGGGTGGCGGTGCAACCTCAAGACGATTACGGGCGTGTCCTTGACGGATGCGGCGACTACGTTGTTGACGTTGGATTGCGTGTAGCAAATTCAGCAAATCAGCGCCCAGAGGGTAATTTTCGGAAGTGTATGGTTGTTCAGTGGCGATTACTGCTATTCCCATTACTTCGACTTTATTTAAACGATCGCTAATTTCCTCTACAGTATCCCCCAATTCTTCCAACCGACGAATCAACAGATAATCTGCTGGTTCAGTTTCGCAATCGGTAAATAATTGTTGTAATTGCGATCGTTCAGAAGAGTCTGGCCTGCCCAAATCTTCATAAACTCGATCTACTTCCCATCCCCAATCGGCTTGATCGGGAGAAGATTCTAAAAGCGGATCGGTGTAAGAATAGGCAATAATTTTCATTTGTCATTTGTCATTTGTCATTGGGCATAGCTGAAAAATCAATCAATAGTTTTTCTTCCCCTGCTCCCCCTGCCTCCCCTGCCTCCCCTGCCTTCCCTATTCCCCACTCCTCACTGCTGGCTCAACTCGACAATATTCCCATCAGGATCTTGAGTGAACAGGGCAGCGCGACCGGAGGCACTGGTTTGAATGGGATAATTATAATTTAGTAATTCCTGTTTGGCGGTGTCTAAGTCAGCAACAGAGAAAGCAATGTGGGGATTGCGCCCCCATTTTTCGTTTGGGTTTTCCGTAAGGACAGTAGGCGCAACTATCAGGTGAAGTTGGTAGTTGCCGACTTGATACCATGCACCAGCGTATTTCAAGGAACGATCTATTTTAGATAATCCCAACACTTTGCCATAAAATTGCTCGGAGCGTTCTAAGTCAGTCACAAGAATCGCTGTATGGAGACTTTGGGTAATCTGCATTGTCGGTAATATGCGATCGCGTTTATTTAGATTTTGACTTACTTTGAACTCTTTCGGGCAGTGAGGAGACAATTACAAATGACAAATGACAAATACCATCAAAGGCTCAACGGCAGTTTAACTGTAAACGTTATCCAGCCTTGAGTGCTGGTAACTTCTATTGTGCCTTGGAGATATTTGACTAACTTCTTCACTAATGCTAAACCTAATCCTGTACCGCTCTGTTGCCAGCGTTCGCTTTGAGGAATTCGGTAAAACGGCTCAAAGATTCGAGATTGTTCTTTTTTCGGAATTATCACCCCAGAATTGCTAATTTTAATTTGAAAGTAGGGAGCTTGAAGATTAAGTAATACACCAAATTCAGCATCTTCATTAGTGTCGATTAGCCGAACATCGACTGCAATCTGTTCATCAGGCGGTGTATATTTACAAGCATTGTTGAGTAACTCGGAGATAATTTCGGTCAGGCTAGCCAAGTCTGAAACTAAGGGTGGTAAATTTGGAGCAACGCTAACTTTGAATAACTGTTGCCTAGCTTGAGCGCTTTCCTGAAAATATTCGGCAACATGAGGCAGCCAGCTTTGAAGTTGAATTGAAGTTAATTCCAAAGGATACATATCTGCATCAATCATCCGCATGTGCAGTAAATTATCTACTAAATCTAGTTCTTGTTCGCACTGATCGCGCAGAATACTTAAATAGCGGGCTACAGATTCAGATGGGGAAAGTGCGTTTGCATTTAAAATTCCCTGCTGATCAAGAATATTTTCTAGCACGGAGATTGCCATTTTGATGTTTGATAAGGGCATTCGCATTTCATGAGAAGTGGTTGCCAGAAAATCCTCTTTCAACTGGTTCAGCCGTTGAAGTTCTGCCACTTGAATTTCTAGTTGTCGGGCACGTTCAGTTGCGAGATTGCGTTCTTCGGTTAAACGTCGTTGTGTGTCATCCCGGAAAACTAGGACGGCTCCTGTAATTACACCATTGTTATTTCTCAGGGGAGTAGCACTATCAGCTATTGGTATATTTATCCCGTTTTTAGCAACTAGTAAAACGCCACTCTCTAGATAGATAATAGTCTCTTGTTGGAGAGCTGCGATAATTGGATTTTCTACCGGAAGCTGAGTTTGTTCATCAATAAGTTTGATAACTTCAGTTAACATCCTGTTCTTAGCTTCGTTCCATCGCCACCCCGTCAGGGCTTCAGCTACCTGATTGATGTACTTAATATGTAATTCATTGTCTACTACAATTACCCCATCGCCCATTCCTCGAAGCACAGAACTCAAAAATTGCTCGCGATCGTAGCGATTGAGTGCTGTTTGAATGGCAACATAAAGTTCTTGCTCTTTGATAGGTTTGAGAATATACCCAAAGGGGGATGTCAAGGTTGCCCGCTCTACAGTGAACTTATCGGAGTGACCTGTAACGTAGATAATAGGAATTTGCAGATTATGCCAAATTTGCTCTGCTGCCTGAATGCCGTCTATTTCACCTCGTAACCTGATATCCATTAAAATCAAGTTTGGGCGTAGCTTAGTCGCTCTTGCGATCGCTCCTTCTGCGGAGTCGGCAATATCTAAGACAACGTATCCCAGAGACTCTAAAGTTTCTTGTAAGTTGATAGCAAGAATATACTCATCTTCAACGACAAGGACTTTAACTTTATCCTTTTTCTCTGTCTTTAATGGGATACCAATCATGTTTATACCCGACTGTTTGTAAAAGTAATTTTGAACTCTGTTCCCTGTTGAGAGTTAATTTCAAGCTTTCCTCTTAACTGCTTGACTAAACCCTGCACTAGTGTTATGCCAAGTGTTTTAGCTTTCTTACTATCAAAGTTTTCAGGTAAACCAACACCATTATCTCGGATAATGAGTGTCAAAGTAGATTCCAATTCTTGATAAAACTTAACCTCAATTTCGCTTCCACGATTACCTACAAAGGCGTATTTTAAAGCATTGGAAACCAGTTCATTGATAATCAAGCCACAAGGAATTGCGGTTTCGATATCGAGGCTAGCATTATCAACTTGAATATTAAGTTTAATCTGGCTGGAACTGACGTTATAAGAATCAAATAGATGAGTTGTTAAATCTGGGATATATTGAGCAAAATCAATATCGGCGAGGTCTTCAGAACGGTACAACTTTTCATGAACTAGGGCAATAGAAGCAATGCGGTTTTGGCTATCGCGCAAAATTGCTGTTACTACAGGATCTTGTGTCCGTCGGCACTGCATTTGCAATAAACTGCTGACGATTCCTAAATTATTTTTCACACGATGGTGAATTTCTTTGAGTAATACTTCCTTTTCTTTGAGAGAGGCTTTAATTTTTTCCTTTGCTTGCTTTTGCTCAGTTATATCTTGGTGAACAGCTACAAGGACGTTTCCATACTCAGGATGGCTAAAAACGGAAGCAGTAGCGCTACACCAGAATAAACTGCCATCTTTTTTAACATTATGAACCTCATAGGTTGCTTCACTCTGTTGCAAGATAGTAGTTCTAATCGCCTGGTTAACATCTTCAAGTGTCGTATGTTCATTTCTGTGATTAACAATTGACACATGCTTACCAATTAATTCACCAGGGTCATAGCCAAACATCTGTTCAAATTTAGGATTGGTGTAGACAAACACATCATCTATAGCACGAATTAGGCAAATTCCCTCCGCCATGTTACGGGTAATTACTGCTTGCAACTCTAACATTTGTTCAGCGCGTTTGCGATCGCTGATTTCAACGACAACGACACCTATGCTAGTGGGTTGATCGGCTTCAGATTTAATCGGAAAATAAGAAGCTAGCCAAGTTCTGATTACACCTGGGAGTTTTGGGGTTTCTCCACTGATTTCTAAATCTAGAATCGATTCACCAGTTGTCAAGACATGTTGAAACACTTGTTTCTGCTTTGATGCCACATCAGGTACAATATCCCACGGTGTTTTACCAATATGTGCGGCTGCGGGAATGCCATTAATTTCTGCTAATGCTTCATTAATAAATGAAAAACGCAGTTCACGATCCAGAATGGTTATACCAACGGGTGCGCTATTGATAAAGGTGTCAAATAACTTTTGCTTGTGAGCCAGTTCTCGTTCTAAAATCTTACGTTCTGTGATGTCGATCGCTACCCTACCCACTAGCTTTTGTTCAGACAATCCGAGAATTGGGAATTTATATACCAAGAACTCACCAAGAATACCATCTGTTTGAGAAGCAACTTTGATCGTCTCAATTGCCTGATTTGTCTGTGTAACTGTCTGAATATGATCGAAATGCTGCCTAGTAACTTCATCTTGGTAAAGGCTAAAAACTGATTGCCCAATTACCTGTTCGGGTAGTAATTTAAATGTCCGCAAGTATACTTGGTTTGAGTAAAGTATATGCCCCTCTGTATTAGAGATCCACGCTAGCACTGGGCTGTTGTTCATAAATGCTTGGAACCTAGCTTCACTTTCTCGCAAGGCTGCTTCTGCTTGTTTGCGTAAGCAAAGCTCGTCGTAGACATCACTAGTGTCAATAATTACCCCTAGCATCTGTATGGGGTCGCCTACTTCGTCATAAATGCCCCGCCCTTTCCCTGTCAGCCAATGAACACTGCCATTCGGATAAGTTACTCGGTATTCACCCTGAAAATTAGTATGTTGTTCCAAAGCATTTGATACAGCCTGTTCAATTTTGTCAACATCCTCTGGATGAATACAATCGCGCCATAGCTGATAACTAGCAGCTGATATTTCTGGCTTTAAACCTAACAAACGATAATGGTTGTCGTTCCAGACAACTTCGCCTGTTTTAAGATTCCAATCCCAAATACCGATGTGATTAAATTCTAATGTTAGCCTCAGTTGCTCCTCACTTCTGGCCAAAGCTGCTTCGGTTTGTTTGCGTAACCGCAGCTCGTCATAAACATCACTGATATCCCGATGAGTACCAGTCATCCGTAAAGGTTTACCCTGTTCATCTCGAATTACAACTTTGCCATAGTTGGCAATCCATTTGCATTCGCCAGACTTGGTTTGAACTCGATAGTCAAATTTGTAGGAAACTGAACTATCCTCAAGATGAGCTGCCAAGATTTTCTTAACCCAAGGTAGATCCTCTGGATGAACTAATCGCTCCCAAGTACTCAAATCTTGGGGGAGTTCCTCAAAGCTGTATCCAAGCATTTCGAGAAAAAGGGGGCTGTAATACATCTCTCCAGTCAAAATATTCCAGTCCCACAAACCATCCCCAGAAGCCTCAAGTGCCAATTGTAATCGTTCCTCACTTTCTCGGAGGGCGATTTCTGCTTGTTGGCGATATTCTTCGACGCGCTTACGCGCAGTGATATCTGTGACTCGTACCAGTTGCATCACAGTACCAGCAACGGTAATTTGTTTGGCTGCGATGTTTCCCCAAAAGTAATTGCCCTGCCTGGTGACATATTCAATTTCTCGACTACAAAAACCTTGCTGCTTAATTTCTTCGTTTATGGAGCCTAGTTCATCGGGGGTGAACTGTTGTTTTTGCAGAGTATGACCTTGAATATTAATGAGTTCAGCTTTGCTAGAGGCTGCAAATAACTTTACTGCTTGATCGTTACAGTCAGTGGTCAGTAAAGTTTCTATATCCACCAGAAAGAGCGCATCAGCAGACTCATTATAAACAGCTTCTAGCAGGTCGCGGCTCTTAATGATTTCTAACTCAGTTTGTTTACGCTCTGTAATATCTAGAACAGATCCTAGCAGCTTAACTGCCTGCCCTTGAGGGTCATAAGCTATCTCTGCTTTCGCCTCAAGGTAGCGCATTAAACCATCGGGTCGAACAATTCGATACTCAGTATTAAAAGAGGTTGCTTGAGCGATTGCTTGTTGGATATGGGTCTTCATCCAAGCGCGATCGCTTGGGTGAACTATCTGGAGAAATTCTTCCTCGGTCGGTTCGCTTTGAGTTGGATTTAGACCAAAAATGCGAAAAGTTTCCATTGACCAGCAGCGCTTTTTGGTTTTTAAATTAAATTCCCAGCTGCCTACATGGGCAATCTGTTGAGTAGTGGCTAGCAGTGCTTCACTCCATCGGAGTCTTTCTTCAGTCTGTATGCGATCGGTAATATCCCCAAGTGAACCGACTAATCGCAGTGGATTTCCTTGCTCATTCCAGATTCCTTGAGCCCGCGATTTAAACCAGCGATAGCTGCCATTTTTGCAACGGAGACGATATTCAACGTTATAATCTGAAACTTGCTGGAGCAAATAAGCTTCTTGTGCAGCCATGACTCTGGCATAATCATCAGGATGAATGCGAATACTCCACTCATCATCGCGATCGCTAAGTTCGTTCGGTTCATATCCCAACATTGTGAACCAACGCCGAGATCGGAAGGTTTGATTAGTAGATATGTCCCAATCCCAAATTCCCTCATTAGTACCTGCGATCGCTAATTGCCAACGTTCTTCATTTTGGCGCAAGGTTTCTTCAGCTTTTTGGTGATCGCGTAGCGCAGCTTGTTGTTCACTGATATCTCGCCCCTCTGGAATCAGCAAAACAACTTGACCTGTCTCGTCTCGCAACGGACGCAGAGAAAAATCGATTGTTATGACTCGGTTATTTGCGCCTAGAACATCGACTTCATAGCGGACAAACTCTCCTTGAGCTGCCAGAGCGATCGCTTGTTTTAATTCTGCTTGAGTTTGCGGTGAAATCGTCCACCAGTGTGTTTTCCAAAAAGGGCGATTGATCACATCTTCAAGCTTGAGTCCACCAAAACTGAGCGCAGTCTGGTTGGCCTCCAGTAAAACGCCATCTGGCGTTAGTAACCCTGTGAACTGGAAAGTATTATTAAAAATGGCATGAAAACGGCGATTGCTTTCCTGCAATTTGGCAGTGCGTTCTTCTACTTTGGTTTCTAACTCGGTATTGAGGGTTTCGAGGTTGTGGTAAAGTTCGGCTTGTTGGATCGCGATCGCTAATTGCACCGTCAGTTGGTTGAGCAATTCCACCTCAAATGTTTGCCATTGTCGGGGGCTAGAACATTGATGCACAATAAATAACCCCCAGAGTTCCAGTTCAGGAGTCCCCTTACTTTTTAACAAAATCGGGACAACTAAATTCGCCTTCACCTGAAACCGTTCCAAAAGTTGAATATGACAATCACTTAAACCCGCTTCGTAGATGTTCGCCACTGTGAAGATTTTTCCCTGACGGTATTCTTCCGGTCGATTTTGCTGAAAAGAGGTATCTTCAATCTCAAATCCCAATATTGGTGTCCATTGGGGTAATACTGATTCCGCTACGACCTTACCCATCATCTGAGAAGTAAATTGATACACCAGCACGCGATCGGACTTGAGTAACTGGCAGACTTCTTTGGCACTAGTAGTGAGGATATCTTGAAGCTTCAAGGATTGGCGGATATGCAGAGCGATCGCTCCGACTAACTGTTGTTGTTTTAGCTGCCGCATTAGCTGCATCTGCTTGATCGCGCCATGAACCGCTCGACGTAAATTATCAGCAGTCAGTTTTCCCTTAACAAGATAATCTTGCGCCCCACTCTTGATAACTTGGACTGCGATCATTTCGTCGCCCTGCCCAGTTAACATAATCACAGATGTATGGCTACCTTGAGTTTGTCGCTGTAATTCATGCAGAAATTCCAGCCCATCCATATCTGGCAATTGGTAGTCCAATAGAATTACATCCGGTGTTTTCCATTGACAAACTTCCAGCGCCTCTTTGCCAGACTCAAATTCGTAAATCTCGTAGGTGTAGCGCTCGTCCCCATCTAAGAAGCGTCGATATCCAGCTCTGTCTTCAGCAGAGTCTTCTACGAAAAATACAGTTATTGAATGGACTTTCATACAGTTCGACCTTCAAAATAAAGTAGAGGGATGGCTCATAAAGCATAGGAAGGAAGAAATAATTAATGTCTATTTCCCAGTCCCCAATCCCCAAATCAAGAAATCCGAATTTTTCTTGATCACAGACTACTATTTTTAATCGTATAAACGCATAATAGAAGTGTGACTGATCTGTTCGCCCCTTTACAATCTCTCAAACAAGGTAACTGGTTCAAGCTGATCTGCGGAGCCAGCTTCCAGCATTTGCCGGCAGTCAGAAGTTTAACGTTAGCCTATACTTTGGCGGGCGCTGACTGCATAGATGTTGCAGCTGATTCTGCGGTGATTGCAGCGGCGCAAGCAGGGCTACAAATAGCCAAATCTCTGGCTAGCGATGCCCAAAAGCGAGGCTTTGAGTACAAAGGGAATTCGCCCTTTTTGATGGTCAGCCTGAACGATGGAGAAGATCCCCATTTTCGGAAAGCAGAATTTGATCCTACTAAGTGTCCTACAGACTGCCCACGCCCCTGTGAACGGATTTGTCCAGCACAAGCCATTGTGTTTAACAGTATAAAAGAAGACCTTTCAGGAGTAATATCCGAAAAGTGCTATGGCTGTGGTCGTTGCATACCAATTTGTCCGCATGATAAAATTTATACCTCATCGTATGCGTCAACGCCGGGAGCGATCGCGCCTTTGGTAATGTCAACGGGAGTAGATGCCGTAGAAATCCATACGAAAGTTGGGCGGTTGGCAGAGTTTGAGAAATTATGGCAAGCAATTTCACCCTGGGCTGATCAACTAAAGTTACTAGCTATCAGCTGTCCCGATGGCGAAGGGATGACTGATTACCTAAAAGCACTGCATAACCTAATTGTCCCATTCAAGAGTGCTTTAATTTGGCAAACTGATGGTCGTCCCATGAGTGGTGATATTGGCGATGGCACCACAATAGCCGCGGTGAAATTAGGGCAAAAAGTTTTGGCAGCTCAGTTACCGGGATATGTGCAGTTAGCAGGTGGCACAAATAGCTATACCGTTGCTAAGTTAAAGGCAATGGGACTACTGAATAGAGCAGGGGGAGCAGGGGGAGATGAGGGAGCAGGGGGAGCAATAACCTCCTCATCCCCCTCATCCTCCCCATCCATTGCCGGTGTCGCCTACGGTAGCTACGCCCGTGTACTGCTGTCACCAATTCTCGAACAGTTAGAGAATAAGGAGGTAAATAACACCAATGTAAAGGCGACTGTTCGCCTAGAAGAAGATGACGTATTACTTTGGCAAGCTGTAGAACTTGCCCATTCTCTCGTTTCCCAGATAAAGTCACAGCACGAGCGCTAATCGCTATATGTTTTGAGCATTAGGATGAGCATCTAAAAAAGAGCGAAGACTGAAAGCATTGATTTACGTTGTTTCCGTCACTAATAGAAAGCATGACGATTACAGACGATCTCCAAAAGTTATTAGACATTTTGCCCCAAGACCTGCGACAAGTACTAGAGAATCATCCCAAACGAGATAGTTTAGTAGAAGTGGTCTTGGATTTGGGTCGTCGCCCAGAGGCTCGCTTTCCTAATCAAGCTGAGTATCTGAGCGAAGTACCCGTTACTCAAGAACAGATAGATGATTGTATTCAACGAGTTGGAATCTTTGGCGGAGATAATCGAGCAGGAATTGAGCAAACTTTGCATCGGATCAGCGCCATCCGTAACCGTACTGGTAAGATTATTGGCTTGACCTGTCGCGTCGGTCGGGCGATATTCGGAACCATTGGCATGATCCGCGATTTGGTAGAAACGGGTAAATCGATTCTCATGCTGGGGTGTCCAGGCGTGGGCAAAACTACTGCCTTACGGGAAATTGCCCGTGTTTTAGCCGATGACCTACATAAGCGAGTGGTAATTATTGACACCTCCAACGAAATCGCTGGGGATGGTGATGTTGCCCACCCTGCTATTGGTCGCGCTCGGCGGATGCAGGTTGCTCATCCAAACCAACAGCATCAGGTAATGATTGAGGCAGTAGAAAACCACATGCCAGAAGTCATTGTCATTGATGAAATTGGCACAGAACTCGAAGCTTTAGCGGCTCGTACCATTGCGGAGCGGGGTGTACAGTTGGTAGGAACTGCCCACGGGAATCAGATTGAAAACCTGATTAAAAACCCCACCCTGGCTGATTTGGTTGGGGGTATCCAAGCTGTGACACTGGGAGACGACGAAGCCAGACGGCGGGGCAGTCAAAAGACTGTTTTGGAGCGTAAAGCCCCACCTACCTTTGAAATTGCTGTGGAAATGTTGGAACGCCAACGCTGGACAATACACGAAAGTGTTGCTGACACCGTAGATAATCTGTTGCGGGGTCGTCAGCCTACTCCACAAACGAGAACCGTTGATGACCAAGGTAAAATTGCCGTTACAAGGCAGTTAGCTGTTGTCAACGGTCGCGGTGGACAGCTAGCGACAGTGGAAGAATCTTTCCCATCGGCGCGACCGTCTAATGGCTGGCGTTCATCTGGACAAATGGTAGCATTGCCACAATTGCCTGTAGAACGGGTAACTGGACGCAGTGAGTTTGACCGTTTGTTGGATGAATCTTTCAATTATTCTGAAAGCATTGATTTAAATGCTGCTACAAGAGTGCCAGGGCCGAATGGTGAAGATTTGCCATTGCACGTTTACCCTTATGGGGTTAGCCGCCACCAACTAGAACAGGTAATTAGCGTGCTAACTTTACCTGTGGTATTGACAAAAGACATAGATAGTGCTGATGCAATTTTAGCACTGCGATCGCACGTCAAAAACCACGCTAAATTACGCCAAATGGCTAAGGCCCGTCATGTACCCATCCACATGATCAAGTCCAGCACCATTCCTCAAATTACCCGTGGTTTGCGGCGGTTGCTGAACATGGACGACCCGGAAATGGCTGATGATCTAGAACTACAATTGTTTTTGCACAATGGTAGTGATGATGAGATGGATGCCTTAGAAGAAGCTAGACTTGCTGTTGAGCAAATCGTGATTCCGAAAGGACAGCCAGTGGAGTTATTGCCGCGTTCTCCCCAAGTCCGCAAAATGCAACATGAGTTGGTAGAACATTATCGCCTCAAGTCGCATAGTTTTGGTGAAGAACCAAATAGAAGATTGCGGATTTATCCGGCTTAATCTTACCCTCAGCCTCTCTCCGTTTGCTTTAGCCTGCCGTTAGGCAAGCGGAGAGGGGATGTCATTAGTACCGCAAGGCAGAAGTCAAAAATCAAAAGTCAAAAATCAAAAGTTTTGTATATCAAGGCTTTTGCAAGTTTTAAAATAATAGCTTGATTTGCGCCACACTGTACTAGGGGACACTTGATGTCCTATAGAGAATTTTATTTAAGAAAAGTAAAAAAATATTTAGTATATTTCTGTACTATATATATATTTTGGCCTTGTCAGCATCTACCCTAATACTTATTGATTAAGGGGAAAGGGAAAGAAAAAACCCTTAACCCTTTCCCGAAACCAAATTTTGGGTTCAAAATGCAAAATCCGAGTAGTATTGGCATCTACCCTACGCCAAAAAACCCGGTCACGAAGACCAGGTTTTTGTAGGGCCATATTCCCCCAAGGCTAGTTATAGAAGTTATTTATAAATCAGTGTTCTGGTAATAACTACCAAACTTAAGTTACCAATTTCGGAAAATTATCGCCCAATTATGAAAATTTTCTTTTACTAACCTGGGCAATGCCTGCGCGAATATATGCTATTTGCTTGATATCAGTACGTAAGTGTAGCCCGCCGCAGGCATCGGTAATGCAAGACTAGGCGGACAGTATCACTTGATGTTTACTCGTCAGGCTAGTAGTTACAACTGAATGGGGAGTGGGTAAAAAGCAGGGGGCAAGAGGGAGAATAAAAAATTACCTCTTTCCCCTCTGCTCCCTGCCCCTCTGCCTCTTCTCAATGCCCAATTTTTATTCTGGTAATTTATATTGCCCAACTATACGCTTGGCAAACTCTGGAACGTGCGCTTCTAATTTCTCTGGATGATTTCGCTTCACATACAAATAATTCCGAGTAAAGTGAGAATCAATCGAAAACCGCGCATATTCTAAACCTTTGGGGCCGATTTTTTCAATGACCACACCCATGAGCTTTGCTGCCCACATGGGGAGGGTAACGCCTTTATCGTAAGCGGGAATACTTTGCTGTACAGCTTCCTTGCGATTGCCTTTAGATGTCACTGGTTGAGTGACTAATTGGTCTTTCACCAAATCCAGCATTTCCTTGCCAGTGTCATTTCTAACTACAATCCATTGCCAGCCAAAGGGTGCGCCCATGTAGCCAACGACTAAATCGGCTAGGGAGTTGACGTAATCAAAGCAACTCATACAAGATGGGGCAAAGACATCTTTGAGTTGGTTTGTCTTCAAGCCAAAGAAAGGTACTGTTTCTGATGAGCCATCCTCATGTTTGAAGTGAACCCGGAAGTCTTGCATAAATTCGTAATGCACAACTGTATCAGGTGATCGGCTGGTGGTTTCTAAGAATTTTTGCAGTCCGGCGCGGTTAACATTATCTACGCAGGGCGTACCCAAAACATACAGCTTTTCTAAACCAAGTTGTTTTTCTACGGCTCGTAATGCCTGGATTTGGCAACCAACACCAATGACTAATAGCCGCTTCATCCCTGATTTCTCTATCTGTTCCAACACAGAAAGGTTGGGGGAAAGAGTTGGTTTATTTACCCGCGCTGCTAGTATTTCTTCTGGGGTACGGGCGATGACAGGCATGGGTTGAAAGCGGTCTTCTTTGGTATTTTGCACACAGACAACACCTTCAACTATGCCGCGATTGAGCATTTCAATGGCAATGCTGCTAACAATACCCGTCCATTGTGCGCCTTCGATGGGCTGTTGTTTCCGCGCTGCTATCATGTCTTGGTGAACACCAAAGTAGAGTTCATCAGGGTTTTCGAGATGGCGCGATCGCGTGTGGGTTTCTTCTTCAAGTTCACCTATTTGCTGATTAATAAAAGCACAGGCTTCCTTGACATAGTGAATATAGTATGTATCACATAGTCCGCATTCGCTACAGAGTTCTTTCGCAGGGCGGCGACTGGTAGATTTTAAGGCTCTGGCTTTTTTGTGAGGAGAAACTGAGGTCATATAAACTTTTTGTTTTATCCAGGAATCGCTTTTATTACAATACCTTCACTGGCTATGAACTTGACGATAGAAATTTTTATGGAAATACGGGAGACGCTTAGACTGGTTTTAAATTTTTAAACGCAGAGTAACGCAGAGTTTTGCCTAATAATTAGCTACCAATTAATGAAATAGTGTACTGAGAGGCTATTTATAAAGTAAAAATAAAATGTAGCAACTGGCATTGTGTTAAGCGCGTATTTCGAGATTATTTATCACAAACAATATGAGATGCGATCGCACTCAGCGATGATTCGGGGAAATGGAATTTGATTTTTGATACACAGATAAAAGCAGACATTCCCAAACTAGCCGTGGTTGAGCGTAAGCAAGCAAGTGTTTACGAGCTTGTTCTAGTTGGTTAATGATACTAGGCTGATGCCACTGCTGCCAGTAAAACTGCTGAAGATAATCAATTAACCAGAGTTGTGCTTCTGTATCTAAATCCTTATCAATTTTTTTGGCTAACTCCAAGGCGTTACGGTAAGATTTAGGCACTTTTTTCAAGTCTTCGAGTAACTCAGGGGGAATAACTTGTAATTGCTCATAAGATGCGATCGCACTTCCGGCACTACCAGCTGCTATGCTCAATACTGCCTGATTTTGCAAAATTTCCTGATGACCTGTTTGTGTGAGTATAACAGCCAAAGACTGTGCATCTAAGCGATAAAAAGGAATGCGTTGACAGCGTGATACCAAAGTCGGCAACACAGATTCAGGTGTAGGTGCAATTAAAATTAACGTCGCCTGTCCTGGTTCTTCTAAGGTTTTAAGTAAAGCATTGGCTGCGGCTTCTGCCATTGTTTGGGCTTCTTCTACCACTACCACATTCCTTGGCGCTTCCAAGGGCGGACGACCTAAAAACTCGGTAATTTCCCGAATTTGCTCTAGTCGAATTACAGGTGGTGCTTTACGCTTGAGTCCTTTTTCGGCTGCTTCTGCTGCTGTTAATCGTTGTCCCTGGTATTGGTACGTTGGTTGTACCCACAATAAAGCTGGGTGGTTGCCTTGACGCAAACGGTTTTGTAAAGGCGCAGTAATTTCCATCCCATTGGAAAATAGCAATTCTACAAAACACCTGGCCGCTAAACTCCTTCCGACACCATCCGGCCCCACAAATAGATAGGCTGGAGGAACCCGGTTTTGTCTGACAGCCTGAGTGAGTAATTCTATGGCTTGCTGTTGTCCTACAACTGGTGCAAATGGGTTAATAGTTCAGTACCTTCGCCAAAACAAAGAAGATGAAAATAGAGGAGTGATGTAGTAGAGTTGCTATCTTCTAAAAAGACAACTTAGAAGCTACAAAATGCCTATATTGGACATCTTAACACTGTTACAATGACTTCTAGATTGATTTCGAGAGATGAGTCCAAACAGGATATGCTGCGCGATCGCACAAGCAACGGGGATGTCTTTATTTTAATACCAGAACGCCGCTCCATAGCGCCTTGCACTCTATTTGGGCGTGGGGTTCCTACACGCCACACCCTCTAAGTAAGTAGACGCAATTAAATATAAGATGTCATTGCGATTTTACGTTAGGCTTAGTGTAGCTTTTGATGACGCTGCCAGAGCGATCGCTAGCGGTAAAATCCGATGTTCCTGTATTTGAATCCTGGCGTGGAGTGTTTCTGCTGTATCATCCGGCAATACTGGTACTGCGGCTTGCATTAATATTGGGCCACTGTCCATTTCTAAACAAGCTATATGTGCTGTACAACCAGTGATTTTTACCCCAGATGCTAAGGCTTGTTCAACAGCATGGATTCCCTTGAAACTAGGTAACAAACTAGGATGGATATTGATAATTTTATCAGGAAAGGCATCCATGAAAACTGATGTTAACAATCGCATCCAACCTGCCAAAATCACCCATTCCACATCGTAGTGCTGCAATGTCTGCACAATTTCCTCATCAAACTCTTCTCGACTTTTATAGTTGCGGTGATTCAATAAAACAGCTTCTACACCTCTATTGGCTGCTCTTACGGCTGCTTTAGCCGAGGGGTTATTGTAAATTAAAACTTGAATTTGGGCATTTAGCTGCCCATCTTGGATAGCTTGGGCAACTACATCAAAATTGCTGCCATTCCCAGAAGCCATAATTCCCAGTTTTAAAGGGGCGACTAGTTGACAATCGCTAATACTGGGAGAAACCAAGCTAGGGGTAGAATCAGGGCGGAGGGTCATAAACAGCTAAGAGGAAAAATTATAGATGCCAAAAAATATACTAAATTGTGGTGGTTGGGTAATGATACAGTAGCCGCCTGGATTTTTCTCACATAAATAGGTTAAATTTCATCTTCTGATTTAGCAATGTCTTCTTTTATATTGCAATGTCTACGACAGGCTACGCCTACGCTTGATTAAATTTTGCTCTAAAAATTTAGCTTATAATCTAGTCCTGTTGATAGAGATAATATTCTAAAACTTGGTATAAAGGAAACAATACAGAGATTAAAGCCGCATAGGATTTGATCGCAGCATAGGTAAATTAAATGGCGAAGGTAGCGTTGCTGATTGGGGTCAGTGAGTATGAGCCAGGGCTAAACCCGTTGCCCAGTGCAGTTAGAGATGTGGAAGCAGTGTATGGTGTACTGCTGCATAGCGAGATGGGCGGGTTTGCCGCGTCAGATATTACCCTGCTAAAAAATCCTGAACGACAAGTTGTAGAAATGGCGATCGAAGCGCTATTCTCTGGACGGCACAAAGATGATTTGCTGTTGCTGTATTTTTCGGGACACGGCATCAAAGACGATCGCGGTAGGCTGTATCTGGCGACTCGCAACACCAGTAAGACGCAGCAGGGCGAATTGATTCGCTCAACGTCGGTGTCTGCCAATTTCATTCATGATCGCATGAGCGAAAGCCGCTCCCGGCGGCAAGTGGTGATCCTAGATAGCTGCTTTAGTGGCGCGTTTGCCGAAGGGATGTCTGCCAAAGATGACGGCATGATTGACATCCGAGAGCAGTTAGGCGGTGAAGGACGAGCCGTGTTGACTTCTTCTACTTCGACTCAATATTCCTTTGAGCAAGAGGGGCAAGATTTATCGATTTATACTCGTTTTTTGATTGAAGGTATCAAGTCGGGAGAAGCCGATCGCGATCATGATGAGTTTATCTCTATTGATGAACTCCATGAATACGCAAGTGAGAAGGTGCGAGAACTTCAACCTGCGATGAAGCCGGAAATCTATGCAATTCGAGAAGGTTTTAAGATTCGACTGGCAAAAGTGGCTCCGGGTGATCCCAGACAGCGATACCGTAAAGAGGTAGCGCGATTTATTCATTGAGGCGAAATTTCTCTTGTTGGTCGTCGGACGTTAGATTATCAGAGGACTCGCTTAGGATTGGAGACAACTGAGGCGAAGGCGATCAAAGATGAGGTGTTGGAACCGTACCGCAATGAGTTCCGCGAAAAACTCCAGCAGTATCAGCAGACGTTTACTGAACTACTGGAGCGAGACGAGACAATTACCGATAGCGATCGCCACGATCTGCAAAATCTCCAGCAAATTTTGGGGCTGACGCAGCGCCAACATTATCCAGATGAGGTGACGCGGAAACAGTTGCAGCAAACCTGGCAGACGTTGGGGTTGAGTGAAGGAGATGTGGGAGCGATCGAGAGGCGGATTAATGCGGAGATTGAAAGGCATCAAGCAAACCTGCGGCAATATGAGCAAGAGTTTACAGAGGCTATTCAGCAAGAATATCCGCTCAGTGCTTTCAAACACTCTCAACTAACGCAACGTCATCAAGCGTTGAATCTGACTGCTCGGAATGTTACTGCAATTGAAAATCGAATTATTACTGCGATCGAGGAACATCGGCAAAAGCTTCAGCAGTATGAAGAGGTGTTTAGAGAGTCAATGCAGTTTGAATATCCTCTTAGTGATGCTACTCGTGAAGAACTTCAGCGCTTTCAACGAATTTTAGACCTTTCTGCTCAGGAAGTAGCACAGATTGAAGCGAAATCAATTGAGAAGAGTGGGGTAACCGCAAAAGTTTTTTCTCCAGAAAGTGAAATCAAACAAGATAATCAGGTATTACCACAAGAAAATCAAGGCTTTTTGGAACCGCAGAACAGAAATAATCAAAACTTAGAACAATTACATAAAAATAAACTTAATAGAATAATTGCTGTAATTGTTGTTTCTAGCATTGTTATTTTGTCAATAAGCTATATTTCAATGGTTACTGATGAAAATGCAGTTGTTAACCCATTAAGTAATGAAGATCAGCCAATTCAATCAAGCAGTGAAGAGAACTTACCAGTTGTAGATCAAGTTCTCCAATCTCCAGATAAGCCAATACTTGAACGTAGTTATAGAGTGAATGCACTGACTGCTCAACAAGTTAATTCATTAAATGATTTATTTAAAAAATTTAAAAAAGTAGATAATTCGTTTGAACCTGTAGAACCAGGTAGCGCAACAACTTATAAAGAATGGAATGTCCTTTGCATAGGTGAGCAAGGTCAATCAGGATGTCCCAGGTCGGCAAGACACGAGATTGTAAGCTATGGAGATTTTAGATCGAATAAGTTATGGACTTCTAGGGGTTGGGTTATTTACAAGCAGTAGACTTGTTATAAAACTTATAACCCAGTCTGTATAAGGGTTAAAAAGTTTATTTATATGTCTTTAACCAACGCCGTAATAGGGTTTTAACATTGAGGTTGATAATTATTCACAAACTACAGTCGTGCAAGCAATTGAACGGCTTTCTGGTTTAGGCTTAATTGTAATCTCTACATCATTACCTAAAATGTTTATAAATCTGATCAATCTATCTATTGAAAAATCTTTTAGTTTCCCTCTAGTTAAAGCAGATATTTTTGGTTGATCTATTCCAAGAAGTTCGGCTGCTTGGACTTGATTTAATTGACGATTAGCAATAATTTCACTAATTTTGCGTGCAAGTTCTGCTTTAATTAAGCGCTCTTCAGGATTTGACAATCCTAGATCAGCAAAGACATTTCCGTTACTAATATAAACATCATTTTCCTTGCTCATCTTTTACTCCATTGTTTTTGCTATTTCTTGTAAATAATCTTCCTGAGCAACCTTGAGTCTCTTCTTAACTAAATCTATATCTTGTTTTCGTGTAGCAATACCGTGTTTTGATTTCTTTTGAAATGAATGTAATAGGTAAACAAATCCTGCAAATTTAACAGTGTAAATTGCCCTGTATGTATCTCCTTCAAAATCATCTACAATTTCTAAAACCCCAGTGCCTGTAAATCCATGCAAAGGTTTTGCGTCAGGATGCTTTTCACCATGTTGTGCTAAATCCAGAGCATAACCCATTACATCTTGCACATCTTCAGGGAAATCTTTTAAATCATCAAGAGCGCTTGCAACCCATTTGAGGGGTTTTTCTTGTTTTTTACTCATGTAATGCTAATTATGCTAATAATAGCATATTAAAGTATAAGCGATGCCTCCGGCTGTAAACTACGCACCTGCTGGGCTTTGATGCAAAACTTAGTTTAAGGACTCCAACTAGAAATTATTATGAACCAAGAACTTACCCAAGCGATGCCTCAGAAGTTCAGCTATTCCACAGTATCGATTTACTGACTTGAGATTAAGCTAGGATATTAGCACAAGTTATTTTTGATACTAACTGGTAGGAAGATGAATGTAGAAAAGCTCTCTATTTCCTTGCCACCGTCTTTAGTGGAGTTTGTCGAAAACTACAAGCTCAATAAAGGCTGTAAATCTCGTTCTCAAGTCATTGAAGAAGCATTAGAATTGCTACGAAACCGAGAATTAGAGTCAGCTTACCGAGAAGCGTCTGCTGAAGTTGATAACGATTGGAATGTGACAATAGCAGATGGTTTAACAGATGAAACGTGGTGATATTTATTACGCAAATCTTAGTCCAGTAAAGGGTAAACGTCGTCCAGTTTTAATTATCAGTAATGATATAAGTAATGGTGCTGCTACTACTGTGACAATTTTACCACTTACTTCTAATGTGAGCCGTGTTTATCCCTTTGAAGTTCTGCTTAATCAAGAGATTAGTGGTTTAACAAAACCTTCTAAAGTACAGGCGTAGCAAGTGCGAACAATTTCTAAGCAACGAATTACTGGTGAAGTATTGGGTAGTTTAAACGAAGATATGATGGTACTAATTGATGCGGCGTTAAAATTACATTTGGGATTGGTTTGAGTTTGCAGAAAAATAGCGATCTTTAAGTAAAGACTCCAACTAGAGATAATTATGAACCAATATCTTACCCAAGCCATGCCTCAAAAGTTCAGCTATTCCATATCTCAAAGAAAATTTCCTTTTCTTGCTCAGTGCTTACTGGCTAAATTAATCTAACACTTTGGTGATTCAGTCAAATAAACTATGGTATTGATCGGTTCTAAGAATGAACAATCACAGACTCTTGCATCTATCTGCACCCTACTACCTAAAATTCTTTCAGGTGAAATCTACGTCAAAGAAACGAAGAAAGTATTAGAGGTAGTGACATGACCAGAGTTCATTTAAAATTTACGCCTATCAAAACATAGAATGAAACTTGAAGAATTCATAAGTCAGAAGCAAAACCGGAGATGCTTCACCTACAGTCAGAATTAAGCCAACTAGAGGTAATTATCAACCAAGAGCTTACGCAAGCGATGCCTCATAAGTTCAGCTATTCCACAGCATCGATTTACTGACTATCGATGAGCTTCCATATATGCTCGCAGCAAGGTATTGATCTGTGTTTGATAACCCCGTCCTTGCGACTTAAACCACTCCAATACATCGCTGTCAATGCGTAACGTCACCTGTGCTTTATTTTTTGCCGCAGGTAAACCCCGTCGAACTGTAGCCTTGGCAAACAGTTCTGGTGTAATTTCCGGGCAATCTGATAAATCAATGTCTTCATCGCTCATAGCATCAAGCCGTTGCCAATCAGTCTGAGAATTGCTCGAAATAGATTCGTTGCTCATATTTTGTTGCCTTTCTTGCAGAAATAATCCGCGTTAAATCATCACGCTCTGTATGGACAACAGCAACGACTCGCCCTTGCAACAAGCCAAACGTGACGAAACGCTGCTCTGCGTAGCTGTAGCGATGGTCTTCAACCGTCACCGTGTCTCCATCAAATAGTGCTGGGATATCGATAAAATCGATTCCGTGCTTGCGAAGATTGCTAAGACGTTTTGCTTCATCCCATTCAAACTGCATCACCAAAACACAGCTACGCTTACCTAATTGTAACTACAAATTGTAGTTACAGCAACTTAGTCAAACGGATCTGCTGCGCTTTGAGATTAAACTACTATATTAGTACGAAATTAGTACGAATTATTTTTGCTACTAAATGGTAGGAAGATGAATGTAGAAAAACTCTCTATTTCTTTACCACCATCTTTAGTGGAGTTTGTCGAAAACTACAAGCTCAATAAAGGCTGTAAATCTCGTTCTCAAGTCATTGAAGAAGCATTAGAATTGCTGCGAAACCGAGAATTAGAGTCAGCTTACCGAGAAGCATCTGCTGAAGTTGATAACGACTGGGATATGACAATAGCAGATGGTTTAACAGATGAAACGTGGTGATATTTATTACGCAAATCTTAGTACCGTGATGGGTTCAGAAATGGGTAAACGTCGTCCAGTGTTAATTGTCAGTAATAATATAAGTAATAGTGCTGCTACTACTGTGACAATTTTACCCCTTTCTTCTAATGTGAGCCGTGTTTATCCCTTTGAAGTTCTGCTTAATTCAGAAATTAGTGGTTTAACGAAGCCTTCTAAAGTACAGGCGCAGCAGGTGCGAACAATTTCTAAGCAACGAATTACTGGTGAAGTATTGGGTAGTTTAAACGAAGATATGATGGTACTAATTGATGCAGCGTTGAAATTGCATTTGGGATTGATTTGAGTTTGCAGAAAAATAGCGATGTTTAACTAAAGACTTCAAGTAGAGATAATTATGAACCAAGAGCTTACGCAAGCGATCGCAGTTGGATCTTAAATTTTCATTAACTTTACGTAGGCATCGTACCTGCTGGGCTTTGAGATTAAGCTAGCATATTAGTATGAATTATTTTTGTTACTACTTGTATATGCTCAGACTAAGCTATTGATTTGGGTTTGATAATCCTGTCCTTGCGACTTAAACCACTCTAATACATCGCTGTCAATGCGTAACGTAACCTGTGTTTTAACAGGTACTGAAAATCACCTAACTCTAGAGCAAATGCGTTACAACCAAGCAGTAAGAGCTTATACCAAAAAATTCAGACTTTTCCCAACTTGGTTGTAATTAATACTTTTGGGTTTGAAAGCAAATAGTTCTCCAAGCGTGGCGAATAGGTAGAGGTAGAACCGAAGTATGACTAGGTTGAATGTGCAATCAATAACAAGTATTTCTACTTATAACTTTATCTAGTAAATTTATATTCCTTTAGTAGAAGTAAGACTAATCAAAATGTTTTTATACTATTAATCAAGCAAAAATAGATAAATTTTTCAATTTAATCTAATTAAATAGAAAAGAGGCTTTAATGAACTTATTAAATATTAATGATACTGGAGTTACATTATCAGTTAAGGGTGATCACGAAAATGCTATTGCCTGGAAACAAATAACGCATCCACGTCCACAGTTGCAGCGATCGCCTTGGCAAAGCTTAAATGGTTTGTGGAAGTTTGCATTTGATGACGAAGGAAAATGTGTTCAACCCAGTGACCTGAAGCGATGGACTCATTTGATAGAAGTTCCATTTGCTCCGGAATCAAGTAAAAGTGGGATAGGTGACACGAATTTTCACTCAAACTTTTGGTACGAACGGGAATTTGCAACACCAGAAGGTGATGGTAGATTGCTGTTACACTTTGGTGCTGTCGACTACCATGCTCGTGTATGGGTTAATGGTCAATATATAGCTGAACATGAAGGGGGACACACCAATTTCTCGCTCGATATTACTCACGTCTTAAATGACAGTGGCACAACAACAGTAACAGTATGGGCGCAAGATGATCCACAAGACCTCGCTAAACCTCGCGGTAAACAAGATTGGCAATTGAAACCCCACAGTATTTGGTATCCTCGCACTAGCGGCATTTGGCAGACAGTCTGGATTGAGCGAGTGGGTAAAACTTATCTTGGCCATCTGTGTTGGAATTCCGATTTTGAGCGATGGGAGGTTGGTTTTGAAGCGGTGCTGGCGGGTGCTGTGCCAGTTTCCGGTGTACAAATCAAGATGGAATTAAGCATTGGCGGTACTGTATTGGTGAATGATACATACGAAGTGTTGAATGGAGAAATTAACCGCCGTATTTCTCTTGGCGATCCTGGGATTGATGACTTCCGTAACGAATTATTGTGGAGTCCAGAAAAGCCAACGTTAATTGATGCCAAAATTCAACTGTGGAGTAATGATCAGTTATTAGATGAAGTAAAATCTTACACAGCGATGCGAACAGTGAGCGTACAGCGCGATCGCTTTATGCTCAATGGTCGCCCCTACTATTTACGCCTTGTTCTCGACCAAGGTTACTGGCCAGAGACACTGATGACTCCACCCAGCGATGAGGCGTTGCGACGTGATGTAGAACTGATCAAAGCAATGGGTTTCAACGGAGTACGCAAACACCAAAAAATTGAAGACCCCCGATTTTTGTATTGGGCAGATGTTTTAGGGTTATTGGTATGGGAAGAAATGCCCAGCGCCTATCGCTTTACCCGTAAAGCTGTAGAACGCATGACGCACGAATGGACTGAAGTCATCAAAAGAGATTCCAGCCATCCATGTATTGTTGCTTGGGTGCCCTTTAATGAATCTTGGGGAGTACCGAATTTAGTGGAGACAGCAGCTCACCGCAACTATGTTTTAGCAATGTATCACTTGACCAAAACCCTTGACCCAACTCGTCCAGTCATTGGTAACGATGGCTGGGAAAGTATAGATACAGATATTCTGGCAATTCATGATTATGATACCAAGCCACTGCAATTACTCCGTCGATATGGGCCAGAGGTGAAGCTGTCAGATATGCTCAATCATAAACGCCCTGGAGGACGTATCCTCACACTCGACAACTATCCACATCAAGGGCAACCAGTTATGCTTACAGAGTTTGGTGGTATTGCTTATGCTCCAGAAGACGAGCCAAATACAGACCAAGTTTGGGGATATGAGCGTTGCTGGAGTATCTCCGAGTTAGAAATGAAATATGCTGCTCTACTCCAAGCCGTCAATGATATTGAACTGTTCAGTGGATTCTGTTACACACAATTTACTGATACTTTCCAAGAAGCTAACGGTTTGTTGTACAGCGATCGCACTCCCAAATTTCCTCTTGAGGCAATCCGGGCTGCAACCATTTCCGGAGGAGGATTTTGCACTCCTAGTAGGTGTTAAAGTTGGGAATTGGAGACTAAAATTTTTACTCTCCAGTTGCTCTGCTTTTCATATTCGTAAATTTACTTAAATTATTGGTATAAATAGGTATTAGTTTTATTTGCGATCGCTCTTGGGCAAAACTGCAATTCTTGATAAGAATATTTCTGCTATTTAAGCGGCGTTGTATGGATGAGAATGAAAAACGAATCTTTGACTCATGGCAGATGAATGCTTTGTTATGGACACAAGCAATTCGTGAGCAGCAAATTGAAAGTCGTGCGATCGCCACAGATGCCGCTATAGTCAAAGCAGTAAGCCAACTCAATCCAAGAACATTCTTAGATATTGGATGCGGTGAGGGATGGTTGTCTCGACAGCTTTTTTCTTTAGGAATTGATGGCTGGGGTGTTGATTTTTGTGCCGATCTCATTGACGCAGCAAAGCATAGTGGCGATTCTCGCTTTGTTGTCTGTTCATACTCGGATCTTGTATCACAAAAATTTAGCACTATTAACTATTTCTCTTGCTTCATCTGCAACTTTTCAATTCTAGGCGAATTCGCTCTTGATGAGATTGCTAAGGCAGGCCATAACCTGTTAGAGGAAAAAGGCAAAATAATTATTCAAACACTTCATCCGATAATTGCTTGCGGTGATACATACTCCAATGGGTGGCGCGAAGTTTCATGGCAACCAGTTGCAGATGCGGCATTTCACCCTACACCTTGGTATTTCAGAACACTCGAATCATGGATCAACGATTTCCATGCTTTGAATTACCGATTGCTAAATTTATATGAGCCGTGTAATCCCAAAACTAACAAACCGATTTCAATTATTTTTGTCTTTGAGCGGCAGTAAAGTATTAAGTACATTTGCTCTCGCCGCTATCTGCTACCCTACAGCTGCTTAACTTCATTCACCCAGCCAATGCAGTAGCTGATAGCTGACTTGGTGCAATTTAGTTTGGGTATTAGTCACTTTCGAGCGATCGCTAGAGTAGTCCTCTTTTTGATTTTCCCCACTTTAAAGTGTCGAGGATGGTTATGATTTTAGTCTACATAATCTGTTGGTATTTGCTCTTCAACAGCGTTATCTGAAACTATTGGGCGGCTACCATCTATCTCTAGAGTATCCTGAACTTGAAAATTACTCTCAGCGATCGGACGTTGACCGTCTATGTCAAGAACAGCTTCAACCTCTAAATCACTAGGGTCAATTGGACGCTTCCCGTCTACATTCAGCATATCATGTTCTTGAAAAGCGCTCTTACCAATCGGGCGTTGACCATCTATATTAATTGTTTTATCATAATCGTTTTCATCCTTCACAATTGGGCGCTCACCATCTATATTAATTGTTTCCTTAATCTCGATGTTACTTGGATCAACTGGACGCTCACCATCTATATTAATTGTTTTAGTTAACTGTTTGGGTTCGTTAGATGATGAATGCGTATCAGTTTCAGTTCCTTTTTTATCGTGAACCAAATTATTTTTAGTACTATCAGCTTTTTTCGTGTTATCCATGTTTTTTATTGTTCTTACAAGCTATTTATTTGCTAACAACATGAGCTTAAAATCTGTTTGTCTCTCAGTTAAAGGAACCGGAATTAGGTAAAACACAGGAAAATTATAGTTTTTCTAATATATATAAGAGCTTACTGGAGTAAGAGCAAGAAATCTTCTATCACAACACAGAATACATCTATGGCTTGAGAGGGATTTGTCATCTCTCAACAAACATACAGACGAATTGTTGCAATCACGGCGATGCCTGCGGCGGACTACGCCAACGCATTTGTTACTTCGGGTTCGCATTTGTTACTTCGGGGTTCGCATTTGCTACTTCGGGGTTCGCATTTGCTATTTCGGGGTTCGCATTTGTTACTTCGGGGTTCGCATTTGTTACTTTGAGGTTCGCATTTGCTATTTCGAGGTTCGCATTTGTTACTTCGGGGTTCGCATTTGCTATTTCGGCGTGTCCATAACGCACGTTACGAAACTACTAGAATTGAAACCGATGCTGGTCATACTTGTGTGTACACCGTAGGTTCAACTGAGCCTCAAGAACTACCCCCTGACGTATGGCGTAGATATAGCATAGGTTACAGCAAAGCAAAGTAGAGTAGTGCAAATCTTCTGCCAACATATTTTGTAGTATAATTGTAATACAAATAAAACCTTTATTTTTTCGTGAAAAGCTTGTGCTAACTTTGACTTGATTGCACTAGAAGGAGAGTGGCAATGAAAAAAGTAGCTGTGTTTGGCAACGCTGGAGGCGGGAAGGAAATCAACTCTAAGCAAGAAATTATCTCAAATCACTGGTTTGCCGCTTTACGTCTTAGACAAGATTAAATCTCAATCAGGAGGCAAGCTGGTTTCAGATGAAGATTATAAGCTTGCCCATCAACAAATTTTAGTTAGTGACCAATGGATTATTGACGGGTTTGGTTGCATGGAAACCCTCTGGCTACGACTCAATGAGGCGGATACTCTAATTTTTGTCGATTTACCGCTATATGTGCATGGATGGTGGGTAACTAAACCTCGATAATCAAGGATTAGTTGATTATCCACAATAGTTGCTGTTACTAAGTCTGCGTTGGTGTTCGCAAAGATAGTTTTAGCGATCGCATCTCCGTCTACATCACTGAAGATATTGCTTAGATCAATAATCGTGTTGACTGCATCTTCGTTGACAGTAAGGTTAGACAGGGGTTGATTAACAGTTGGAGGATTATCGAGCAATTGATTTTCAAGAATGGTTAAGCTAAAGGCATTGCTGACACTTGCTTGCGCTGTATCTGTTGCAGTTACAACTACATTTAAGGTTCCGGCACTGTCTGCGGTTGGAATACCGTTAAAGGTACGAGTCGCTGGATTAAAATTTAACCAAGAAGGAACAGCTTGAGTTGGAACTGTGATGTTACTAATTACTAAATCAGGAACATTACTAAGAGTAATAACAGTGGGATTAACTGTTACGCCAATATTGTTATTTTCAAGAGCATCTTCGGTAATAAA
This sequence comes from Nostoc flagelliforme FACHB-838, assembly GCF_014698065.1. GTDB lineage: Bacteria > Cyanobacteriota > Cyanobacteriia > Cyanobacteriales > Nostocaceae > Nostoc > Nostoc flagelliforme_B. The sequence goes on from NZ_JACJSI010000032.1 coordinate 45,667, forward strand.
ATTACCGCTATCAGTCCGAACTAAAACATAGTAATTACCTTGGATATCAGCAGGTAAGGTAAAGGTGCCGGAAGATTGATAAAAACTCGATGGTGCAAGGCTAGGAGATTGATAAATTCTATCTAAATAAATATCTCCTTCATTTAAAATCTGGTCAGTGGAAAGGAAAACTTCGTCATACCAATTGTCAGAATTAATAGTATTTTCACCCAAATTTTCAACTTTCCAAGTAACCGTAAAGGGCTGCCCTGACGTAGCTGTAGTAGAAACGTTAATTTGTGTGACTTGTAAATCTGGAGTTTTTCGAATTACATCTAGAGGAATAGCCGCAGAGCTATTATTATTTTCTTGAGTTGCTTCGTAAACATTTTGATTGTAATCAGTCACAACAAAAAGATTATAATCTCCACCAAAGCTGAAAGTAATGGTTATTAATTCATTACGAGAATAACTTCCCCCTACATTCAGTAACCCATTACGGCTAAAGTCTTGTAATGCAATATCATCACTATTGCCTAAAATATTATCTTTGGAAGCAATAATGCGATCTGTCCAACTATTAACTGCCGTGTCACCAATTCCTTGATTTATTACTGTCCAATTAATCCGCAGGGATTTACTATTTTCTCCGGTTTCTGGCGTAGTAACACTAGAAACAAGCAAATCTGCTGGACGAGAGGAGATAGTAATAACCTGATTGTCAAAGTTACTATTATTGTTATTATCTAGTTCAAAAACTTGATTTGTGCTATCTGTGACAGCAAATACATAGAATGTTCCTACTACAGTATTAGGGAGAGTAAAAACAGCAGATGCTGTGTAGGATTCATCAGCACTGAGAGCGCCAGAACGATTGCGATCGCCTGAGCAAAAACAATTCTATTAACTTCTGCAATGATGCTCACACCATTTTGATATACAACTTGAGCCTGAGGGGGCGACATGAAAGCTAAAACGTAGATAAAATAAGCTCCATAGCCCTCAGAACTTGAGCTGCATTATTGGTAATAACTGGCGGTCTAGCTAATTCCCAATCACTAGGAACAATATTTATCTTTCAGTGCAGTGATATAAGAGCGGTTCAACTTCGAGAACGATTCCAAAAAGCTTTGAACTGACTTCTCCAATACACCCAAATCCACAAACATTTTTTATTCAGCTTGATGAACCGGACATGATACAAAGGGGCTGTTTAGCTTACTTTTCCAAACTCCAGCCCAGGGCTAGAGCTACTTCAGCAGCTAATTCTAGGGGATTGAATGGTTTAGCGATCGCACTGATCATTCCCATCTGGGTATAGCGACGGCGATCGGAAGCCTGGATTTTGGCAGTTAACAAAATTACCGGAATCGCTTTGGTTAACGGATTGGCTTGTAACTTTTCAAAAGTAGTGATGCCATCCATTCCTGGCATCATCACATCTAGTAAAATTGCATCTGGTTGGTAAGTTTCAGCTTTAATTATGCCTTCTTCACCAGAACTCGCTGTTACTACTTTCCAGCCTGCGACTGTTTCCAAGCAAATCTTGGCAACTTCTTGAATATACTGCTCGTTATCAACCACTAGAATTTGCTTTGTTGTCATCGCTGCTATCCTTTTGTTGGTTCAGGGGAATCTGCTGAAGTAATTCCATCATCCGTTGTTCAAATTCCTCGGTAGTAACACGCCCTTTGGTTAAAAATTCTGCATCTTGGCTTAATTGGCTATTTACGTGTGCATCGTAACGAATATCAATCACAGGAATGGTGGAAGAGTTTTCTAAATTAGTATTTTGGAAAGTCTCAAACAACGGCAAAGTGACGTAAAAAGTGCTACCTTCGCCTAATGTACTTTCAGCCCAGATGCGTCCGCCGTGCTGTTGCATAATGCTTTTACAAATTGCCAAACCTAAACCAGTACCATCATGGTTGCGTGAATCTGAAGAGTCAACTTGTTGAAAGCGCTCAAAGATACTCTCAAGTTTCTCTGTTGGAATACCGCGTCCAGTATCTTTGACTGTCAACAAAACTTCATTCCCTTGTTGTTGTGCCCCTAACCAAACCGCAGATCCAGCAGACGAAAATTTAATGGCGTTACTCAGTAGATTAGTTAAGGTTTGGACAATGCGATCGCAATCAGCCAATACTTGAATGGATAGGGCAGATATAGATAATTTTATTTCTGCTTTGTCAGCGAGAGGCTGCATAACATTTACAGCTTGAGTGATTAGATCAAGGATATTGCAGATTTCTGGTTCCATCTTCGCCTTACCCGATTCGATCCGCTCAATGTCTAGAATGTCGTTGATTAAACGTACTAGACGTTCGCTGCTATCAGTAGCAATTTGCAGCAGGCGTTTTGCTTGCTCTGAGTCTGTCGGTAGCAAGCCACTGGCTAGCATTCCTAGAGAGCCGTAAATTGAAGTTAAAGGTGTGCGGAGTTCATGACTAACAACAGAGACAAATTCATCTTTCATCCGTTCGATTTGCTTTCGTTCTGTGATGTCTCGTAAGATAACCGTATAAAATATTTCCTCACCCATATCTATTTTAGAAATGGAAGCCTCCGCCGGAAACTCAGCACCATCCTTGCGTCGGCCATAGATTTCACGCCGTTCTCCCATCCGGCGGGCAACATTAGGAGATTGGCCAAAATCAACTACATGTTGACGATGCATTTGAAAAAAACGCTGCGGTAAGAGTAAATCAAGGCCCTTTCCAATTACTTCCTGGGCAGAGTAGCCGAAAATCTTCTCTGCTCCTTGATTAAACAAGGTGATATTTTGGAATCCGTTGATGGAAATAATTGCATCATCAGCAATATCTAAAATCCGTGCAAATCGGGCTTGAGAGAACCGTAATTCTTCTTGTGTGCGCTAACGCTCGTCTAGTTGTGACTGCAACTGTTCATTCACCCTAATTAACTCGGCGGTGCGCTCTGCCACTCTCAACTCCAATTCGTTGATAGCTCGTAAATTGTGGGATGAGGAAAAGTTTACTCCCTCTGCCTTCCCTGCTCCCTCTTCCCCTACCGCCCTACCCCCTTGCGCCACGCGCTGCCGCAATTTCACCCGTTCTAAACGATTTACGATTCGGGTTACTAGTTCTGGCCCGACAATTGGCTTGCTTACAAAGTCATCAGCACCAACGCTAAATACCTGATTTACCATCTCAGCATCGCTATGCACAGTGAGAAATAAGATGGGTAACTCACTCCAGTGCGGCTCGTTGCGTACTAACTTGCAAATTTCTATACCCTTTGTATAGGGTAACTCCACATCCAAAATCAGCATATCTGGTGCAAATGCTTCCAAGGTTTCCCAGAACTGACGCGGATCTTCAAGAGCGATCGCCTTCAATCCCCAAGGATGAAGTAAGGTTTGCAATAATGCCTGGATTTGCGGATCATCGTCCACAACCAATATTTTAGTTTCTGCATCGGGGTCATTTTGCAGCGTCTGTGTGATTTCTAATACCTGTGGAGTTGGTGATGCAGATATTGCCGCTGCGTTGTTTCCCTGAATTTCCCGACGCAATAAGTTTACCCAACTTTCGAGGTTGCTAATTTCAGATTTAGTCAAGGTTTGACTAGAACTCAGCAGCCGTTCTATATCGCGTGCCAATTTTGAGCCAATAGGTAAGCCAAAAGTACCTAAAGATCCCGCCAAGGTATGCGCTTCTTTGACTGCAAGCGATCGCAATTCTGAATTTAAACTATTTTGGTTTAAAGTTGCGATCGCTTCCTCCAGCACCCTCACCTGCTCGTCTACTCGCCCTTGAAATCGTTGCCAAATTTCCCCAACTACCATTAATGTTTGCTGCTGTGATTTCAAATTGGCAACTGTGGATTTTGCCTGATTTAATTTCTTCCTGTCCCTCTGCCCCTCTTGCAGTGGTTTCAGCCGATAGCCGATACCATAAACGGTTTCAACCAAATCACTGGGCGCTCCTACAGCTTTGAGTTTATGTCGTAATCCTTTAATATGAGTACGAACAGCTTCTTCTTGTGGAGTATCTTCATAAGACCAAAGATGTTCTAAAATCATGCCGCAGCTAAATACTCGGCGACTATTTCGCAAGAATATTTCTAACAGAGCATACTCTTTTGGAGTAAGTGGCAGCAGATTGCCATCATAGATCACTTCACAGCTACTAGGGTCTAGCTGCAACTTACCATACTTCAGCACAGGTTGCGAGGTTACACCTTGGCGACGCAATAGCGCTCTGACACGAGCAATTAACTCCTCTGCGTCAAAGGGTTTAACTACATAGTCATCTGCGCCAGCATCTAATCCGATTGCTTTATCATGACCACTTTCGCGCCCTGTCAATAATAATATTGGCATTTGCAGACCACTAGACCGGATTCTCCGACAAAGACTGATACCATCCAGCTTGGGCAACACTATATCCAGCAGAATTAAATCATAATCGTAAGTTTGAATAAGATTCCAAGCGGCATCGCCATCAGTGGCAACTTCAACGGCATAGTTTTGCTGAGTCAAAACGGCGGTGAGTGAATATACACTTAACTCGTCGTCTTCTACAACTAAAATTTTCATGTTAAAAGCTTTCCAAATTAAAATGGATACAACCGATAACAAGCAATCAAATTAAATTGCAACATTAATTAATATCAATCATAAAACTTTCAATACGCTACAACAGAAATAACTCTCTGCTAAACCTGTGAAAAAACGAGTAACACTCACCTTCCCAAAACGCGCCGTGCAAATGCCAGTTACTTACGTACTGGCCAAAGAGTTCAACGTCGCCGCCAATATTATCCGTGCCCAAGTTGCCCCAAATCAAATTGGCAAACTGGTAGTGGAACTATCGGGAGATATCGATCAATTAGATGCAGCGATTGAGTGGATGCGATCACGCAATGTTAATGTTTCTCATACGTTAGGCGAAATTACGATCGACGAGGATGTGTGTGTCCACTGTGGTTTGTGTACTGGGGTTTGTCCTACCGAAGCCCTGACTCTCCACCCAGAGACGTACAAATTGACATTCACGCGATCGCGCTGTATCGTCTGTGAACAGTGTATACCCACCTGTCCTGTACAGGCAATCTCTACTAACCTTTAAGATTGCCTATCAAACTTTCTCAACTAATCCAAAATCTAAAATCCAAAATCCAAAATTGATTTTAGCGCAGCTTAAACACATCGGCGATTACACTATCATCACCTACCAGCCTCGTTTTTGCCGGAGAGTCATAAACCACCAATATTGAAGGTATACCAGCTACATCTTGAAACAGTGTCATTCCCTCAGCGTGTTCTTCCCGATTTCCATAGGGAATATCTTGCACAAAATCTGGATTGCTGAAGACGTTTTCTTGTGAATCCACCCCATTTATCCAGCGATACACTTGCACGGGGCCATCTAAATCCATTGTTGGCCCGGCTAAAATCAACAAATCTTTGTCATCTATATGCAAATCCCGAATTCCCAAACCATTCAACCAAATAAAATGCTTTTTATATAACTCCTGCGCTTCTCCAATTTGCTTTAGTCTCAAAAGTCCGGGAGTAGAATCTTCTAACTCTATTTCCAGCACCACAGCCCAACCCCGCAAAACAGGGCCGCGCAAACCTAAAAAAATGCGGTTTTGATAAATGCCTATTCCTTCAATATCAAAACCATTATCCTTGCCAGGAATTTCTGCCTTAATAAACAAGCCTAAATGAGCGTCATCTGCTAAAGCTGTCGTCAGCAAATTACCCTGATTCATGACCTCTAATTTAGCGGCATTCAATTGCACATCTGGATTTTGGGGGTGTGGGCAAGATGAAAATAACTTACCATCTATCATCGGAATCCGTCCTAAGAGGTAACGGTTAGGTTCTGATTCAACTTTTGCGAGTCTTTTAAAATTTTTGGGATCTGGTTTTTCCGGTTTAGGTTTTTTGCGTTTGTAGCTGTGAGAACCAACAAACCATAGGTAATAATCAGTATAAGCAAGCCCTTCTATATCAATTTCTTCCTCTTCTGGTGCAGGTAAGCTGATAAAATCTGATACCCTAAATTGCTGATGTTCTGTAAACTTGTCATTATAAAACAAAGAGAGACGCTCAATAGTTGAGGTTTCATCTGACCCCAACCATAAATACTTTTGATGTGTTAGCAGCAACGCTGATAAATCTTCTCTATGTTCTTTAAAATTATCTACAAAAGTCAATAAAACTTGATTGAGCAAAGTTGAATTTGGCATTTTTTTATGGTTGCAGGAAAAGATTATTAATGCTATCATAATACATAACTTAATATATCATGTTAAATAATTTTTAAAAGCTATCCTATCATATAAAATCGCCAGAGTAAATTTGCTTTTTAAACCTTTGATAGATATTAGGTATTTCTAAAAGAGGATGCAAGTGTTAATGCTTATAAGCATACTTGATAATATCCATCAAATAAAAAATATCAAAATTAGATACAACTTTTTAACTAATGTTATTATGCAATAACCTTATGAGGTAGCCATCAAAGATAAATTATGAAATTAGCCACACAACCTACAATAAAAACTCTCGGTGACTACGCCTACCAAGCGATCGAAAAACACTTTAAGAAAACCTTGAAGTGGGAAAAATCAGTAAAAAAAGACGAAGATCCAGAAGCACTACACCAAATGCGAGTGGGAATGCGCCGCCTACGGACAGCGGTAACTCGCTTTGGGGTGGCGGTAGATGTGCCGAAACCGATCAGCGATAAAAATATCGGTAAAATAGCCCGTCGTCTTGGTAGTCTGCGAGATTTGGATGTACTCAAAGAAAGTTTGAAAAACGATTACAAACCAAATTTACCTCGCAAAGAACAGGACTCTTTGCAAACAGCTTTCACAGCTTTAGCTAAACAACGTGAAGATGTACTATCGAGTGTACAGAAAACGTTAAAAGATGAATCTTACAAGTCTCTAAAAGATTCATTGGACAAGTGGTTAGAGAAACCGAGTTATAAACCTTTGGCATCTGTTAACATTCAGCAAGTACTACCAGACTTACTCTTACCAGAGTTAAGTAACTTCTTATTGCATCCTGGTTGGCTAGTTGGCACCCAATTTGTGGACTCAGAAATTACAATCCAGAAAAACTGGGAACCAGAAAAAATAGAGCAAAAATTGACAACAGAAGGTACAACTCTTCATAGTTTGCGAAAAGAAGCTAAACGCATACGCTACCAGATGGAGTTATTTACTGACTTATATGGTGAGTCTTATGCAGCTTATATTACAGAAGTGAAAAATATCCAAGAAATTTTGGGTATGATGCAAGATAGTGCGGTATTAACTGACTGGCTGACAGATGTTTTCAAGTCAGAAATTCAGACTGAGTTGCCCACCTTTGCTAATTTGTTAACTGAAAATCGTTACAAATCGTGGCAGCAGTGGCAACCTTTACAAGAACGGTATTTGAAAACTGAAACCAGGCATAGTTTTCACTTAACAATATTGCATCCGCTTTCAGGAGTAATAAATTAAAATTTACTCTTTATTGGGGAAGGATTAGATTAACGAGTAGACACAATTGAATAAAAGCCTCTAGGCACAAAATATAGCGGTTCTCAATTGCATAGAATACAGACTATTTCTAGGGGCACAGCAATGCTGTGTCCTATTGTGTATTGCATCCAGACGAGAACCGCTATATAAACACTCTAGGGAACTTGTACAATACGAGTGTTTTCGGCAGAACGTAAAGCTGAAATTAGCCCAACAGCGCTTGATAGCATGGTTCCCCAGTCCAACTGTTCGGAATTGCCTTGGCTCAAATTTACCAAGGTGCTTCCACCAATCTTGCCCCAAACAAAGCGTCAATTCACAAAATCGCCGCAGAGTCGCTTAAATCTCCAAAAAATATGTTTATTAAGAATTGTTTATTTTAGGCAAGATTAAAAAGGATTGCTTTAATCCCCTACTTAAGAAGAAGGGAATTAGAGCAAGCTTTTACCCAAGCATATTGTCTTTAATCCTATCTCTCGGCAAATCAGGGTAGCAGATTTCTGAGATATTCGAGTGGATAGTTAGTGTGATTTTGGCCCACTGCCAACAGTTATTGTAGAGTCTGCTGTTCCCGTTTCAGAGTTTTCAGCATTCTCAACCTCAAGAGTTCGGAGCAATTCTCGAATGACATCTGTTGCTGGCCTTCCTGTCAAAGCACAGTAACATTCAAGTTTATTCATTTCCTCGGTTGTGAGATTTACTGTCAGTCGTTTTACAGCCCATTTTTTCTTCATGATCCTCTTCTGTCTTTAACTATGTTGCTTTTTGTTGAAATCACCAAGTCATTACGATTACTCTCGCAGTGCATAGCCTACACCACGGATTGTATGAATCAAACGCTTTTCATTATTTTCTTCTAACTTGAGTCGTAAATAACGAATATAAACCTCAATAATATTAGAATCACCCATGAAATCGTAACCCCAAACTTTCTCTAAAATTTGGTCTCTCGTAAATACTTGACGGGGATGTGAAAGGAGATATTCTAATAAATCAAACTCTTTTGCTGTTAACTCAATGCTTCGTTTTACCCGAAATACTTCACGGGTGCGGCGATTTAAGCTTAAATCTTCAAATTGCAATACATCTTCGTCTGTTTCTTGAGTGCGACGGAGATGAGCGCGAATTCTAGCTAGTAGTTCCTCAATGCTGAAGGGCTTAACTACATAATCATCAGCTCCTGCATCTAATCCTGCCACGCGATCGCTCACTTCGTCTTTTGCTGTCAACAAAATTACTGGTACTGTACTCCCTGTTGTCCGCAAACGGCGACAAATTTCCAAACCCGTCAAGCCTGGTAGCATCCAATCCAGAATTGCTAAATCTGGTGATGAGTCTCGCGCTAAAGTTAGACCAGCAATGCCATCATGAGCTACACTTACTTTGTATCCTTCGCTACTAAGTTCTAACTCGACAAATCGCGCTAGTTTAACTTCATCTTCCACCAAAAGGATATGTGCTGTCATAATTTTTGCTCCTAAAGCACGTAATGTCAGAATACTAATTTCAGCACAGCCCTCAGTTCAATCTTCACAAATCAAATAGAACTGCTATATGTAGGTAAACTAATTGTAAACATACTCCCTTCCCCTAATTTGGATTGTACACTTACACTACCCCCCATACCTTCTACAAGTGTCTTAACAATAGATAAACCTAAACCACAACCCCCAGTGGTATGAGAGCGAGATTCATCTACACGGTAAAATCTCTCAAATATCCGTGCTTGCTGTTGTAAAGGAATGCCATAACCTTGGTCACAAACTTGAATAATTGCTTTGTCTTGAAGCTGATTTAACTTAAAAGTTATGGGTGTGTCAGGTTCAGAATACTTGACAGCATTATCAATTAAATTTAATAATACTTGTTTTAGACGGCTGTAGTCTGCTTTGATCTCAATTGGATAAATTTTTGACTCAATTGTAATTGTGCGATCGCTATACTTTTCTGCCATTATTACAACTTCTTCAACCAAGTCATTCAGCACATAAGATTTCATTTGAAAGTATAAGTAACCGCTATCTGCTCGTGCTAAATCAAGTAAATCTTGTAGTAGCCTGATGGTGCGTTCAGCTTCCGATGCCGCAGTTTCTAAAGCTTCTTGTTGGGTTGGGGTTAAGTTATTTTGTCTTCGCAAGACGCTTTGCAAATAACCATGTACAATTGTCAATGGTGTGCGTAATTCGTGAGAAACATTACTTACAAATTCTCGTTCTTGCTCCCATGATTGCGAAAGACGTGATAACAGCATGGTTAAGGTTTGAGCTAGTTCTTTAACTTCACTCGGTGCATTATCAAGATATAGCTGTGCTTTTCCTAAATCTTCAGCAGAAATCACAGAAGTCATTTGATTTAACTGGCGTAGAGGTTGCAGAGAACGTTTAATATAAAATGCGATCGCAGCAGTTAAAACAATAATTGCCAAAACACTTATAATACTTAAACTCTGCACCATTGCCACAAACATTTTCTGTTCGCGGGTAATATCCTTGACTACAAATAACTCACCCAGTAACTTTCCCTCCACTTTCACAGAACTACCACATAAAACAAAGTAGCTTTGATTCACTTTGTAAACTTGTGGTTTAATCGGCATTTTAGTAAGAGACATTAATTCATCTACCGTAGGATTAGATAATAAATTTAAAGTGGCAGATTTTACTAAAATTTTATGATCAGGACTTTTTAGCCATAATAATATGTTAGTATTTGCCAAATTATTAATAGCCTTTTGCAGACCAGTTTCAGGTTGCATCATCTCACTATAAATTTGCACATCTTGCGGCAAACGCTTGGCAATCTGTTCTATATTATATTTATGACTATCAACTAAAATCTGCTGCATTTTCCAACTAGTCCATGTAGCAAGGCTACCTAATACTAAGGCTGAGAATGAAGTGATACCAACGGTGAGGCGTGACTGTAAGGAGAATGGGTCTATATTAATCCAAACTTTTCTGGTTTGCTTCACTTTTATGGTTGCGCTTGATGTGTTGGGATAAGGCTTTATCAATGAAATTAGACTATTAAATATAAATTTATTATCAATAGCTATATTTTTAGTTATAGCTTATTTTAACTTTCCTTTGTTGCATCCCTATTGTGAAAAGTGTAGCTATTTTGAAAAGATTGGGAGATATATATTTTTTATCGCTCTCTCATCTTGGCAAATTATCCTCTAATAATAATTTAAATGGATTTACTAGTAATTAAATTAATTTTTGCTGAGAATTATCTTAAAATTTATCATGTTTTCTGTTTTATCTTTTTTTCTGTTAGAGCGATTGCTCCTTTATTCTTCTAGACCAAAAATTCTTTTTTTGAAAATAGCATCTTCGCCATTCCAAAGTGCGATCGCAGCATAATGATTAAACCGCTTTTTAAATCCTAAGTTATTCCCCGCATCAACTCTCTGTCGCCAACCAAGCACGTAAAACCTCTGCCACTGTCCACGCTTGAGCAATGCATCCCCGTGGAGTCATCGGAGCATCTCCATCAAAAATTTCGCTGAGACTGCCAACACCGTGTGCAGTGAGATGATTAGCCATTGGTTCCAAAAATTGACGAGCCTGCTCAGGGTTTTTGTAGACGCGTAGGTGTGCTAACACGAACGGCCCCAACAACCAACCCCAAACTGTTCCCTGGTGGTAGGCTCCATCACGTTGATAGTGATTGCCACCGTATTTTACCTGATATTGGGGATAAGCGGGGGCAAGCGAACGCAACCCATAAGAAGTCAGCAGCGATCGCCCGCAAGCTTCCACCACACCCATTTGCTGGGCAGGTGTGAGCGGACTTTCTGGTAATGACACAGCAAATATTTGGTTAGGTCGCAACAACGCATCATCACCATCAGGGCTATCTAAAACGTCATAGCAATAACCTGTCTCTTCATTCCAGAAGCGAGAAAATCTATACTTAGCCCGGTCTGCCATTGCCTCATATTCTTGATGTGGTTTACCAAGGTGACGGGCAAACTTTGCCATTGCTCGTAAAGCATTATACCAAAGCGCATTAATTTCAATCGGTTTGCCAATTCGGGGCGTAACTACCCAATCGTCAATCTTGGCATCCATCCAGGTGAGTTGTACGCCAGCAACGCCTGCATATAGTAAGCCATCGGCTGGATCGAGGTGGATGTTGTAGCGTGTACCGCGACAGTGCCAATCAATGATGTCTGCAAGTATGGGAAACAGTTCACCAAGCAAAGTATCATCGTCCGTAGCGTTGTAGTAAGAGCGGACTGCTTCAAAGTACCAAAGAGTGGCATCGACTGTATTATATTCTGGTTGCTCACCTGCATCAGGAAAGCGATTAGGCAGCATTCCCTGGTCTACGTATCTGGCAAAGGTGCGAAGAATTGAGCGTGCTACCTCTGGGCGACCTGTGGAAATTGTCAAACCAGGTAGACTAATCATCGTGTCGCGTCCCCAGTCGCTAAACCAGTGATAACCAGCAATGATGGTTTTACCATTGGGGTCTTCTGGCAATGAGCGATCGACAATAAACTGGTCAGCAGCTAGTACTAGATGGTTGATCCAGCTAGGTGATTCCTTAGTTTTGAGAGGTAGATTAGTTTTCCAAAGTCCTGTTAGCTTTTGTTCTTGAGCGCGACGTAACTTTAGTGCAACTTCAGCATTGAGATTTGGCTGTTTTTCTGTGCTGGCTACAAAGGCGATTGCTTCCCCAGGATTCAGTGTAACTTCAAAGGTGGCAGCATGGAGGTGGTCTTCTTTATCTCTCAATCCCCGATAGCGTTCAACTGCCAAGTCAAAGCCATAATACCAATTGTGGGCAACAGATGCACTACCGCAATCGCTCAGTATATAAAGTGGTGCAGCACCCGGATAAGCAGTTACACAAATTCCCTGTTCCATCTGCTCAACAGACATCTGCCAATCATTGCTTTGGGTGTCGCTGTGATAATCACGGTAATTGACCATTGCTTTGAGCGTCAACTTTAGCGGTTGGGTAGCGCGACGCAGAGTATATTGCACATAAGTTGTGTTAGCACCTTGTTGCATCCACACCCGTTTTTCTAATAAAGCATCGGCAACAGCAAAACCCCATAAGGGAATCGTACCTTCTAGAGAAAAACGTTCAATATGTTTATAACCGTGGGGATTAACAATACCATCTGCCCAACGATTGGTGTATAGAAAATAAGAGCGAGCCTCCTGCGGAGGAGCTGCGCTAACGCCATACAATACAGTTTCATCTAGTTTTGCCAGCATTAATGTACGACCCAGAGGTGGTTTCAATGCTGCTACCAGTAGTCCGTGATAGCGGCGGGTCAATAAACCAGCCACAGTCCCAGAGGCGTAACCACCAATGCCATTAGTAACTAACCATTCCCGCGATTCTGCAATCTCAAGATTGCCACAGATTTCCCGCCCAAATTCTATAGACATAAGTTACGTCACTTTGCTCTAAATTCAAAATTAATAATTGCCATTATGCTTTCTCTCTGCGTTCTCTGTGCCTCTGCGGTTTAAAAGTAATTTATTAAACCACAGAGGCGCAGAGAACACGGAGAAAAGAGAAATTATTATCCCAAAATTTTACCCACCTTGAAAGGACTACTCCTAACTTTTATTAGATTGGAGATTAATCCTCAGCTATTTGAGATTCTTTCACGAGAGGATTGAGGATGACTTCATTAGCAACACTATCAGGTTTACGGGCACGAATCGCTGGACGCGATCGCTTGTAACCGGCTCTTTCAGCTTTTTGGTGTTCGTAATCAATTAATCTGCCATAATATTCGTGCTTGCTTAAATTCATCGACAAGAAAATATGCTGGCGAGTATTACCAAAACCTTTGCGGTTAAAAAACTTTAATGCTGAAGTATTGGTGGGGTCAGTGTCTACTAACATGAACCGCGCCCCATCTTCAATCATCCGGGCGACGACTTTATCAACCAACTTGTCTGCTACTCCCCGACGCTGATAGTTCGGACTAACTCCTAGCCATAAAATATATCCATAAGTCCAAGATGCTTTGGTGATGATGGTTCCCAAAATAAATCCTGCTAATTCCCCGTCTGTTTCAGCTACAAGACAATATCCTGGATCGGTGTTGTAAAGTCCAATCACCTCCCATTCGTCCCAGGTGCGGTATAAATAAGGGTATAAATCACTGGTAAATAAGCCTTCTCCCAAGTGGTAAACGGCAGCAATGTCATCAATTCCTAATTCGCGTACATAAATTGCTTCAGTTCCGTCAAAGCTTGACATAATTTTATATAAATTTAAAAGTCATAACTTCTTTATACCTCTATGGGATTTTACAAACATCCTCTAATTTAGAGGGTTATACCAATTTAATGTGAAGTTGCACATATCTTGATCCCCCTAAATCCCCCTTAAAAAGGGGGACTTTGAATTCCCCCCTTTTTAAGGGGGATTGAGTTCTATGCAGCTTCAGAAAGAATTGGTATTAAGCGAGACTTCTTCAATATTATCAAGGCTTGGCAATGAGTCATTCACTACTTCTTCAATTGCTTGTGTGCGATCGCACCGTTTAGCAAACTGACAGTAATCACAGTTTTTACTACCTTCCCCAACTTGGGGAAACTGCTGGTTATTTTGGTAATTTTCCAGCCAATTAGTTAACTGGACTAACAGTTGATTAAGTTTTTTAGCTGTTTGTGTATGTTGAGCCGTATTGTAATTAAATTTAATATTTTGGGGTTTGCCTTCAGATTGGACAAACCAATAAGTCATAGAAATCTTTTCTGGCAAATAGTCGCTAGTTTCTGCCAATACATATAGATAAAGCCGTGTTTGCCAGTTGGATTCTAACTTGCGTTTGTTCGGTGGTTTAGGATAAGTTTTCCAGTCGAGAATTTGTGCTTGTTGGTTATCTGCAATCAATAAATCATAGACAACCGTCAGCAAATAGTCTTGAAGTTGCAGAGTGCGGTAGTGTTCACTTTCACGGAAAGTTTGATTATCAGATGCAGCCGTTAAAATTTCTGGGGCTGCATCAGCAAAAGATAGCATCCAGCTTTGCAGTTGAGCATCTGCTTGTAGGAAACTATCAATTGGCAAACCCATTTCTCGCTGCTGCATTAGCAAGTGAAAGCGACTACCCAAAGTTAGCCGTTCTTCTTGTTCTGGATTTGAGGGAGAATTGAGTTTTTCTAGGTAGATATGTTGAAATTTACGCGGACAAGCTTCTAGTAAATTTAGTTGTCCTTGAGACAGTCGCAGTAGTTGAGTGGGAGTTGACAGCATTCTTCTATTTTAGAAGCAAATTATAATCTGCAACTCACCTTGGCAGACTATCTGTAAAAAACAGGTCTTTTTTACTGCTTTCACAGATAGTGGTTATGTCTGCTATTTCAACTCATCCTTATCTACCCCATCCTGGTTATTGGAATGTTTACTTTTTCCTTGAGACTTGATTGAGCCAAAACTGTAGACCATAGCTATTTTAACGATGTCAAAATATGCTGGGTGATTAGCTTTGTTAACGATCGCTAAAGAGATTGACCCTGCCACTAAAATGACTAAAAGCGGTGAAAGTGTTTCTCCTGCCCCAGAGATGTTGCTGTTGTTTGACATGATAGAATCTCCTAGTGGTAAGTTCTTGGGTTAACTTGCACTTAACCCAAGAAAGCTGATTAAACTTCACTACGAACCTAAAATTACAATCTTGTGGCTGATGATTAGATAAAGCATCAACTCCAAGACTCAACAATCATGGCGATCGCAAATAGACAAAACAGAGATACTGCTATCTTCACAAAGAACATCCATAAACTTGTGGATAACAGCATCCCAGTTATTGAGGCAGCGCCAAAAACGTGAGATAAAACAAGAGCGATCGCCAAACCAAGCAGAGTCAGCAGAAAATACTTGAGTCCTTGACAAAACCACTTAAATAGGAGATTTTCATCATCTTTGAGATTGATTTTCATAGTTTTTGCCCTGTTTTGATTGAATCTAAGCAGCAGCTAGGGCTACCTCGACGTCTTAAAAAAGGAGTCAATACTTGCCCTGCTTTATAGCTACTCAAAGCACGCAGCAGTCCTACCAAACTTGAATCAAGTTTGAATACCAACAACAGTGGTTTTGGTATTACAAATGGTGAAAGTAAACTTCTAAATGAATTGCAAAGATAATTTTGAAATTAAAATTAGATGCTCAATGCTCGTGATGATGCAGAACGCACACTACGCGCATCAACCCCTAAAATGCAATTCCTACTTTTCAAAATTGATTAACGGTTCCAGCTTTTGCCTTTACCTTGTCCTCACTAAGTTTGACTAATTCAACCGTAAACTTACTAAGTTATCCGACTTACCTGCGTTATACACACTATAAGGTAACTTAGTTACCTGGTCAAGTGAAACTGAGAAAATTATTTAACAAATACAGACTCAACAACGTATTTCCTTACCAGACAATAGTTAAAGCGTCACTCTGAGCAGCTTAATTCCTCACCTAGTGAGGTAATATGGGAATATAGTTTGTCTTAGTGTGAGTATGAGTCAGATTTCCGAAGATTTTCTTTTGGCTTTAGCCCAAGAGCGGCGCTTATCTAGCAGTGAGCTAGAGGTATTTATATATGCTGCTGAGGGAAAATCACCAAATGCGATCGCTGAAGAATTGCGCGTCAGTGCCGAAGCGGTACGTAAAAGATTGAGTGAGGTTTACAAAAAATTCCAAGTGAGTAGCGGTGGCCCAGGTAAACTCACTAAGTTACAGCAAATTATTGAAAGTGAATATAAAGCATCTTTGCAGACTATAGAAGTGACTGCCAACAAGCGTCAAGATTGGGGCGAAGCACCAAGTATTAGTGATGCCTTCTACGGACGGGGAACAGAACTGTCTAACCTTAAGCAGTGGATTGTCAATGATAAATGTCGATTGGTAGCACTATTAGGCATGGGGGGAATTGGCAAAACTGCTTTGTCTGTAAAACTGGCACAGGAAGTTCAAGAGAATTTTGATTACTTAGTTTGGCGAACTCTCCGCAATGCTCCACCCATCCAAGAAATGTTAGCGAATCTGATCCGATTTCTATCTGATGAGCAAGAAACGAATTTACCAGAAACTGTAAATGGTAGAGTCACGGTGCTGATTAAATATTTACGAAAGCGGCGATGTCTTATAGTGTTGGATAATGCAGAGACAATTTTGCAAACAGGCATGAGCGCAGCTTCTTCGCAAGAGCCTCGCGCCGGATACTATCAAGAAGGATATGAAGGTTACGGTCAACTACTGAGACGGGTAGGGGAAGAACCTCATGAAAGCTGCTTGCTGATTACTAGCCGCGAAAAACCAAAAGAATTTGCACCTTTAGAGGGCAAAGCATCACCAGTTAGAACAATATCATTACCTGGTGTAGGAGAAACAGAAGGGCAAGAAATTCTCAAAGATAAAGGTTTATCTGGATCGCCGCAAAACTGGGCGAAACTAGTTAAGAATTATTCAGGCAATCCATTGGCTTTAAAGCTAGTCTCTGAGACAATCCGAGAATTATTTGGTGGAAATATTGCTGCCTTTTTAGCTGAAGGAGAAATAATTTTTGGTGACACTCGTAATTTATTAGACCAGCAGTTTGAACGGGCCTCGGAGCTAGAAAAAGAAATTATCTACTGGTTGGCAATCAAGCGTGAGCCAGTTTTGCTAGAAGAATTGTTAGATGATATTGTGTCTCCCCTAGCAAAAAGAGAATTACTGGAAGCACTAGAATCACTGCGGCGGCGATCGCTTATTGAAAAAAGCACAGCACTGTTCACCCTGCAACCTGTGGTTATGGAGTATATCACAGAGACCATAATTGAACAGGTTTGTCAAGAAATTACTACAGGTGAAATCGCACTATTCATGAGTCATGCTCTCATGGGAGCTACTGTCAAAGATTATGTCAGAGATATTCAAACTCGCCTAATTTTGAAGCCAATCATCAAAAGATTGCTCAGTATTTTTATTACTCAGAGAAATATTGAAGACAAGCTAATTCAAATTCTGGAACCCCTGCAAGACAAATCTGTTGTCAAACCTGGATATGCTGGGAGTAACGTTCTCAATCTACTGTGTCAATTACAGACTGATTTAACTGGTTATGACTTCTGCCATCTAGCTATTAGGCAAGCCTATCTACAGAACGTAAATCTACATAAGGTCAGTTTCGCTCATAGCGACCTAACTCGGTCTGTCTTTGCAAAAAACTTTGCCACTGTGCTGTCAGTAGCATTTAGTCGAGATGGCCAACTTTTAGCTACAGGAGATGCTAACGGTGAGATTCGCCTCTGGCGAGTTATTACTGGTCAACAACTTTTGCTGTGTCAAGGACACAATAATAAAGTTTGGTCAATTGCTTTTGATGCCAATGGTACAACTTTAATTAGCGGCAGTGAAGACCAAACAGTGAAAATCTGGGACGTTCAGAGCGGTGAATGCCTGAAAACACTGTTAGGGCATACAGATAGAATCTGGTCAGTAGATTTCAGTTCTCAAGGTGAGGCGATCGCTAGTGCTAGTGAAGACCAAACCGTGATAATTTGGGATGTCAAGAGCGGTAAATGCCTCAAAAGTTTAAAAGGTCATATTAATGGGGTACGATCAGTTGCTTTCAGTCGCAATAGTACAACTTTAGTTACTGGTAGCAAAGACCAAACCGTGAAAATTTGGGATGTCAAGAGTGGTAAATGTCTGAAAACACTTTTAGGGCATACAGATAGAATCTGGTCAGTAGCTTTCAGTCCTGAAGATCATACAATTGCCAGCGCCAGTGATGACAAAACGGTTAGGCTGTGGGATGCTGACACAGGGAAGTGCCTGAAAATTTTGAAAGGTCACACTAATTGGGTATGGTCAGTAGACTATAGTCCTAAAGGGGACATGATAGTCAGTGGTAGTGATGACCAAACAGTTAGACTGTGGGATGTAAACACTGGTCAGTGTTTAAAAACTTTGCCTGGACACACAGATAGAATCTGGTCAGTAGCTTTCAGTTCTCAAAATCAGACAATTGCCAGTACCAGTGATGACCAAACAGTAAAGTTATGGGATGCTGATACTGGTAGATGCTTGAGAACTTTGAAGGGTTACACTAATTGGGTGTGGTCTGTAGCTTTTAGTCCCGATTCTCAAATCCTAGCCAGTGCCAATGATGACTACACAGTTAAGCTGTGGGATGTAAACACTGGTGAGTGCCTTAAAACTTTGAAGGGTCATACAAACGGAGTGCGATCGGTCGCCTTCAGTCCCAATGGCCAAATCCTAGCTAGTGCCAGTGATGACCAAACTATCAAGTTATGGGATGCTAATACTGGTAAATGTTTCAAAACTTTAAAAGGACATACTAATTGGGTATGGTCAATTGCCTTCAGTCCTCAAGGTAATATCTTAGCTAGCGCTAGTGACGACCAAACAGTAAAGTTATGGGATGTGAATACTGGTAAATGTTTCAAAACTTTGTTAGAAGACACTAACAGAATATGGTTTGTAGCCTTTAGTCCCAAGGGTGACATTTTAGCTGGTGCTAGTGAAGACCATACAGTGAAATTGTGGAACCTTAGCAGTGGTCAATCCTTAGAACCTTTGAAAGGACACACAAATTGGGTAAGGTCAGTAACATTCAGTTTTGATGGTCAAATGATAGCTAGTGCCAGTGAAGACCATACAGTGAGATTATGGAAGGCTAACACCAATGACAGCCCAGAACCTCTAGAACCTTCTTTGAAGGAACACACCGATAAAGTCCGAGCCGTTGCTTTCAGTCCTCAAGGTTATACAATCGCCAGTGAAACTGATAAAGTTAGCTACATTTTGGCCAGCGCTGGTGATGACAATACGCTGAAAATCTGGGATGTGAACACTAATAAATGTCTTAAAACGCTACAAGGACATACTAAGAGGATATGGTCAGTCGTATTCAGCCCCAATGGACGATTCCTAGCTAGTGGTGGTGAAGACGAAACTGTGAGGATATGGAATCCAGACACAGGTCAATGTTTGAAAATTCTCAGTATCCCCAAACCATACCAGGATATGGACATTACAGGCTCTATTGGTTTAACAGCAGCTCAGAAGGCAACACTAAAAGCTTTAGGGGCGGTAGAAGAGGGGGAGCAAAAATAAAAGGTAAAAGAATGAATTTGCCTTTTTTATTCATTCCCTTACCTTTTTTATGTACCTGATGCTTATTTTATGTTAGCCCTTGCATCCTTAACTGCGGCAAAGAAAAATAATCCTGTGAGTGGAATGCTCAATCCCAGGATAATCGCCGTGGTTGTGAAACCAAAATCTGGTTGTCCGTAACTGAGTTCAAAAATCGAACCAACAGCTGCGATCGCACTTACACAAGAACCACCCAGAAATAAACCGCTTTTTGGAGTTAAATACACTACTAGTCCCCTATGCTATTGGTTTCACCGCTTGATACGAGAAGCCATTCTTAGATAGCTCCTGGGCTAAAGTCAAGGAGTTTTCTACACGGTCTACAAATACCACGCCGTTAAGGTGATCCATCTCGTGCTGAATGCAGCGTCCCAAGAGGTCATTAGCCTTTAATGTCCGAGGACGACCGTATTCGTCTTTATAGGCAATTTCCACAACTTCGGGGCGCTTCACATCTAGATATACATTGGGAATACTCAAGCATCCTTCTTGGGCAACAGAGATGTCGCGGCTGACTTGTTTAATAGTGGGGTTAATCAACACCAAGGGCTGATTAGCTGCGTTCTCTGGTTCTAGGTCGATGACAATTAGTTGTTTGTGAATTCCTACTTGGGGTGCAGCCAAACCAATGCCATCCTTGCTGTACATTGTTTGCAGCATTTCGCGCACTATTTGGCGGAGTTCGTCATCAACTTTAGAAATTCGCTTTGCAGCTTGACGCAGCACGCGATCGCCTAAATAATGAAGCTCCAAAGGTGGATTTTTTAACTTTTTTTTCTCGACAGCAATATCAGAGGGCATGAGTCTTGATGGCTAGATGGTGAAAATTCCGATTATTCTAATTCTATCAATCTCAGTTAGACCTAGTAGTCTGCCAAGCCAAAAATGATGGATGGGTGAAGGCAGGGGGAGCAGGGGAGGCAGGGGAGGCAGGGGAAGCAGGGGGAGAAAAGAACTTAATTTTCATTACTATAAACCCCGCAAAGTTTCTTTGGTGGACTATTAATGGTCTGTCCCATTAAATATGATGGGTAAATCACCTTTAAATTTCTCTTCTTTAACTCTTAACTTTTCTGCGAGACGCTGCGCGAATGCTTAGAGGATGTTTGAAAAGTCCTCTTGTTGGTAGCAAAACGTTTAGATCCCCCTAAATCCCCCGATAAATTGGGGGACTTTGACTCTGGTTCCCCCCTTTTTAAGGGGGGTTAGGGGGGATCAATGAGTGCCTAAAATCACAGTCAACTACTTTTCAAACAACCTCTTAGAGCGAGTCCGCTACTCCTTTGGAGAAGCAAGTTACACGTAGCGTCTCGTAGAGAGCGTTTGCATAATCGGAGTTTTTGCACCACCAAATTGAAAATTTGGTGGTATTCAATGATTGGTGGGTCTGAATACCCCATCCACTCATTAATTCAGAATTATAAATTATTATTCAACAGCCAATTTCTTATTCATGTCTGATTGCAATTAAGATTTTTATACAATACTTATCTTAGTAAAAAGATGTTTTTCAATCTATTATTATTGATACAAACATAGATTTAACAATATTTTTTCGCATCCTCACCACATTCATTGACTAAATATAATAAACACTTAAAACGAAGACCAACTATTTGTTCATAGAGGGGGTTAATCTTACACAAAGGGGGAATCTGTAAGAGAGTTCGACCGAAAACTGTAATAGTTCTTTCAAAAGGGCAATTGGAGGGAATTAGTTTGCATAATAGTTTGGCTAAATGATAATTATGTATTTCTACGGACTCAAGCTGATATCGGATCTGGGTTAATAAGTGATTATCCAAGTTGGCTTTATTTAATGAGTTCATAATTCAAATTCCCTTTCATGACTTTTGTTTGTTCTTTAAAGTTACAACTCTTGTCAGATATCAAACATCGTAAAATTACTAAACTATTTTTCTACTTTTAAAAAGCCAGTTATAAAAACAGTAAAATTGCTTAGAAAGCACAATAGTAGCCAACTGTTATCAATAACTATAAAAGCAACAGTGAGTGTATCTATGGTGAATAATACAAAGATAAGGTAAATAGTCGAGACAGCAAGAAGGAAGTAGCAAGAGATAAAAGCTGATGTATTGGCAAAGTTTGCACCATTGACTATAAATAGTGGTGTTATCAGCGCCAAGACGCAAGAGATGAACTTAGCGCCTTGGCGTTGCAGTTTTCATATATTTGCATCATATCTGTCGTAGGGGCGTAAGACCTTGCAACCCTACTATGTGGTTGAAAATAGCTATAAGTTCTAATTTTGAGGTAATTTGTGTTTAAATCTCTGACGAAACTTGACTATCTACTCAAAGAAACTTTCCTCGGTCTACTGCGCGGAGGTTGGATGAATTGGGCAGCGATAAGTACTGTGACGGTATTACTATTTTTATTTGGCTTGAGTCTGCAAACCTCTTGGCAAGTCGAAAAACTACTTTATCAGTTTGGTAGCCAGCTAGAAGTATCAGTTTACCTCGAACCAAATACGCGAATCGAAAGTATTGAGGCACTAATCGTCAAAATGCCAGAGGTGACGGGGATACGAAGCATTACCAAAGAAGAAGCCTGGACTAAGTTAGTTAAGGAAATGAGAATTTCTGATATTGAGGGTGCTACTCAGCAGCTAGGTGAGAATCCTCTGGTTGATGAAATGAAAGTTAAAGCACGTAATTCTCAAGTTGTGCCAAATTTAGCAACGCAGTTGGCTAAGTTACCAGGAGTTGAGACGGTGCAGTATATCGATGAAGCAGTCAAACGTATTGCCCAGTTGCACCAAGGTTTGAACTGGATTACTTTAACAATTACAATTATTCTGACTTTAACAGCGATCGCAGTCACTACTACTACAATTCGGCTGATTGTCATGGCGCGTCGCCAGGAAATTGAAATTATGCAACTTGTGGGAGCGACTTCTGCTTGGATTTACCTCCCGTTTATTTTACAAGGAATTGCTTTTGGTTTAGTTGGTGGTGCGATCGCTTGGAGTTTTATTTCTGTAATTCAACAGTTTCTCGGTAAGTTGCTAGTCAATCAACCTGAGTTTATCCAAGCCATCACCAACAAGGTGCAATTCACTCCAGCAGAAATTTTATTATTGCCTTTGATTCTTTTGAGTTTCGGTGCAGGTGTAGGATTAATGGGAAGCTTATTTGCTGTCAGACGTTTTGCTAAAGGTTAGGCATTGGGTATAAGGGGATGGGGAGACAAAGGGAGAAATCGCTATGAAATCGCAATGGGAATGTTTTTTGCAAAATCTCGGTGTTTGGGAAGGTTCATTTACCAATTTTTCCCCTCAAGGGACACTTTTGAACGATACTCCTAGCCGTCTTTCCCTAGAACATTTGAATAATAACCAGAAAGTGCGTCTAAGTCTGAGCCGTTCGGGACAAGATGTGATTAGAGAATTTAGTTCTGTGGGAGGGGGTCTGCTGTTTTTTGAAAATGGTTCGTTTTCTGAAGGTTTAATTCAGCTAGGGCCATTTTCCGAATTTGGTGGAGAACTTGCTTTTGTTCATGAAAATCGCCGCTTGCGTCTGGTGCAACTATTTGATAAGACCGGTCAGCTAAAGGAACTAATCTTAATTCGAGAACATTTAGCCGGAACCCCAGCAGCAGAACGTCCAACTTTGCAGATTAATGACTTGTTGGGAGAATGGCAAGGTCAAGCAGTGACAATATATCCAGATTGGCGATCGCCTGATACTTACTCTACAACCTTAAAATTACAACTTGATGATGCTGGGCAATTAATTCAAAGTCTCTCTTTTGCAGGACACACAATTACCTCAATTGCTACCATCAAAGGCTCCATCCTTCTCTTTGATCAAAATCCCCAAAAGTCGGTGCAGGTATTAATGTTACCAGATGGTGCTTCTGCAACTTCCCCTCTTAAGGTGCAGTTACGTCAATCATTTTTTCTGGAAGTGGGTTGGTTAATCCAGCCAAACCTGCGCCAACGGATGATTCGCAGCTACAACGAGAAAGGTGAATGGGTTAGTCTGACGTTAGTTACCGAAGAAAAGGTGTAATGGTAAAACTTTATTTATGCGTAAGTCCTATAGCTGTAGTTGCGATCGCAATAATGTTAATAGGTGGGCAAAATCTAGAAGCCATTGCAAACTCGCAATCTTCTATTGAAGATAAAGCAGAACCTACGTTACAAATAGAGGCAGGGTATGCCAAATATGGTAATTATATAGGCTCAACTCCAATAGATAGCCAGTCTGTCGAGTTTTCCCAGCGAATTGTCAAAGATATCGAAATTCGTTTTACTAACAACAAAGATCAGTTGCTCGATGATAAAGGTCAGCCGATCAAAGGGCGTACCCAAAAAGATTTTATAATTAGCCTACTAAAACTCAAACCTGGTCAGGTATTCCGTGAAGATTTACTGGAAGCAGACTTGCAACGATTGAGGAGATTAGAGTCATTTAATGAAGTTAATGTTTATCGACAAGAAGATGACAAGAGCGTTAATCTTATTTATGAAATCAAAGAGCGTGGTTTCCCTTCTTTAATCTTTGGAGGGGGTAGTAACGAAGATGTTGGGTTATACGGCCGGGTGGGTTATAAAGATGAAAATATTAGTGGTCTTAACGATAAATTAGATACAACTGTGCAAATCAGTGGTAAAGATGTCCAATTTAATGGTCAATTTACTAGTCGTTATCGTTCTGAAGAACCAAACCGCTTAGGCTATAGCATCAGAGGTTTTCGTAGTCGAAATATATCGGGAACCTTCAACGAAGATATTAAATTGTCTAACGGTGACAGAGTTCGTGAAGGAAGATTTGGCGGTTCTGTGGGACTTTTGCGAGATTTTGATGAGTGGAATACAGCTCTTAGCCTTAATTATACCAGAATTAGCCTACGCGATCAAGCTTATGACGTTGTACAAGTTGATAGATTAGGGAGTCCTTTATCTGTGAGCGGTACTGGCATTGATGACTTATTTACATTATCCTTTGCTGTATCCAGAGATCAACGCGATCGCCGAGACAATCCGACTCAAGGCTCAATCCTCACCCTCAGCACAGAGCAAGCGATTCCGATTGGACTGGGTAATATTTCCAGCAATCGCCTACAAGGAGATTATATTCAGTATTTACCAGTCGGTTGGATAGGTAATGGCAGAGCAACTGATAATCCAGAAATGTTAGCGATTAATTTACAAATTGGCACGACTATTGGGGACTTTCCACCAGCCGACGCTTTTAATATTGGTGGATTAGATTCTGTCAGAGGTTACGGTTATGGAAAAGTTGCCAGTGGTCGAAGTTATGGTTTAGCTTCTGTGGAATATCGGTTTCCAATTTTTCAGTCAATAGGAGGAGTTCTTTTTACTGACCTCGCCTCAGATTTTGGGTCTGGCAAAACCGTGCTAGGAGAACCAGGAGTGCTGCGAGATAAACCTGGAAGTGGCTTTGGTTACGGTTTAGGATTGCGAGTGAACTCAACTTTTGGGCTGATTCGAGGTGACTTAGGAATTAGTAACCAAGGAGAAGTTAGATTTGAAGTTACCACAGGTCAGCGATTTTAATTGGGGAATGTCGCGTCTCTTGCCTTAACCGAACTGTATTGAGACATTCCCTACTGCAATTGTCTAGCTTCATATCACTACATTGTCATTTGTCGATTTTAATAAGCAAACTCCAGTTTGTTTACTCATTTGCTGTAAATGCTTACTCATTTTGGTGTTTTCCACAAGCAAACCCCAGTTTGCTGATTCATTTGTTGTAAATGCTTACTCATTTTGGTGTTTTCCGCAAGCAAACCCCAGTTTGCTGACTCATTTGCTGTAAATGCTTACTCATATTTGGTGTTTTCCGCAAGCAAACTCCAGTTTGCTAACTCATTTGCTGTAAATGCTTTCTTTTTTCAGTAATTTCAGCACTCATGAGAGCGATCGCTAATGTAACAAAAACCATTGCAGATTTGCCGGAATTTTCTCAGGCTGTTCAATACTGAAGTTATTTAAGGTAAAGAATATCAACAGTACAATAATACAGGGTGTAATATCATGGCTCGTAAAAAAAGAAGCTCTCCAGTCTTACAGAAAGCAGTGCTTCGTGCAGCTAGCATGAATTCAATTGATCCAAATTTAGATGTAGGCAATGGACTCACCCTACCTGCCTTCTCAACTCTCATTGAAAGGATGCGAAGTAAAGAAAATGCCTACAACAGTGCCCTTTCCAACCTAGATAAGTTATACAGTGAAATGCTCCAAACAGAAAGCGAGTTGGGAGATATGGCAGAGCACATGCTGATGGGAGTTGCTACTCGATATGGCAAAAGGAGTGTAGAGTACGGTATGGCAGGAGGAGTTCCTAAAAACCCGCGCCGTAAAGGACTGCGAAGCGAGTCACCAACTCCTGATTCGCAGCAACCCTCATTTGTTGCTAGTGTCAACAGCAACGGAAATGGAAAAAAATCAGCAGTAACAAGCTAGTAGTCTGCCAAACCAAAAATATGCTCGTGAGGGCTGAGGAAAGGGTAAGGGGTAAGGGATTTAAAACCTTTCCCCCTTACCCTTTTCCCTTTAACCGAGCAGTATTGCGCTTATATCCTTTTTACTCATCTCTCTAATATAAAATCTCTAAGAGATGAGTAGGTAAATATGGCATGAGTGAAACAACAGAAACGATTTTCAGCAAAATCATTAGTCGAGAAATTCCCGCAGATATTGTTTATGAGGATAATTTGACCCTGGCATTCAAAGACATCCATCCCCAAGCGCCTGTTCACATCCTCGTCATTCCCAAAAAACCCCTTCCCACACTAGCTGATGCTGAATCTGGAGATCATGCTCTGCTGGGGCATCTTTTGTTAACCGTCAAACGTATTGCCGAAGAAGCGGGACTAAAAAATGGTTATCGAGTTGTCATCAATACTGGTGATGACGGCGGTCAAACAGTCCATCACTTACATCTACATATATTAGGAGGACGGCAGTTAGATTGGCCCCCTGGTTGATAAAACCAGATGAATTGCGTCTCTAGACGCGATTCATCAGTAAAAGATATGACTCTTATAATCAACGTCTATGTAATTTTTCTTTACAAATCTCAATTTTGCTTCTAATGTAATAAACATAGGTAAGCAAATTTGCTTATCCAAATCATACATAATTAACCGCACTTATAAAACAATGACAACAACCTTACAACAGCGCTCAAGCGCCAATGTATGGGATCGATTCTGCGAATGGATCACCAGCACCAATAACCGCATCTACATCGGTTGGTTCGGCGTAGTCATGATTCCTACCCTGCTAGCCGCTACCGCCTGCTTCGTAATCGCCTTCATCGCTGCTCCTCCAGTAGATATCGATGGTATCCGTGAACCAGTTGCAGGTTCATTGATCTACGGAAACAACATCATCTCCGGTGCAGTTGTTCCTTCCTCCAACGCTATCGGTTTGCACTTCTACCCAATTTGGGAAGCAGCTTCCTTAGATGAGTGGTTGTACAA
>NZ_JACJSI010000320.1 GCF_014698065.1 Nostoc flagelliforme FACHB-838
GGGTTGATATTACTCGAACCGCGCTACCCAATGTATGGTCAAATTCCCAAAATGTCCATATTTTTTTCATTGCTGATTTAGATGTTACTTACGCCAATTATGCTCACGCACAATTTCTTTCTCAACTTTGCTCTTTTATCTATGACATATTCCTACTTAAAAGATGAAGAAACTTTAGTACTGTTTTTTTCCGTACTCAAGTGACTTGTTCTTTTTCCATAATTGCTGTACTATTTTTTATTTACTTTTTAATAAGTAGCAACACAAAATCATCCTGCGCTATAGGAAGATTGAGAGGTCGCTATCACCTCACCTACCATTAGGGCTGTGAACTGTATCAAACAGTACTGTGACGATATATCTGGACGCTCTGTGCGTTATTAGACCTCTTGCAAAAGTGACTTTTGCACTCTTGCGGAAAAGAGTTCATGTTAAAGGGGAAAGGTTTTTTCTTACCCCTTTCCCCCTTCCCCTTTCCCCTTTAACCCACTTCTGCAAGAAGTCTATTGCCTCTATGTGATTTCAGTTGCCGATGGCTGTGGAAGGGTAGAACTCTGACTAAAAACTGTTAAAACTTGATTGCATATATGCAACAAATATGTATAATATTTGCAGCTTGTAGTCAAGCATTCTTAGAATTAGATATTGCTTAAACAAGAAAATCGGTAATTAATTTCGCGTATTAATTGTTGGAGTTTTTTTATGAATAAAATAGGTTTACTTATAGCCCTTGTTTTGATAAGTGCGGGTACTGGGGCTTGCCAGTCTGAAGGAGACAAGGTGGCTCAGGCAGAGAATGATTATGGGGCTAAGTTAACTGATGTGCAAAACCAAAAAGATAAGGAAGTACAGGAGCAAATAAGGCAATATGTAGAAGAAACACCTAACTTATATAGAATAACCTGGAAGGTATGCGGAGACTGGAACGCTCCGTACAAAAACGGAACAAGGTGCAACGAAACCAAAATCCCTCGAACTAAGGGGTATTTCCAGCCTGTCTATGTGTGGGGAGCGGATAGAGTTCAGTTTGTTAACAAACAGGATTTTGTAAGTAATTTTTGGACTACAGGACTATTTGTGAAATCAAGAGGATGCTTAAATTTAGGGAAGCCGCGAGAAGAAGGCTTATACAATGTGAAAAATTTCATGCTCAAGAAGACAGGCACTACTCCTACGCCAGAGAATGTGAAAGTTGAAGTTTTGTCAAAACAAGAGAAGCAAACAGTAGTAGAACTTGCCTTCAAGGACGCAGAAACAGAAAATTATGCGCTGACAAATTTCGGTGTGTCAGCAACCACAGGATTAATACCCACTGGGAAAACTTGCTTAACAGTAGACGAATGGAAGAAGACGCAATCGTAAAAATCAGGCAAATCTACGGCAATTGCACTCATATTTAACTACAGTAAACCCCCTTCCATCGGCAGGACTGATTCATTTAGCTACATTCACCTAGCTGAAAAATAGAAAAATAAGCCACTCTTTAGATAGAGTGGCTAAAGCCTTAAGCAAGAATTTTAATCACAACCGCCAGAACAGATGCAGCCTTTTCGCCAGTTGGAACGAATACTCGCTTGCCCCATTGAATGATTTCCGTGAAACAACCAACTTGCAACTTTTTGATAGTTGACCCAGCCAGGAGTGAAATTTCTAGGTCAATTTCTGCAAATGTATAGCTAGCGGGGAATTGTCCATACTTTAATACTCTAAAAAGAGTGACCTTGATTTTTTAGAGTTATTCTTTCTAGACAAATCAACCTATGTTGACATTTAGGGTATAGTCACCAGTACTACTACCAGAATAAGTCCAGGAGTTACCATCCCAAAAGTTGCCATAAGAAGTTACCGCAATATAGTACTGTCCACTGCTTTCAACCCCATATTGCAGGTAGGAATCCAAAACCGATATACTACCAGGATCTTCAGGGAAGAAGTCATCATTGAATGCCAGAAGCTCATTTTTGGAATTAAACAGCCATACTGCACTGTCAAATGAGCCGTTACCACCTATGCCATTATCAATGTCGATTGTCAGTGTTTGTCCTGCCCTGGCAGAAACTTGGTAGAAATCAACATCATTTTCTGGGGAAAGCGGAAATCTTAGCCCTGTCAAGGAATCCACCGAATTATCACCAATATTTCCTTCCACACTTGTCCACGGGACTTGTGTCGAGTTAAAAACATTCGCATTTGCGTCTGTTGAAAAGACATTAGACCGTAAATTCGTTGCTCCTTTAGGTACGCTATCCGCATCATAGGCAGCTCTTGCCGTGTCCGGGAAGAAAACGACTGAATTGGCCGCAGCCTTAGCGCGATCTGGAAGATCCGGAGGAATCAAGTTTTTCCCACCCAATTCTTCGGGAAGAGTGATTGTTCTTAGATTCAGCGTAATATCACCGTCAGCAGCACCATACCCATCGACTGCTATGCGATAAGTTTGACCAGCTGTAGCGTTAAAAGTTACTTGACTCTGAAGACTTGAATAATCATCATTGCTGGCAATTTCTGTAAGGTTATTGACAGAATCACCTGTATATACGGCTAAAGTAGTATCGTAATTACTTCCAAAAGTGTCCAGAGAGACTAAACCACTTTCTGGCGCAGTCCAAGTCCACCATATTGATTCCGCATTAGCAGGATCGTCAAAAACACTTACTCGGGCATGGTTCGGTTCACCGGATTCACCTGTCGCGCCTGTATTACTACCGAAAACAGTAAATTCTGTTCCGTTTAAAACAATACTATTAGCAAATGGATCATTTACGGGTACAACCATTTTTCTTCACCAAACTCAATTTTTAGACTGAACTCATACGCCTAATCTTTTAGGGAGGTGTGTAGCATTAGTAACTAACTGCTCAATTATACAAAAACAAATCAAAAAAACTTTAAGATTATTGTGCAGTTATGAAGAATAGAAACAAGAAACAATCTCAAGTTGTTTCTTGTAGGCTAGGCTAAGAAAATTGAGTTCAAATTAAGACGATTTTACGGCTAGTTATAGGAAAGAATAAAAGTATTAGCCCATGATAAAGTGGTAATTTGAGCTTATAGCAAACTGACCTTCAAAAAAGCCGAAATATACCATTTAGTTATCAAAAATCCCTTAAAAACCTAACTAGCTCTACAAATAAACCTTGCATAAATCTTAATAATCGGCTAGCTAACTTATTCAATAGAGCTTGATATAAGCAAGGGGAGCATCTCACTTTTTGAAGTGGCTCAAACAGACAATAATCCGTTGAGGTAAGCACTAAAGCAAGTGGCTATGTCAGATCATCATTAAAAAATTTGGCATTGCATACCCCAGAACGAGAACGATGCCTACGGTGGGGCGGAGCATCATCATCCACGCTCTTGCGGTTATGCCATCACTCTATATCTGATTGCTCAAATACTTTACAATAGGTCTAAAACTGTCAATTCTTTTCTAATTCACTCGATATCGTTTCATAACTATACGAGTGTCGTAACGTATAGTTAACTCCAAAGTTGATGAATAGCCCCTTTCCTTTATCACCTCCCCAAAAAGCAATCGAGTCACTATTCGCATTGCGAGATTACTACGCGCCTCTTGTAGAAGATTACGAAAAATTATATACCCTAGCTAAAGCAAATCTCACTCATGTAGAAGCTCTATTATCTAACTGGACTTCGACTGAGGAGGTGGATAATGATAATGAAGAATTCACCTCTAAAAAGGGAAATAACTTTTTATTCCTGAGTGAGGAATTTGTGGATGACGATGTTGAACCTATTACCCATCCTTTATTAGACGATTCACAGGATACATCAACAGTCGCAACCCACCCGTCAGACTCCACTCAACAAAACATATTCACACTCATACAAGCTTGGTCAGGTGAAGAATCTGATGCAGCTACAGATAGTCCATTCCTCCTAGAGCCACCCATAGAAACATCAACTCAACAGCAAGCGCTCTATGGAACCGAGACGGCCATGCTGCCTATTTTTCAATCCCTGTCTCGCCCGGAAGCTATTGAACAGGTTTTGGCAGAACACATTGGCACAATTGTTCACATCGATTTTATTGTCAAAATGCTCTATGGAGAATTAGAGCCAGAAGTGTTTAAAGTGCTTAAACACAGAGTTCAATCATCCCTCATTAAAGGCAGGGAAACTAACAAATGGTTCAGTGTCCCAGGATCACCGGGATATTATACTCTCTCTTTAACTTTGCTACCAAAACCTGAGACGAAAAATTCGTCCACCAGAGTCAAAGGCAAAAATAAGAAACAAGTTTTGCCGCCCCAGCCCAAAGAGATACCAATGCTCGAAGAATTTCAGGGTCAGTTTTTAATTGATGCACTAACAACTTTTCTAAAAAATAATTCGGGTAAAGTTTTCGGGGTTTCAGAAATTACCAACGGAATCTATGGCGAACTCACTGCGGCTGAGATTAGAGAAGTGAAAAACAAGGTATTGAATGAGTTATCACGGGGTCATCGCACAGGCCGATTCTTTAGAGTCCCTGAGCAGATTGGATTTTATACCTGGGACTTAGAGTTGCTCAACAAGTAGAAACGATTAATTATCTTAAATATTGTTGAGCAACCAATGAATGGCACGCTCTCTCTCAACAATTAAAAGCCTCAACAAAAGCTGAGGCTAAAGAGAAATACCAAAATAAAAAGCAATATTTAGCGATCACCACCGGAAAGGGCGGTTACGCCATCGCCTGGGCGTGCGTGCTTGATCCGGGAGCATCCAAAGCACTACTGTTTAACTTACACTTTTAAAATCTATGGCTATTCCAGCAGCACAGTTAAAAATCGGGCAATCGGTGAAGTATCTAATCGGTACTCGAAGCGGTATGAGTGCGGCAATAACCGATATCAGCAAATCATCTCTTAGTCTCAAAAATACTCATATTGTTACTTTGACCTTTGATGATGATTCACTACCAAATCACTTAAAAACACAACAACTAACTGTTTATAACGAATTGCTTGAAGGTTGTGAAATAATCACATTTTAAAAAATTAAAATTGGCAACAGCAACAGCAGAGCGCACATTCGCCGCGACAAGTTGAAATTAATTAAAATACTAACTTGCTGGCTGATAAAATCCCGTATTTTCGTTAAATTCCCACCCTAGCCCGGCTCTATCTTTGCTCTTACACCATGCTACAAAAAGCGGTGGGGGGAGTTTAATTCGCTCCTTATGTACAGTTTCCTCACTTACACCAAGTCTCTTGGCTAAACCTTCTTCAGTTAACGGTTGCATTCTAGGAGTATGCGCTTTGAAGGATGTATTATTGTAGTACGATTTTTGTCCCCGCTTTTGTTGGTTGTTGAGATAGTCTTGTATTTTAATGATCGCCTCAGCCAACTGTGTCATTCGGGCATACATCTTCTCCACTTTTTGTTCTAAATTGGCGAGATTATCAATTGCTGTGGTTTGGTTGCTATTAAATTCATTTGAAAACTCTGACTCGAGCTTATCAAGTCTTTCGCAAATAGCTCTTATCGTTTCATTAGTTGGAGTATTGTGATTTTTATTACTCACAGCCAAGTACTTCTCTATACTTGCCTTAATCTTTGAGTCTAGGCGTTCGTCTAAATCGTTACCACCTATTGCATCAATTTTATCTTGGGAATCGCCTAAGTAGAGATCCATAAATTCGAGCAGCGTGGCTGTTGCTGTTGTGCCTTTCGAGTTGCAACAGGCGATAAACTGCTCCCACAACATTTGATCGCAGTTAAAAGATGCTAATTTTTTTTTCCGCCCTGTATTGCTCATGTTCACGTATCATCTAGGTAAGATTGGACTGTACACGCTTATTAAATCGTGTAATTCGTCATGATAAATTACCTTGATGCTATCATCGCCAAATGTGTCAGTGCATTCTTCAAGCGATGGCGTACTCGCTATGCCGGTGGCGATCACTTTTAGAAGGATGCTACTGCAATCGCCTTGCAAGGCGATTGCAAATGAATGTAGACATTACCCTGCGGCAATTCCAGCATCAATCATCAGGGCTAGCGTTTCGGCATTGAACCTAGTAAGTGCTTCTGCCAGTTGCTGAAAGTGGCGGTACTGTTCGTCAGCATACTCGCTAGGTTCTAGCTCCAAAAGTTGACAAAATTTAATATAGTCAGTCCGCCAGTTGAACTCACCTATAGCCGTAGCGAATTTTTCTGCCAAATCCCGCGATTCTTTATTTGCTGTTGCGGGTTTACCGTTGTGATTGTAGGTGCTGCCACTGTCCGTCATTTGATCGCGCTAGTAGTAGTTTTGTATTATTAGCGATTTTAACCCAGGGTTGAGCAATAAGGGCGTAGACGACAGAAATCATCAGAAAATTAGATTTTTTAATGGTGATTTTCGCAAGTCCCGCGTCAACTGAAAAATGCGGTGAAAATCACGGTGTATGGCAAATGAAGCGAGATCGCCACGGAAAAGCGAAAGTTCTTAGCCACGAGGAAATTCAGATATTATTTGCCAACGGCTTGAAAACGCTCCGTGATCGCCACCGACTCATGGCGGTTACGCCATCGCACTAAAGCGACTTTTTACGTCATCCTAGCTCTAGTGCCTAATTTATACTTAATATAAATACGTGTTAAAACAGTGGATAAATATTGGCAATGGCTCAGAGTAATTAACAAGGTTCAACAAATACTAAAGTTTACTTCGAGTATCCTTTTCGGTGAAAAATTAACTCTCTAAATTTGGGGGTATCCACTCGTCTTCATCTGGTAAATACAAGCTGCTGCTTTCAGTTGGTCGAGCGTGCAGATACATCTCAGTAATT
>NZ_JACJSI010000321.1 GCF_014698065.1 Nostoc flagelliforme FACHB-838
CTTCATCTTCATTCAAGTCAACAATATACTTTTTCGCCATGTTACACCCCGTTTTTGGCTATTTTACCAATTAGAGGTTTTACTTAGCAAAGTTACCTTGGCAGACTACTAGTGTATCGTCGATAAGAGATGATAGATGACTCTGCTTTTCCCTCCAACCACAGCGCAATCAACTTCGCCTCCGCCTGCGCTACTGGCAAGGAAGCGATCGCCTTTCTATGCGCTGTTAGGTGAACTAGAGAGAGCGTCATTTTTATTACTCCCTTAATAATCAGACACAATGGTAGTTTCGTCTGGTCTTATAGTGTCTGATTTTTATTTTCCTCCCAAATGGTCATTTCAACTCACTGTTTCACAACTAAAAAATTCTCATTTTTTGCGTATAGTACACTCATAATACGCAGAGGGCTGATACAAGCAATACTGTTAGTGACTATCCATTGCGAATTGAGAGCCGGGTATTTCCTCCGAGTATTGCCGTTTATACACAGGCTTTCTTGTAGTAGAGGGAGGTGCTATTTTTGAGTGTGGGGAATTAAGAAAAAGATTTGCAACGGCGATTGCTGAATTTAACTGGCGGGTTGACTATTTAAAATTTTTTAGAAGGGAATAGGGAATAGGCAACAAAAGGTTTTGTCCGGGGATTTAGAACTATACCTAAACGCTCGTCCTAAAGAAGGGGGCTTCAAATCCAAGGGTTTTCTCTGTTAGAAGGGAACAGGCAATTTTTCTTTGAGCTTCAATCCTACTGTTGCCTGTTCCCTATTCTCTACCCCGAACGCGAGTCCGTCTTTACAGGAGAAGGGGTCGGTGAACTACAAGAAACGGAACCGAGCGATTATGCAGATGAGCAGTATGGGTATTTTCAGTAACTAGCATAATCACTGCGAATATTTAATACTTAGTGCCTGGCGAAGATGGTTGATGCTGGAATTGCCGCAGGGTAATGCCTATATTTATTTGCAATCGCCAATGGTAGCCGTTGGCAGTAACATCTCTTCACAAAAGCCATCGCTTGAAGAATGCGTTGACACATTTGGCGAAGATAGCATCAAGGTAATTCATCATGACGAATTACATGATTTAATAGGCGTGGGCAGTCCAAGTTTACCTAGATGATACGTGAACATGAGCAATACAGGGCGCAAAAAAAACTGGCATCTTTCAACTGTGACCAAAGGATGTGGCAGCAGTTTTAAGCAGTCAGACACGGGATTATCAGAAATTGGCTCGATTGTAGGGTGCAACCTGTGTTAAAGAAGGAGGGTTAAACGAAGTAGCTAAGAAGATGAGAAGGTAGTTTAGAGCCTGTCAAGAAACAACTTTTACAATTTATTATCTAGAAAGCTTACTGAAAAAGCATTTCTAGCTCAAAAGAAGCAAGGTTGTTACATGACTTGCTCTTAGCTTATATTTAATCTCAATTAGGAGAATTTTCTACTGTGCGCCCCTGCCCCCCTGCTCCTGGAGCATCCTTACCCGAATGGCACGCTTGAAAAGCTGAAAGCTCGTCTGGGCTGGGTGTTGGGGGTAGGGTTGCAGGTTCGGGAAAAATCAAGAAAAGTAAATATAAGTGGGGATACAAATAAATTTCTGACTCACTACACCCACTCAGCCACACCCCACACCCCACACCCAAAAGCCTTATATATAATGGGTTTGCCGTTATCAAGCGTGCCATTCCATCCTTACCCTGCATACCCTTCAGCTTAACTTAGTACCATTGTGCGATGTACCATTCGTTTGAGTAGCATTTCTTAGTGTGGGCGGAACTGCCTAAAATCGCTAATAATACAAAAATACTGTTAGCTCAATATCGTAACAAAATATGACGGAACGTGGCAGTACCTACAATCACAACGGAAGACCCGGTGCAGCAAGTAAAGAATCGCGGGATTTGGCAGAAAGATTTGCTACAGCCATTGGAGAGTTTAACTGGCAAACTGATTACTTGAAGTTTTGTGAACTTTTGGAGCTAGAACCTAGCGAGTATGCTGACGAACAGTACCGCCACTTTCAAGAACTGGCAGAAGCGCTGACTAGGTTCAATGCCGAAACGCTAGCCCTGATGATTGAAGCGGGTTTAGGCAAAGGTTGATATCAAGTAGCAAAATCTTGGTGGCATAGAAATTGGGAATGTCACTCTGATATTAATGGTGATAGCAGGCGTAATCCTGTATTCTAGTCAACTCGCTTCTCTACGAGACGCTGCGCGAACGCTCCAATTCAAAATTCAAAATTTAGAATTATAACCCCATAAATAAATTTAGTTGCTCTGCATCCTTATTAAACAATTCAAAATTAAAGAAATAATTTTGCATTTTGAATTTTGAATTTCATTAAATGGTCAAACTATGGGGATGCGGGGACGACCTGGAGAGTTGGGGCAGAATAGATGGAGACAAACACCACGTCTTCGGTTCCCTCATTGACTGCCCCGTGAACCTGCGATGGTTGAGCGACATCAATCTGTCCAGCAGAAATAATTTTCTTTTGTCCGTTGCCGAGATAATAGGTCAATTCTCCCCTGATCATGATCCAGGTATCTTGTCCGTCGCGGTGAGTATGTGCAGGTACTTGTTGACCAGGATGCACACCCCAGACAGCAATGCTGGAATGTTTGGTGATAACTATTTCCGTAACGGTTGCTTTGTCAGGCGAAAAGCGAACCAATTGTTCAACATCAAATGTGCGTTCTTTGGGGGCAGCAATGGTATCACTCATCATCATCTCCATAATAGTTTGTAGTTATCGACTACTCGTAAAACATCAAGTATATAAATTTTTCGAGAATATTTCAGGAGAAATCTGTACAGAAATCAACAATTAAGAGAATTCAAGCTCATATAAAAGAGAAGGATGATGATGTATTCTGCTCAATTCATCATGTCCCTATGGTTTTAAGGGAAAAACGTGAACATCAAAGTGTTGCTATAGATATGTTTTTTTAGGATGTGCTCATCCAGGATGTCAACAACTTGTGAAATTAAAATCTCCCGCTCAATTGGCTGCTTATACTAAAAACGGGTTGGAGCTTTACTTTTAAAATCGCTAAGAGATTAACAGGCAAAATTTCCTTTGCCTAGGCAAAAGTCCAGCAATCAGCCGTCTTTAGTATACCATCTCACTGCGACCCTGAACGAATTGATCCTTTCACCCTGCCACTGCAATCAATGGCCTTTTACCGAATGCCTGACAGCTTTGGTCAAGCTGCACTGTATTTTGTAATTGACTCTGCTGCTGATTTATTACTTTATGTTGGTGAAACGTGTCAAAGTAACAAACGGTGGAAAAATGCACACGATTGTAAAGATTATGTCGCCAGCTACCAAGATATGAATCACCGCTATGACATCAAGACTGCGGTGAATATTGGTTTTTGGTGGGATGCCCCCACCCAGAGAAAAGCGCGTCTTGCATTAGAGCAAGCAATGATTCAAGAATGGCGCAGTCCGTTTAATAAAGAAATGTGGAATCTTTGGGGACAACCCTTTAAGTAAAGCCTAGCGTGGAAAAATTATCTTTGCGATCGCTATCCGGGAATAAGTAATCGCACATAATTATTTACACATGAGGATCTAGTGTGGATAAGGGGTTTATAGCTTAATTTTGTGTAATTAATTTTGTTTAGCTACTTATATGCAAGGAAATCGCAGCTCAGACTAATAATGTCAAGCAGGTTTTTTGTTCTCGCCGTCTATATGCTTGTTTAAGGTGTAAGGGCAATCTGGACTTTTAATAGTACTGGCGTAAGGCAATCGATAAGATGCCCAAAGTTGCCAGCGCAAAACGTCAACTCCAATGGTTGAACTGCCAAATTGTACACGGCAGTCTTTATCTGGATCTTGTATAACATTTTTGGTTAGGGTGTTTACCGCTTCTATCTTGAGATTATTCGGTATGCCCATTAGTAGTTTGGTAAGCCACTGTTTAATTTGAGGAGATTGCAGCCAATCTCTTATCTGTTGATCGGTGGGAGTTAGACGATTGGGTAATAGTGCCGTTTTTTCGTTGTCTTGATTGGCTTGTTTTTTGGGTTGAAATAGTTGATGAAAATGAGCATCTATATTTGACATTGTCTTGAGTAATATCAATGATTGTTTTTATTATAGATAAGTAGAGTTTACCTAGCAAGATTGAATATTGTTTATCGAATAGTTAAGATAAATAAAGATGGTAAATATTCTGATATTTTAAGTACGAGACATTAACAATTAACTAACTAATTATGCTACAAATATAGAATAGTTCATCATGCAAGTATCCAAGTAAGTGCTATGCAGCCAATAGAGTTTAAAAGAAAGTGGGGACTAAGCTATCAGCAACTTGCATTTGTCCTCGGATATGAAAGTGAATACACCGTTCGGTGCTGGTGCAGGGATGGAAAGAAACATCGAAATCCGCAAAACGTTGTTCTTGTGGCTTGCTGTCTTCTAGACGAGAAATGGTCAAGTCAAGGAAAGAAAATAGTTGCGACTCATCTATAAATAATTTTATGTCGTGGCAAATGCCCCTTTCCCGCCCG
This sequence comes from Nostoc flagelliforme FACHB-838, assembly GCF_014698065.1. Taxonomy (GTDB): domain Bacteria; phylum Cyanobacteriota; class Cyanobacteriia; order Cyanobacteriales; family Nostocaceae; genus Nostoc; species Nostoc flagelliforme_B. The sequence continues at coordinate 4,526 of NZ_JACJSI010000321.1, forward strand.
TAGGAAAGCGGGTATTTTTATATGTAGTCAGAAGTTCCAAGAAGTTCTCGCACGAATGATTTTAGGGAGGTTATCCTGCCGATATGAAGAACTAACAAGACAAGAAGTTGCGGCAATGTTGAGTCCCAAGGTTTCCGCAAGGCAACTACAAGCATATTTGGATATAGCTCGTAAGTATCTACCAGAGTTTAGGAAGTTCACCAATAGAAAGACAGGTGGGCTAAATGGCAATGCAAAACTATACGAGTGTCACATTCCAGTACTTCAAGAAATTCGCTCTCTAGCTAGAGAACATACTTTAGCTGATATAGAGAGTGAGTTTAAAAAAAGAGGAGCAAATCAGTGAACAGTTAACAGTAAACAGTTATCACATCCTCTCGGCATTCTTTACTGATAACTGATAACTGTTAATAGTTTCCAAGTGATTTTTATATTTATGAAGAAAGGAGCGATTGTCTTGACATCTAATCAATTTCAACCCAAGCAACGAACACAATCCCAAATTGTGGTAAAAGCTTTAGGCAGATTAGGACGTAAATACCAACATCAGATATATGCTGTCGGCGTGACTTTGATTGTTGCTGGTCAAACGATGCCAGCACATGCATTTGGCCTGTTTGATCCAGCGCAAATAGCCCTAACATGTATGTTTGGAACTACGGGTGCTATAGGGAATGCCGCCATAAATGCCTTACCCGGAGTAATTAACGCTGCAATTACAGTAATGTTATTCGTTTACTTTGTAGCGTCTGGTGTGAAGGTGGCTAATGCGCTGGGAGACGGACAAGAGGTAACGCAGATGGTACAACAGCCCATCGGCATCTTTTTCGTGACACTGGTGCTATTCATCGCCCAAAACATTTTGTTTGCTGGTGTTACAGCAGCTTGTTAATTAAAAGGGAACAGGGAACAGGGAACACACTTAATGAACGTCTTTTTAAAAGAGCAGGGGAAGAAAATGTTTTCCAGCCTTCCCAGTCCTCCTTTTTGGTCACTCCTTTCTCATCCTTAATTCTGTTCCCTATTGCCTGTTCTCTATTGCCTATTTTATGAAACAACAGATAAAACAAGTTAATCAATCATTAGGTCAAAATGCAACAATAGGGATTTTGATTGGTTTTCAGTTTGCAATTTCTTTAGTTTCGTTTGGAATAAGCTTTTTCATAGCTTTCCTATTCGGTATAGGGATGATATGGAGTATTTTAATAAGTGTTTGGGTAAGTGCTACAGCTTTGGTTTTATCTGGGAAACGACCTTATTTATTTTGGTCAAGAGTATTTCCAGGTGTTCCGACCTTTACTCGCGGTTATGTCAAATATTGTTCACCTCAGAATAAGAAAAGAGCCGGGTCTAGAAAAGTGCCTAAATCATGGTAAAAGTAAATATTAAAAACAAAAACAAAAAAATAATTCCTTTTGAAGACTTACTAGATCTAACTACTCTAGTAAGATTAAAAAAAGGTAGCTACAGCATTGGTGCATATTTACTAAGTAAAAAGCAAGTAAGCGATACAAATAACACATTACAACTAGTTTTTGGTTACAGTTGCATAGGGTTTCACCCATTATTTAATTCTGATGAACAAGTAGAAGCACTTGCCAAAGCTTTTGAAAATGGGTGTAAAGAAATACCTGGGGGTGAAAAATTTACTTTTCGCTGGTCTTCTTTATGTAATGAATCAGAAGTATTTGAAGCGTATCGACATAGATTGATAAACCCTGCATCTGTTGAAAGTGAATTTATAGACTGGGGACAAGTAGCGCGGCAGCAAGAACTGACACGCCAACATCAACGTAAAAATATTAAATTGAATATTTATACAACTTTCACGATTAGACCTGGAGGGACTGAGGGAGGAGACGCTGTAGATAGAGCCATTGTGAAGCTTGCGAATTTCTTACAGCGTCGATTTACGCCAACGGGGGCAACTGAATTAACAAAGAAAAATTTAATACAGATTCTTGAGAAAGCGATAAATGTTTCTCTACGACATCAACAGATATTATCAGAGATGGGTTTATTGCCATCTCCCAAATCCGAAAAACAATTATGGAATGATTTAATTCATAATGTCGGGGCAAAAAGTGTAAAAGTACCGCATACATTAGTCTTCGATGATTCGGGGTTGAGGGAAGAATTTCAGGACTTACGCAACTGGCACAATGCGAGCGCCAATTACTAGTACATAAGTATTATTTGAATCTGATTCCGAATGCCTTGTATTTGTAATAAAAGCTGGTGTATTGGAAGCAA
>NZ_JACJSI010000322.1 GCF_014698065.1 Nostoc flagelliforme FACHB-838
GGTTGCTGGGATATGCTTTACTCATGTCACTCTCTCGGTACTGTTTATTATCTATTCACAGCTTATACTGAGAGAGCTTTTTTACACCTTTTCCGACTTTTCAAACATCCTCTAACAGGTGAAAATAAAGATGCAGTCGCAGATAATCCTTTGCCTAGGAGGTGTTTTAGGTTAACTAAAGGCGGTGGTAAAGCACTTTTTTTTCCATCCGTTCTAAGCTTTGCTCTATCAACGTCAAATTTTCTTGTAACTTTAATCCAGATGCCTCTAACGGTGGATGACCATCATTGGTTATAGAATTACGTACTGCCGAGCAATAATCTTCAATAATAGTCGCCAAATCCTTATCTTCATTGACAACACTACGTTCAATGTCTCGTAATCCTCTAACCTTTTTTGTAATTAGTCAGTGCAATAAGAAACATTAAATGAGAATGGACAAAAAACTGACAGGGACTATATTATCAGGAGCATGGGAATTAACGACCAACTACTGCCCACCCTAATCAATGCCCCTGACTTTGAACCAGAGCAGATGGGGGCAAGTTTTTGGTATGAAGCCTACCTGAAACAGAAGCAAGAAAATGTTGAGCTAGAAGCCAAACTAGCCCAGGTAGAGAAAGAGTTGGAGCAGCTCAAAGAAAAGTTAAACAAGTTGAATCTCAGGAGCAGTGAGAATAGCTCCCAACCGCCCTCGCAAGATGGGTACAAGAAGAAAAATAAAGGATTTGAGACAAAAGTCAAGAAGAAGAGAGGGCCAAAATACGGTCATGAAGGGACAACTCGGAATGGCTTTGAGCAAGTAGACAATCAAATAGAACTCAACTTGGAGAACTGTCCAGTTTGTAGTACCCCAATAGATAGAGTAGAGTCGGCCCCAGTCAGGCACTCGCAGATAGCCGAGTTGGTGAGCCAACCAGTGCAAGTGAACGAATATCAGCGGCCGCTTTATGAATGTCGTAATTGCAGTTGGCGGGGGTATGCTGACTTGCCCTTGGGTTGTCGGGAAGATTTCAGTTACGGAGCGTTACTGAGTAGTCTGGTCGGATGGCTAGGCTATGGGGGACATCTGAGTTGGTCTAAACAAAGGTATTTGGTAGAGACGATTTTCGGTATCCCAATGTCTCAGGGAAGCCTGGCGAAAATGCACCAATGGTTTAGTCAAAGCCTGTACCCTAGCTATGAAAAGTGGTGGGAATTGATACAACAGCCAGGGGTACGTTGCGTTGATGAAACTAGTTATCGGCTTGATGGGGTGAATTACTGGCTGTGGGTAGCGACATCTGCGTCAGTCTGTGTGCTATTTTTAGCGCCCACTCGCAGTTCTGCTGAAGTTAAATCTTTACTGGGGGAAGACTTTGACGGTATTCTCAGCAGTGATTGTTGGTCGGCTTATAGTCCCCAAAGTGCATCAGCTAAACAAAAATGTCTGGCTCACATTGAAAGAGAATTAAAAGCCTTAGAAACCTCTCACTTGGCTGCCAATCGACAGTTTGCCAAACAGGTTTTTCCGATTCTCCATAGTGCCAGACTCGCACACCGAGCTTTTCACACTGGTGAACTCACCTTGGAGCAATTAGGACAACACCGCATCAGGGTTGAAGCTCAACTGGCAGAGGTGCTGAATCATCCACCATCCAAAGTATGGGCTGCTGATGCCCAGAATTTAGCCAATCGTTTCCGCAAGTATTGGACAGATTGGTTTACTTTTCTCTCCCATCCAGAGGTGAAACCAGATAATAATGATGCGGAACGGGCATTGCGCCCAGTGGTCGTCCATCGCAAAGTTAGTGGTGGTGCCAGAAGTCATTGGGGCGGTCAACTCGTAGGCATGATGTTCAGCTTCTTGGAAACCATGCGATTGCAAGGAAAGAATGCTGTTGAGGAACTTTTCAATTTGTTAGCTTTCGGGCGTTCTCCACCCCAACCACATTTTACGCCATTGACCTAGGGCTTATCTGCTAGTCTCTTCTCAATAAGCCCTACTTCTTGCTGTGACTAATTACCCTTTTTTTTTAATTCTTTTTTTGCATGTCGATCCGCCTCATATATGGGAATAATAGCTTCCTTCAGGTAATGATAATGACACAAACCATAAGCAATACTAGGTAATGCTACTTTAACAGCTTTACGAATTGATTGTTGTCCATCACTAACAACGCCATCAATTGGTACATTTAGGGTATTAGTTACTTCTAATAATAACGCCACCAAATCTTCATTTCTTGATGATAATAAGGTTTTAGCTAATATTATTTCTCCTGATATGCAATCTCGAATTACCCATAATACCTCATGTCCAATTTCTGGCTGCATTGCATCGATCGCTAATATCACCCGTTCTTGATTTTTAAATATTGCTTTTAACCTTTTATGATCTTTTAGCCATAAAGAAAGTAACTCGTCATATCTGTCAATTAGGTGCATGACCGTTCGTTGACTGATACATATACCCTTTAATTCAAGGTGAGTGTGTATTTGAGGAACACTTCTATGTTCCTGGTAGCGTAATGCTCCTTATAAAATCACATCCAAACCAAATTCGTTCTGTGGTAGAGCGAATGACCCTTCTTGCTCTGGTCTATATGCTTTTTTATACCGCAGACATGACTGATTTTGACATCGACGAATTTTTAGCTGTAGTTCTACTACCCCATTTAATGTTCTTATATGTCGAGGATTATTGTATTCATTCCACATTGCTTGACCGCACAAAGGGCATTTTTTTTGAACACAATCGAGTACTTCAAACGATGTTGCCTCTGGCTTTAGACTTTTTCTTACCAAGTTTTTGCACCATTATTTCGCTACAAGGTCAAGATTACAGGATTTTTACTCTTCTCTAGTAAGTTTTGCCACGCTAGGTTACGGCCTCCCCAACCCAGGCTTCGGGCTTGTATTGTTGCCCAAATATGCCATGTTTTCTCGTTCAAATAAGGCGATACAGCAGTTTCCGCTATTGTGAGGTACGTTCTCAGTCCTGAAAGATACAGGAAATAAGAGTTTCTAAGCCAAGGGTCTTTTTTGCTCTTGAAAATAGAGGTGTAGATTTTTGTAATCTTTGGTAAATCGCAAAGTTTTTTCCAAAAGAGCAATCGCCAATGGTTAATAAGTTTAGATACAACCGTTTCTATTCCTACAATAAAACAGCTATGTCCACTAATCGTTAAGAGGTAAATTCACCAATTTTAACTCTTAAACTCTACATTATTTATTGTTAAATAATTACAACCAATTACCCAGAAGAACATAAGGTGCCCAAAAATATGGACGATTTTCTTTCGCTAGAATTGCAAGTTGAGCGTGTTGCAAAGCTTGAGATTTCGTGATTCCAGCATCCAATTGCCGATATAATTCACCCATAAATTCACTAGTAGACTCATCATCTATTGTCCACAAAGTAGCTAATGTACTACGTGCGCCTGCTCGTACCGCTACTCCAGCTAATCCTAAAGCAGCTCGTTTATCTCCTGTGGCGGTTTTACAAGCACTGAGGACGAGTAGTTCAATTGTTTCGGGTCGGCTTTCACCTCTAGCCCGTAATAAACCATCTAGCTCCCTAACCTTTAGTAAGCTATCCCAAGTAAGAATATAGGTTTGTTCGATATCTGAACTGAATTGCCCGTGAGTAGCTAGATGCACTATTGAAAAGGGGGTAGATTGAATTTGATTGTGCAGATTAGTTTTCGTGAACTCTTGATTTAAAAGTTGTTTACTTGATTTAACTGAAGATTGAATTTGTTTTAATTCCTGAGTAACATTTAAAAGTTCAGGAAATGATTTACCTTCAATCAAGCGTTTCTGCTCGACTCCAGCCACTAAAGCATTTAGGGGCACGTTGTGTAAAGATTTAGGAGAAAGGAGTTGTAGTCCAGGCATCAGAGAAATGGCATACTTTTCTATTAAGTATTTCTGCTGTTGTTGATCGTAAAGAATTCCCATTGGGATATTCCGCAAAGAACCATCTAGCACAAATACTAGGGATGTTATACCTTTGTTTGCTAAATCTGCTTCAATAGGTCTAATTAACCAATCATATAACTTTTGTGAGCGCTGTTTAACATCAGGCTCTCGGCTTGCTACAGGCAAATCTTTCTGTAGTTGCTCTACAGTCTTTTCTAATATATTTTTAGGAATTTTAGCTGTTTGACGGTAGATTATATCTTGCCCTGGCAACCTAGTAATAATTTCTAGCCGATTATCTAAAATAATTGGATAAATAACAGCTGTGGATTTTTCTTTTTCAACTAATTTATCAAGGTCAACTCTTGGTAGCAAACAAGGCGAACGAAAGAAATTATCTAATTCTGCTAATTGAAGAGATTCGATTACCTGACGAGCTTGAATAAGATTATCTGGCTTTTGAATCGTATTGTCTGGAAGTTGCAATAGTAAATCAACATACTGCCGATACACAGGTTCTATGCTCTCACGAAAAGAAAATTGTACGTCAGAATTAATCGCAACTAAATCATTACGAAGAGACTTGAGAGCGTTGTAAGCTCGACTATAAGCATCTGTTGCTGCCGGGATATTGGATTGCTTTTGCAGTATCCGTCCCATCTGCCAATGCCATTGATAAGCAATGTCTTGAGCATCAATGGACTCAGCTTCTACCAAGGCTTGCTGTGTAAGACCTTTGGCATCAGATAACTGTCCAGTTTGTTCATACAGTTCGCCAAGAATACCAAGTGCATAAGATTCAGTTCGTTGATCTTTTAAGCTTTTAGCCACTTGCACAGCTTGCGCTAGCATTTTAGCAACATCTTTTGGTTCAACTGAGCTTTGTCTCATTTTGCTCAAACTCTGGGCAAAATTAATTCGGTAGTTAACAGCCATGCGACTTGGAGGCAAACTGTCTATCTGAGACTGGATTTGTGGCAATAAAGTTTTTGCTGTACTAACTTCCTCTTGCTCTACCAATAGTCTTAATAAATTCAGTTGAGCCTGGAGCCGCACAGTGGGTATCGCAGCTCCAATCTGCACTGCTTGTTCATAATATTGAATTGCTGTTTGAGCATAATCCTTAGCACGGCTTGAGTTCCCTAAACTTAGTTGAGCGTAGATTTGAGCGCGGGCTGTATTACCTAAACTAAGTAAAGCATTACTTTGAGCGTTCGCACTTCCCACTTTCCCAGCCACAGAATAACTTTCTTTTAGGATTTTGTGAGAATCATTTAAATAACCCAAACTTCGCAATACATTCCCTAAACTATACAATCCTCTAGCTTTAACAGGAGAATCTGGTTGTTTTTGCAGATTTTCTCGTAGTGAGGTTAAAGTGTGATCTGCTTGGAGATAATTCCCCAAAGCTTGCATTGCTTGGGCTTGATTAATGTGATTGCTAATTAGCGCTGATATATCATCTAAATGCTGATAAATTTTAGCTGCTGATTGCCAAGTACTTAGGGCTACTTCAGTTTGTCCCTGTGCTAACTCCAGCCCACCTCGAACATCCAAAGCTTGAGCAAAGACTTGCGATTGCTCTTGTGAAGAATCTGAATATTCTATACTTTGTAATAATTTAATAGTTTGTGAGATGACTTCATTCGCTTGCTGCCATTGCCCTAATTGCTGATACGTTAAGGAAAGGTTAGTCAAAGCTATAGCTTCATTCAATACATTATTAGTAGCTTTAAATTCGTCTGCTGCTTTTTTTAGAAGTTGTACCGCTTCTGTAAACTCTCCCCCTTCATAAAGTACTTGGCTTTGCTGCACTAAACTAAAAATTTGGGTTTGGTTAACAGCAGGTTTTATTGCTACAGCCGAAAAATATAAAACTTTAGATTTGGCAAAGGCTGCTGTAAAAAAAAGAGAGGAATCCAAAATAACAGATAAAAATATACAAAGAAATATAGTCAAAAATGATAATAGCAAATATTTAAAAAAGTTCATATAAGTTACAAAATTTATTTTCTATTCGTTTCTGATAATTAATTATAAAAACCATCTAGTACTCTGTGTGATTCTGGATGAATTTGTAGCTACAACATGGCGATAGTCGTTGTAAATCAGATATTCCCCACGCTACGCATTATACCAATTCTCTAAAATGAAAATGAGGCAACAGATGTAAATCAGGAAAGTCTTGCTGCATCTAAGTTTCTTTGCGGGGCTACAAAAAGGGCTAGGACGCAGATAAAATAAGCCTCATAGCCCTTTCTCCTTGCTGGTAGTACTTACGCTTATTAAGACTCAATCTCAATAATTCAGTGACTAACTCATAAGAATTTTCCATGAAATTGACCCAATTGCGGCCATAAAGACCAATATAAAAACTACTGTGTCGTCGAACAATCCGCTTAGATTCTTTAATTCGTCCAACATATTTTTGAACACCCATGCGTTTAATTTTTTGACCAGATATAGTTGCAGAGGTATAGGCAAGCGAGATTAATAATATTAGAGAAGTTAGCCGTTGTCCTGATACATTGGTATCTTCCAAATTATAACCACCACTCTTAAAATCTCTAAACATTTCTTCAATATCAAAACGTCGTTTATAAGCAATAATCGCTGAATCTAAATCATCTAAATTAGTCCTGACTTTTCCCGTTAAGTCTCGAAAAACTTGCTGGAAAAGGATTTAAGAAACAGTACAGCAAATACGGTACAGTAATTAAAATTGGGTGCTAAAGGTAACAAGCAATGCTGAACTGGTGGGAGAAAAATTTTGCAACCTTAGAACTAGGCGATAAGCCTGACGGCATGGCTTCGCTTACCGCCGATTAAATGAGCGTGCAATGTCGATAGGTTATGCTCTAAGT
>NZ_JACJSI010000323.1 GCF_014698065.1 Nostoc flagelliforme FACHB-838
CAATATAGCTTTGTTTGTATAAGCAGAAGTTAAAAAGCTGTAAAGATTGCATTAACATCTAGTAATTATTGAGGTGATTATCTTAAATTCAAGTGCCAAAGAATAGTATTCTTGGAGGAAACTTGAGCAATGGCAAGTTGATCAAGTGTAGAAACAGCAATAAGTGGGTTTTCCTCAAAAATAGAGTTGCCGTAGGCATCACTACTGATTCCACTTCACTAGCACCCCATCCACAATCGCAATTCCCCACTGGGAATACTTCGCCAAAAGCTTTTTGATCACGATTTGTAAGGCAGGGTCATCATTCCAGCATTCCTGCAAGAACTCAAAACCCGGATTCTCCCCCGAATTCGCCGCCACTTTGAGTTTCTGCATCCGCTCCGCTTGCAGATTTGACCTCGCTACAATCGCCTCATGTGACCATTTTTCAGCATTTGGCACAGGTGCGGCGGAACCTTCTCTACGAGACGCTGTGCGAACACCCTTATGATCTGCTTTGACTCCTTCACCCGAAACCGAATTATCAGTAGACTTGCCCGAACGGCAAGGTGCAGATGGTTTGCAAGATTTCTTGCTTAAATTCAGATTATGTCTGCGTTTGTAATTTTAGTAACATATAGCAATTATTGCACAAATATTATATTACAGCAATTTTCAGGTAAATAGACCACAGTGATTGAACCAACCGAAGGCATCATCTTCGGTGATGTAATTGACAGCCAGAGCCATTGCAAGGCCATCGTGATTCGGTGGTGCGTGCCTCACAGGAACGGAGAAATTGCTTTAGTTTTGACCAACACAGTTCTATAGGAGATAAATCTGGAGAGTAGGGAGGCAAAAACTTAACTTTTGCACCAACGGATTCAATTGCAACTCTTACACGTTCGGCGTGATGAACCGGGAGGTTATCCATGACCACGATCGCTCCTTTCCATAACTGAGGCATTAAAATTTCAGTGACATAAGTGAGGAATACATCAGTATTTGTACTACCTGGTACAGTCATAGCCGCAACTAGCCCATCAAGGTTTAAAGCTCCAATCAAAGACACGTTCCCACCCTTAGTGCCGGGTATATTACCAACTGCTCTTTCGCCATTGACTGCTCTGGCAAACAAGCGTGACATTGATAAGTTCAATCCCGCTTCATCGACAAATATCAGGTTTCTGACATCAATTTTATCTAACCAACGGCGATAGTCATGTCTTAACTCTTGTACTCTTGGGGTATCTTGCTCACTGGCATAGAGACTTTTTTTTTTACACCGTAAACCTAATTTTTCTACCGCACGATGCATTGTCGTGATACTTACACTAGTCCCTGTGCGTTCTGCATAGCGATGCCTACGGCGGGGCAAAGCCCAACGCATAATTCTCTTAGCAACAAATCATTCTTACCTTCCACCAAAGACTTGATCATGCTGAGATGTTCATCCTGAATTATCGGCTTTTGGTACCCTCCACGCTGTTTTGCTTCAATTTGTCCACTTTCACGATAATGACGTACCACGTTGCGTACAAATGACAAGCTGACCTTAAACCTTTGAGCCAGTTGGCGTTGCGAATCTTCCTTCTCTAACCAAGCGGCAATCACACGACCACGCAAATCTTTGGAGTAAGATACTGCCATTGAATTTGACAATCACTATCTATTTAGCTTACCGTTTTTTGTGGTTCAATTACCTGAAAATTGCTGTAAGATATTGGCAGGCGTAGGCGATTGCTTACTCAAAGTATAAATGTAGCCCAACTTAGGCGAAGCTTACCGCAGGCTATCGCAGTATTTGAAAATGAAAATGCGGATTTCAAGTTTGTGAATTACATGAGTTAAGTCTGAAAGCTAGGTATGAAACCTGTTTACCTTCTAAATTCTGCTGTATGTATTTTTCCTCGCTTATTCAAATAGGGGTGTATTATTTTTTGCTTACACTGTTTAAATACGAGAAGAATATAAAGAATGTAAAAAGCTCAGTATTTGTATATACATTTATTGGTAAATAATGTGAAGAGTATGCAAAGATAGTTATTTAACTATAGACATCTAAGTAAAATACTATTGACTATAACTATGTAGTTATTTTGAGGCATCAAAATATTCTCTAATTTCAAGCTCAAACACCTACGAAGAATAGTTCACAAGGGGGAGATAAAAATCTCGTTCCCGATCAAGAATTAACTCTTGACTATTTTCTCTTCTAGTAAGACTTAAGCACTGGCAAAAAATATCAAGGCTGTGTTTTAGGCATTCAGTTCTCAGGTTTTTAGATGCTTGCAAGAGTGATTTCTACTCAACAAAGATGATTTATTTAGCCTGAAATGAGCGATTGTCGTGAATGCAGACGCTTAGAAAATTGTATAGTGCTTAAGATTTAGATAGTTGGATAAATGTTACGTAAAAGCCAGTTAACAGGTGAATATTCGAGAAATATTACTGATTTTTAAAGGTGAGGTCAAAAGTATCCCGAAAACGTGAAATTTTGGTGAGTTGTTTGTGCCCTCAGACGGCATAAGCGGGTGCTTGAGAACTGAAGTTACTGAAAAAATCGATTTAGGTAGAAAATTATGGCAGATATCATTGGAACTAACAGTAACGATACCCTAGAGGGTAGTTATGATGAACCGGATACGATTAACAGGAAAGCAGGCAACGATACCTTAACTGGTGGAGGCGGTAATAATAAATTTGTTTATAATTACTACGCTTACAACAATATTGCTACTGATATCATCACCGATTTTGGTGGCGTAGGTAAAGGAACAAACCCGACAGCAGCAGTCATTGCCGAAGTGGATACCTTAGAATTTGAGGGCGAAGCTTCCACTGCCCGAAATTTGCTGTTGACCCAGAAAGGCAACAATCTAGAAATCAGTTTTGATACAACGAGGGTTCTGACAACGAGGTTTCTTGCTGCCCCAGTTATCCTGCAAAACTTTGCTTTGGAAAACCTGGATAACCTCAGCAAATCTACAGGAGCCACTGTAGACTTAAGCAATATCCTGTTTTCTGACCAAACTAGCACCACAGATAGCTTTGATATCTTCAATGCCAACTCCACCCAAAGCACTATCTTCAACAGGGACACAGTCACTTTTCTTAATGACCTGAACAATAATGTTAGCGGCTTTAACAACTCAGATGATGTCATCAATGGTCAAGGGGGCGATGACATCATTGACGGATTGAATGGGAAAGACATGCTCAGAGGTGGTATGGGCAATGACTCTCTCCTTGGTAGTGCTGGCGATGATACTCTCGTTGGTGGTACGGGGAATGACTCCCTCACGGGCAATGACTCTCTCGTTGGTGGTATAGGGAATGATATCTTGAATGTTGAATTTTCAACAGCCAATAACACCCTTAACGGTGGAGTTGGTAACGATCGCTTGGATGCTGGGGCAACATCCGGCAATAACTTACTCTCTGGAGGCGATGGCAATGATTTTCTTTACGCCTCTTACATTTATAGCAGCATCAATGAAGACGTCTATTTCTCCTCCTCCTCCTCAGGTAATAACACCCTAGAAGGAGGCGCTGGTGACGATACCTTGAATGCTCAGTCTCCATCCGGCAATAACTTACTCTCTGGAGGCGATGGCAATGATTCTCTCTCCACGTCTGGCATTTATATTTATAGAGGGGAGCCTAATTTTAACTCCTCAGGCAATAACACCCTGAACGGTGGCACTGGGGACGATACCTTGAGGGCTGAGTCTTCAACAGGCAATAACTTATTGTCTGCAGGGGAGGGCAATGATTCTCTTTCCATATCAGGCGATATAGTTCCCACAGTTGGACTGGATATTATCCCCTCCTCAGGCAATAACACCCTCAATGGTGGTGCTGGTGACGATACTTTGAGGGCTGAGTATTCAACAGGCAATAACTTCTTCTCTGGAGGCGATGGCAATGATTCGTTCTATTTAAGCACCACATCCCCAAATGCCGCTCCCTCTGATTTAGTAACTCAAACGATAGAGGGGGGTAAGGGTGAGGATTTGTTATCCGTCAATAACGAATTCGCTACAAATGGGATCATTTCGACATTCAATGCCACTACTAACATTGGATCAATTACGGCAGGCACGTATCGGGTTAACTACAAGGATATCGAAGGATTAAATATCTCAGGTGCAGCCTATTATTATGACGACAATTTTGATAATAAAAATTATGATGACAATATTGTGGGGAGCAATGGCAATGATACGCTCTCTGGGGGCAATGGTGGCAATGATACCATTGATGGGGGAGCGGGTGAAGATGTGTTGTCCGTTAATTACAGGTACGATGTTACAGGAGGCATTACAACGACATTCAATGCTACTACAAACAAGGGAGCAATTACGGCGGGCATAAATCGGGTTAGTTACGAAAATATTGAACAATTAAATATCTTAGGTACAGCCTACGATGACAACATTATTGGCAATAATGGGAGTGATACGCTCTCCACAGGTTCTGGTGGCAAAGATACAATCGATGGGGGAGCAGGTGAAGATGTGTTGTCCGTTGATTACAACACTAATACTACAGAAGGTATTACAACAACATTTAATGCCACTACAAACAAAGGAGCAATTACGGCGGGTACCTCTCAGGTTGACTACAAGAATATCGAGCGATTAAATGTTTCAGGTACATATAACGATGACTTAATTGTTGGCAACGGTGGAAACGATACGCTCTCTGGAGGCTATGGTGGCAATGATACGATTATTGCTGGTGCAGGTAATGATATTCTGGAAGGCGGGAATGGTGACAACACCTTAACTGGTGGTGCAGGGAATGATAAATTTGTTTCCAACTTGAACGCCACCTTCTTTGACGGCACTAATACTGACATTATCACCGATTTTGGTGGCGTGGGTAAAGGCTCAAATCCCTCAGCGGCGCTGATTGCTTCTTTAGATACCTTGCAATTTACAGGTTATGTCTTCACTGCCCAAAATCTGCAATTAATTCAAAATGGTAACAACTTAGAAATCATCTTTGAAGGTTTCACTAATAGCAGTAAAATCATTCTGCAAAACTTCAACTTAGAAAACCTGGATAATCTGCCAGCAACTTCTTCACGACCAGCTATTGGCAATATCCTGTTTTCTGAACAAACCAGCATTACCGACAGTTTTGATGTGTTTGATGCCAATTCAACTCAAACTACCCTGTTCAACAGGAACACTGTTACCTTCCTTAATGACCTCGACAACAACATTACGGGTTTTGACAACTCCAATGATGTCATCAATGGTCAGGGGGGTGACGACATCATCGACGGCAAAAGTGGTAATGACCTTTTGAGGAGTGGTGGGGGAAATGATATTCTCATTGGCGGTGCAGGAAATGATACTCTCATTGGCAATGGGGGAAATAACACCCTAGAAGGAAGTGCAGGTAACGATACATTCAGTGCTAGAGGTTCAACAGGCGATAACCTGCTCTCTGGTGGTGATGACAATGATTTTCTTGACATCTCTGGCTCTGTCTCACAATCTCAGGGCTCGCCTTTTCAAGACTCTCGCTCTTTAGGCAATAACACCCTCAATGGAGGCGCTGGTAACGATACATTCAGTGCTAGGGGTTCAAAAGGCGATAACCTGCTTAATGGGGGCGATGGCAATGATTCTCTTGACATCTCTGGCTCCTACATCAATGACTTTAGCGGGTTTAAAGATTCTCGCTCGTTTGGTAATAACACCCTAGAAGGAGGTGCAGGTGACGATACCTTGAGTGCTAGTGGTTCAACAGGCGATAACCTGCTTAATGGGGACGATGGCAACGATACTCTTGACATCTCTGGCTCCTACAGCCCCGATTCCTTCTACAACTCCTCAGACTCTCGCTCGTCTGGCAATAACACTCTCAACGGAGGTGCAGGTGACGATACCTTGAGTGCTAGTGGTTCAACAGGCGATAACCTGCTTAATGGGGACGATGGCAATGATTCTCTTAACATTTCTGGCAGTTACGACGGCTACTCTGACTTTCGCTCATCTGGCAATAACACCCTCAATGGAGGCGCTGGTAGCGACACGTTGAATGCTAGCGGTTCAACAGGCGAGAATCTACTCTCTGGAGGGGATGGTAATGACATTCTTACAGGTGGCAACGGTAGTGATAGCCTAATTGGAGGAGCTGGTACTGATACTTTTGCTTTCAGTAGTTACAACGATGGTGTTGACAGTATTTATGACTTTAACGCCACTAATGAACTGATTCAAGTATCGGCTACTGGTTTTGGCGGTGGATTATCACCAGGTTCAGTTCAGACAAGTCAGTTCACCATCGGCACATCTGCAACGACAACCAATCAACGATTTATCTATGATAACAGCACAGGTGGACTGTATTTTGACCTTGATGGCAGTGCGTCTGGGTCTACTCAGGTAAAATTTGCACAACTTTTGGGTGGTGTGACACTAACCGAAAACAACTTTGTGGTTGTTTAATGGTGATTTGCGTTCTTTCATCAATCTAAGTACAGGTTGCGGGGTGCCCAAAATAGCGCCTCGCATTCCATTCATGAATGTAATGTGTTTACAGCAATACGGTTCAGTTAAGGCTCAAAAGCTTATGAGTGACGTTAAATTTCGGAGCTTCGACTCGTTGTCCAGTACCTCTGTGTTTTGTTTTTTTAGAACGAAACTTTGATACAGGTCTTTTTACAACCCTGGGATTAGTACGGTGAACGCGTTCGGGTAACAACGTATCTAGGATTTCTACAATTAACCAATTGAAAAAAA
>NZ_JACJSI010000324.1 GCF_014698065.1 Nostoc flagelliforme FACHB-838
GGAAGTGACGAGAAGATGATGCAGTTTAAGGCACTGGCTGTAACGCATCGGCACGTTATCAAGAATTACTTGAATGTAACGATTTCTGAAAAACACACACCGATTGCGATCGCTCAGAAGTTACTTGCCAAGATTGATTTGAAGTTGGATTATGTTGGTCGGTTAGGTAAGCGTGAAAACCGGGAGTGCGTTTATCGGTTTGTTGCCCCTGATGATCAGCGCAATTCAATTTTTGGGCAGTGGTTAAATCGAGATGAAGCGTTTTCAAGGGAATCGGTGTCAGTCACGAATAATATAAGTACAACTACACCAGTCATTGACACCACTCTCCAGGATATTCCTCAAACACTCACGCCCGTGGAAAGTCCTGTTACCCAAGGATGGAAGGGGCTGAACCTGAAAATGCGCCTTGGACTCGACAGCGCTGGTCAGTTCTACCAACAGCTAGTCTCCACAATAGGCAAAGCTATCGGCGTTGCTGATGGTGAGCCTTACTGGAACGCATACCTGGGGCAGTGGCAGGTTTGGGTTAAGTTTGCAGACGAGTGTAGGTCTGTGGTGTGCGATTGGTTAATTGCGGTGTAGGTCATGTACAGTACGTCCAAACAATGACGACTAGAAGCAGATTACTGGCAACAGATTGCCAGCGCAAACCCATAACCGATAGCAATAACAGTAATGGCATGGGTGGAGATATTTACAAGAACATGAAATCACAACGCCAATAAAAATCAGAATAACCGCTCGTCCTTATCTGTCTCACCCCTCTAACTTAGGGGGATAGAGACAATTACTCTTTTCGATTTTTATCAGTTTTAGGGAAATCATTAGCCTTGAGCAAGCCAATTTTCCCACAAATTACTATTCTTAACTTATTAAGTATGTCTAATTATACATACTATTTTAATCCAACCTGTTTCAAAGGATAGGTAAATTTTAATGTTTTAAAGTTTACTGTAAAAAACAGTTAATGATTAATTTTGATAAAGAATACTGATGTTTGTAAATCAGGCTCATAATCATAATAAAAATATCAAAGATTTCCTTCCAAAAACTTTGTTATTGCAAGTTCCATCCAGTTCTGCAATGCTGATGCTGAGAATCTATTATGATGTTATCCCACGAGTTCATAAATATTTAAAATTCTGGAAGAAAAAAGCTGAACTAATTCCTAATCCTGAATTACGTAAGCAGGCTTTACTAAGTATAGAAACTAAAGCTTTTCACTGTGAAGGTGGTTCTATCTATGGATTACTTGCCAAACAAGAAATTGAGCAAATAATCTGCTTTATTGTTGCTTATCAAACAATTAGCGATTATTTAGATAACCTATGCGATCGCAGTACTTCCTTAGATCCGAAAGATTTTCGTACTCTCCATCAAGCTTGTTTAGATGCTTTGACACCTAGCGCTAAATGCATTAATTACTACCAATTTCGTCAAGAGCAAGACGATGGCGGCTATCTGATGGAATTAGTAAAAACTTGTCAAAATGTATTAAGGGAGCTACCGTCATATCACGTAATTGCCCCTAGTTTATATCATCTGGCTGATTATTATTGTGATTTACAAGTTCATAAACACGTTCAAGTTAACGAGCGGGTTCCTCGCTTAGAAGCATGGTTTGAAAGACATCGTAACCAAATTCCTCAAATGAAGTGGTATGAATTTTCAGCTTCTACTGGCTCAACATTAGGAATTTTTTGCCTTGTGGCTTATGCAAGCGATCCAGATTGCTCCGAGGAATTAGCTACAAAAGTTAAAACCAGCTACTTTCCTTGGGTTCAGGGGCTTCATATCCTACTTGATTATTTTATCGACCAAGAAGAAGACCGCATAGGTGGGGATTTAAACTTCTGTGCTTACTATAATAATGGGCAAGAAATAAGTGAACGGTTTGCTTATTTTCTTAAACAGGCTGATCAAGCTGTTTCTCGTTTACCACATAAGCACTTTCATCGAATGATTAATCGAGCTTTATTAGGTGTTTATCTGGCTGATGAAAAAGTTAACGAACAGAAAAATATTAAAAAAACGGCAAAGAAAATTCTCCGTTCGTGTGGCGGTTCATCACTCTTTTTTCTGTGGAATATTATGATTATGGCTCGGATTCGGTATCGAAAAATCTTAGTACAAGTAGTCTGATGTACCAAAAAATATAACTAACTAGATATTAGTTATAAAGAAGCAAGCGTATCCATCATCTGAAAGTCCAATACAAGTCTGTTATCTATTACTTGTCTAAAAAATCAGAAAGCAATTCATCAGTTTGTAAAATTGTTGGCATCCTTTTAAACTATGTTCATGGATAAAGACAAATTCTAATAAGGATGATTTAATCATGTCTAAAATTGTAGTCCTTGGGGCAGGGCCAGCAGGGTGTTCCGCAGGTTATCACTTGGCTAAAAGCGGACATCAAGTCATGCTTATAGATAAAGACTGTTTTCCCAGAGATAAGACTTGTGGTGATGGAGTCAGCCTTGGATCGGTTCAAGCATTATCCACAATGGGGATATATCCACAGGACATCAAACGTTTAGCCTCTGAGTACGCTCAAATCGATGGGTTTCTGCTCGGAGTTTCAAACGACATTAGCCATCTGTGCCCCACTGAGCTTAAAGGCTATTGCATACCTAGATTTGTATTCGACAATCTTCTTTATGAAAAAGCAATTAATGCAGGGTGTGTACAAAGAACGCAGAGGGTTGGCGATATTGAACGCTATCACCAAGAACTTTATCATGATTTTGATTACATAATTGATGCACGCGGTGTATATGCAGGAGAAGCCAATGCGATCGCAATTAGAGCTTACTGGAATATAAAAGTCGCAGATTTTCCAAAAACCTATCTCTCAAAAGCTCAAATTTACTTTGATAAAACTCTTGGGGTTAATGGATATGGTTGGATATTCCCCGTAGCGGTAGACTCAGAATTAGTCAAGCTTAATGTTGGTGTGGGAGTGTGGATAAATGAATATCAAAAGAACAACATAAACATTATTCGGCTTTTCAATGAATTTGTGCAGCGTAATCAAGCGACAAAAGAACTCTTAAGCCTAGTAGTTAGTCAGCAAAAACCTAAAGCTTATCCCTTAGCCACCGCAAAACGAGCTAACACAGTCAGCGATGGTAAGGTTTTCAAAATTGGTGATGCTGCAAATCTGACAGATCCTTTGACTGGTGAAGGAATTGCAAATGCTATTCTCAGCGGCTTACACGTGACGCAAGCGATTAATATGAGTACTAGTCCAGAATTAGCATCTGAAAATTGGCAGCGCCTTTATCAGCTGTACTTTGAGCCAGACCTCAACGCTGGTTTACAGATAAAGTCTTTTAGGAAATTCTCATTGATAAATAAGTTATTAATCTGGCTGATGAATAGGAATAAGCCATTGGCAGAGCAGGTAACTTATACTTTTGCCGGCTTAATTCCTTATAAAAAGCTACTTCCGTGACTCACGTTATAAACGTTAATCCCTGGTATTCCTGGATGAAAAGGTGTAGAGAATTAAGAAGATGTTGTAGTATGTGACATACTCGCATTTTATCGTCTTAAATACTACCTCTAAAACCCTATCTCTAACGTCCTGCCCTCACTGTCTTTTACAAAATGATTTTGGTACGCACAATGCCAAAGTTATTGTTCTTGTTGCCATAAATAAAGACATTGATAGCCATAGTAAATGACTATTATGGAAATACCAAGTTGTAATTGCTGATGGAATAAAACCAATTACAGTGGCTTTCAGCATAGCTTGACGAAGTGTATGACCTTGAGTCAACCCTAGAAAATAACCGTCTAGTGCATAAGCGACTGAGCCAAAACCTAAAACTGGTAATAACCAAGGAATATAAGTGCGTAAATTATTGATAATTTCAGTATGATTAGTCAGCAATCTTAACAGTGATTCTGAGGCAAAAATAAATGCAGTAGAAAACATCAATCCGATAACCAAGCTACTGACTACAGAAGTTTGCAACAGTTGTTTTAAAGAAGTAATATTTCCGCTACCTTGAAAAATTCCAGCCAAGCTCTCAGTAGCGAATGCCAAGCCATCAATGAAATATGCTGCCAAGCTGACCACTTGCATCAGGATGGTATTTGCCGCCAGAATTTCAGTTCCTAACATAGAACTAAGGTTGCTAAACATCACCATTGTCGAAATTAAAGCAAAAGTCCGAATAATAATTTCTCCATTCAGCATTAAAGCTGATTTTAAAGCAGACAGGTCAAATACTTCCCCAATTAAACGTTGTATTTGTTTAAATGAAATTGTTTGACAATATAGCAAAATACCTACCACCAGCATGAGATACTGACTAGTGGCTGTCGCTAACCCAGCTCCTCTACTTGACCATCCCCACTGAACAATAAATAGATAATCTAGTAGTACATTTGCACAATTGCTAATAGCTGAAAGCAACAACACTTTACTACTTTGTGCTTGTCCAAGAAACCAACCAATCAAGACAAAGTTAATCAATGTTGCTGAGGCACCCCACACTAAAGCATTATAGAAATCGACTCCAGAACTTTTAACTTCTGGTGTAGCACTTAGAATTGCAAACCCTAATATTTGCAAAGGTTGTTGAAATATCAGGATGGCGAGTCCTAATATCAGTGCTAAAATTCCATGCTGTAAACCAATCAATACTGCCGATTGGTTATCTTTACGCCCGATCGCCTGTGCAACCATTCCAGTTGTACCCATGCGTAAAAAACCAAATGTCCAATAAATATAATTGAATAAAATTGTTGCTAGTGCCACACCTGCTAAATGACGAATCTCCGTTAAATGCCCTAAAAACATTACATCTATTAGTCCTGCTAACGGAACCATTAGATTTGAAAGAACATTTACAGATGCAAGTTTTAGAAAATGGCGGATGAATACTGAACGTTGAGCAAAGATAGACAAAATTACTAAATCCCTTGACCCCTGCTAAAAATTGTAATTTAGAAATAACAACACTAACTAAGGTGTTCCACATTTAAATTGCATATACTAGGCAGGCAGGATGCTTACCCACAAGAGCTATCGATATCTAGCATCCTATTCTCCCACAATGCGCTCACTTGGAAAAACCTATCAAATCGCTTATCGGTTACATAAAAGCGATCGCCTATGCGGGTTTTTAAACCAAGTAAAGGTACAACTTGAGGCTTTGTTGTGTAGGCGATCACCCAATTACACCTGATCGGGGTTCCAGAAGAACAGCACCGTCAACCCAATTCGCAATTGTGAATTCGCTTTTTCGCCTATTAAATCAGTGTTAGCTCTGTACTCACCACTGTCTTTTTGACCACTAACCTACGGTGTGGTGGGAGCTTGTACCCACTTTTAGGCAATTAATCAATTAATTTAATTCGCTTTTCCGCCCTAATAAAAATTGCGAATTCTTTGGTCAAGCGTTGTTTTCTGCCTGTGGGGTTGCCTAACAAGCAGCAAAAAATCGCCCCTCGGTTTGCTGCAAAATACTCCCCAATTTTGGGCACGGTTTGCAATAACACTATATTGCTTTCTCTTCCCTTTTTTGTATTTGCAGATAATTCATAAAATATTATTGTTAGTTAAGAATGAAGATGAATAGAGAACGGAGGCGGCAGATCATGAACGATTGGAATTTGCCTTGGTCAGGCGGATGTCGTTGTGGACAGATACGGCTTCAGGTAAGTGCCCCGCCTCTGCTGACGATGGCTTGCCACTGCACAGGTTGCCAGCGAATGACTGCAAGCGCTTTTTCTTTAAGCGTTGCGATTCCAAGCGTTGGGTTCTCAATACTAAAAGGTCAGCCGACTATCGGCGGTTTGCATGGCGCGACCCGCCATTACTTCTGCCCGCATTGTATGAGTTGGATGTTTACTCGCCCGGAAGGAATAGACGAGTTCGTTAACCTTCGTGCGACGATGCTAGACGATGCCTCATGGTTCACGCCTTTCATCGAAACTTGGACAAGGGAAAAGTTGTTATGGGCCATGACCTCTGCGGTTCATAGCTTCGAAACTCTGCCCAAAGAAGAAGACTATGCTTCCCTGATAGAAGAATACGCCAAGCAAGCGTCGAAACCTACACTCTGACAAACTGTTTTGGAACGGATTTACGACTGGCTCTCGGTGCGAACGCTTACAAAACCGCTCCTCTCGAAGACTACTGGCCAATACTTCAGTCCATCAACTCAAAGGGTTGCAGTCAGGTTTGGGAGATTTTAGCCACAAAAGTCAGAAACTTTCTTCTTTGAACTGAAGCTTGTTTTAGCCGGGTTCTGTTCCAAGAGAAAGTAGGTTCGCCTTCGCAATAGCTCGATCTTCCTTCCAGGGCATGGGAAAATTAGGAACCTGAAAGCGATCGGGGGGTATGAACACAGAGGCAGAACTCAGTGATTCTTGGTGGGAACGGGTCAAATATTATGCTCATTTA
This sequence comes from Nostoc flagelliforme FACHB-838, assembly GCF_014698065.1. Lineage (GTDB taxonomy): Bacteria > Cyanobacteriota > Cyanobacteriia > Cyanobacteriales > Nostocaceae > Nostoc > Nostoc flagelliforme_B. The sequence goes on from NZ_JACJSI010000324.1 coordinate 6,422, forward strand.
GCAATTGAGTGAGCGAGTGGAACACGGGATTGATACGGCCAAAGGATTACTCAGTACTCTAACGATTGATGAGCGGTGGGGCGTGATCTTGAAGTTTGAAGATATTGAACCGGAGAAGTTTGGTTAACTGATAGCTAAAGCGCCCGATTGGGTGGAGTGGATGGCTTGAATTATCTGTTGATTATTAGAACTCTTGCATAAATATTTTGTGGTATCATTATGGGTTATTCTAGTTTCAGTTTTCGGCAATTCAAATAGTAAGAGTTTATAAATTTTTTTGAGCAAGTATTGTCAAGCAA
>NZ_JACJSI010000325.1 GCF_014698065.1 Nostoc flagelliforme FACHB-838
TTAGCAGGAAAGATTTGTACAGTTATTGATTTGGTTACTCGTTTACCGATAGAAGTTTGGTTTCACACCAATCCTGCCGCATCAGAGACTAATTTTGAAGCTCCTTTACTAAAATTATTGCCTGCTAAAACTCTAATTTTACTTGACAGAGGTTTTTATCATTTCCAATTTTTGCAACAACTCATTAACCAAGAAGTCCATTTTATTACACGTTTAAAAGCCAAAGCATCTATTAAATACTTAAAAATTTTCAGCTATGACCATTCCATTAAAGACAGATTGATTCAACTAGGTACTGTTCGTCGCGGCGCACCAGTTCTCACTTTACGTTTAATCGAAATTAAAATTGGTAAAACTAGCTATTCTTACATTACTTCTGTCCTCGATCCACAAATATTACCTCCTTATGTCGTAGCAGATTTATATCGAAGAAGATGGAGAATTGAAGAAGCTTTTTACTCCGTAAAACGTTTATTGGGACTGTCTTATTTGTGGACTGGTTCTATTAATGGTGTCAAGCTACAAGTCTGGGCTACTTGGTTATTTTATGCTGTCTTGGTTGATTTGGGAGATGCTGTTGCAGATGAATTATCTTTACCATTTGACCGCATTTCTTTAGAGATGATTTATCGAGGACTGTATCATTTTAGTGTCGCCTACGATAAAGGTAACGCTGAAGATCCTATCAAGTACTTTGCTGCCCCAGAAAATCAAGACTTAGGCGTAGTTAAATATCTCCGAAAGCCAGTCTCCAAGCTGGATTTATCGCCTTTTCCTGCACCCTCTTGACAAAAGTGCAATCATTCTAACCTCTCACCGATGCTACCGGAGAGGGCTTTTTCTATTTCGTCCACCCATAACACGCATGGAGCAATAGCTTGAGCCGTTTTAAGTGCGCGGCGGACATTGCCCTCAGACTCGCCAACAAGTGAACCTAAAAGGGACGCAATGTCGAGTTGTAGAAGTGGTAGATTAAGTATGCTAGCGATGTTTTTGGCACAGTGAGATTTCCCAGTACCCGGTGGGCCCGCCAGCAACACACCTTTAGGTTGCGGTAAGCTAAGACTTCGTGCCTCAGTTGTAAACAGGCGGCGGCGACGAGTCAGCCATTCGCGCAGTAAATCCAAACCACCGAACGGGATAGTTGCAGGTTTACCCAACTCGATACCCATTTGAGAGAGTAGCCGAGTTTTGTACTCAACGGCTTTGGGGATAAAATCAGCGTCAACCAGGACACCATCATTAGTTAAGTTTTCTTTGACTGTTAACCGAAGGAAATCACTAATTTCTTCTAAAGTTAAACCCAGCGCTGCACGAGAGAGAGTTTCAAATTCAGCATTTTCTAGGGAAACAGCAAAAGTTAATTCTTGCTCTCTAGCAGACTGTTGTAAGTCATGCAAATAAGAATTGATATGTTCAAGTATTTGGTCAATACTAGGTAAAGGGACTTCACAATAAGGAATCAATCTGACTAAGGATTCGTGTAATTGTATGTTCTGACCCAACAAGACAATGCGTTTATCTGTAGGTTTTAACCTGTGGTAAAGGTTTTTAACTTTGGATAGAATCTCCCAACTCAATTGGGGTGAGTTTTTAGCAATGAAGGGGTGAATATCTCCGAGGATAAATATACCATTTCCGCTAAAGTTAGCAATGTAATCAAACACATATAACAATGGATCACCGTGTTGTGGTTTCTTATACTCTGCAACTGGTTTAAACACCAATCCCCCATCTGCTGCGATTAAACATTGCTCCAAAGTTGATACTCCCAAATTCCAGAAGAACACAGGACTTGAAAGCTTATTGTTAGCTTCAGCAGTCAGCCACTGAATAATCGTCGCTTCATCAGGAGACAGGACATCAACCGCAGCAATGGGGATTTGTGAATCGAGTGTGGAGAGAAGATTTGAGAGGTTCATTGTTTTTCAATTTGATAAGGAACTGGAGATAATTCGTCGTGTGTGTTTACGACTTTTACGATCACCTCATAGGCTTCGGCATCGCCGTCAAAAACTTCTGCTGTACCGTTGTTCTCTAGGTAGGCAATCGCTGTTACTATTGCATTCAAAAGTACGCACAAACCCTCTGTACTAGCTTTGATGATCACGGGTTGTCTTGGTTTTTGCTGGGCGTAAACGTGAACAAATGGGTATTCTTTAGCTAATTCGTTCATGATTTTTTTTGAGGGGGGAACTTGTTGATTCCCCCGTGTTGATTACTGACGCAGGCGTGTTTGACTACTGTTCGTAGTGCGAAGCTGTGGTGCTGATTCTTCTTTGAAAATGCGATCGCCCTCCACAACCCCAAGTGCCTCTTCAAACGGTTGTGTAGCCGATAAACAACTCAGCCCCTCGAATCCCTCAGCCTCCACTCGGACTTCACCTGTAGCATTGTCAAAATGAATCAGTATTGAACGTTCCATATTTATCTCCTCACGTACTTTTGAACTTCCTGATGTCCAGCAAAAGTCAGCCGTAGAGTTTGCACACTTCCGTGGGTTTCTTCAGCGATCGCGCATTCTCCAAACTGCTCTTGTAATTCGGCAGCTTTAGCGCGAACCATCCGTTGTCCATAAGCCAACATCAACTTGTTACTAAAAAAATCTTGTCCCAACTTTGGAACTGTTTCATAACTGTCGTGTATTACCTGGTACACACCACTTGACTGATTCCACTTGAATCCGATGTCTGCACGAGCTTTTATGGTGCGACTAGATACGATGATTTCAGCGCTTTGTCCAAGATAGCCACCGTAGTATCCTTTTAGTGGCTGCGCTTCTTCATGAATTTGTGGATTCAGCTTCAAATCTTGCAAAGCTTGTACCAGGCATTCACGATTAGCAAGCTTGGTTTTAACGGTTGAGAAGTGTGACATAAAGTTATCGCTTATGAGTTGGAATTGAAGAAATGTGATCAACGTAGAAGTGCGATATCATACATAAGATATTGTGCATATCGCGCAACTAGTTCATTCGCAAACAGTCTTGAGCGAATCCACACTCGCCCAAGACTGTTTTTTTTTACCGGAACTTAAACGACATCACGGTAGCCTTCGATAAGCCCACGTCGTCAGTCGTAAGTGATTGTAGATTGCGTTGTTCATCTAACAACTTGATGCGGATCTCTTGCATTTTTTGCTGCAATTGACTGCGCCCCTCACTACCAAGATTCTTAGACTCAATCGCTGGATCATTAACGATAGAATCCAAGTGCGTCATCATCGCCTCCAAGCTACTGCCTGCCTCCGGTGAAGCGTTTGCCAGTAGCACTTGAACCTTCATCAGATGACGCTCCATTTTTCTTTTAAACTGTACGGGCTTGCGTCCTGGCTCCCAATCAGCCAACTCTTCAAGCAACTGGGCGGCGAGTTGTTCACCACCAGCTAAAGCAGATTCCCTTAATCTCTGTTCCAGATTTTGGTCATACTGCTGAATGAACTTGGTAATCTGGTCAAGACATTCGGCTTGTTGCTGGTTCAGTTGTTCGGACAATGCCGGGATAATTACCGGGCGACCAATAACGACTTGCAAATAGTCTTCAAGATCGGTCAGAGTCGGGAATGCTCTTAATAAGTTGGCTTTGACTGACTCTTGCTTATCCTGTGCTAATTCCCAGGTGTTAAGTGAGAGAAACTGGTCAATTCGCTCTTGATAATCTTCGAGTCCTGCTTCGTAGTCAACTTTTAATTGATTGCGTAAACCGGGAGCAATGTTGTCTCTAATATTGATTAACTGATTCCAAACGAGTGGAGCCAAATCAATCGGACAAACCCAATCACCAGTATCAGCAGACATCCATTCTTGAACTGAAGCGATTTCTTGACGAAGTTGTGCGGCAGCTTCATCCAGCTTTTTGAATACCTTGATACCTCGCAAACCGACTTCGGAATTTGTGACTTTCACAAGGTCTGATTCAATTTCAGAGACTTCAGCTTTGGTAGAGTCGATGCCCGGTATTATCCGGGGCACCTCTCTGTTAAATCTGGGCGTGCGACTTTCACCGCACCCAGCTTCCGATGTTCTCAGCTTGCGCTTTTGCTCATGTGTTTGTAATCGTGGCAACTCTCATGAATTGCTTCAAGATTATTTTTCTTCCAGTTGGCGTGATTTCCGTCGATGTGATGCAGGTGAACCCGTTCTTCATCGATGAACTTTAAGCCGCAGGATGCACATTTATGGTTTTGCTTTTTAAGAGCTTTAGAGGTTTCACCATCGTAGAGCTTGCTGTTGCGTTCGCTCCAGTAGGCTGTATCTCCGTCATAGGGGGATTTTATTCCTTGAACCATGACGTGTTTGTTTTCGGAGTAAGGAACTGCCGGGAATGCCTTTTTAGCTAACTCTTTGCTAGTATGGCATGTCTGTTTGGGTTCTTTATTAAATACCGTGTATGCTCTGTGATTTAGGAACCAAAGAGAGTTTCTTGCTCCGTCCATCTTGCAGAACTTGTGGTAGTTTCTCCATCCCCTAATTATTGGAGCCAGCCTTGTGGTTTTTTCCTTAGCACCATAATTCGAGTTGTTGACGATGTGTTTTACTTTCTTGCGGAATGCTTTGAAGTTATCCACTGAGGGAGTACTTCTAAACTTTCCGTTTTTCTGGACTTTGAAGTGCCAGCCGAGGAAATCAAACCCATCTGTCGTGGCGGTAACTTTGGTTTTCTTTTGGCTTATATTCATTCCGCGTTTGCGGAGGAACTCGCTGATTCTTTCAAGTATCTCTGTCGCATCATCTTCGGGTCGGAGTATAATAACCATGTCGTCCGCGTATCGGACTGATGGTTCTGCGATTGACTCATTTGGGGTCTTGTCGTGTACCTTGCTACCTTTTTTATATGCGTAGTGGTATCTGTGTATACTTTCAATCCCGTTGAGCGCAATATTAGCAAGTATTGGACTGACCACTCCCCCTTGAGGCGTACCCTGTTCGGGAAATTCTGGATTTACCCCTGCCTTGAGGCATCGGAAGATACCGAGTTTTAAACCTTTGGGGGCAATGAGTTCATCCATTATTGCTGAGTGGTTAATCCTGTCGAAGCACTTTTCGATATCGAGTTCGATTACTCGTTTTTCTATTCCGTTGCAGAAAGAGCGTAGGTTATTGTAGATGTATCTTTGTGCATCATGGGCAGAGCGCCCGGTTCTAAACCCGTAACTCCTGGCGTGGAAGGTGGCTTCGTGTGCTGATTCTAATGCATATTTTGCTAGGCATTGCCAAGCTCTATCCGCGATGGTTGGTATTTTTAACATTCTGGTAGTCCCGTCCTTCTTAGGGATGGGGATTTCCCGTAAGCCTTGATGCTTCCAATTTCCACTGTTCATTTTCAGTAGTTCTTCAAGGTTGAAGCGTTCTTCAAATGAGAGGGATTTCTTACCATCAATACCCGCCGTCTTTTTACCAGCATTTAGCTGAGATACTTGTCTAATTGCAAGAAATCGAGCCGAGGTGGATTTTAGAATAAGCTTTTGGAGTGACCGAGCTTTCCGCTTGTCTCCAACTTGAACCGCTTTAAATACGCGCTTTTGAAGGCGGAAAAGATTTCGGCGGAATTTCTTCCACGGTAGGGCTTTCCAAGATTCACTAGTTTTATAACTGTGTCTAATCATTTTCTCTTCTAGAGTTTGTATTTTCTGAACACCTCAGACCAATTACGGTCTGTCCTACCCGACTTGTGAGAGTTCCGCTTCTCGTCTAGCGTACCTGGGGAACGAAAGCCCCAGGACTCACAAATCGTTTTTATTCGTTCCCTCGGAGAGATTGATTGTTCCGTTAGATGTAGCCAATTTGACTACTGGATTCCCCAGACTCTTACCGCTACTGTGCCAAAGTCTACGGCGGGAATGAACTCCAGTGAGATAAGGGGTTTTGAGTTGCGCCCTTTTCCGCGGATAAGTCACTTTTCTAGGCTCTGTTTCATCATAGGAACTCCCTGTTAGCGCCAGTGTCAACCCGCAACGGTCGTCTGATTGCGCCCAGTTAAGAGCTTCACTCTACAAGAACCGAGCTTGTTCGGTGTGGGCAGATGAGGAGTCAATTCTGAGTCTGAATGGTAGGGCTTTCACCTACATCTGACCGAGAGTTCAACCTTTAATGACAGTAATCTGCTGTCAGGTTGGCTTAGTTATGTACGGACTGGATACCGCGATTCCTAAGCAACGAATCGCACTAGTACATCCGCCCATTTGGGAGCGGCAGACTTTGTACTTTTTTTAAGCTGAATACGGAAGCGAATACGGGTTTTATTTAACTGTGAGAAATTGTGGCGCTCGACTACTGCATCAGTCAGGAAATTTGCAGCAATAGGATTGTCAATTGCTTGTACCATGATTATTTACCTCAATGATTATTTTTCACTTTTAATTCAGCGAAGCTTTCTTTGTGACTATTTGAATGTCTGTAGTAGCTCTATAGATTACTTTCGTAGAGCTATTTTGTAACCTAATAGATCTTTTAATGACTGGTGGTTTATGTATAGACATGGCTCAAAATAGCGGGAGCATCCACTTTTGGCAGAAAGACTCAAATAGCTAATAAACCATTGAGATAAGCACAACGAATAGAGAGGATGTGATTAACACTATCAACATTCCAAACAGTTTTATAGTCTCGCCAGTGACAGCCTGCTTGAGGTTGTCCCCTAAGTCGGACTTTTCCCCCATCCACACTCACTTCTGACACAGCTTGTTTTGCAAATGGTAGCTGAA
>NZ_JACJSI010000326.1 GCF_014698065.1 Nostoc flagelliforme FACHB-838
GCGGATACTTCTGGATATAATCAAAAACCATAACTAATACAGAAAAATGGTAGACACTTACTTAAACGTTTTACCATTTTTCTTTTCCTAAGTTAATATTTCGGACAAGTCTAATGGTATCTCCAGGCATGGTATTAGTGAAACTTGATCAAAGCAACTATCAATTATCTTTGGCACGGGCAAAAGCATCTTTAGAATTAGCTAAACAGCAAGCAGCATTGGCACAAGAGAAAATTCCCGAAATTGCTATTGAGATTCCATCACCACAACCAGTTACTGAAAATAAAAAGGCTCAAATACAACAACAAGCTTTCAGAAAAAAAAGAACTTTACAACTGCAAGTCCTAAATCAGCAAAAGAAGATAAATGAGCAACAATATAAAGTAGCTAATACCAATTTAATATTAAGCTGCATAGAATAGAGCTTCCAGGATAAAGTTGTAAGAAGAGACTGAAATTACCTGCTCAAATGAAAGTTGGTCGAATATTTCTTGGATGCGTTCACGTAAAGCTTGTAAAGAAGAGAAAAGTTGATTTTTGAGCGGTTTCTTGAGTAGTTGCCAAAGTCTCTCAATCGGGTTGAGTTCAGGGGCTGATGCTGGTTGAAACAGAGGAATAATATTCTCCGGCCAACGGAGCTTTGAACTTGTATGAGCAGGTGCTTGATCAATCTGTAAAATAGCGTAATCGCTACCTAATTGCACAGATAGCCAGTCCAAAAACTGTTAGAAAACACTCGCCATCCAGTTTTGGGTACTCATAAAGAAAATGGTCGCAAGTCTTCGGTTCAATGGCTCCATAAATCCAAAAATTGTCACGAGGCCATATTACTTTAACAGTGGGCTTGACTCCGGAAGCTGTAATGACTTTTCCTGTAAGAGTTTTTAGTCCAACCCTAGTTTCATCCTGGCACAGATAGCGAACACACTTGCCGGGTGCTAAATGTTCTTCTAGACAATTAAGAATGATTCCGAGTTTTTTTTAAACTCAGATACTAACTTTTCATCCTGCTTATGGCTTTGAGGACGTGGTACTTTTAGTTTTGCCCCTAATCGATATCGAACCAATGCATAAACCGTTGCATACTCGATATCAAGCCCCTGCTTTTGCTTTAACCACTCCACTATTGCACCATAGCTACTAAAACCTTTTCCTGTTTTTAACTCCTCCTCAAGTGCCGCGATCGCAGCATCATCGATTTTCCGCTTTGCCCCTGGCGCTTTCTTGATTTCTAATAAGCCTGACAGCCCATCAGTTCTGTACTTCTGCAACCATCTCGTGACCGTTGAGGTATCTCGTGCCAAGCGTTTTCCGATTTCTTGCTGTTCCTTTACTTGTCCACTTTTGATCCACCACAACATAATAAGTTTTTCTTTCTGGTTTCCCAAGTTGGCTGTTTGCAGACGTTTTTTTAGTTCTTCTTCGCTCTCTGCGATTTCAATCTCAAAAGGACGGCTCATGAGTATTCAAATTTATCAAGTTTGCCTCCATCTATTATATGTAGCTTCATATTAAATTGGTATAACGCTACTTTTGCTCAAAAGCAGCTAGAGGTAACAAAAGCACAACTGGAGTTGAACTATACTAGCATTGCGACTTTGAGCGGTGGAGTAGTTGGGAATAAAAATGTACAGGTAGGACAGCAGGTGCTTCCAGGGCAAACTCTTTTATCAATAATACAGCCACGTCCTTGGATTATTGCTTATTTTCCCGAAAAGCAGTTAGAAAAAATACAGCCAGAGCAAAAGGTAAAAATTACAGTTTCAGCCTTTGCTAATCGGCAGTTTCAAGGCAAGGTAGATAGTATCGCTTTTATGCCACAAGATAGTCTGACAACCAATTCAGCTTCTAGTAATTCATTACATGAAATTCCTGTCAAGATTCTATTTGATCACTCAAGTCTTCAAGGTTATGAATCTCGGTTTATTCCGGGAATGTCAGCAGTTGTAAAAGTTGAAACTAAATAAAATTTCTTCAAATTGCTGATTAATAGCACTGGGTTATCCTGTGAAGTGCGTTCCCGTTTCGGGTTGCCGTAGGCATCGCATCCCTTGCGGCTACTACCGAGTATCTCTGCATGGCGAGGATTTGGGGGATTGGTCGGAGCTTGGGGTGCTGGCAGTGCTTTCAGCGTTACAGCAGGAGTTCTATCGAGGGCGGCTGCTGACAGGGTTGGCGGTGGGGTCAGGGTGACGGTGGAGTGTCTTTTGGGGGCAAGGGATAGGCAGTTGAGCTTAATTGCGAAAGCAAGCTTTTAGGTACGTTTAGTGCTTCATCCAATCCTTGCACATTGTTCCAGTTTGTATTCTTATCCCAAGTAATATTATTAAGTTCAGCGCGAAAGAGGTCAGCATCTCTTAAATTAGCACCTGAAAGGTTAGCACCTGAGAGATCAGCCATTTGGAGGCTAGCCATTAAAAGATTAGCTCCTTTTAAGTTAGCCTGTTTAATATCAGCAAACGAAAGTTCAGCTTGACAAGAGTTAGCACTTTCGAGATTAGAACTTTCAAGATTAGCTGCTGAGAGATTAGGCTTATAAAGGTTAGCTTTATAAAGTTTAGCTGCTTTTAGGCTTGCCCCCCTGAGGTCAGCACTTTCAAGATCAGCATTTTCGAGATTAGAACCTTCTAAGTTAGCTTGAGAAAGGCTAGTGCGTTCTAAAAAAGCTCTCTCGAGGTTAATAGTTGAAAGAAAAGGACTAATTGTATTTAAAAAAGTATCCGAATTAACACTATTACTGTAAGTTAATATATGAAAAAGTTTTTTAGGTTCAAAATTTTCATCTGAGCTACAGGGATAAAAAATAATATTATCCTTTAACTCATCTTTAGCTTGGGCATAACGATGTAACTCTAGGAGAAGAATCATTACATTCAGTCCGGTAAATATATCAACTTCTCTTAAATCAAGCAATATTTTTTCTGTTTGGAATTTTTGCATTTGATTTAGAGGAAGATTTTTCGGAAATCCATTAATAAATTTCCCTTGACACCAATCAAAATAGAAATTTTCTAATCGTTCAAACAATTTTAAATATTGAAACTTCTCTTCAGAATCAAGCAGAGCAATTAAGTATTCTACAATTTCTTGTGTCAATCCACCGTAGCCAAATAAATCATAAATTTCTTCTGCTAGCTTGTCATCATCAATAACATATCTCTCACGTCTACTTTCAGAATCTATTTTTGTCCACTGTTTCAAGCTTTCTTTTATTTTCTGAGCGCAGAGAAATTCCCCAAAACTCTTATGAATAAACTCTACAGCGCCCTCTGTTGAAGAGGATGCTTTTGCTGGTCTAAGATAAAAGGCTGCTAGCGCATTTCTTAAAGGACTTTCGTTAAGATTTTTTTGTGCTGATTCCAACAACTCTTTGGCTGTTTTATCATTTTTGAGCCGTTCTTCGATTGCTTTAATTGAAGTCCATTCTCTTCCAGACTGAGTAACACATAACCCCGCTTCAATTAAAATCAGGCGCAAGTCTTCTGTATCAAATTCTGTAAGTTCTAGATTAAGCTTTTCAGGACGTTGTTTTGTTAAAACCCAATTTAGTGTTTTTTGATAGATTATTATTTTAGCTTGAGCATCATTAGCACCTTCAAACATTTTGATATTTAACTCGTTATCTCGGTGCATAGCCCCCAAAAGATACAGTAACAGTGGTTCTCGCGCTAATTCTTTAACACGCTCAGGGCAATTATCTGCTTCGAGAAACTTTTGAAATTCTAATGCTTTATCTTGTCCAACTAATCTACCCCACTTTGATAACCATTGCATTTGGATCTGGTCATCTATTAATGCTATTTCTAATCTAACTAAGTTAGCTGGTAGCCGATTTTCAATTCCATGCAACGCTGATTCTCTTCCAGTCACTATGAATTGATGTCTACATACTCTTTGCGCTTGATAGTTTCCTACTTGCCCAAGAAAATCTTCAATTCCTTTTGCTGTTCTTCCTTCAAAACGTAATTCATCAAAACCATCTAGTATAAATAAATATCGAGTATTGCGATCGCTCAACCAATCATCTCTGTTAGCAAAATTTTCTCTAACAGCTGCACGGAGTGTATTTTCGATATTTGGCTCAAAAGTATCTATGTCTCTTAGCCTAATTAGTATTGGTGTCCAAATTGGGTGAAGTTCTTTTCTTACCCGCTCTGCAAACATTTTACAAGAGACGCTTTTACCTCGCCCTGGGCCTGCTTGAATAAAAATAACTTGCCTATTTGTCTCAGGTTTATTCAGTTGCTCTGTTACCCAATTCTCTAAATCAACAGATGACTTTTCTTTAGGTTTGCCATTGTTATCTAACAATTGAGCTTTTAGTGGCACATAAATTTCAGTAATTTTAAATTCTTCACCTATTACCTTCCATCTTTCCATTAGTAACGGGTCGCTGTATGAGGGCGATATCTGCTCTTTCAGGTATAGCTTTATGCTGGCGTATTTCTCATTAGCTCTTACTTCTTGTGCTGCTATTATCATCAAACTTAAGATTTGGCGCACATCCTCTGATTCGTAAGAAAAAAGCTGCTTGATATAATTATATGTATCCCAGGCTACGCATCCTGTTACTAGAGATGCAATCTCTGGTCTAATCCCTTTTGTTTCTAGGTAACTAGATAACTCTTGATTTAAAGCTTGTCCTAATGTTGAATTTGGAAACTGCTTTAGTGCTTCTTCAGCTTTACTATTGTCTAATTCTAACTGTCCCAGTTGGTGAAACTGAAGCTTAACTTCCTGTTCTTTTAACTCTGCATTCAGTTTTTCCTGTAACCAAACGTTTCTCTCAACTAAAGCATTAAAACTATTTATATAAGCTAATGGACAAGCAAAAGCTACCCATTCTTCCATCTCAAATTTTTGATTTGTTCTCTCATGTAACAATGTCAAGCCTTTCCGTCCAATTCCTACAAATGCTAACCCCGCCGCAACTATTGGTGCTGATGGTACACTCGCTAGCACGCCTAATGCGATCGCAAATTCCAAAGCAGCTTTAGTAACTTCTGCTCCCGACTCCACTGTTTCTCCACGCTTTACTGTTTTCTCAAGCAGTCCAGGAATCCAACGTTGCCAAATCTGCTGAATCTTTGCCATTGCTTAAATGCCTGTGCTAGGAGTTTTACTGCTGATCAGGGTTTACGCTTGCTACAACTGAGGTTAACGCTTTTACGGACTCTAGCGCAATATTCCGCCTACAGCGAGTAAACAACGCCCTACACGAGAATTTCAATTGCTGACAATGGGTACTTGACTCAAGCCACCTATGCAATGAAAAACTGCCCTGGGGCATGAAGTCCAGAGCAGCACTTGGAAAAAAAAATTAAATATGGGAGTTTTAAACTATTGCCCCCTGCTTTACATATAATTCGTTCACTATGTAATACTATTCAGTTCAAGTTTTGTACTTTATGCAAAGAGAGCGAAAAACTTTTAAAGCTGCACTATACAAGGATTAGACGCAATCAACCAAGCCCAGTACAACACCTTTGGCTGAATGCGTGTTAACCAATGGTTATCAAAATTTGGTCAAACATGAATGCACCATCACCCCAAGGTGAGCAATCGTAGGCTGTGGAGGCGCGGTTGTAACAAGGGCAGGGATGAGGCGAACGCTTACATTAGGCGCACTTTCACAAAAATACTCTATCGAGTTATTCACATCAATAGAGTATATAAATTTACTACAATCATCTTTTACTAGATTCAGTTTATACTTTGATAACTATTTATACCTCTGTACAAGTACTGCAAATCTTGCTTACAGCGATCGCATGAAACGCTGCGTAAGGGCAATCACTCCTTAACCCAGCCTGAAAAAGCGCATTTTTGGGTTCGCAGACTATTAGTGGCGGATTCTACCGTGCCTATAGTGATATTCAAAAATTACTTTAGCTAGGTAGTGCTGCTCACTCATGTTTTTGAGATTTTTAGCCACATCATAAAAATTAGAACAGCTAAAGTTTTTTAGCTGTTCTAGATTAGTGTGTTCTTTTATCGACAGCTTAATAGATGCTTATTATGATGTCATCAGTTTACAAAAGTATAAAATATGTCTATCTGAATACTGTTGCCAAGCATAGCAATTCAAAACAGTGGTTAGATTTACTGGAAGCTAACAAATGCTTAAAAAATCAAAGCCTCATTTTGGCGCGACTCCTGCCCGAAACTTGATTTTTCGTCATGATTCTGATCGCTGAATCATTGTTCTAGTCATATTTTGGAAACAATTGTTCCCATTCCCATTCATCCTTTTATGTACACAGCATATCTATTTACACCTAAGCGCCATGACAATCGCTCGACACAGCTTGAACAGGCAATACAAAAGAATTTGGACTGTGACAAAAATTTGCGGTTTCGAGCAAATAGTCCGTCATTCTACAATTGACACTGAGTATTGAAAATGTTTTATATAGAATAAGCAGTATATTTTTAGACCTATGAGCTACAGAACTAGTCATCCAAGTGATACTCAAGCGCTTGAAGAAATTGTGGAAAAGTTTGGGATTCCCAATTTACAACTGGTAATTGATTTGCGTATTTTACAAGATTTACGAACTATGCTAGACAGCGATGGTGATCAGTTTGTTGCCGAGTTGATCAATATTTACTTAACAGATAGCCCACTGAGAATGCAGATGATTAAGGATGCTGCCGCCAAGGGTGAGCGAACAAAATTACAAAAAGCATCTCACGATTTG
>NZ_JACJSI010000327.1 GCF_014698065.1 Nostoc flagelliforme FACHB-838
AACGAAGAAAGTCAATTTTCAACATTCTTGTACAAACCTCAATCACCACTCCTAAAACTTAGGATAGTCCCATGCGTGACAAAACTCCAGCTTTCAAAATGGACGAGGTTTAATAGTCAATCTGAAATGTTAAAAAAAGTTGATATAAATATATAAATCCATTACATCTATGCAAGTCTCAGGTTATGAGGATGACTGGTTTTGTACGACTTTAACAACTATGGGACTCATGACTGCTTAAGTAACGACGGCATTACGCAGTGACATCCGTCATTTTTGCTGTTGGGGTAGTTGCTTTTTGCCATCGGTCATGAAGGGTGGAAAGGCGAAAAAGTCATCGCCTGGGCCTTAAATCTATTACCGAATATTTGATTATCTCTGAACTGCGGACGTGGGGTTAAAAGTTACTTAAACACCAACAACAGATTAATCCTGGGAAGCCGGCAAACTGGTACTTGGAGAAAGTCATTTACGACTTGAAACGGGATCGACATTGCTAATTTCTTGCAAAAATTGAACCTAGCCTCTTGGGCCTGTGTAGACACCATCCAGTTGGATTTTGACAACCAATGGTTTACATTTGTCGCCCTGCGGCATACCATCATCGCCCCGAATAACTCCTGTGTGGAGTTATTCGGGGCGATCGCTTGCCCTGCGGCTACTTCCCTTGTATATGGGGCATGGCGAGGGTTTGGGGGATTGGTCGGAGTTGGAGATTTTGGGTGTTTTGTTTTCTTTGCAGCAGGAGTTTTATCGGGGGCGGTTGGTGGGTCGTTCGGTGCGGCGGTGTCAAGTGCTACATTCAACTCTTGCACATCCTTTGAGTTTGTTTGCTCGGTTGAACAATTGCTATTTTGAATCAAATTCCGATATTTAAAATCAAAAAAGTTTCAAATGGACTTTTTCAAAATTTAGTTATAAGCTAGAAAATTCTCAAACTATGATTTTAAAAATTTCTCGATTGGACGAGTATCCCATACTTGTGCCTCAATAAAGCGATCATAACGCCATACCTCACAAAATTTCCATTTATCTCCTGGTAATCCATAGGTTTTTATTACCTCAATTATCTCATTTTGAGTAAAAACTTGACCGTGAAATGATTTTAAATAAGGTTTCCCTCTTTTTGTTCGGGGAATGTTAAAACTAGGCATACTGTCAGGATATGTAAATGAAATCATATCACTATCGAACAGCGATATGGGGATTGTTAATTTGCTAGGGTTAGCCTTAGAAAAGAAACCACCTTTTTGAAATAAATCGTCATGCTCTCCTAGAACAAAATAAAGAGGATGCTGAAGATATGGTTTTTTCCCTTTTTTGACAAAATCATTGTAGAGCCATGCTTCAACTTCACGCCGTTCTTCAAGATACCCAGGATGCAACCAAGTTCTTTGCCCAGTTTTTAATAAACTTGTTAATATTGCTTGTGCTTCCACATTATCGGAATCGCAAATATTCTTGAGCCGAATACTGCCTTCTTCGTAATAGTGGGTAAGGTAGTCAGGAATATCTTGCATCTATTTTGCCCGAAATTTTGATTATTATCTCCTAGCTACTAGGATAAAAACAGACACTCAGCGCAATATCTCTTGTATCTTTAGGAAGGTGTATATGCGCTTTTCAATTATCATCTGCCATGCTGATTATGTAGTATTGTGTAATATAAAGGCATAGCTTACGGATTTTTGTTCCTATTGCCTATGAGTCAGCAAACTTATTTTAAAGTCCCCTTTGTCTGGGAGGAGCCGAAACCGTTAATTGAAGTTCCAGCACGATTAGCTTAAAAGCTAGTTGAGGCGATGGGCGACAATTCATTAATTAGTGTTGTGATGCGTGTCATGGCTTCATCAACCGATGCCAGTCATCAACGGAAAATTTCAGCAACTTCCCCGTACCAAGAGATTGAGAAATATCTCAATTCTGCCAAAGATGGCTTCTGGTATCAAGATGACTGGTGGCAGTTTGGAATTAATCAAAATGGCGACATTGTAGGGTTTGTGCTTCCAGTTATTTTTACAGGATGCGCCAAGGATGGCAAAGAGGAAGGAACTATCTACGATATTGGCGTACTTCCAGAGTACCGAGGACAGGGTTTTGCAAACGATCTTTTGTCACAAGGAACACGTACATTACAAGAAGTAGGCGTTTTCAGAGTGTTTTGTGATACTTGGGTGGGTAACGAGCGGATAATTTCTGCCTTCAAGCGAGTTGGTTATCAACAGTACGGTGAACCTTGTGAGCGTCCCATTTAAATCTGCTTTATTGTTCAAAATCCAAATTTTATCGAGTCGAAGCGAGCGCAGAAAATTAGTCATTAAAGTTATAAGCTGATCGTCATTTAAATTGCACCATTTTCATGGGAAGAAAAGCTGCAAACCCTCTCCATGCCTGCCCCCTACTTTACATATAATTCGTTCGCTATGTAATACTCTTCAGTTCAAGTTTTGTACTTTATGCAAAAAAACGAAAAACTTTTAAAGCTGCACTATACAAGGATTAGACGCAATCAACCAAGCCCAATACACACCCTTGGCTGAATGCGTGTTAACCAATGGTTATCAAAATTTCGTCAAACATGAATGCACCATTACCTCAAGGAGCAATCGTCGGCTGTGGAGGGCGCTTGTAACAAGGGCAAAGGATTGGCGATCGCTTACGGTAGGCATACTTTTACAAAAATACTCTACCGAGTTATTCACTTAGCAGAGTATATAATAACCAATGCTTGATTTACCAGCATTTAGTTTATAAAATAGTATCTATTCATACCTCTGTATAACTACTGTAAATCTTGACCATAGCCCTCCACCACCCCAAGCTAGCGATTGCGCTGTCTTCGCACAGCTGCCGCTGCTCCCAGGCTGTGGAGGCAAATCACAGAGTAAAGCATTGTCTTAAGCTAATCGCCATTTAAATCGCACCATTTTCATGGTAATAAAAGCTGCAAAGCCTCTCCCTGGCTCCCTGCCCCCCTGCGATCTCAATGTGCTTTCTTATATGCTTAACAGCTTACTGCGGGTTATCTGATGATAGTCAAAGAATTTGATTTTTGTTAACGTGCATCCCCTTGTGAAGTGCTGCTCTAGCCTCAAAGCATTCCATCACAAGCACCAACAGGAAGATTAGCTAGGAATTAAGTATTGGTTAAGATAAGGTTATACAATAGAGCTTTTCACTTGTATAAGTCCATTTTTCAGAGCTAACACCTTTAGGAGCGCTATTGCAGACCCCAGACCCTGCTCAAATAGGAGACACAGTTTTGATTCTAAATCCTTTCTATGTTACTGGAAAAGTTGGGGTTGTTTGTGGTCGAGAGCCACACTCAGATGGTGAATCAAGTATACGCTGGCTTATTCAAGTAGATTCAGATCAGGAAAATATTTTAGTATCACTCAGGCGCAATGAGTTTGAAGTGATTACCCCAAAGTTAGAATAAGTTCAGGCTGTTGCCGATGGCTCCTCACCAATTCCCAGTTCCTTCTTACTGCGCTTTAACTGTTTCCAAAGTTCCTTAATTTGCTGATAAGCATCTTCTGGGTCAAGCTTACCATTGCTTTCTAAACTGGTGATTATGCCAACCTTTTGAGCAAATTCTTGCAAATTAGCATTGAAAACTAAGTTTTCTGGTTTAACTTGCCCGTAGTAGCGACCACGAGGGTAAAGGAATTTATTTTTGTCTTCCTCATGAGACTGGTTCATAACTTCATCTCTCTACTAATAAGTTTTCATCAATTATGTCAACCCAGTTTCAACTATCTCCCTAGCCAAATGGCTGCTTGGAAATATAGTTGGCGATTGCTGAAATCATGAGCATTTTTTTAGTATGACTCATAGTCCAAAATCGTCAAATGTAAAGTGAAGAATTTCAGCCATTTAGTTTTTTGGCTGGCAGATGGCCTTGCTATGAAGCTAAAAACAGCTTAAGAGTCTAATCTTATTCAGACTGCTGAAGCGTTAAAAAATAAACTATCTCAATTCTTCAAGAATTGGGAAATAGTTCAGACACACAATTGCAATCATTAATGAGCTTGTGAAATGCTTACGACGGTAACTGAGCTTATGGTACTGAGCGGCTTACCCTGAGCGTAGCCATTCGCGTCGCGTCTCATAGGGAAGGGAGTTGAAGTATGTAGAAGTGTGGGCTACGCCTACGCTAAAATACAATGCCTGCATTCTGAAATAGTGGCAATTGAATTACTTGGGTTTGTTTGGCGTTATCTAGGTTAGACAAAGAAATGCCCAGCAACCTAATACTGCGATTTTCCAGATCAATCGACTCAAACAGCGCTTTGGCTATCTCAAAAATCATGGAGAGTTCACTGATGGGAGCAAGCATTGTCTTACTGCGGGTTATCTGATGATAGTCAGAAAACTTGACTTTCAGAGTTAATGTGCGGCCTCGCGTTTCGTGCTGCTCTAACCGTTGCTCGACGATTTGTGCAATCTGTTCGAGTTCTTGCAACATCTGACCAACATCGCTTAAATCATTTGCAAACGAGGTTTCTGCACCAATCGACTTACGAACCCGATTCCCCTCTACTGGTCGGTCATCTTCTGCCCTGGCAATCTTGTAGTAGTATTGTCCTGCTTTACCAAAATGGTGTGTTAACTCCAAGAGCGATCGCATTTTCAAATCTGCGCCAGTATCAATCCCCAGTGAATGCATCTTCGCCGCCGTCACTTCTCCAATGCCGTGAAACTTCTCAATCGGCAGCTGCTCTACAAATGCGATCGCATCCTCCGGTAAAATCATCGTCAGTCCATTGGGTTTATTCTGTCCTGATGCCATTTTTGCAAGAAACTTGTTAATTGACACGCCTGCGGTTGCCGTCAACTGAGTTTCCTGGAAAATTGCAGTTTTGATGTGTCTTGCGATAGTAGAAGCGTAAGGGATGTTTTGCCTATTCTCAGTCACATCCAGGTATGCTTCATCTAGTGCAACTCCTTCCACTAAATCACTGTAGCGTTTAAAGATAGCGTGGATTGCAGCAGAAATCTCTCGGTAGACATCGAATCTCGGTCTAACAAAGATAAGCCCAGGGCATTTTGCGATCGCAGTTATTGAAGGCATTGCTGAGTGAATGCCAAACTTACGAGCTTCATAACTCGCTGCTGCAACCACGCCTCGCTGATTCGGACTGCCACCGACTACTAACGGTTTTCCTCGGTAGCTAGGGTTGTCCCTCTGTTCTACTGATGCGTAGAAGGCATCCATATCAACGTGAACTATTTTCCGAGTTCTAGCGACAGATTCTTGTTCCAAGGTAGCTCCACCACAAGCAGTCTCGCTTTTCACACCATTTTCAAGCAAATTAAATCCTAAATTAGAAATCCTATAGTACACTAGCACTAGTTTGGGCCAAATTTTGCATATCTGCAAATTATTTAAAGCTTGCTTGAACTTTCTACTATCAGTCTCGATTGGTTTTTCTGCTAATCAGTGAACGTGACGATGTGGCTTAAATTTGGTATAGCCTCAGATGGGAAATTAGTGTGTGTTGAAGATATTGGTAGTGGTAAAACTGAGCTTTTATGCCCTTATTGTTAGGGGAAGCTAACTGCTAAGAAAGGCAAGGTAAAGCAACATCACTTTGCACTGGAGTTTTAAACTTCAACATTGGAGATTAAAGGTCTATTTCTCCTGTTTTCCTCTTATTAATCCCCAGTTTTAGATTCTTCTTTGCTCCAAACATATTTACGGCAAACTTCGCAAACGGCTTTTACTTCCTCGGTTTGCGGATTGGTGAAGATGGCATGGTAGTGGAGGCGACCATATCTCACACTAGTTTATGCCTCATATTTCGCGGTAGGCGCACAGTGAAAGAAGAACCAAGTCCAAGCTTACTTTCAAAAAAAATCTCACCGCTCATCATCTGGCAAAAGTGGCGGCTAATCGCTAACCCTAATCCAGTGCCACCATAGTTTGATGCATCTCCCTGTGTAAAAGGTTGAAATAACAGTTGTTGTAGATTATCAGACATACCAATGCCTGTATCAGTAACAGTGAAAGTAATCATTTCAATAGGGGCTGATTTCAAAGTTTCTTGCACGAAGTCTTCTTGTTCGGTTTTAACTGCTAGCGTTACCTTTCCGTTTGTAGTAAACTTACTGGCGTTGCTTAGTAAGTTTAACAGTACCTGCCGCATCCTAGTTTGATCGGCGTACATCATGCCAAGTTGTTCATCAAAATGCACCTCTAGAACATTGGCATTTTTTTCTATGGCTGGTTTGACTGTGAGGACAATATTATGAATCAGTGTCGCAATCTCGAATGTCTCTGGATAGAGGGTCATTTTCCCCGCTTCAATTTTTGACAAGTCAAGGATTTCGTTAATCAAGTGCAGTAAATGCTTACCAGCAGAGTTAATTGTTTCTAAGTCTGTGATAAAGTCTGCCGATAAACTAAGCTCGGTAGCATCATCTTCTAAAAGTTGGCTCAAGCCAATGACAGCATTTAATGGTGTGCGTAATTCGTGGCCGACATTGGCCAAAAATACACTTTTTGATCTAATAGCAGCTTCATATTTAACCCGGATTTCTCACGAAGCTGGAGAAAAGAGGAGTCAAAAACTGCCAAAATATCTATTGCACATGAATTCCAGCAGTTTTAAGCATGACCCCTCAGAAAACAGATTGTATACCGGAACAGTTCAAATTTAAACCTGTATTGTCATGTCCAGTCGTAGTTAATTTCA
>NZ_JACJSI010000328.1 GCF_014698065.1 Nostoc flagelliforme FACHB-838
AAAAATCACGACGAGCAGCGATGAACGATCGCTATATGCTCTCTGTGTTAGCTGCGGCTCTCTCAAACTCAGTACCTCTGCCATAATCCCCCTGTCAATAGGGTTTGAGACGCGCTAACCCTGTATGGGTAAGCAGGTTTTAGGGTCGAAGACACAGCTAAATCGTAACTCTGTGTGAGGGGATATCGCCCATTCTACCTTGGTCATTTTCTACGTTGTGGAAATTAATTTGTTTCTACCCTAACGTAAAAATTAGGGCTGTTGTTGTTGTTCTTTCCACGTTGTAGAATTGGTTGTTGTTGTCTATATAAAGTAGCTGTCACCTTTACTACCATCGATTTGGACGCGGGAATATTTCTCCTGGACAGTTGTCATTGTTTGCCCAAAAGAAAATTAGCTAAAATTTGACCGATTGCAGATGTGAGCGCTCACGCTTTTTGATCATTGTTAATTTTCATGTGTTGCTAGAAATTTATTCCTTTTCCCCTTTCTTAATAAAAGGTAATGATGCTAGATTTCGATTACTTGCAATGGTTTGAGGTGATTATATGAACAAAGGCGAATTAGTGGATGCTGTAGCAGCCAAAGCCAACATCACAAAAAAG
This sequence comes from Nostoc flagelliforme FACHB-838, assembly GCF_014698065.1. Taxonomy (GTDB): domain Bacteria; phylum Cyanobacteriota; class Cyanobacteriia; order Cyanobacteriales; family Nostocaceae; genus Nostoc; species Nostoc flagelliforme_B. The sequence goes on from NZ_JACJSI010000328.1 coordinate 606, forward strand.
CAAACCGATGAAGTAATCAGTGCTTTTTTGTCAGTTGTGACCGAAGCTGTAGCCAATGGGGATAAGGTAATGCTGATTGGGTTTGGGTCATTTGAGCGACGTGAACGCTCCGAGCGCGAGAGGCGTAATCCCAAAACCAATGAGCCAATGACCATTCCAGCTACCAAAGTTCCTGGATTTTCTCCAGGTAAGCTGTTCAAAGAAAAAGTAGCACCATAGATTAATTGCTAGTGCTAAACCAATCTAACTACTGCTCCCGTAGCAATCGCAGTTCTCAAGACAGCGTGGGGCAACGGTAGAGGGAACGTGAGTGTGAAATTGCAGATGTTACAGAGGCGATCGCTGCGTCACCCTCTGACTTCTTGATATCCGAAATAGATTATTTACTCTCAAGCAGCTGTAGTCATCCCTAAAATTTGCATCACATTTTTGTGGGAAGACGGGTATTTACTACTGGTGAGTATTACCTATAGTTATTGAGAGATGGCGATAAGCTAATAGTAACTTAGATAACTAATTTAGGTGAGGTGGGTAATGGGTGATTGCGCCATGACAGTAAATAGTATCACTCAGGATTTACAGCAAGTTACAGCCGACTTACACCAAGTTAATCCGAAAGCCGGGTTGCTACGTTTTAGTATATTAGGTTCGATATTTCTGGGTTTAGTTATACTAGCTTGGTCAGCGCCAAATAGTATTTTATTTGTGGCAGCAACAATGCTGTCCGGAGTTTTTTATAGCTTTTGGTTGATTTGTACCCATGATATGACACATCAAACATTAACAGGCTGGAAGTGGTTTGATAGTATCATACCTCGGTTGATGAGTTGGCCAATGCTATGGCCTTACAGTATCTATGCAGAAATACACCGCTTGCATCATGGCTGGAATGGCATTGACTTGCGAGATCCAGAACGAATCCAATGGACTTTTGAAGAATACCAGCAAGCACAACCGATAATACGTTGGTATATAAGTCATCAGTGGCTTTTTGATATTTTGATTTTAGGAGGAATCGGGCTAATTATCAAAAGCTTTATTAAAGGTATACGCTTGCAAAAATTAGTTTCTAGTATGCGAAGACAAGTACTGCTGGATGCTACAGGTATTATGTTTGTGCATAGCGTTCTGTTAATGCTGGCAATGTTTCAAGGAGAAATACTACGCTACATTTTATTTTGGTTAATCTTAGAACGGATAATTGGCATCGTAGTGCAGACACGGGATCACTTGGAACACTACGGGCTGTGGGGAAAATTTACCACTCACCAGTTAACGCAGCTTTATGCCTGTCGTAATATTGAAACTAGCTCTCTAGTAGGCTGGTTAATGGGTGGACTAAATTATCATGCAGTGCATCACACTTTTCCTAATATTCCCTTTAACCAACTGCCGGAAGCATTTGAGCGAATTCAAAAGGTGCTAGAGAAGCATAATTTGCCACTAATGAAAGCGGAACCAGGTTATCTCCAATCTACATACTGGTTAAGTCGTCATCCATCATTAATTGGGGAAGTTGACTTTTCCAATGCCACAAATCGCCATCGGATGATTCCACTTGTAGCAGGAAGCACAAAGATAGTAGCGACGGAAATCTAATCTTGCTTATCAGGATGATGGGATCTGCGGTTTTGTTATGCCAACGTTGATTTTGTTGAGGGTGTATGAAAGTTTTTATTGTTCACGCGCACCATGAAAGACAAAACTTTAACGCAGCTTTGACTAAAGTTGCCTATCAAACTCTAACCGAACAGGGACATTCCGTAGAGATATCCGATCTATATGGGATGAATTTTGATCCTGTTTCAGATCGGCGTAATTTTATAACAGTGAAGAATCCAGATTATTTTAAACAGCAAGAAGAAGAACAATACGCTACTCAAATGCACAGTTTCAGCGCAGATATTCAAGCAGAAATTAATAAGCTTTTTTGGTGCAATGTGTTGATTTTTCAATTTCCTCTATGGTGGTTTGGTTTACCGGGCATTCTCAAAGGATGGGTAGATCGAGTCTTTGCAATGGGAATCATTTACGGTGGCGGACGGTTTTATGACAATGGGGTTTTACAAGGGCGCAAAGCAATGCTGTCATTAACGACTGGTGGTCCAGAAACCATGTATAGTCCAACTGGCTTAAACGGCGATATCAACAATATTCTTTTTCCGATTAATCATGGCATCTTTCGCTTTGTAGGCTTTGATGTGCTGCCGCCGTTTGTTGCGTATGCAGTAGCGCGTGGAGATGAGGAACAACGGAGAGCATATTTGGAACAATATCGCCAACGTCTGCTGAGTTTGGAAACTACACTGCCTATTCAATACCCATCTTTAAGTGACTACGAATCAGGAACCTTTCAATTAAAAAATCCTGCTATCTAAATAAGGTGTTCAGCCTTACGAGCGATAGCATAACCGCAAGAGCGTAGCTGATCGCCCCTATCAACTACAAGCGATGCCGAAGGCGGGCTTCTCCACAAGACGCTCCGCGAACGCTAACACAAGCGATTGCCCAGCCTACCAAATTCAAGCGTTCGCCTTTGGCATCTCGTAGAGAGGAAAACCAACCCTCACAGACAATTGTTACAAAAAAGCCCAGTTATGAGATGACTGGGCTTTTATTATCTCATCAATCATTGGAGGTAGAGTAATTTCAGACTATGCAGCAGGTTGTTCTAAATTAACCTTGACAACTTTGTTCTTTTCTTGCTCAGACTTGGGCAGCGTCAGATTCAAAATGCCGTCTTTATAATCTGCGGTGACATTAGTATTTTAAATTTTAGCTTTAAAAGGAATTACACGCTGGAACTTGCCGTAGTAAAACTCGGAACGAGTACCTTCTTTATGTTCTAATTTGCGTTCTGCTATCACCTTTACTGTGTTTTCAGTAACTTCAATATCTACATCCTGTGCTGATACACCAGGCAGTTCAAGTTTTAGGTGTAATGCATCTTCAGTTTCAGTCAATTCGGCTGCTGGAGTTTTAAATGTTTGCACTTGTAACTCATCAAACACTCTGTCAATTTGACGTTGTAGTGTAGTCATCTCAGCCCAAGGATTGTAACCTAAAATAGCCATATTCTTTTTGCGCCCTAACTTTTTCTTTACTTGATTGAGGAATTGAATTTGTTGCTTTTATTCTTATATTAGTCATGATAAAAAGTTGTGTAAATTCGGTTATTATCACCCACTTATTGATGATTACCGCACTAAATTAGGCATGAAAAAGAATTACGGTTTACTCGAATTTTAAGGTTCGGTAAACCTGAATATAAATTATTAAAGTCAATAACAACCAAGAAATCTGCTGTTGAAGGGTATAGTGCAGTTAGGCGATCCCTTCTCGAGTGGAGGTATAGCTCATCGCTGATCATGCAGCCCTACCCAAAAGGTTGCCCCCAGCGCTCCCAGTTCTCTTTATTAAATGGACTGCGCCACTTCAAAATAAGGTTCAACTCCAATTCCTGCCGTGAGCGTCGGTCAATAGGCGTATCCCACCAAAAAGCGATACTCACTTCTCTTTGTAGCCCATAATGATGATGCAGTGAATGGTAGCTATCCAAATATTGCTTGCATCCATGCTCACCTTTCCACCTTTTACCAGATCGTCTTGTTTCACCAACATACAATAGTAAGGGTATGGCATTATCGATCACAAAATAAATAGCGGCACTACCTGCATCTGTTGGCATTCTGTAAAACGCCATTGATTGCAAGGGCAGAGTAAAAGGATCTATCGCGTCTGGGTTGCAGTGGTTGGGTGCAATGTCAAATAACGCCGTCTGCTGTGGTGGTTTGTTCTCTCTGACTCGTTGCTGATAATCCAAAATCTGAGACTTCCACTTTAGCAGGGCATCAGCACTCATCACCAGCACCTTTGCTCTACGTGCTGGTGTGAGGGTCACATCTGAGAATAAGTTTAGCTGATTTGGTTCCAATTGGGGTTTACGAGGAGCGTGCCGACTAGCTGATTATCCAAGAGAACTGACAATTAAGAGCATTTGCCTTTGGTTTCACCAGAATTAGGATACAAGTCGTGCGATGGCATATCCGCCGGGAGCAACGTGCTTACTCCATCCCACCTTATTTTTTAGCGATGGACTGATACCCGCTTACCTGGGTCTTACTTTCTTACCCAAACCAAAAATTTCTGCATTTGCGGTTCATCTTTAAGCTTGTCTAAAGTGTTGAGTTCAAGGGCCAGCAGCTTATTATCGAATAAAACATGAATTTGGCGATGGCAGGCAGAACAAATATTTGCTGTTGGGCCTGGGTCTTGTTTTTTGCGTTTGGTATTTTGTCGTGGAACTAAGTGATGGACAGTCAAAGATTCCATCTCTCTTTGGCAGAGTTGGCATTGCTTGTGTTGATTATTTGACACCTGATGAATGATAAAAGCCTATCTAATATCATAGCGATTACTAAACTAGGGCCAATCGACTCAACATAAAACTGCCCTGGAGTTAATCCAGAGCAGTTTTTGATAGAAGTAAATTATATAGGAGACTCTTATTGTTGTCCCCGGTTTATCCATAATAAGTACCGTTATATAATACTATTCACCTCAAGTTTCGTGCTTTATGCAAAAAACGAATAATCTTGAAGTTGCCATTACAAAGTTTAGAGGTCAGCATCAGCCAGCGCATCACAGACGGCAACTGTGATTTTGAGCTTCTTCCTTGGCGGGACGCAGGATATAGTTGCTGGTAATAGGGCGCTGAGAAGGCAAATCTGGGGATGAAGGAAGTAGCGACACCGGACAGCCCGTCGTAGACATCGCTCTCAAAGCGGGGCGTAGACATCACCCAAACCATTGAACCTGCTGCAAAGTTTTAACCGGATGATAATGGGCGAGTAGTAGCGTAGATAAACCTATTTCATTTATCACTTGAAGATCGAGCAATGAATTTGAAGTTTTTTATCGCTTTTAAACATAAAGCAATTATTAGTATACATAAAAATTCCATGTAGCTTTTGATTTTCTTTCTTCATAATCACTTCAAATAATAAGTTTATCCATATAGCAATACATATTAGAGATAAAGTAGATATCAGAATTTTAGAAATAGGCTTTTGATAAGGCTTTGGCGGTAATGATTTAGTACGGATTGTCTTCGGCGACCAGAAATGTTCATTAAAATCGTAGTAACTCATTTCTATTTTTTTAGTAATTTTTTAGTGAAAAGAAGTATTAAGCAAAATCTGTGGAAATTATCATCGATTTTAAGCTCTCTATTCTGCTTTCTTTAGATGTATTTAGTATAAGTTATGCCTAGTATACTGAGTAACATACTTTCAGAGATTAGATAAGTGTAATTTTACTTATAAGTAGGAATGAATGTAACAGTAATTTTACGTATTTATAAAAATCAAATAAAAAAGTAATAGGGTATTTACGGAGATATTGATAAAGTTATTATCAATTTTGCTTTTACCTTATTAATAATTACTCTGCAAAGATAGCTTTATCCGCCGTAGTCACCAGCACCAGAAATAAACCCCGTCTCTTTGAGCAGCTGTCGTAGTTTTGTATGAGGAAATTTTGTGTCCTTGTTGTTATTTTCATACATATCAACAAAGAAGTTTTGCATCAGTGCAATAATGCTGCGGTATTTGATGATACTGGCAACATAGAACTTATCTAACTTTATGACTTCATCGGCATTTAACTGCTCGATGTTGTCGAGTAATATAGTCCCCAGTTCATAAGGTTTTAAACCTTCTTTTATCTGATATTTTTCCATTATTCTGCGTTTATCGTTCTCAGAACATAAATCATATCGTGAGCGAATAAGATGACCAAGATTCCGCAAGACTTCTCCGTAGTCGTAAAATTGGTTCTGCTTAAAAAAAGATTCTTCATCTTTGGTTAACGAAAAACTCTTATCAAGTACTAAACCAAAATCAGTCAAATATATCTGTTTGCCGTCAGTGAGGATGTTGCGAAAATGTGCATCGAAGTGAATAATTCCCTTAGACTTGTCCGAAATATTAACTTAGGAAAAGAAAAATGGTAAAACGTTTAAGTAAGTGTCTACCATTTTTCTGTATTAGTTATGGTTTTTGATTATATCCAGAAGTATCCGC
>NZ_JACJSI010000329.1 GCF_014698065.1 Nostoc flagelliforme FACHB-838
TCCCAAGAGTGAAATACCTTGGGGCTTGATTGGGGTAGGTGCTTTTGTGTTGTTGGTGATTGCAGCAATCGTCAGGGGAACAAACCAATGAAACGCAAACAATTTGAAGAATACTTGCGTTCAGGAACAGCCAACAATATTACTGTGGGGGTGCTGGCAACCATCGGGTTAATTTTTGGGGCAAAATCATTTACAGGAACTCAGATTAGTTTGGTTGAATATTGCTTCATCCCCTCAACACTCACTAATCCGGTTAACCGTCAAAGGTACTGCACTCCCAACAAGCGTTACATAATGCCCGAAGCTGAGTTTTATGCCTCTTCTTATGCACCAGCTAACCCAGAGTTTCAGCGTGATAACTTCTTGCCTACCAAAGCTACCCGTCTAAGAATAATCCCCCCAAGTAACCCGGATAAGGCTTTGTGGGGATTAGCTTCAGTGTTTTTTCTAGGAAGAGCTTTTACCTTATCCAAAGCTAGGGAATGGCGATTGCTACAACTAATACCCTCTGTTAGGGAAGAAATTCGTAGCAATTGGTTAATTTCTAAACTTTGGTCAGGGTTAAGGCTCCATAAGGAAGCATATAGCGCACAACTAGATTACGAATTCCACCAATGGTCTGAGAATAGACGGGTAAGAGAGGCGCAGTTGTCACAGATGACACCGCAAGAGTTAGCCATCTTTCAGGAGCAAGTGAGGTTAAGGGCAGAGGCAGAAGCACGGGTGCAACTGCAACAGGTAACGGGTCAACCAGTCGGCGCATTACCGGGGCAATCAATGCAGGATATCGCCAGGGGTGACGATAAAGTTACTGGCTCTGAACAGCAGACATTAGGACAAAATACTGCAATTAGCCTTGACCCATCAGAATCTCTTGCCCTAAATACTTTGCAAGCCCTAGCCAGAGCCGATAGTTCCACTGCTTTAGTTGCCGCACCAGGAAGCGGTAAATCGGTAACGCTCAATTACTTAATTCAGAAAATCTTGGCAGATTCCCCTAATGCTGATATTTGGGTAATTAGTGCTAAAAATGATAGTTTTTGCGGTTTGCGAGAGAAAGAAAGGGTAATTGTTTTTGACGGGGAAAACCCAGACCTAGCTAAAGAAGTCATTGACCGCTTTTATCTCAACTACAAAAAGCGTAAGCAACTACCAGAATCAAAGCGTGAATCCTTACCACCATTGATTCTAATTCTGGATGACTGGTTAGTGATTGCTGACCAATTAAGCAAGCATTACTCGGATTGGAATTATGGGAGTAAATTGCTTGATGTTCTGCTGATTGGTCGAGAGTTTAATACTAAGTTTATTGCTTCCCTACAGTCTTTTAATTTGGCGGCTTTGGGCATTGAAAAGATGGACGCTCAAACTCGTCTCTGTCTCAATTTATTGTTGTTAGGTAACAGGTATATCAAGAATGGAAGGGAACAAGAATCTTATGGGGTACTGGAGTTGATTTTAAATAGAGGTGACATTATTCCAGGTAAACAAGAACGAGAACAAATTAAGTCTAAATACTTGGATATTAAAGCAGTCTCTTATCAAAACCTCCGCCCAGTTATGATTGCTTCTGTTGGTGGTTTTGTTGTGGCATTAATGCCCATTTTATCTAATAAAGTCAACTCGATTGCTTCGGAGCAGGAATATCTAGATAGAGTATTTGACCTAGAATTTAATTTAAATGCTGCTCACAATGTACATCCAAAGCCATTATCTGAAGTAGCTAAAAAGATTTATGAATACTTCCAGAATGTGAAGTCGAAAACGCCAAAAACATTACGCGATTTGAAGAAAGCAGACAGGTTATCTGGTTATTCAGAGTCAGAATTAATTGATGGAGTAGCTGAATTAGTTAAGACTGAGAAGATAAATTCTGACGGTAATGATAGCTATTCCCTGCCTGATTGGTAAACGGATTGCCGTGATGCCGTGGTCATAAAAAGGGATGTCTTACTGGCTTTTCTGAGTGGACACGGCATACGGCAGCAATCACGGCAATCCATACCCTGTATAGGTCGTAGCCTACGGCACTGCTACGGCAGCACGGACACCCACGGCAGAAGCATCAATAACAAGTCCGCCAATAAACCCCATACAGAGCCAAAATTCACGCATTCCTTCTCTGAAATTCCCTATACCTTTTTTGGTGTGGGGAATTGTTTGTTTTTGGGGTTCAAACGATGCTGTTCTTGGTGATAGCGATGTCTACTTTTTATGCCTGTTGATGGACAATTTTGACATCCTCACCGCCGTGAACGCACGGTGATTCTGGAGTAATGAGTAATGAGTAAATACCTATTTTTCATCCACTCATTACTCATTACTCCTTACTCATTACTTTAAAGCCGTGTTGGAAACACGGGGTTTTAAACCCATTTTTCCGATAAACCTGACGACTAGCCAATTTTCCCCACGCAGAGCCAGAATTCACGTATCCATTCTCTCACTATTCCGGCGTATACGACCTAAACACTGATTATCTCGTGACGGTTTGCTGGAAAGCTTGGGAATTATGTTTTGCTTATGAATCTACATGGCGATGCAGAGATGGTTGATTACCAAAGAATCAGGGTTTGGGGCTTAAATCATAAGCGGACTTTATGACAGCGCTGATATCAGGGTTACAGTCACATTCCTGTTAGCACTTCACCATATATACATCTATTAACCGGGGTGAACTGAGCAGTGATTCCTTCATTTACGCGCTTTTTACTTGATAAGCCGCTCTCAACCCAAGCTCCGCTTGCCAGCCACGAATATCTTTGCGGGAGCTTTGCGCTGCGGGTGGTAGTCGGTGAAATAAACTTTTTACCGAAAGTCTCTCACGTTTTGGGTTCTGTAGTGCGCGTTGCGCTAACTTCCTTTCTTCTTCTTCCAACTTCAGTTACTAGTTGGTGGAAGTCGGAAGTAGCTCGTGGAAGTTGCGATCGCACTCTTGGCGGGCGGGTACGCCATCGCGATCGCGCTTTGAGGTTATCCTTACGGAGCATTCAATATGAAATCTTCTGTAATAAATGCAACATATACTTTGTCGGGTGTTGCGCCTACAGACTGAATAAGACTGTAGACGTCGTTTGCAATCTGTTTACTAGTAACCGAGGGATTGCTGACATTCAGGTAGAGTGTAGTGTTAGGCAAATGCAAATTAACCCGATCAGGAAATAATGAGTTGACATTTAACGCTTGAAAGGTTGTAGCAGTGTCTTCCAATTCAAGTCTTTCCTTTACGCGAGCATTGTCGCCTGACTTGACGTTTTTTAAATCGTAACAAACGATAGCTGTTCTCATAATTTCCCCTATTCAAATGTGAGTAAATAGTTAAATGCCTGATGCTTCAAAATCCTGGTTTATCCCTCACCTTGACCGTTGCCGCGCTGCTCTCTGAGGTACTGCCAGATGCGGTCAATTTGCGATTGCCCCTTGTTAACTCACCCCAACCAACAAATCAAGACCAAACATTATAACGTGCATTAAGGCTATCAAGTTCTGGGGTGAGTTAACAAGGGGAGATCGAGACTTTAAAAGTTAGCGCTTTCGCTACAGGACTGGAGTAAGCCATTGTCCAGCCCAAATCGCGCAACTACCAAAATTGAGAGGCCAAGTCAGGGCCCCTTGAATTCACAAGAGGATAACTCAGCCTTATTAAATGTACCATTTCGATTATTTTTACTACTAGTTAAAGCTGAAATAATCTTGCAGCCGTTCATCGTGCGGTTGCACTCTGGAATAGGCCGCCAACCGTGGGCGCGGTTGTGGTATTTGTTGCGCGGTTTTGATGATGGGAGCGGTCAAATTAAAGAAATTCCGCTCGTGTTGGGGTAAAGCCGGGATACGTGTAAATTGGGACACGTTGTAAATAAATGTTGGTCTTAAAATATGATGATAACCGCCAGCGTTTGCAAAAGCAGATGAGCGATTCAATATCAGAACTTATTTAGCGCAGTCTAAAATTTGAATATATAACTTATAACTTGTAATTTTTAATATACGTGCCTTTTTTAACTCGTCGAACTCACGTTTCACTAGGTTGCCAATGCTTCATTTATGGAAAAACAGCAACCCTTCTCCCTCAAGCAGATTTCTTCAGAGGATTGGGAAAATACGCCAGAGAATGTGAAGTGTTTGGTAGAATCCAATCTAGCAAGTGCGGCTTTATCAGAAAGCCAAAGCCGTCTAATTCAATTTCTAGATGCTACCCCCATTGCGATTGCTGTCCACGATTCAACAGGGCAACTTATTTACATAAATCATATCGGACGGGCATTGCTAGGCGCTGATCACCTATTAGAACTGAGTCCAGCTCAACTCTCAGAAGTCTTCCAGTTCTACCGTGAGGGCAGTCAGACCCTCTATCCCTTTGAAGCGTTACCCAGTACTCGGTCTCTGGCTGGGGAAAAGGTTTGGGTTGACGATCTAGAAATTCATCGCGGTGATCGGGTGGTTTCTCTAGAGGTTTGGGCAACCCCGATTTTTGGTGATCAGGGTCAGGTGACGTATGCGATTGTTGCGTTTCAAGATATTAGCGATCGCAAACGCCGGGATTTAGAACAGCAGATCGTCGAAAATACTCTGCTCAAAAGTGAACGCCGCTACCGCCAGGTGATCCAGGTACAAACGGATTTGATTATGCGATCACTGCCGGACACCACCATTACCTTTGCTAACGATTCTCTGTGCCTTGCTCTGGATCGATCTTTGGAGGATGTGATTGGATGGCGATGGAGTAGCTTTGTACCTCCAAAGGATTTAGACGAGTTGTATCGCAAAATTGCAGCACTCACTCCAGAAAACCCAATCTTTGAAAGCATCAATCAGGACTATCGCTCCAATAACCAGATTGGCTGGACACAGTGGATTAACTTGGGGATTTTTGATGAGCATGGGCAGTTGACCGAAATTCAATCGACCGGGCGAGACATCACGACATTGCAGGAGCAAATTCAACGTGAACAAGCCCTCAATCGAGTTTTCCAGTCCATCCGCAACTCCCTTGAGTTAGACACCATTTTTGCCACCGCTACGGCAGAAACAGCGCAACTTTTGAAAAACCTGGACTGCTCTGTAGTGCAATATCTGCCAGAACAGGGTATTTGGAAACATATCGCTGAATTTCACCACAATCCAGACACTCCAACAGTTATTGGTCTTGAGATTCCCGATGTGGGTAATCCCTTTGCGGCTCAACTCAAGCAGTTGCAGATTGTACGGGTGGAAGATACAACGAACCTGGACGATGAGATTAACCAGGAAGTCGCCCAACTCATACCCGGCGCTTGGTTACTCATTCCCCTGGTGATTGAAGATACCCTGTGGGGCAGTTTCACGATTACAGCGCCTCAACAACGGTTTACCTGGAGAGATAACCAGATTGAAATAGCCCAGTCCGTCGCAGACCAACTGGAGATTGCGATTCAACAGGCCAATCTTTACCAACAGTTACAATTGGAACTAGTGGAACGTCGCCGGGTGCAAAATCAGTTGAAACATGATGCCCTCCACGATGGGCTAACGGGGTTGCCCAATCGCCATCTCTTCATGGAACGGTTGGAATTAACTATTCAACGAGCCAACCGTCTCGAAAATTATCATTTTGCTGTTTTATTTCTCGATCTTGATCGATTCAAGGTCATCAACGATAGCATGGGGCATTTAGCAGGGGATCAATTACTCATTGCCATTGCTCAAAAACTGCAAGCCACGCTCCGAAAAATCGATCTCGCAGCTCGACTGGGTGGCGATGAGTTTGTGATCCTACTTGAAGAAATTAAGGATATTCAAGAAGTACTTCGCATAACAGAACGGATTTTTGCAGAGTTGCAAACACCCCTAATAATTGAAGGGCGTGAAGTATATACGACATCTAGCGTTGGTATTGTGTTGGGTACAAAAGACTACGTTCAAGCCTCCCACCTGTTGCGAGATGCTGATATTGCCATGTATCGGGCAAAAAACAAAGGCAAAGCACGGTATGAAATTTTTGATACTGAGATGCATACTCAAGCTTTAAATCGACTGCATTTAGAAAACGATCTGCGCCGAGCGCTTAAGTGCCAGGAATTTGTGCTTCACTATCAACCAATTGTTGCTCTGGACACTGGACATCTTGTTGGCTTTGAAGCACTGATTCGTTGGCAACACCCAACCCAGGGGTTGAAATTACCAGGAGAATTCATCGCTATAGCTGAGGAAATTGGACTGATCACGTCCCTGGATTATTGGGCTATTCGTACAGCCTGTTATCAACTAGCAGCATGGCAAACTGCTTTCCCTGAGCATTCTTCTATGAGGGTAAGTGTCAATCTCTCGGCACAAGATTTACGGCAGACTGATCTGCTAGAAAAAGTCGATCTCATTCTCACTCAAACCCACTTGAATAGTTGTTGCCTGACGTTAGAAATTACCGAAAGTATGTTGATTGAAGACATTGAATCTACGATTAGTCTACTCAGCCAGTTGAAAGAGCGAGGGATTCAAATTAGCATTGATGATTTTGGCACGGGATATTCATCGTTAAACTATCTCCACCGTTTACCTGTGGATACTCTTAAGGTTGATCGCTCCGTAAACGTTCACAGGAGTTATCCTGCTACTGTAAAAAATAAGTACACGTAAATGGTAGATTAAGAGGCATGAATGAAAACTGCCTCGCCTACGGAATCGAAATTTCCGACTTA
>NZ_JACJSI010000033.1 GCF_014698065.1 Nostoc flagelliforme FACHB-838
CCAAAGCCAACCCAGAGGCGGTGGCAGAAAAAAAAAGGAGATTGAAACACTACTGGCAAGCAAGCGTTCCGAAATCGAAACCGGAAAATTGAGGGTATTATTAATTGATGAGTGTCATTTAATGTGGGGAGACGCCATTGGCTATGTCTGGGGGAGAACTGATACGGAAATAACAGTTCCAGTGGTGAATGAGCGCAATAAACAAACATATTATGGGGCAGTTGATTATATCGAAGGAAAATTGCTGCTTAGAGCTTACGATAAGGGAAACTCAGAAAATACAATTGATTATCTCCGATATCTGCTAAATGAGTCTGGTGAGCAACAATTGTTACTTTTTTGGGATGGTGCGACCTATCATCGTTCCAAAGAAATTCAAGGGTTTTTGGATGAAGTTAATCAAGGTTTGACAATTGACCAATGGAAAATACGCTGCGTTCGTTTTGCACCCAATTGTCCAGAACAAAATCCTATTGAGGATATTTGGTTACAAGCCAAAACGTGGGTACGGCGTTTTTGTGCCTTAATTCCAACATTCTCACATTTGACATGGATTTTGAATGGTTTATTCGACACACTACCTTTGATTTTGCCACTCTTCAGATGTACGGAGCTTTTTCAAAAATCAAATAGGAGTCCTATACCATCTAGAAGTTGAGAATAATTGTCTAACTCTCATCTATGAATTAATTGATGATGGGTTAGAGAATTATATTATACCGGGTAAATGTATCAACGGATTCATCTTTTTAATTAGTTGTGTTTATTATAGGTCTAGCTGGAAATATCAAAATAGAAGCATAAGATATTGCTTCTTAGATAGCGGACACCATTTAGGTGCGATCGCAGCTTCAGCTTATGTTCATGAAAAAGAAATACAACTAGTTTTTGACTTTGATAAACTTGCGCTCAATTCAGATTTGGGTTTTGAGAATAAGGAGTTTATTACTGGTTGTGCGGTGTCAGGAGAAATACAAGACAAAAAAATCAGACGTTTAAGGCTGAAAATTCCTTTTGTTTCTGGTACTGATTATTTTGAACCTAATCAATTTATTGAAGATGCCTATCAAGCAACGGCTCTACAAAAGAGTTGTCAGCAGAAATTAGAGTATCCTCAATTTGATTTTGATCGGGATCAATTTTATCAAACAATTTGGGATAGACGTTCTATTAGACGTTTCCGGAAAGAGTGTATTTCTCAAGAAGATTATTTATATGTAGTGCAACAACTTCAGCAGTCAATACCGACAGAAAATTATGAGCAAATAGAGATTTACTCAGTGGTGCATCGAGTAGAAGGAATGACACCTGGGTTATATAAAGGTACGTATCTGGTTAAAGCGGGTAACTTTAGCGAAAAGACAGGTTACTTATGTATTAATCAGGCTATTGCTAGAGATAGCGCTGTAACTTTATTTTTCGTGTCAGATTATTTAAATTATCAAACTGCTATGCAAATAGCTGGTTTTCTTGGACAGAGGCTTTATTTAACTAGTAATTATTTGGGGATTCAGTGTAGTGGAATTGGTGCGTATTATGATGACGAAACCCAAGAATTATTAGAAACGAATAAAGATGTACTTTATGGAATGGTGATTGGAATATAAGCAGGAAGCTAAAGAGATATGGCTAGAAAGATGTATTACTTCAATAGTGATGACTCACATCCTATGCAACCCACATCTGCGGATATTATACTGCGGCAACAGCTAGAGTATTCTATTAGCAGATACTTTTATGACGCTTGCGATCGCACGATTCAAAATCTGCTATCTAATTGTCGGTGGTATGTCACAACCCCCGCCAATGCTCTGACATTGGTAATTGAATGTCCCGATCAAGTTACCAATTGGCGTGTTCTTCAAAAAATCGTGCCAATGGGGACATTACTATATGGAATTGTCAGCAGTGCTAAAATCCGTGTTTGTCCGCCAGAGAGTCAAGGCGTACCTTTTGAAATGAGGGTAGATGAACTTTCAGTTTATCGGGATTGGGCGTAAGAGAATAGTTAGGAGTTAGGAGTTTAAAATTTCTACTCATTATTTTGGCTGATGAGTGCAGCTACCTCTTCAAAGACTAAATCAGCAGAATATTTGACAACAAGGCTTAACTCCAGCCCCAAATCAAGATTTGCAGCCTCAATTAAATAAACTGTAACATCTTCGGGAAAGTCATTTTGAAAGATTTTCCGTCCGGCGGCTAAAGCATTATCCCAACGAAAATCGTGCAAGTTATAACTAGGTTCTGGCAAAGCTTCCAGTTCTTTTCCTGGAACTTTAAACACAGCACCTGGTTCAGAACCTGTTGAACTTGCATCAATAATTACTAATTGTTTACTACCTCTAGCTTGAAACATTACTTCCATCCCTGCGGTGCCACAGTCATACACACGCACATGAGGATGAGGGTTTTCAGCTAGATATTTTTGTAAGCGTTGGGCAATGATTACGCCCACTGCGTCGTCACTGCGATTTAGATTGCCGCAACCGATAATAGTTAGCATGGGATGAGATTTAATTGTTTAAGTAGATGCGGTCATATTCTATGAGAATATTTTTAATAATATTTCTATAGTGATTTAGTTTATCCATTGAGCTATAACCTCACTTTCGACATTTACAACCATTAATAATAGTTGATTCTGCTGAATTACTAACGTAATTGCTTTTAGCTGGAAAAATTTTTCATAAGTGCTTTGCTTAATTGCTAAATAAAGTTGATATTGAGGTTCTGTAACAATAATTAAAGTTTGTAATATAGCCAATCAGTAGTAACTGAAACAGAGGCTTTGTCTATATTATTAGTTAAAGCCTCTGAAAACTAAATTATCAGCAGGAAACTATATCTCTACACCATGTTTCTTGGCAACTTCAGTTAGTTTCTCATACTGATGTTGTGATGCTTGAGTTAATATCTCTTCAGCCTGTTCTTTAGTACTTCCTTCTTTAGGAATTAAATACTTGACATAAAGAGATACAAAATCAGCAGCGATCGCTAAACCGGATAAAGCATGTTTGTCAGCTTCCTTGCCAGCGATCGCAGCTACCAAACCGGCTTTAATTGGGTCTGGTTTAACTTTCATGAACTGCTCGACAAGTTTAGGAACATAGTCTTCTGGTGGCAAATTATCTAACTTACTTGTATCAGGAGTAAAGTTACATTCTGCGGCTTGAGCCTGCTCTAAAACACACCATTCTATGTATTCTTGCAATGCTGCATCGGGAACGCGAGGGAGATAATTATGTAGCGCTAAATCAGACACAAGCTTACCGTGTAAATTGCTGTTTTATGCAAATGCATTAACGCAAGCCTAACGCACTGTTTCTATAAGTTTTAGTGTGTTACGCTACGACTTTTGAATATAAGGCATTGGGAATATGGCATTAGGCATAGGTTATTTCTCCCTCATTTCCCCCACTCCCCACTCCCCGGTTAAAAAAGTTGGTGGGGCGATGTCTCCGACGGGCTACGCCTACGCATTTTTGATGTTGTCTATTTGTGTAGACAAGGGCACACTATAAGACAGGTATAAATATATAATTTGTTCATGAAACCTGCTTTACACAAAGGGCAACTAATCAGATGGAAGGATGATCGCGGGTTTGGTTTCATACAAGCCGATGATGGTAGTCAAGAAGTATTTTTACATATTACAGAATTGAAAGGCGTTAACCGTCGTCCCCAAGTTGGTGATTTGATTTGTTATCAATTAACAGCTCGTAAAGATGGTAAAGTACGCGCTTTTAATGCTTCTATTGAAGGAGTTACATCAAAATTATCATCTTCTACGGCACCAAAGAAGTCTATAGCCAGAACTGTAGACAAATCTATATCATTAGTATTAAAGACATTACTTCTATCTTTACTACCTGGCTTGGGTTCAATCCATCTTGCACTAACAACTGGCAACCCAATTCCTCTAATTCTTTATCCTGTCATGGTTTTATTACCTTTTGGCTATATGCCGATGATAAGTCTCGCGCACAACAAGGACGATGGAGAAGACAAGAAAATACTTTACATCTGTGCGAATTTACGGGTGGTTGGTTAGATGGATTCGTTGCTCAACAGAAGCTACGTCACAAAAGCAGCAAAGTTTCTTATCAAGTTACATTTTGGGTAATAGCAATTCTTCACATTGTATTTTGGTTAGATTGGCTATTTTTTGGTAAAGCGTTGATAAATTTGTTTTTTACTATTGCTTCTAGAGGATGAGGATCTGGTGTTCGATACTGAGTTTGTGAGTACACAACAGATTGTGGTTTACTAGACTTAGACTATGAGTAATGTTTCTATTCTCAAAAATGCTGGAGTTGCACTGAGGTCTTAGCTAATGACTTTAATACTTGAAACTCAGAGGTTGTTGTTAAAACCAATTTTGAAAAGTGGGCTGAACACACTACACGCTATTCTCATTGACTCATACGTTAGAAAGTATCTGTGCGATGACAAAATTTTTCCATTGCAACAGGTTGAAGAGATGGTGATACAGAGCCAGAATAGTTTTGAAGAAAAAAAACTTGGTTTATGGTTTATTGAAACTAAAAATGAGCAAGAAATCATTGGATTTGTTGGTTTATGGGATTTCTTCGATGAAGAACAGCCCCAACTAATTTATGCTTTGCTGCCTGAAGCAACCAAAAAAGGCTATGCTACCGAAGCGGCAACTAAGATACTGGACTATTGTTTTAATAAACTTAACTATCAGTATCTTTTAGCAAGCTGTGATCGGCCAAACCTTGAATCACAAAAAGTAACAGAAAGGATTGGAATGAGAAAGGTGGATGAAAAAATCGTAAATGGCAATCCTTTAGTATTTTTTAGGATTGAGAGGTTGTAAAAGACATTGTGACTGTGAAAGCGATCGCCTAGTTCTCATAGATTTCCCTATCCTCAGAATCTAGATTGTCTAAGTCAGTCTGTTGCTTGAGGATGAACGCAATAAACAGCAGCGATCGCTGAAGTAGCAAATGTAGTCTCCGAAGTAGCAAATGCGTAGGCGTAGCCAGCCCTTGGCATTAAGATTTGGCTGCCCAAAGTAGAGAAATGCTGCCGAAATTTCTTCTGGCAAAGGGGCATTTTCGGCAAATATTCCAGCAAAGCTTTTCTGCTTTGAGCTAAAGCAGCTAGCATAAATATTTCATCCATGTTTGAGCGTAAATGTTCTAGATAAATTACACGAGCAAAAGTTAATTATCTCTTGTTAAAAAAGTTTCTATATTAAAATTGAGTAACTGTCACACTAATACCAGAATCGAGTTTAGGAACCTTTAGATATTCAATTGGCTCACTACTTTGAGAACTTTGGCTATCTGTTGGCTTTTGACATTGCTTAAAGAAAGACTCTGGATTATTGATGAACTCAAGCGGATTAATCTTTTGGCATCCTCGATCCTGCACTAGCATAATTGATTCAGCAGTTTGTTTGGAATTATTACTTTGTCCGATAAAATTACTCCATGTAGTGTTAATCGTGGCTGGTTCCGTCAATAAAACTCCTGCCTGATTGCGATCGTCTATTATCATGGGTACATTTTCTTGGTTAGCATAGACACTCTTAGGTAAAGCAAGTGCGTTAATTACAACCATTAAGGTGATAAAACAGGATTTCATAATTCAATCTCTTAATATCAGTCTAATAATTAAAATTCGCTAGATACAGACACCCAAAAATAGCAGTCTAGTTTTAGTACTTCAGATTAACACAGGTACTAAGGAGTATGGCTAAACTTCATTAAAAATGTAGTAGCATCTATTACACTGTGGCGTAACTTTACCTATCTTTAGCAAGTTGCTCAGAGCAGCGTGTCTGCTTAATTAAGATGGTAGCTTGATTTCTGTCATACTGTACTAGTCAGATGTTGGCTATTGCATCCTCTAAGCACATCAGTATTTGACCGAAGAGACAGGGGGAGCAAGGGAAAAGATACTAGAATTCCTCCAGCAAAGAAGGGTTTCAGAGAAAATCAATTTATTTTTGCCCGATTTAAATCAATCAGTAGTAAACATGCTAAGTTAATATATAACGAGCGTTCGATATAAGTAACCTGAATCATGCCTAAGATTGTTGACCATGAGCAATACCGTAAAGAACTGCTCGACAAGTGCTTTGATTTATTTGCCCAAAAAGGTTATGGTTCCATCACTATGCGCCAAATTGCTGAAGGGCTAGGGGTTTCTACTGGTACGTTGTACCACTATTTTTCTAGCAAACAAGCTCTATTTGAGCAATTGGCCCAGGAAATATGTGAGCAAGATTTAAGTACAGCATTAGCTGAACTAGAAGGAGCGCAAACGCTGCAAGAATCAATGGAAGCATTAGGAAGATATCTAGTTAAAAACGAAGATTATTTCATTAAATGGACTTATATTTGGATTGATTTTTGCCAACACAAAGACTCTACAGAAATGTTGAAAAATAGTATTTTTAAGCGAACTAATCAGCGCTATCAGGAGGCAATTTTTGATCTTTTTGGTATTCAAGATTCGGTAGTGGCTTCCTTTATTTTGAGCTTTGTAGACGGTTTAATTCTGGAAAAATTATGGGGTAATGAAACAATTGATTTTATTGAACAATGTGCGTTGTTAGGCAAAATACTGACGGTATATTTACCGCAGCATACAGTAGTGTCTAGGAGTAAAACAGCCTTTATATCAGGTTTGGAGAGCTAGATTATGTACTTTATGCTTATTGTAGGTAAATCAATAATTATCAGCATTTATTGAAAACTTAAAATTATTTTTACTATAAATAAAACATTTTTTTAGGAGAGTAAAAGAGATGGTTCAAAAACTGTCAGAGAAAGCTTCCAAGAAAGGGTTAGTTGCATTAGTAATTGCAGCTACTGCTATTACAGGTGGAATTATTGTTTATGGGATTTCTCAGTTTGGCCAAATAACCCAAACTGGGACATCTCAGCCAGTTGAAAGTACGCCCAACATTCAAAAAGTAGCTGCATTAGGACGGCTAGAACCGGAAGCAGAGGTAATTAGCTTGTTTGCGCCCTTAGCATTGGATGGCGATCGCATTGCCAAAATTCTAGTCAAAGAGGGCGATCGCGTTCAAGCTGGACAGGTAGTAGCAATTTTAGATGCCCGCGATCGCTTGCAAACTGCTGTACTACAAGCCCAACAACAAGTCAGAGTTGCTCAAGCTAAACTCGCTCAAGTGCAAGCAGGAGCAAAAGTAGGAGAAATTAACGCCCAGCAGGCAAGTGTTGAACGCCTTGAAGCGCAATCCCAAGGAGACAAAACAGCGCAACAGGAAGCCATATTCCGCATAGAGGCACAGTGGGAAGGCGACAGAATAGCGCAAGAGGCAACCATTAAGAAGCTAGAGGCAGAACTCAAAAATGCCGAAGCCGAATATCAACGTTATCAGCAGCTCTATTCTCAAGGCGCAGTTTCTAATTCTTTGTACGATAGCAAAGGTTTGACTGTAGAAACTGCCAAACAGCAAGTAGACGAAGCCAAAGCAGTTCTCAACCGGATTAACACCACTGCTAGCAAACAACTTGCCGAAGCCAAAGCAGCACTCGCCCGTACTAACGCTACTGGTAGCAAGCAAGTTAATGAAGCCAAAGCCACACTTAACAGTATTGCAGAAGTCCGACCTGTAGATGTCGCCGCAGCCAAGACAGAAGTTGAAAATGCGATCGCCACACTCAAACATGCCCAAACCGAGTTAGCGGGTGCTTACATCAAAGCACCGATGGCGGGACAAATCATCAAAATTCATACGCGAATGGGAGAAAAAATTAGTGCTTCTGGCATTGCAGACTTAGCGCAAACAAACCAGATGATGGCAGTAGCAGAAGTTTATCAAACTGACATCGGTAAAGTGAAATTAGGACAAGAAGCAGTGATTAGCAGTCAGGCATTTGTCGGTGAACTGCGAGGAACCGTTGCCCAAATTGGGTTGCAGGTGAATAGACAAAACGTTTTCAGCAATCAGCCAGGGGAGAACCTTGATAGCCGAGTAGTTGAGGTGAAAATCCGCCTCAATCCTGAAGACAGCAAACGAGTTGCAGGTTTCACCAACTTACAGGTACAAACAGCAATTGAAATATAGAGTTGTTGTTCGCTATCTCGTGTATTCCATCATTTTTTATAAGGTGAATTTAATCATGATTAAAATCATATACCTTTTGCTTTGTGTACTTGGCTTCGTTCTACCTTACTCCCAGTTTCTTCCATTTATCTTAGAACATGGTCTTGATATAAAGCTGTTTTTTGAACAACTATTTGCCAATAAAATCTCTGGTTTCTTTGGCATGGATGTTATTGTTTCATCGCTAGTCTTGTGGATATTCGTTTTTTGGGAAGGGACACGTTTGAAAATGCAAAATCTCTGGGTTTACATTGCCTGTAATATTTGGGGTGGTGTTTCTTTTGGTCTTCCCTTATTTCTTTTCATGCGAGAGCGCCAGCTTGAACAGCAAGCTAAAACACTGGGTTACTAAGGAGTTTTTTAAAATATGTTTTCTAAACTATTTCGCAAAACGCCGCTAGCATGGCGGCAGTTAATGAAAGAAAAAACCCGTCTGGCTGTTGCAGTCGCTGGTATTGCCTTTGCCGATATACTGATGTTTATCCAGTTGGGATTTGAAAGTGCGCTTTTTGATGCTGCTGTGAAACCTCATCGCAATTTACAAGCAGATTTAGTTTTAATTAATCCCCAATTTCAAACTTTATTTTCTGTAAAAAACTTTTCCAGAGAGCGACTATATCAAACATTAGGTTATGAAGGTGTTCAGTCAGTTAATTCTGTCTACATCAGCACCGGACAGTGGCGAAATCCTGAAACACGTCTTGAACGAGCTATTTTAGTTTGGGGTGTTGATCCGGCAAAATCAGCATTCAAATCGTCCGAAATTAAACAAAATCAGCATCACCTTAAACAGTTGTATCAAGTTCTGTTTGACCAGGCAGGTCGTCCAGAATATGGGGCGGTTGCCGATATCTTTAAGAATACAGGCAAATTTCACACGGAACTGAATAGTAAAGCCGTCTTTGTTAAAGGCTTGTTTACTGATGGTGCTTCCTTTGCTGCCGATGGTAATGTGATCACCAGTGACTCGACCTTTCTCCAGCTATTTCCACAGCGTCAACCCGATCGCATCGAAGTTGGGTTAATCACGCTTAAACCAGATGCAGATCCAGAAAAAGTGCGATCGCAACTTGTCAATGGACTACCTAAAGATGTCAGAGTCCTCACTCCAGAAGAGTTTGCCAAAGTGGAGAGAACTTACTGGGAAGCCGGTACTGGTATTGGTTTTATTTTCGGTTTAGGTACAGCAGTTGGGTTTATTGTTGGCATCGTGATTGTCTACCAAATCCTTTACTCGGATGTTTCTGACCACTTGCCAGAATATGCCACCCTCAAAGCAATGGGATACACCGATAATTATCTCTTAGGTGTTTTAATTCAAGAAGCATTATTATTAGCAATCCTAGGTTTTCTGCCTGGATTCATCCTTTCTTTTGGACTGTATCAAGTCACTTATGCTGCGACGATGCTTCCTATTTTCATGAAAATGGAACGGGCGATCCAGGTTTGGATTTTGACCGTGATCATGTGTAGTGTTTCTGGCGCGATCGCTATGCGAAAACTACGGTCTGCCGACCCTGCCGATGTTTTTTAGACGCGATTCATCGCGTCTCTACAAGAATTATTTCTCTATACCCAATGCTTTATAAAATCATAATGTTGCAAAAATCTCTAGCAGTGAATTCCGATTCAACATTTTCTACTTTAGAATCTGTGATTTCTATCAGTAACCTCAATCACTATTTTGGTGAAGGTGCGCTTCGCAAACAAGTATTATTCGATATTAATTTGGAGATTAAGACTGGGGAAATCGTTATTATGACTGGCCCCTCTGGATCGGGGAAAACCACCTTGTTAACCTTAATGGGTGGATTACGTTCTGCTCAAGAAGGTAGTCTCAAAATCTTAGGGGAGGAAATTCGTGGCGCTAAAAAGTTGCAATTAACTAAACTTCGCCGCCAGATTGGTTATATTTTCCAGGCTCATAACCTGATGACTTTTTTGACAGCAAGAGAAAATGTGCGAATGTCCTTAGAGTTGCATGAGGATTTTCTGAATCAGGATATCAATGCTAAAGCGATCGCTATTTTGGAAACTGTCGGTTTAGGCGATCGTGTAGATTATTACCCAGAGAAACTATCTGGAGGGCAAAAACAACGGGTTGCGATCGCTCGTGCTTTGGTTAGCCATCCTAAGATTGTTTTAGCAGATGAACCCACTGCTGCACTCGACAAAAAATCTGGGCGCGATGTCGTGGAAATAATGCAGAAGCTAGCCAAAGAACAAGGTTGTACAATTTTGCTAGTTACCCACGACAACCGCATCCTCGATATTGCCGATCGCATCATTTATATGGAAGATGGTCAGTTGAAAACAGATGGCGCAGATTTTACCACAACAAGCAAGTAATACTAATTCGTAAATTGATTCAATAAAAATCTTTCAGAGGTTTACTGGTATCTTTGCGGCTCACCGATACAATATCGGCGATGCCAAGGATTTGAAGCCATCAACCAAATATTAAAAACCAAAACGGATAATAATAGTTCTTTAAGTTAGTAACATCAGTCAATTTTTAAACAAATTGAGCTTTGACAAAAAACTATGTAAAAAACTGAACGAGACTGTTAATCATAAATAAAACCCCAATAGCACTTAAAACAAAGGGTAAAATTTTGCTTGTCCAACTGTTTATTCTATAATTAAATTCTTTTAGATAACTAACAATATTGTCATGAAATAGAAGATAAGCTGCAACCATTATCAATAATGGAAAAATAAAAATTAAATCGTATAATGCCCAAATTAATATAAACATTGGGATTGAAATATGGGCATCAGTTAATTGCTTGAAAGCAGCAATATGAGGTAATGCAGTTGGAGTTTCGACAATGACAATGGTAAAACCTAAGAAAAAAATATGCAGTGGATTGAGTGAAAGAGGCTGTAGATTTTTTATAGAAGGTTTAAAAAAAATTGGTGCATTACATCCTATAATCAATAATACTATTCCTACAAGGAATTGTATTCCATAAATACTTTCACCAACAAAATTTAAAACTTGTTGGATTACTTGTATCATACCCCAAGCAATTAACAGCCCTGAAAACAAAAGCCCAACATATTCCCCAAGGGTAAAAGCTAATGCACAAATCACAGGCTTCGGTGTACTCAGTAGATAAATTTGCACAGCAAAGCCATTAGGATTAATACTGCCAATTACTGAGATTGCTGCAAGAGAAAGTAAAAAAGATAGCATACTTGAATAACAAAGTTTTTTTGAGTTTTCTTTAAGGAAAATATATCAGGAATTCCCGACCCTATACCCCACAAAAAAAAATAAATTATTTGAAAGTCTTTTCAAACAGGAACTTTGGCTATTGAGTACATTATTAATACATATTAATAGATGCAGCATTGTAGATGAGATATTAATAGATGCAGTATTTATTAAGGGTTAACTTTAGAGCCAAAAGTCATCAATAAATTATCCTTTAATCACGGAGTAAATCCTACCGATAATTTTTTAATGTAGATAATACGCTAATTTTTTAGTTTTGGCTATTTCTGATTCTTATATTCATACGTTCTGATCGTGCAGTTGAGAGATGGGGACAAAAATTCAGATTATGAACAAAACCTTTGCAACCATTGATGGGAATGAAGCTGTTGCCCGTGTTGCTTACAAATTAAATGAAGTGATTGCCATTTATCCCATCACCCCCTCTTCAGCAATGGGTGAATGGGCAGATGCTTGGTCAGCAGAAAGTCGTCCCAACCTATGGGGTACTGTTCCCAGCGTCGTGCAGATGCAGAGCGAAGGAGGAGCGGCTGGTGCTGTGCATGGAGCATTGCAAACAGGTTCCCTGAGTACCACCTTCACGGCATCTCAGGGATTATTGTTGATGATACCCAACTTCTACAAAATTGCTGGTGAACTGACTAGCGCTGTGGTTCATGTTGCCGCCCGTTCTTTGGCTACTCATGCGTTATCAATTTTTAGTGATCATAGCGATGTGATGGCAGCTCGTGCGACTGGTTTTGCCCTGCTGTGTTCTGCTTCCGTGCAGGAAAGCCAAGATTTTGCTCTCATTGCCCATGCTGCTACCTTAGAGACGCGAGTCTCCTTTATGCATTTCTTTGACGGTTTCCGTACTTCGCATGAAGTGCAGAAAGTTAAATTGCTGTCAGATGATGATTTGCGATCGCTAATTCACGATAACTTAATACTCGCCCACCGCAGCCGCGCCCTCACTCCAGATCGTCCAGTTTTGCGTGGTACTGCCCAAAACCCCGATGTCTATTTCCAAGGACGCGAAGGCGCTAACCTTTATTACAACGCCTGTCCAGATATTGTCCAGCGCATCATGGATGAATTTGGAGAACGCACGGGAAGGCATTATAAAATCTATGAATATTACGGCGCTAACGATGCCGATCGCGTTATTGTTCTTATGGGTTCAGGTTGTGAAACTGTCCATGAAACAGTAGATTACCTTAACGCCCGTGGTGAAAAACTTGGTGTAGTCAAAGTGCGACTTTACCGCCCCTTTGATGTCCAAAGGTTTGTCGCAGTATTACCAACTAGTGTACAAGCGATCGCAGTTCTCGACCGCACCAAAGAAGCCGGTAGCGCCGGGGAACCGTTGTATTTAGATGTTGTAGCTGCTATTCATGAGGCGTGGGGAGATAAGAGAGCAGGGGGAGTAGAGGGAGCAGGGGAGGCAGGGGGAGAAAATACTTTCTCATACCCTAAAATTTTGGGTGGTCGTTACGGTCTTTCTTCTAAGGAATTTACTCCGGCGATGGTGAAGGGCATTTTTGACAACCTTGCTCAAGCTAAACCGAAAAATCATTTTACTATTGGGATTAATGACGATGTTAGTCATACTTCCTTGAGCTTTGACCCTAATTTCTCTACAGAATCGCATAATGTTGTTAGGGCAATGTTCTATGGGTTAGGTGCTGATGGTACAGTTGGGGCTAACAAAAACTCCATCAAGATTATTGGTGAAGAAACCGACAATTACGCCCAAGGCTACTTTGTCTATGATTCCAAGAAATCTGGATCAATAACCGTCTCTCACCTACGCTTCGGGCCAAAACCAATTCGCTCTACCTACTTGATTGACCAAGCTAACTTTATTGGTTGTCATCACTGGGGATTTCTGGAACGTATAGATATTTTGAAGGCTGCTATTCCTGGGGCAACTTTGCTGCTTAACAGTCCATACAATGCAGATACCGTTTGGGAATATCTACCGTTGAAGGTGCAACAGCAAATTATCGACAAGCATTTGAAGTTATATGTAATTAATGCTAGTCAGGTTGCCCGTGAAAGTGGCATGGGTGGGAGAATTAACACCATTATGCAGGTATGCTTCTTTGCCTTAGCGGGTGTGTTGCCACAGGAAGAAGCGATCGCTAAAATCAAACAAGCAATTGACAAGACTTACGGTAAAAAAGGTGCAGAAGTTGTCCGCATGAACCTGCAAGCTGTAGACAACACCTTAGACAACTTGCATAAAGTAGATGTCCCACAGACAATCCTAACTCCTAACTCCCCACTTCCCATTCCCCACTCCCCACTCCCCATTCCCAAATTTGTGCAAGAAGTCTTGGGCAAAATCATGATTTGGGAAGGTGATGATTTACCTGTTAGCACCCTACCTGTTGATGGTACATTTCCCCTAGGTACTGCCAAGTGGGAAAAACGTAACGTTGCCGAAGAAATACCTGTGTGGGAGCCGGATGTCTGCCTTCAATGTGGTAAGTGCGTGATGGTTTGTCCCCATAGCGCCATCCGTGCAAAGGCTTATCAAGCCGATGAGTTAGTTAATGCACCAGAAACTTTCAAGTCAACTGGTGCAAAAGATAAAGACTTTGCCAATCAAAAATTTACCATTCAAGTTGCCCCAGAAGATTGCACAGGATGCACTATTTGTGTAAATATTTGCCCTGCTAAAGATAAATCTGAGCCATCGCGGAAAGCGATTAATATGGCACAGCAGTTGCCATTGCGAGAACAAGAGCGAAAAAACTGGGATTTCTTTTTGAGTTTACCTAATCCTGACAGGCGATCGCTAAAATTAAACCAGATTCGCCAACAACAACTGCAAGAACCTTTATTTGAATTCTCTGGTGCTTGTGCAGGTTGTGGTGAAACACCTTACTTGAAATTATTAACACAATTGTTTGGCGATCGCGCCGTCATCGCGAATGCTACAGGTTGTTCCTCAATATATGGTGGGAATCTCCCCACAACTCCTTGGACAACCAACGCCGAAGGACGCGGCCCGGCGTGGTCTAATAATTTATTTGAAGATAACGCCGAATTCGGTTTTGGCTTCCGCCTCTCCCTCGACAAACAAGCTGAGTTTGCGGCGGAGTTGTTGCAGCAGTTGGGAAGTGAAATAGATGAAAACCTTGTCTACTCCATCCTGAAAGCTGAACAAAAATCTGAGGCTGACATTTGGGAACAGCGCGAAAGGATAGAACTGTTGCAGCAAAAGTTAGATGAAATCGTAACTTTCGATCCTAATCTCAAATCTAAAATCCAAAATCTAAAATCTCTTGCCGATTACTTGGTGAGAAAAAGCGTCTGGATTGTTGGCGGTGACGGTTGGGCTTATGACATCGACTTTGGCGGCATCGATCATGTAATTGCTAGTGGTCGAAATGTGAATATCTTGGTGATGGATACAGAAGTGTATTCTAATACAGGCGGTCAATCTTCCAAAGCTACGCCACGAGCCGCAGTTGCTAAATATGCTGCCAGTGGTAAGCCTGCACCTAAAAAAGACTTAGGGATGATTGCCATGACCTACGGAAATGTCTACGTAGCGAGTGTAGCCCTTGGTGCTAGAGATGAACATACTCTCAAAGCATTTTTAGAAGCAGAAGCTTATGATGGCCCATCAATAATTATTGCTTACAGCCATTGCATAGCTCACGGCATTAATATGACTACAGGGATGAATCATCAGAAAACTTTGGTAGAATCAGGTCGTTGGTTGCTGTATCGGCATAATCCAGAGTTGCTCAAAGAGGGTAAAAATCCATTGCAATTGGATATGCGATCGCCAAAGCAATCTGTAGAACATTCGATGTATCAAGAAAATCGTTTCAAAATGCTCACCAAGAGTAAACCAGACGTAGCCAAGCACTTATTAGAACAAGCGCAAACTGAGGTAGATACGCGTTGGCAGATGTACCAATACCTGGCAAAGCGCGATACTTTCTGAACATCAGCCCTAGTTTTTAGTTATAAAAATAACGACTTGAGTAACTCAAGTCGTTATTTTCGTTACAAAGTTACCTTTTTGGTTAGTAAAATCATTCTTTTTGTTACGAATATTATAATTTTCACTACAAAATTACCTTTTTGGTTAGTAAAATCATTATTTTCGTTACAAACATCATAATTTTCGTTACAAAATTACCTTTTTGGTTAGTAAAATCATTATTTTCGTTACTAATGCTGTGGTTTAAGTTGTGTTAAACCTAAACTTTAGCCAATAAACGCGCAAATGTTGGGTTTCTTTCCTTAACACAATTTGTTAATAAGAGCGTAATGTCTACAACGGGCTACGCTTATGCGAAAACTTTATAAATTAATTATAGATGTGCGGTTCAATTTTAGAAGATAGCAGGTGCGATCGGCGAACTTACCATTGGTACTCAGCCTCTTAGTACAACTCCAGATAGATAAACTACCCATTTGAAACTTCTAAAGCCCTTACGCAATGGTAATTACGAATTACGAATTACCCAAATTAGTATCTTTGCTAATGACTAACAACAAATAACTCAGTAAAAGCTAATACTGGAGAACTCATGGCAAATTCAACTTTTAACCTCTCCACCCTCAACGGCACTAATGGCTTTGCTATCAACGGCATTGCGTCGGGTGACTTCTCAGGCCGTTCTGTTAGCAGTGCAGGAGATATTAACGGCGACGGCATCGACGACCTGATTATCGGGGCACTAAATGCCTCCCCCCCCAACGGCGGCCGTCCAGGGCAGAGCTACGTGGTATTTGGCAGCAAAGGGAGTTTTGATGCCCAATTCAACCTCTCCACCCTCAACGGCACTAACGGCTTTGCCATCAACGGCATCAATCCAAGTGACAACTTAGGCTACTCTGTCAGCAGTGCGGAAGACATTAACGGCGACGGCATCGACGACCTGATTATTGGGGCACGTGAAGCCGACCCCAACGGCAACTTTTCAGGGCAGAGCTACGTGGTGTTTGGCAGCAAAGGGGGTTTTGATGCCCAATTCAACCTCTCCACCCTCAACGGCACTAACGGCTTTACCATCAACGGCATCAATCCACGTGACATCTTAGGCAACTCTGTCAGCAGTGCGGGAGATATCAACGGCGACGGCATCGACGACCTGATTATCGGGGCACCTGGAGCCGACCTCAACGGCGATTATTCAGGGCAGAGCTACGTGGTGTTTGGCAGCAAAGGGGGTTTTGATGCCCAATTCAACCTCTCCACCCTCAACGGCACTAACGGCTTTACCGTCAACGGCATCAATCCAAGCGACAACTCAGGCAACTCTGTCAGCAATGCGGGAGATATCAACGGCGACGGCATCGACGACCTGATTATCGGGGCAACTCGTGCCGACCCCAACGGCGATGGCTCAGGGCAGAGCTACGTGGTGTTTGGCAGCAAAGAGGGTTTTGATGCCCAATTCAACCTCTCCACCCTTAACGGCACTAACGGCTTTGCCATCAACGGCATCGATGCATTTGACAACTCAGGCACCTCTGTCAGCAGTGCAGGAGATGTCAATGGCGACGGCATCGACGACCTGATTATCGGGGCATCGAATGCCAACCCTAACGGCAGCCTTTCAGGGCAGAGTTACGTGGTGTTTGGCAGCAAAGAGGGTTTTGATGCCCAATTCAACCTCTCTACCCTTAACGGCACTAACGGCTTTGCCATCAACGGCATCGATGCATTTGACGACTCAGGCTTCTCTGTTAGCGGTGCGGGAGACATCAACGGCAATGGCATCGACGACCTGATTATCGGGGCATATCGAGCCGACAACCTTTCTGGGCAGAGCTACGTAGTGTTTGGCAGCAAGGGAGGTTTTGATGCCCAACTTAACCTCTCTACCCTCAATGGCACTAACGGCTTTGCTATCAATGGCATCAATCCAAATGACACCTCAGGCAACTCTGTCAGCAATGCAGGAGATATCAACGGCGACGGCTTCGCTGACCTGATTATTGGGGCAGGTGGTGCCTCCCCTAATGGCACCCGTTCAGGGCAGAGTTACGTGGTGTTTGGCGGGAAGAATATAAACAGTGGCAGCACCATTAACCTGACGGGAACTGCTGACACAGACACTCTCATCGGTACAATTGGCAACAACATCATCGACGGCAAAGCTGGCAATGATATCCTCACAGGCAATG
Organism: Nostoc flagelliforme FACHB-838; assembly: GCF_014698065.1. GTDB lineage: Bacteria > Cyanobacteriota > Cyanobacteriia > Cyanobacteriales > Nostocaceae > Nostoc > Nostoc flagelliforme_B. Next base: position 17,490 of record NZ_JACJSI010000033.1, read on the forward strand.
GTGGTCAAGATAAGTTTGTGATTCGCCTCAGCGATGGCAATAACATCATTACCGATTTTAGTGGCGTAGGTAATAGCTTAAACGCATCAGTAGGAGTAATTGTCAATCTTGATACACTGCAATTTACAGGTAATGGCTTGACTGCCCAAAATCTCCAACTAACTCAACATGGCAAAAACTTAGAAGTCACCTTTGACAATGTAGCTAACACCAAAGTCACTTTGCAAAACTTTAAATTAGAAAACCTGGATAACCTGCCAGCAAATTTTCTAGAACCAGAGCAAGGCAATCCAGCAACTTTTCTAAAACCAGTGGGCAATATTCTGTTTGATGGGCAAACCAGCATCGCCGACAGTTTTGATGTCTTCGATGCCAATTCCACTCAAACTAGCATTTTCAACAAAAACACTGTCACCTTTCTCAATGACCTAAACAATAACATCGCAGGTTTTGACAACTCTAATGATGTGATTAATGGTCAAGGAGGTAATGACAAAATCGATGGCAAAAGTGGCAACGACCTGCTGCGAGGTGGTACTGGCAATGATACCCTTGTCGGTGGTGCTGGTAATGATACCCTTGTCGGTGGTGCGGGTGCTGACAGATTCCTTTACAATACCAATGCTCCCTTTGCTAGTTTTGCTGTTGGTGTAGATGCGATCGCTGACTTTAACCACTCCCAAGGTGACAAGATAATTTTAGATAAGACTACTTTTAATGCAATTACTTCTACTCCAGGAACAGGTTTTAGTAACGCCAATGATTTTAAAATCACGAATTCAGTGGCGACTAGCACAGCAAAAATTGTCTATGACGCTGTGAGTGGACAGTTGTTCTACAACCAAAATGGCAGCGCGGCTGGTTTTGGCAGTGGTGGTCTCTTTGCAACTCTAACTGGTGCGCCAACTCTGACGGCATCAGATTTTGTCTTGCAAGCATAATTCGGACAAAACATCTTGTTCCAAGCTTGGAATCTTGAAACTGAATCGTTTATTAACATGACCACAGGGATGAATCATCAGAAAACTCTGGTAGAATCAAGTCGTTGGTTGCTGTATCGACATAATCCAGAGTTGCTCAAAGAGGGTAAAAATCCTTTGCAATTGGATATGCGATCGCCTATCGAAAAATTAGAAGATACGTCAGCGACTCAGGAAAAATACAGCTAATCTTTCCTGAATCCTCAGAGATATTTAACGAAAAAGCTTGATGGTAAGCGCTTTCGTATTGTTTAAGACTCTTGCGCGTTTTTATAACACAACTTTTGGAGAACGTTCCCTATTCCCTCTATGGAAACCACCAGCTTCCCCTATTGCTGTAAAACTGAAATCGTCCAAAGCCAAGAAATTGGCCGTGAGATCTCTCACCCGCAGGAAATGCTGTGACACCTAATAAGTAGACACCAGAAAAGCTTGGATTATTTACAGGACGGAGGGCGATTGTAATTGTCTGCCCTGGAGTTACAGGTGGGTCAAAGTTTATAGAAACCGTGCGTGTGTCGCGCTCGTTTGTGACTGAGCTTAGTTTCAGTTGCGTTTCTTTGCGATTGCGTGTTCCGACAAATGCCCGGGTATCATCAAGATTGTAGCGGATGTTTTGTGATCCCTCTTTTTGGGCGATCGTTACCTTCTGGAGCGATTCTCCAGCATTCTCCGGCAAATCGATAGTGAAATAATAAGTTGCGCCCCAAACATTCACCTCTTTGTAAGTAGTTGTTGCGTTAACAAGTTTTGGCGGTTGAACGAAATAGACTACCCCATCTCTAAGCTGCACAGCTTGAGTCACCGGAAGCGTAACTTCTCCAATGCTTATTGCTAACGAGAGTGTTATTCCAAACAAAGTTGTGAGGCGCATGATTCAGATATAAAAAACGCACTTATTCTAATTCTAATTCTTTAGGAATCAGTGACTTAGGAATGATAGAAACTTGTTTTTCCCCAAACGAAGATTTTGTGTACCACCAAGCCCAAGCAATTAAAACAGCTTGAAGGGGAAGTCTAACTACGTGTAGCCAAGGTGAGTTTGGTATATGTTCAATCTTAATCAGATTAGCCGCCATGTAAATATTCGCTGGGTAAACAGCAATAAAAAGTGCAAGAAGTCCCCAAGCAGCAGCTTGACTTACAGGCGGAACTAATAACCCGATACCACCCAAAATTTCATAAAAGCCACTGAGATAAACTAATCCTAAAGGGTAAGGTAGTTGCGGCGGCACAATTTTGACATATTCTTCTGGAACAACAAAGTGTGTCACTCCAACAACAATGATGGATATAGCAAGGATGACACGTAATATTTCCTTATACTTCTTCATAGTTTTGCCTCATTATATACTTCCTCTTATTACTTCAGTTTGGCTTACAGACGTTAATCTGCCTTGAGTCAATAGGAGTAAAAACGGAAAATACTTTAATTAAATCAGAATAAATTACCTTAAGACAGAGATAAAATATTGTTTTTTATAATTATCTCAGGCGGAAATTAATAAAATTTGTGGTAATTTGACCAGTTCAAAAATCACTGTATTCTGTGGAGCCTGTGGATAAACAGATTTTTCGAATGGGGAAATCATTGACAGATTTGATTCGAATCTGATATTTAGTTGGTTTCAAGTTGTAAAAACTCAAAATTCCTCCGTTGCACTACTATTGTTTGATGATCAGTTGTCGTACTAGCTATCCTTAATTACCTATTACTTTTTATCCATAAAAAATATGAGCGATGCTTTTAGCAGACTTGCACCCTTCATTCAAGAATATATTTATCATCACCAGTGGACTGAATTACGACCAGTTCAAATTGCCGCTTGTCAAGTTATATTTGACACTGATGCTCACTTGCTAGTTACTGCTGCAACTGCTGCCGGAAAAACAGAAGCAGCTTTTTTGCCAGTTTTGACCCTATTACATGAAAACCCTGCTGCTACCATCGGCGTATTATATATTAGTCCAATCAAAGCTTTAATTAACGATCAATTTGAGCGTCTCAACGATTTACTCAAAGAAGCAGATATTCCAGTTTGGCACTGGCACGGTGATGTTTCACAAAATCGAAAAAACAAACTTTTAAAAAATCCTCAAGGCATTTTACAAATTACACCAGAATCTTTAGAAAGTTTGTTAATTAACAAAAATAACGACCTACTTCGCTTATTTGGTGATTTAAGGTTTGTTATCATTGATGAAATTCACGCCTTTATGGGTTCAGAACGTGGTTGTCAAATTATTTGCCAATTGCAACGTTTAGCAAAGTTAACGCAAAAACAACCGCGTCGTATTGGTTTGTCGGCAACTCTTAGTGATTACTCAATAGCTGAAGAGTGGTTGAGTTCAGGAACAGATAAGCCAGTCATTACACCAAAAATTGATGGCATAAAACGGCAAATAAAACTAGCTGTAGAACATTTTTATATTACTGATGAAGTAGATGAATCAGAGGTAAAAGCTGATGAAAAATATATTTTCAACCTTAGCAAGTCTCGCAAATGCCTGATATTTGCTAATAATCGCACGCGTACCGAATCTGTAATTGCATCTTTGCGACAAATCGCCACAGAACAAGGACTACCAGATATATATCATGTACATCATGGGAGTATATCTGCTAGCTTGCGGCAAGCTGCTGAAAATGCCATGCGTGAACCCAATAATCCAGCAGTTACTGCTGCCACTTTAACTCTAGAATTAGGCATAGATATCGGTCATTTAGAGCGAGTGATTCAGTTAGAGTCACCTTTATCTGTAGCCAGTTTTTTACAGCGCTTGGGACGCAGTGGCAGAAGAGGTGAAGCTGCTGATATGCGCTTTGTCTGTGCTGAAGATAAGCCATTAGCAGAAGCTTCTTTACCAGAACAAATCCCTTGGCAACTCTTGCAGTGTATCGCCATCATTCAACTTTATTTAGAGGAACAATGGATTGAACCAATTAGACCAATTAAATATCCTTTGAGTTTGCTTTATCACCAAACAATGAGTATTTTAACAGCAGCAGGGGAAATTTCAGCTAATGCCTTAGCTAAACAAATTTTTAACCTATCGCCCTTTGCGGCGATTTCCAAAAAGGATTTACAACTCTTGCTACGCTATTTAATTGATATTGGTCATATTCAACATACTGAACAAGGTAAATTAATCCTGGGTTTGGCAGGAGAGAAGGTGGTGAGAAAATTTCAGTTTTATGCTGTCTTTGCTGAACAGCAAGAATATATTGTTAAGCAAGGTACAACAGCAATTGGCAGTATTGTTACGCCGCTTCCTGTTGGCAATCAATTTGCTTTAGCTGGGAGAACTTGGGAAGTCGTAGAAGTTGACTTTAAAAAGAAGGTTATTTTTGTTAAACAAGCTGAAGGTAAAGCTAGTATTTATTGGCGCGGTGGTAGTGGTACTATTCATACCAGGGTTTTGCAACGAATGCAGCAAGTTTTATTTGAGAATATCGAGTATAGTTACTTACAAAAAAATGCTTTGGAACGTTTAAATACGCTTCGCCAATTGGTTCAACAAGTTGGATTAGATAAACACAATATTGTGCAATTAGAAAAAGGTAAATGCTGCATTTTCCCTTGGATGGGTACCGTTGCTTATCGCACCTTAGAAAGGTTACTCAATTCCTACTGTCGGGAATCATTGGAAATTACAAGTATTGGTGGCGTAAATCCCTATTATTTGACAATTAAATTAGGCAAAAATAAATTAAAATATCTTTATAGTGAAATTGCTTCATTGTGCGAACAAAAAATTACCTCAGAAGATTTAGTCAGTACTTCAGAAGCACCAGAAATTCAAAAATATGATGAATTTATTCCTCATCCACTTTTACGAAGAGCTTTTGCTAACGATTATTTGGATATGAAGGAACTCAAACAGCAAGTGGCAATGTGGAGAGAATAAATAATTCTTAATTATTAAGTAATAAAAAATTTATGTTGTATCTTAAAATAGAAAGTTGATTATAACTGCGAAATTCATTTAAAAAAATGTTTTATTATTGCAAATCAGTCGGCAATTGAAATCCGTTAGATTTTACCGATTTCCCAACCTGATGCAAAGGAATCTCAATCCAAAACTCGGTTCCTTTCCCCACTTCTGATTCACACCGTAGTACTCCAGAGTGTTTCTGCACCACAATCTGATAGCTAATTGATAAGCCTAACCCTGGTCCCTGTCCCACAGGTTTAGTGGTAAAAAATGGATCGAACAGTTTATTTTTAATATCTTCGCTTATACCAGGGCCATTATCTGCAATTATCACTGTTACTCGGTTAGGATTGTCATTGACTTGAGGATTTTGGGCAAATCATCTAGCATAAATTCTAAATCAATTTCCTCAACCTTTTCCTGAATCTTCTCTCCAGAACCTGGGAACTCTTCTTGATAGAGACGTATTAGTTCTAGCAGGTGTTGAGTGTATTCACTAGCGTGAACGATATTGCCAGAAATAAAGTTAACGGGGTTATTAATTTCGTGTGCAACCCCTGCCACAAGCTGGCCCAGACTAGACATTTTCTCAGTTTGAATCAATTGAGCTTGAGTGCTTTGGAGTTCTTGTAAAGCTTTCTGAAGTTCTGATTCTGCCTGTTTGCGTTCATAAATTTCCAACTCTAGACGTTGATTCATTTGGGTTAATTCAGTGTTCTTCATCAGGGTTTCACGAGATTCAGCTAGCTTAAGTGACATATAGTTAAATGACTTAGCAAGGTCTTCGACTTCATCCCCTGTCTGAATATCTAGACGGTAATCTAGATTTCCGGCGGCAATTTCTGCTGTTCCTGCTTGTAATTTTTGCAAAGACTTAATTGTTGGATGCCAAATCACTATAAATTTAACAATAAATAAAATTACAATCACTTGCACAACTACAAATGAGATAATTCTCTGTATTTGATATAGGTTTTCTAGCTCATCTTCAACCAAGAGGTTTTGCTGGTTAGCATGTTTAATCAGCTGACTGAGAAACAACTCAATGTCTCTATCAAAAGAATTGATGGCTCTAAAATACTGCTGGGAATCTGCTAAAGAAGTGTCACTGGAATTCCAGTGGATTAGTTGATTTGTTAACTGGCGAATAAACTGGTGACGACGACGAATCACTGCAATTTCCGTAGCATCTGGCATTAAGCGTTCTAATTTGTCGAGGGAGTCTAAAAACTGTTTTGAATACTTGAGCATTTCTGTGTCTTGACTCTTAAGTAAGACAATATCCTTGAGTTCAATAATTTCAGACTTCAAAGCATTTTCCGCAGTCAGAGCAACTTTTATCGTTTCGGTAGTTTGATTGCTTTTCTCCCGGATAGTCTGCCTTATCTGTTGGACAGCTACAGTATTGCCAACGAGAATAGCTATTATCAATCCGACAGACACGGCAGAACCTGTAAAAAACTTTGTCGAGATTTTCATTTTGCCGGAACAGAAATTAAGTTGAGATATTTTCGGAGTTGTTCAATAGGAGCGTAATCTGAAGAACTAACAAGGGTGTATCCGGCTGACTCAGTTCCGATAATATCCTCAAAACCTTCTGGGCTACTAATAAAAGCCTGCTTTAGCCGTTGGATTAACTCAGGTGCTAGTCTTTTGGACACTACTATTGGATAACTGGGTATGGGGGCAGATTCCCACAGAATTCTGGAGTTTTGAGGTGTTAGCTTACCGCTTTTTTGCCGTTTCAAGTAGGAGGAAATATTAGTGGCTACGGCATCAACAATGCCATTTTCTAATGCAGCCATACTGTTGCTATGGCTGCCAGTATAGAGGACTTTAGCAAAATCCCGGTCATAATTAATCCCTACTTTTTTGAATGTTGCCAGCGGCATCAAATACCCAGAGGTTGATAATTTATCTACAAAGGCAATACGCTTACCTTTGAGGTCTTTTAAGGTTTTGATGAGGCTGTCTTGTCTGACAATGATACACGCCCGATACCAGGGTTGTCCCGTATATTTATCAATGGGAGCAACCAACGGTTCGACTTTAGCACCCCGATCTAATGCCTCCAAATAGCTCATAGGCCCTAAATAAGCCATGTCCAGCTTATCCTGTAATAGCCAGTCAATGATTTGCTCATAATCTTTAGCAATCTGAAAATCTACTGAACTTGCGATCGCATATTCTACCTTTTGGATCTCTGGTTTTTTGTGTCTCCCTTGTCCTCCTATTATCTTTGATTGCGACTTAGTATCACCCCTCTGTCCAAGAGATTGCTCTAAGTATTCTTTTAGGGGTTTAATCATCCGTTCTTGCTCTGTCCGGCTTTGCGTAGGCAGCACCCCAATTTTTAAAGTTGGTAAGTTCTGTTTACTTGAGACATTATCCACAATAGGCTGGTTCTTCTGAGACACTTTTCCAGTACAGCCTGTGCTAAGTAGCGCCAGGATTACCACTACAATCAGAACTCTACTTTTATTGAATAAGCAATATCTAGTAACGAGTCTTGGTACTAGTAAGCACTTGTTCATAACATTTAATTTAAATTATAGATAGTTAATATCAGAGTACCGAACAAAATAAACAAAGTCCGCTTAGGCGGACTAAGGTTAGTTAGCTGCAAGATTTGAGCAGAGGAATATTTGCATATTTTTCCTTAAAGAAATATCAAAGTACAGCTTTGCATAAATTCGTGCTATTTTTAAGCGCAAAGTATTTTTAAATCGGAATTTGAATCCAGAATTCTGTACCTTTTCCTGGTTCTGATAGACAATTCAGAATTCCACCATGTTTTTCTACTACAATTTGGTAGCTAATTGATAATCCTAAACCTGTTCCCTTCCCCACAGGTTTTGTAGTGAAAAATGGATCAAATAAGCGCTTTTTAACGTCTTCCGCCATTCCTAATCCATTGTCAGCAATTCTGATGACAACAAATTTACTGTCTAAAATTTCAGTCCGAATTTTAATTTGTGGTTTATGACTTATTTCTTTACTGACCATTGACTCTTCTAAAGCATCGATCGCATTAGTTAAAATATTCATAAATACTTGATTAAGCTGCCCAGGGTAGCAATCAACTAAGGGCAAATCGCCATATTCTTTAATGATAGATATATCCAAACCAATTCCATTATCTTTCCAACGATAATGTAAAATTAATAACGTATTTTCAATTCCTTCATGAATATTAACTAACTTTTTATCTGCTTCATCATGACGAGAAAAGTTTCGCAATCCTAAAACAATTTCACGGATACGATTAGTACCCATATTCATTGAAGACAGAAGTTGAGAAAGATCACTAGTAATAAATTCTAAATCAATTTTTTCAGAGAAATCTTCAATTTCTCTTTGGGGCTGAGGATAGTGTTGCTGATAAAGCTGTAAGAGAGTTAACATCTCTTGAAAATATTCGTTAGCATAGGTTAAGTTACCATGAATAAAATTAACTGGATTGTTGATTTCATGGGCAACTCCAGCTACTAATTGTCCTAAACTAGACATTTTTTCATTCTGGATCAGTTGAGATTGAGTTTGCTGCAATTTATGCAAGGTTTCGGTAAGTTTTTCAGCTTGAGTTTGAGCTTCTAAAGTAGCAGAGCGACTTTGAGTATAAAGTTGTGCATGATCGATGGCGATGGCTAGTTGATCGCAAACAGCTTGTAGCAGATTAATTTCACTGTTAGTCCAAATGCGATCGCCACTACAATGACTGCACACAATTGCCCCAATTTCACCGGAATTGCTCTTAACTGGTAGCATTAGTTGAGATGTGATACCAAATTCAGTTAAAAGTTCTTCTATATCATAATCGAGATATGATTTACTATTAATATTCTCGATGCAAATTAGCTCTTGAGAAAGAAGTGTTTTGGTTAAAAAAGTACTTTTTTGTAGTGGAATACTGCCTAGCATAGTCGGTAAGTTAGGGTTTCGTGCTTCATAGGTAATAGTCAGGCTTGGTTGGGATGGATGCGGTAAGTAACAAAGAAAGTAGCAACGGTCAATTTGTAATAAGCTACGAATTTCATTCACAGCAGTTTCTAGGATCATATCTAGGTTAAGAGAACTGCGGATTTGACTAGCTAGACGCAGTAATAAAGCTTCCCGACGGCTGAAGAGTTCTTCTCGCGCCCAGATTCGGTCAATAGCTACAGCAATATTATTAGCAATCCAATTTAATAGGTTATGAGTTGGTTCGGTAAATAATTGCTTACTAAATAAAGCGATTATGCCAATTAATTGCTGCTCTACTATTAAAGGATAAGCAGAAAATCGAGAAATTGAAAATGTAGATTCGACAAGATTTTCTGAATGATTAATTGATAATTCTTGGTTAAAAACAGCTTGATGATTTTGAATTATTAAGCCAATAGTATTATTGACTAAAGCGATATGATCTGGGAAATCTTGAGTATCGCTCAAAGCACTACAAGTAATATCTGTGCAATGAACGCCAGCTTGCAATTGTAGCTGGTTCGTCTGTCGTTCAAAAGTCCAGATACAAACAAAGCCGATATCAAGGTATTGGGAAATAGTATTTGTACAATTTTGCAGAATATCTGTAAGTGTGCCACTCTGAGATAAAGCTAAACTGACTTCTGCACTCAAAACTGACAAACGCGATCGCTCCAATAAAGCTAACTCTGAAAGCTTACGCTGTGTAATATCTGTACGAATTGATACATATTGATAGGGATTTTTATCTTGGTTCAACATTGGGGCGATTAAAGTATCTACCCAATAAAGAGTTCCATCCTTAGCTTTATTTTGAATTTCTCCTTTCCAGATTTTTCCTTGGGCAATAGTTGTCCATAAGTTTGCAAAAAATTCTTTTGTGTGGTGTGCAGAATTGATAATTCGATGATCTTGCCCTAGAAGTTCTTCTGGAGAATATTTAGAAACTTCACAAAATAGGTCATTTACATAGGTTATTTTTCCAGTTCTATCAGTAATAGCTACCAGTGAATGAGCATTTAAAGCAAATTTAAAAGCTTCTAATTCTTGGATAGATTTTTGTAGCGCTATCTCATTTTGTTTATTAGCAGTGATATCACGAGCTACTGCATAAATCAACTTTTCTTCACTAAAACCAGTTGCATTCCACGATAGCCATTTGTAAGAACCATCTTGACAAAGATAGCGGTTTTCAAAGCTAATTGCATCCACCGACTTAGTAATATTTTGGGCTGCTGCAATAGTAGATTCACGGTCTTCAGGGTGAATAAATTCAATAAAGGGTTTAGCAACAAGTTCCTGAATTGACCAACCTAGTGTTTTTGTCCATACTGGATTTAAATACTTAAAATAACCATCAAAGTTAGCAATACACAATAAATCTATAGAGAGTGAGAAAAATCGAGAGTATTTTTCTTCAGATTTATTGTACTCAGATTTAACTAGTTTCATCAGCTTTTTAGGTATAAATCTTTTTTGAGCAAGGTTAAATAAGTTAGTACGTTTTTTACTGAAATTGAACAACCATTTTGATAGGATATATCAACCTAGAGACTCACTTAATAGGAGTTTGGGCGAAGACTGTTTCGCTTACGAATGAAAACGTAGTTAACTTGATGTAGAGTCAAGAAGTATCTACTAGTTTATACGGAGTAAACTAGCTAGCTATTGACTTATTTCTCTACTAGATAAAGGTTTCCCTAAAAAGCTGTAAAGTAAACATTTATATTTTAAATTTAAGATAAGAAGTGTTACGTAAACTGAATTAATCAAAACTATTATCTGTGATTTTTCTTAAACAGCGAAGGTACTAGTACCGCAAGGCGTAATTCGTAGTTAAGAATTAAATTACGAATTACGAATTACGAATTACGAGTTTTTTTAAGCAATACTCCCGCGCTTTCTGGCTTCTTTGTAAGAAGTTCCCACATTTTTCAAACCAGCTTTAATCATTTGTTGTTCGAGTAAAGCAAAGAAACGTGCTCTATCGCCACCTTTTACCACTGCTTGATTATGCGCTTCAGCAATCGCTACAGGGTAGCCATATCCTTTTTGTACTTGTGCTAACATCAGTCCCAGTGCTTGGTCTAACATGGTTGCATTCTCCGCTACCCATGCCGGAACTTCAATCCGGGCGATTTCGGTGCCAACGTGGACGTAGCAAAAGTAAATTGTTTGATCGCCGTAGAGTTCGAGAATGGGTGAATTACTGCGCCACAAGGTACTGCGTTGTCCTGGTTTGAGCCGGGTTGCCCAAACAGAAGTATCTCGCAACTGTTCAAATATTTTACAAGGTACTTTTTCTAGCTGATTTGGGCAATAACTTTTACAGTCTGGCGCTGTGTGGGGACAAGCCAACAACCGTAAAAAGTTCATTGTTTCGATGCTGCGAGAGGCGCTAAGATAGCCCATTAAAGGAATTCGAGCATCACGCATTTGCTGCCAGGCTTCTAAGATGGGGGGTAAAATGCGATCGCGTGCATCCATCGGCAACTGTTCCAAAAACCAGTAAATTAGCGAACCATCTACCATCGCTAGCGCTGGCGTTTCCGCTTGCGCTGCACTACACGCAAGTTCTGCTAACACCGTTGTTTCTGAAGCAGTGCGGCGAAAACTCATCCATTCCTCGGTTCTAATTCCCCACTGCCGAGACATATATAAATCTTCTGAGCGATAAAAGACTTCTGGCAAACTATCGAGTAGCGGATGGCGATTTTGTCCGTAGTGTAAGACAACTCTGCCGATATTTAGGAGATAACAGTAAGCAATTTCGTGATGGTTTGGGGCAATTTGGGAACCATCGGTAGCGATGACAGTATGAATTTTTGGGGGAACTGAGATATCGATACAGGTTTCTAGCGGTTCAATTGGGGTAGCATTAGCAAAGAGAATGCGATCGCGCCATTTTTCTTGGCGATCAATTAAATCTTGTTGAGACTCGTAAGCATTTTTTAGATGTTGTTGTGCTAATTCCAAACGCTGACGACTGGCAGCAGCTTCTAAAGTAAGATGCTGACTTAAACCCTGCATTTGTCGCGCTAGTTGTGTTAAATCAAGCATAAAATTAAGTGTTAAGTGAGGAGTGAATAGTTATGAGTTAGGAGTTTCGCTAATTCCTAATTATTTATATTTTTTAAATATCTCGCTTATTTGCCATTTTCTCAGAAAATTAAAATAATTCGTAATTCATAATGACAGTCTCTACGAGATATTGCACATAGCTTGGTTTCCCGTAATAGATACGAATACTCGTTAACGTAATTCGTAATAGAAGAAAGCTAGGTATTTAGAGCGCAAAACGTCAAAATCACCAAGATAAACAATTATGTGCGAGTGTTTCGCCAATAATTACGTTAGCGTCTCGTAGAGAGCGTGATTACGAATTACGAATTAGTTAAAACCAAGCTGAGAAATCTTTGGCAAACTGAGAAAGTGATAACAACTGAATTCGCGGATCATTTTGGGCAACTTCCCTTTCTGCTTGGGTATTATAACCCCAGTCTGCAAGAAAAAGTTTCACATCCTCAAGGTCTGCTTGCTGTTGGACTAACTGTAATGCCTTGAGTCTATCTTCTACAAACCAGAGACTAACTGGTTTGTCTCCTGCTGACTGGATTAATTGTCGCAAAATTTCATATTTGGGACGCTTGACTTCTTTACCAAAAATTGCCTCTGGTGGTAAATTCACTCCTTCTTGTTGCAACAACTGCTGCACAAAACGCCCTTCTTTAGTTGTCACAATGTATAGCTTAACTCCACTGTCAAGAGTTAATTTGATTTTTTCTATTACACCCGGATAAAATCTATGCAGACTCAGCCAACCACCTAAATCTTTGGTGATCCATTCATCTCGCTGTTGATCTAGTTTCGCAGCAATTTCTCTTGCTTGTAGCTTGTCATCTAACAAAAGTTGTGGGGCGATGGTTGCCCATTCGTGAAGAATGTTTTCATCATGAATTCCATTTACTAAAGCTTTGATTAAAACAGGCATTTCCCAACCAGTTTCAATCACAGGACGTAAGCGATAGAATCTCAAAGCTAAATCATCTGGTGGTGTGTTGTTAACAGACGACCAAATTTCACAGTAGGTATGCCACGCTACCTCAAAATATTCAATTAGTCCGTCGCAAATCACTCCATCAAAGTCCAGGGCTAAAATCGTGGGACTACTTGCGGTCATTGTTTTGAGGATTAAAACTGCTGTTGTCAGCTTACCTGACAAATTCAAATCATGCAGTAATTTTTGTTAGTCTTTTATAATTTATATAATTTCTAACTTGCTAAACTTGCTCAAAAAGTATAGTGGCATTGTCCAACCTGATTTGATGTTGCTATGCTAACGAGGATCTACAGCAGGGTCACGATCAACTAAACGAATTTGGTTTTGCTTGACTACTCCCGTGATTAGTGGTAAATAGCGTTTAGCTGGGGCATGAACTCCTTGAGCCGGAGAATCGTATTGAGACTCATGACAATCACAAATAAAGTGATTATTGTCAAGATCCGATTTAACCGTACATCCTAAATGGGTGCAGATTGGATTGATAGTGTACTCAGCAATCTTTGGCGTGTCTTGAATAATCAGATAATCAACACTACGGTCTAGCAAGCTTTTTACTAAAATCAGAATTGCGTATAGGTTAAAAAATCGCGGCGTGTTTTTATCCTCGCTGGAACTTTGCCATTAGTAGAAAAATGTTCTATCAGGATTCGTACTAACAAAAGTCGATTAATATACTACGGTGCGATCGCAGTAGCATTAATGTACGTTTGTGTTTAATATAAATTCATTTTTATGAAATTTGCTTTTTCAAGAGTTGTTCCTGCAAGTGTGATTTTTAATTATTATTTATTTCTGAAGTAAGACGTTATTGGTAAGCCTCATAGCTAAAATCTAACTTAAGATATGTTTTTCATAAAATCTATTCTCAAACTCTCTCTAGAGAAAGAACTCTTTATGCTTTTGATTTTTTATGATGTTGTTAGTCAAGTCACATTTTTTGATACCTGAAAGTGCCATGAGTAACAATAATCAAGAAAATCAAATTAATCAACCAGTAGGCGAAGAGCGGGATTCTCGTAAACCAAATGTAAATGACAGAAACTTAACCGCGAATCCAGGAGATAGAATTGCTGATCAGCCTCAATCAGTTGAAGAGAAGGCTAAACAAGCAGCTATTGATAATGTACCAGACATTACAGGCGACAATATTACAGTCCCGACTTACTTCGTTGTGGATGAACCCGATGGTGAAAAAAAGGCACTCCATCACGTTAAAGATGCTGAAGAGATTTCCGATGTAATTCGAGAAGCACGAGTTGACGAAAATGGAAATCGAGTTTGGTGGTAGTTCTTTATTAAAGATGCAAAGACGCGGAGAAATTATCAAATAATCTCTCCGTTTCTTTGCGTCTCCCATTGATACCAATTCTGTATGAAGATGTGCCTATAGTGCAAGTAGTGCGAAAAATAGAGAACGTAAACACAAAGAGACTTGCCGCAGCCTTCCGCCAACGTGTAGCATCTCGTTAGAGAAGAGCGCCAAGTACGCCAAAAAATAAGAAATTGAGAGATTTGGCGCAGCTTCACAAAGAAACGGTATGAGCGCGTCTTTTTTGGTTAAGTTAGTCTATTAATTTACGCAATTAAATAAAATATGGAAATTCTCGCAGGTTCAATGGTAATGATAAATGTTAAAAATATTTTTATCTGCATTGGAATGCGCTAAACATTTCCAGAAATTCAATATGCCTTATCCTGAACCCTTGTAGAGACGTAGCGCTGCTACGTCTCTACATTCTTTTGACCAAATTTATGCTCTAAATTAAATCAGAATATTTAGTTGTATTAGCGTTTATTTTAGTCCGAAGTTTTTGCAACTTCGTTTTCTATTTCTTCTGGTAAAAACTCAATTTTTTGTCCGTAGTCTAAGCCTTTAATATGCTTCATCTAGAGGATAATGCATTACTTCCATTTTTCCATCTGACTTTTGTGAAGTTTCGGATTTATTGTTTCCAAGTATAAAAAAGAATTAATTTATATTGTCAGCATCACGCAACATTTTGCTAACCAAATTTTGTTATCAGATACAAATATATAATAACTTAGGTCATATAAGTATTTTTACTGTGTCATAGAAAGAAGGTTGTGAGTGAGATTTACCAAGATTTACGCAAGAGCGATCGCTATAACTTCAATATTTTTTCATGAAAAATATTTTTTAGTGCTCAAAGATTAAATTTTCTAAGAAGTTGTCGCTTGTAGCTTTGACATAAAAGTATATAGCTTCAATAATATCCTTACGTAAAAATCCATACTTGGATACAAATCCTATTTGATTTTTGCCAAATATGCTGAGAGCCAAAACCTAATCCGGTTAGCTCTGAGTCAGCTTGGCTTTGGCAAATCAAATAGGTTCTATAAACTTGCATTAATAGGGTTGCATCATGCTTTTCTCAAATTCAAGAACCAGCTTAAAAAATAGCAAAAAAAAAACAATAAACTAGGCACAGTTTTTTGGACTAATAGTAACATTCTGATACTAACTGGGTATTTAATTACTCTATCAATTTGCACATTGATAACTTTATCTTTGTTATTGCCCTTATTCACCGCTATCTTATTTACTCCCATTGGAAACTCGTACCACTCTACATCAATTCCTTGGATAGATAATGCATCGGAATGTGAACATAGTGGCAGAAATTGGAGCGATCGCAAGTGTTGGGATAAAGAACACGATCCCATGTTCTGAGATGGACACTTCACAAAGAGGGCATGCAAACTCTTCTGACAATTGCCTAATTTGACAAAACAGGCTAACAGTCTAGAAATTATATCAGAATGGATATGTAGCCTGTTGTTTGTCCAACCTTAAATCAACCTAACTTCGTGCGTAATCTGCAAGAAACTCATTTAAATCGTGCCCGCGCCAGTCTCAGACAAGCGCTGTCTTGGTATGGATATCTCCGCAAATCAGGACAGCTGTCATCTAACCCAGAATTGGTAGGTTTGGTAAAACCAGAATTGGAAGCTTTGAATGCCACACTCAACAAGCTGGATTCCAACGTCATTAGAATTGCCGCCTTTGGTTTGGTGAGTCGGGGAAAGTCAGCAGTTCTAAATGCCTTACTGGGAGACAAGATTCTGCAAACTGGGCCCCTGAACGGTGTCACTCAATGGCCCCGTTCCGTGCGTTGGCAGCCGGGTGGTAAGGTGCTAGTAGAGTTAATTGATACCCCCGGATTAGATGAAATTGAGGGTGAGTCACGGGCAGACATGGCGCGAGAAGTCGTGCATCAGGCTGATTTAATTTTGTTTGTCGTGTCTGGTGATATTACGCGCACTGAGTATCAAGCACTGCTGGAATTGCGGCGATCGCAAAAACCCCTGATTTTAGTATTTAACAAAATAGACCTTTACCCAGATACAGACAAGGAAGTGATTTACCAAAATTTGCAACAACTAGGTGCTGGGAATCCTCAAGCGAAACCTCTACTACCTGATGAAATTGTCATGGTGGCGGCGGAACCAGCAGCAATGGAAGTGCGGGTAGAGTGGCCTGATCGGCGTGTCAGTTATGAATGGGAGACACCACCACCGCAAGTAGACGAACTCAAAGAGACAATTCTGAATATTCTCAATCGGGAAGGGCGATCGCTTCTGGCTTTAAATGCACTGATCCAAGCACGGGATGCAGAAGCCGCGATCGCTCAAAAAACCATCGACTTACGCGAACAAGAAGCTGAAGATATCATTTGGCAATTTACCAAATACAAAGCTTTGGCAGTAATGCTCAATCCCATCGCTTTTTTAGATATCCTTGGCGGCACAGTTGCGGATTTGGCTTTAATTCGCGCCCTAGCTAGATTGTATGGTTTGCCCATGACTAGCTATGAAGCCGGGAAAATTTTAAAAACGATTTTATTTAGTTCTGGTGGCTTGCTACTGGGAGAATTAGGTAGCAGTTTGCTTTTGGGTTTAAGTAAAACTACTGCTGCAATAACCAGTGGTGACAATCCCAGCAATATTACTGCCTTTGCTGGCAGTGCGATCGCTCAAGCTGGTATCGCCGGTTATGGTGCATATTCCGTTGGCAAAGCCGCTCAACTTTATCTCGAAAAAGGCTGCACCTGGGGACAACTCGGCGCTAGCAGCGTCATTCAAGAAATTCTCTCTCAAGTTGACCAAAACACAATTCTGTATCGTTTGCGACAAGAATTGGGAATAAAATATTGAGAATAAATAATAATTATTTCTTCATTGTTACCGTTTATAAGTGTTTATCAACTTCTATCAAACTCTTCTGACAATTGACTGACATTCCGAATTTGGGATGCAAGATTGAGGAAATGACCTCCTCTGCTAGTGACTTCAACTAGTGGAATTCCCCTAGCTTTCTTTTTGAATCAAAGATGACAAGAGGGTAATTCCCACTCAAATTTGCTAAAAAGATGGCGGTGTTTACCACCACCTTGTGTGGGAAGCCTATCTAAATTGGAAATGTGAGCCAGTCATTGAAAGCTCACAGTTAATATCTATCTCTGTAAATTAAAGGTAAAAGTATCATGACAACTACCCTAAACTCATTTGAAAATGCTGGGGCAACAAATCTTGAAGAAGCCATTATTGAAGCCATTACTGAAGCCCGCACAACTTGTGAGGTAGATGGCACTGATTCTGCTGGTTGTGCCGTAGCCTGGGATATTGTGGAAGAATTACAAGCTGAAAAAGCGGATCAACAGCAAGCAAAATAAAAGAAAACCTCTTTGGAAAATTACTGCGATCACCATCCAGATTCTGTAGAGTGTCTAATCTACGACGTTTAATTCTTCCGTAAATCAGTTGTTGCTGATTGCGTTATTTGCTTAATTGCTTCTAAATCAGGTGGTGGCGTTTCACTTTCCATTCCCAACCACAAAAGATATTCAATATTCCCAGCAGGGCCAGTGATCGGCGACCAAGTTAAGCCTTTGTATTTCCATCCTAATTCGTGGGCTGTTTGCAACACCTGAAAAATGGCATCAGCTTGGTCGTTTGGATCGCGCACAACACCTTTTTTACCCACACGGGATCTGCCGACTTCAAACTGTGGCTTAACTAACAATACAGCTTCTCGGTTAGCTTGAGTTAGTTGCCACAAAGCAGGCAGAATTTTTGTTAAAGAAATAAACGATACATCGACCACCGCCAAATCAGGAATCGGGTCATTTTCTCTATATAACTCATCTGGTCGTAGTTGCCGTAAGTTGGTGCGTTCCCGTAAAATCACCCGCGAATCATTTCGCAACCGCCAGTCAACTTGTCCGTAACCAACATCAATACCGTAAACTAGTTTTGCTCCAGCTTGTAAGAGACAATCAGTAAAACCACCAGTAGAAATCCCACCATCTAAACAAATGCGCTCTACTACGGGAATGGCAAATACTGATAAAGCTTTGAAGAGTTTTTCACCGCCTCTAGAAACAAAAGGCGATCGCTCTTTAATATTTATTTGAGCAGTAATATCAACTTCTGTACCAGGTTTATCAACTAACTGCTGATTAACAGTAACTTCCCCCGCCTGAATTAGCCGTTGTGCTAAAGCGCGAGAAGAACATAAATTTAACTCTACTAATAGTGTGTCGAGTCGCTGTTTAGCCAATTAATTAGACTCTCCTGGTAAAATTAAAGCCAAAGCACGATTGATAATTTCTTCTTGGTTAACCAGCTTTTCTAATTCTTGGGCTTCATAACGGCCTTCTTCTACTTCTAAGGAAGCCTCATCAATGGCATTTAAATAGGCTTCTGCTAAGATTTCTAACAATTCTTCTGGCGTAAGATAATAACCCCCCGCTTTACGCCGCTTATTTTCCCGTTGAATTTCCCGAACAGAATTCCGAATTGAGACTTCCCAAGAGCGAGTCGTGCGGTTTTCAGCTTGTTGTTTAATCAGATGCAATAGCAAAATCACTGCATAGCTACGAATCGTTTTGATGATGTCATTTCGGCTCATTTCTGTTAATTCTTCAACTATAATCAATGCTCCTTGAACATCGCCTTTAACAAGTAAGTCTTTTAAAGTCAATAATTCTTCCATAATCAGCGCCTCAAACATGGGCAACTTCTATTGTGGCTTATGGCGGTTCTAGTTCAGATAAGATAAGCTAATGCGTTTAATGTATGAGCGATCGCTACTTAATCTATTATTCTTTGGAAATACACAATATCAAGATAATTAAGATACAGCAAAATCCGTGTATTGTCGTAGTTCAGCTGGATGGAAACCTAAGACAATATCTTCGCGCAAAATACCTGCTTCTAATAATGCCTCTGCTACTGGCTGCGAAGTACCATCATATTGAATCCACACTTTATCATTAATAATATCTATATGTACCACCGAACCATGTATGCGGCGCACTCCATCCCAACCGATATGTAACACTTCGTAGTCATAATTAAACATTAAAACAAATTTTTGCTTAGGTAAAACTAACATAGGTAGATATATAGGATGATCATCCCATTTCTTCTTTTTTTCACCTTTTTGATAGCAAATAATTAACGTTGGAACATCAGGATATTTCTCTTTAGCTTCTAATGACCACCTACCTGAGCCGAAGCCAAACATCCATTCAAAAGGGTCTTTTCTCGTCATATCTAATCCTTGATTATTATTTCTTTCACCTCTACGAACATTTAAACGACCCTTTGCCATACCTTTTGATTTTATATCTGTTAATCCTTTGATAATACGTTTATCTTCCCATTTTTCCGAGAGGACATAATGACTTTTTGTATAATTGAGTCTTTTAATGATTAAGTCTATATCAACTTCATAATATTGATTATTATCTTTGTAATTTATTAAAAGGTTCTCAATTTCTTTGAAATTATCCTCGATTTCATCTTTTTTATAGGCTGGACTTTGAGGAGTCGAAGAAAAGCCGCACCGTGCAGAAATTCTAGATCATTAATACTCATAGAACTATTGCCAAAAATTATTTATATCAATAATAAACATCATAAGAGTATGTATAAAATTTTTCCAGTACTTACTTTCGTTGTAATACAATTAATTTTTCAGACGACAAATAGTTTCTTGCATTAAGAAAAGTAAACGCACCTTGCCAATCAAGCCAAAGTGCGATATTTGTTAAGCCCGCTTACGCGAACTTTGTTTGTTTTGTATAGTTCTACGATTTCTAATCACCAAGACTAGATGCTAAATATCCTGTTCGCTCAACTCGCGTGTGATGTGATCAAATGGTTCATCCACAAAAGCAGTATTAACCACACCTGCTGCTGCCACTTGTTCCTTAATCAGATCCTTAAGAATTTGGACACCACGAACTGTAGGCCCAATAGGTACTCCTAAAGAATTGTAAGTTTCCCGTAGCCCTTGTAGCACACGCTCATCCAATACATTCGTGTTTCCAGCAACTAACGCATAGGTGGCATAGCGCAGATAGTAGTCCATATCCCGCAGACAAGCTGCATACCGACGAGTTGTATAAGCATTTCCACCGGGACGAATCAATTCTGGCAGTTCTTCAAATAACTTTAAACCAGCTTGCTTGACAAGTGCAGCTGCATTAGAGTTTATCGCCGCCGCCGCTTGTACTCGTGCTGTACCACTGTCAAAGTAAGACTTCAGGCTATCGATCGCATTCCGGTCAAAATACCGACCAGCTAAGTCATAATTCTTAATTAAACTTGTTACTGCATCGCGCATTCTTTTTTCTCCCAATCCTTGCTATTTATGGTTTGATATTTATTTGGCTGCACTTATGCACCAGTAAATTTTTGTGCTATTTAAATATAGATTCGGCACAAAAACAATCTATCCACTATTTAAGGATTCTATGCCAAAGTTGACCCCTATGTGATGAACTTTCCAGTTTTGTACAGATGATCGCTGAAAGGTTAATATAACCTGATAATCCAGATATCTGTAGCACAAATTACAAAATCCGCTAATGTCTAGTATTTAAGATATTTCTGGTGTGTCACGGCCTGATTGAGATCAGCAGGGTTAGGATGCAATGTAAGATTCTGGTTGACTTTAGGAAATTGGTAGACAAGGAGTAACAATGACGACACCACAAGAACTCTTGAAGAGAATTCAAGATGAAAAAATTCAGCTAATTGATCTCAAATTCATCGATACAGTAGGGACTTGGCAGCACCTCACACTGTACCAAAACCAAATCGATGAGACTGCATTCACCGATGGCGTAGCTTTTGACGGTTCCAGCATTCGGGGTTGGAAAGCGATCAACGAATCGGACATGACGATGGTACTCGACCCTAACACTGCTTGGATCGACCCATTCATGGAAGTGCCAACACTAAGTATAATTTGTAGTATTAAAGACCCTCGCACGGGTGAACCGTACAACCGTTGCCCACGCGTTATTGCTCAAAAAGCAATAGATTACCTGGTTGCCAGTGGCATTGGTGATACAGCCTTCTTTGGCCCTGAAGCTGAGTTTTTTATCTTTGATAGTGCTAGGTTTGCCCAAACTGCTAACGAAGGCTACTACTTCTTAGACTCCGAAGAAGGTGCTTGGAATTCCGGTAAAGCCGGTACAGATCAAAAACCCAACTTGGGTTACAAACCACGCTTCAAAGAAGGTTACTTCCCAGTCGCACCGACGGATTCTTTCCAAGATATCCGTACAGAGATGCTGTTAACAATGGCAGAATTAGGTGTGCCCATTGAAAAGCATCACCACGAAGTTGCTACTGGTGGTCAGTGCGAACTAGGTTTCCGTTTTGGTAAGTTGATCGAAGCAGCTGACTGGTTGATGACTTACAAATATGTCATCAAGAATGTTGCTAAGAAATACGGTAAAACTGTCACCTTCATGCCAAAACCGATTTTTGGCGATAACGGTTCGGGAATGCACTGTCACCAGTCCATCTGGAGGGACGGCCAACCTCTGTTTGCAGGTGATAAGTATGCTGGTTTGAGCGATATGGCGTTGTACTACATTGGTGGTCTTCTCAGACACGCACCAGCACTGTTGGCAATTACCAACCCCAGCACCAACTCATACAAGCGCCTAGTACCTGGTTATGAAGCTCCTGTAAACTTGGCTTACTCTGAAGGAAACCGTTCTGCTTCTATCCGTATTCCTCTATCTGGTAAGAACCCCAAAGCCAAGCGTTTAGAATTCCGTTGTCCAGATGCTACATCTAACCCCTACTTGGCATTTGCTGCAATGCTTTGTGCTGGTATGGATGGCATCAAAAACAAAATCCATCCTGGTGAACCCTTAGATAAGAATATCTATGAACTATCTCCAGAGGAGCTTGCAAAAGTTCCCTCAACTCCAAGTTCTTTAGAACTCGCGTTGCAAGCATTAGAAAACGATCACGGTTTCTTGACAGAATCAGGCGTTTTCACGGAAGACTTTATCGAAAATTGGATTGACTACAAGCTTAACGAAACCAAGCAGTTACAGCTACGTCCTCATCCCTACGAGTTTTACCTCTACTACGATGCTTAATGAAGAGTCGTATCTAACTAAAAAGTAATAAATTTTGCCACCCTAAATTAGAGGGTGGCTTTTTTTTCCAAAGTTGTCAGTTGAGACATTCAATCAAAAAATCCAACTTATGACTTCTGAAACTTAGCTCATAGAAGCGTGGCTGGGGCCATAGATCATCCGACTACTAGCATCTACCTTCCCTTGAATTGGGTTCCAGTAGTGAGATACTTCTTCAGGAAGACCAAGCTCTTGTGCAGCCCGCATCAGCATTGATTGTTGGCGATTCTTGACTTGCTGATGTTCACGCACCATCAACGCACGAGATTTATCTGCGATAGACATAACCATAGTCCTCTCTATTCGTGAATATATAATTTTTGATTTCTCTATAAACTAGTATAGCGAAAGTTCTGTAACATAAGCTACTTTTTATAAAAGTTTATATTTACCTTTGCTGACAATATCAGGTATTTTTCCCCAAAGCTCGAAAAATCTTCCCTAATCTACCGTTGATGGCTAAAATCATCTGGCTTCAGATTTGTCTCACCTCGGAGCCTTTACCTTTCCAACAGTAGGTGATTTTTTCGTTACAATTATTTACATAGAAGTATCAAAACTTGAGCTATTTTTATGCCTGAGAGTTTAACTAAGCTGACTTATCAAACCTTTCAGCAGGGCAAAAATTACTTTGGTCTGGCTCACAAAATATTAAGTTCACGGTTGATGAACCTGGTATATCCGACACTTGAACAAAAGACCAAACCCATCTCAAATGAGCTTTTACTCAAACTTCAACAGAGATTGAATCAGTTGCTGGAAACAGACTGGCAAGACACCCAAAAAGGTGTATACCCGGAAAGTCTGCTGTTTGACAACCCTTGGGATGATTTTTTGCGCTACTATCCTTTGTTATGGCTAGATTCCCCTCAAATATGGGAGCGGGTTCAACAACAGAATTACCAAGATTTTTCGCCCGAAATTGACACAGATGGTTATCCCAGCTACTACGTGCAGAACTTCCATCACCAAAGCGATGGCTACTTGAGTGACTTGTCAGCTAATTTATATGACTTACAAGTAGAAATTCTTTTTGGTGGGGCAGCTGATCCAATGCGGCGGCGGATTCTCGCTCCCCTTAAGCAAGGGCTGAAAGCAATTGATTCGGTTGCACCACGGCAAACCCGTATTTTGGATGTAGCTTGTGGAACTGGGCGGACTTTGAAGTTAATTCGGGCAGCATTGCCGCAAGCATCTCTGTTTGGTACGGATTTGTCACCAGCTTATTTGCGTAAAGCAAATGAGCTACTATCCCAAATTCCAGGAGAATTGCCGCAACTTTTACAAGCGAATGCCGAAGAGTTACCCTATCTAGATAACTATTTTCATGCTGTAACTTCTGTTTTTCTCTTCCATGAGTTACCAGCGATCGCACGTCAAAGTATTATTGAGCAATGCTTCCGGGTGACAAAACCAGGAGGAGTCTTTATTATCTGTGACTCAATTCAGTTGAGTGATTCACCTGAGTTGGAACATATAATGAATTCTTTTCCCGAAACTTTCCATGAACCCTATTACAGGCATTACACCACTGATAACTTGCTAGAACGTTTACAGAGAGTAGGCTTTGAGAATATTGAGACGCAAGTCCATTTTATGAGTAAGTATTTCATTGCTCATAAGCCAGCTTGAGAAAAAACCTTCTCATTCCCTTATCTTTAAATAAACTTTACCTAAAAAGGGCAAATGCAAAATTTTGCATCTGCCCTTGGGTGTAGAATTAAAATAAATAAGATGATCTAGTGCGATCTTTCTTAATATTTATTTTGTCGGGAGCCATCTGTGAGGAGAATCAACCAAGGGGCAAGAGTAGCTCAGGAATAGTAAGATTTTTTGGCAAATACAATAAACCTATACTACTTGTGCAAATCCATCTGCTAGAAAAGCTCAGATGAAACGAAAGAGATTTTATACTTCGGCAAAGGACGCTAAACAAACGTCGGAGCGAAGATCAATTAGTTGCTATCTAGATAACCATCTACTAAATGTATGAGAACAAAACCTATTGGACAATAAAGTAAAGTTGCCTTAAGACTGTTTCCTCAACAAGCAAAATGTCTAAATTAGATGTGCTTTAGATTAACTGATAGTCTAAGTAACATCTATTTCTAGAGCCGTTGGAGATTAAGACGTAGAGCTTTTCAGGAATATGAGCAACAGTTGTGTAGCTTTTGAGGAGTTGGTAATGGTGTTGATCAAGGCACTTAATTTGATTTGCGTTTTGATCGGCAGGATTGATGCCAACTATATATACAAAGCTTGCAGTTGAAATACTAAGCCATCGCTGAAGATTTTAGTGTGTCAACTGTATATATCTCTGCCAGAAAAGCTGTGTTCAAGATGTCAGCACAACATCGTGTTTTCTGGTAATTGTGTTCCTTTAGGAAAAGAGGCATTACCCGACGGTAGTTAAACCACAACATAGATATTTCCGAATTTTTGTGTCACTTCTCTGCGCCCACTACCGCGATGACGTGGCGCATCATCTGAAGCTTGTTCAGATGCCGCCGAGAGCCACTGTTCCGAAGCAGGCGTGGAAGGCAGCCCATAGGATAAGTGATTGGCCATTGCTTGGCAGTTAGAAGCTAAGGGGCCGAACACCAGACTCGAGACTAAAAGTGAAATGGCAGCACGCATAGCAGATGTCTATTTTGGAACTCTCCACTTCACTGATACTTAGCTTTTTGATTAATATCCGGACAATTCATCAAAAAGTATTCTGTTTTACTGAAAATAAACTCTTCTTAGCCTTCGTCTAAATTTTCGACTAATAACCAATTACCAAACTGATTCTGACGACCCCACAATGTAACTAATTGTTCGTGGGGATAAGCGCGTAATTGCTCGTCGATATGCGATCGCAACGTCACAAGCTGCCAATTTTGCCCTTGATATGCAGCTGGTGCTGTGACAGTGAATCTGTATTCTTGCTGTTCCAAGCGGTAAAAAATACCTGTGAAACAGTTACTTTCCTGAATGAATGCTTTGTCAAAAGCAGAGTCAGAGCAATCATTTTCGGATGGGCAGGGGCAATCGCCATTAACTGGATAGGCTTGTGGGTTATCTAAGTAATACAGCTGACAGTGCCGCCAATCCGAATGATTGGGGGGAAGATTAAACAAAGGAATAATGAGCGCTTTTGAGCGATTATCTTCTAATAAAGCCGTTTGCAGAGTTCTAACAGGTAAATCCCTCGGCTGGCAGTTTAATTCAACACATATCGCCGCTGCCATCCCTGCTGCTTGACCAATGTTCATAACCACAGGTTGTAATCTGGTGGCTCCATTGGCAATGTGGGAGACAGAAATATTCTTTTCACAAACCAAGAAACCATCTGTTGTGGCTGGAATTAGACAACTGTAGGGAATTGTAAAAGGAGTTCCAGTCCAACGTCCCCCCCAACGGATAGATTTTGGTTGCAGTGGGAATTGAATACCAGGATAATGATGGTCATTGGCGTAGTTACCAACTGCGATTGCTTTGCAAACGCCTGCTGTAGAATGCCCGTTCGCGTAGCGTCTCCTTTGAGAGAAGGGCTGTAGGGCGATCGCATCATTAAATATAGATGCAACTCTACCTCCAGTAATAGGTAAAATATCCTGTTCTCGGACAGTAGTTAGCCCCACTAAGCGGCGGCTTTCCCGGTAATAGGGATGCAGTGCAAAAGCTGTAGGGGTGTGAGGAAATACTTTTTCTGCTAAACCATAGCGACGACCAAGCTGTTTTTGGATAAAATGAGCAAAATTTTGGCTGTGCCTGCGAGATTCTTGGATGAATTCACCTCTGGATACATCTGACTCTATCAACCGCCCTACCCCTTCGCCGTAGTCATTGCCACAGATTGGCCAATTCATCATAAACAGACCACCAGGCAAACGTCCATAATTTAAAAATGTCTCTGCTCCATAGCCATCCCAAGCACCTGTAAACTGGGATGGATTATAGTTAGAAGCAGCCGGAATTTCTGGTGCAATAGCTTCACCAAAGTCCTGCATAATCACTACATAGGTGGGCGCTTGCACAGGATATTTCTGGGTTAAAGAGTTAAAAATCACTGGGGCGCTGGGTTCTCCCCACTCAGATTGCAATTCCCAACCCCAGCGGTAAGGTATTTCAGCTAAAGCCAATAAATCTCCCAATTCTGTAGCGTCGAGAATAATTTTGGCTGTAACAGCAAAATTAGCAAAGCGGACACCAGTAATCAAATCACCTTGACGGAACACTTCTATTGGTACTTGTCCAGAAATCCATTGTAGATTGGATAATTCCTGCACCCAGCCTGCAAAAATCTCTGCCCCAATGCGGGGATCGTAACTAAAAAAGCTTACCCAGCTATTATCTAATCCTCCAGGCTGTCGTTGTCGCAATTCCTGCAAAAACGCCCCCCACAACCCCGTTTGAAAGGCTTCTAATTCGTTGCCATCAGGTACAGACACCCCAGCTGAAGTTAGCATCCCCCCCAACCAAGGAAATTCACTCACCAAAATGGTTTTAGCTCCCCGTCGCGCTGCTTGGATAGCAGCCGCAGTCCCTCCGGTTCCCCCACCGACAACTAAGACATCCGCTGTGTATGTTTGATTAACCATCACTTAACCTCACTGGAGTTCCGAGATATTCTCTCCAGATAGCTTGGCATCAGATAAGATAATTTATTTTATTTTTCGGATATTTCGTTTATGTAGTTGACATAGCGCCTATGATTAAGTGCCAACATCAAGGTTATCGATACCTTATTTTTATAGAGGGCAAATCATCAGCTTCTTTTACCTCTTTCCCATAGTTTATTCATCTTTGTTTCGGATATTGCGTTTATGTAATGTGAAATATATTATTATGGATACATGATCAAAAGAGTTAAGGTTCACCACAATGGCTATCATATCTGGGCAAAACCTGCCTTTAGAGTCAGTGATGGCTCAAGAAAAAGAAACCCAATCAATCAAGCAAATAGAACGTCTTCTAAAACTTGAAGGCTCCCACCCGAAACTTGTAGGTACAAACGGAGAAGAAATTGTTATACCTGATTCTGTTTACCAGGTGCTGCGTCAAGTTGTCAATGCAATGGCATTAGGTCAGGCTATATCTATAGTTCCTCAAGAGCAGGAATTGACGACACAACAAGCAGCCGAATTTCTAAATGTATCACGTCCCTATCTAATCAAATTACTAGAGCAAGGTGAAATCCCCTATGTAACTGTGGGAACACATCGACGTGTTCGTTTTATGGATTTGAGAAGATATAAGGAACAAAGGGATGCTAAACGTCACCAATTTTTACAGCAGCTAGTTGAGATCAGCGAAGAGGCTGGTTTGTATGAGTATGATGAATAAGTACTCAGAAAAATTTCTATGCCCAGTGTGATATTAGATGCCTGTGTTCTTTTTCCAATGTACCTTCGAGATACTTTGCTGACCACTGCTGAGTTTGGCTTATACATGCCCTATTGGTCGCAGAAAATCTTGAATGAAGCAATGGATAAGCTTGTTCTTAAGGATATAGTATCAGCCGAACTAGCTAAAAAACTACAGGAGGCAATAAAAACAGCTTTTCCTGAAGCAATGGTTGAACAAGTACCTTGGGAAATAGAGGCAGCCATGACCAATCATCCCAAAGATCGTCATGTTCTTGCTGCTGCAATGATAGCTAGGGCTGATATTATTGTTACCAATAATATTAAGGACTTTAGTGCTAAAGCTCTAGCTCCTTTGAATATAAAAGCACAGTCACCTGATAATTTTCTCAGCGATCTATTTGATAAATACCCGGAAGAAATGGTTCAAGTAGTGCAGAGACAGTCATCAAAGTATAAAAGGAAGCCCCAGACTGCTGATGAACTACTTGAGTTACTAAGTAAACAGATACCTGTATTTACCGCAAAAATTTTGTTGCATGAATACGGCGAGAGTATTTTCAATACTACAAAGAAAGCTTTAAAAATAGTAGGAAGACCATCACCAGAAAGTGGCAAATATTTGGAAGGTGAACGATATCGAGTATGGCGAAACAGGGAAATTTTAACAATTACTGCTAAAGATAATAGAGGGAAGATTGTACAAGTTAAAAATCGGAAAATAGAAGGAAAGCTCTCATCACTTGATGTCAAAGCATTTTAAATATTTGAACAAAGCTTAGAACATGAACTAGAACAAGCTAAAACAGAGAAATCTCAAACTTGATAGCACAACGTTGGCTGCTAATGTTACATCTAGTATCGTTGAGCGGGAAAAAACCAACGTGAAAGCACAGGTATTTAGAGGCGTTAATCAACTGTCTTACGAAGATATCCCAGTTCCAACGCTAGAACCAGATGAAGTGCTGGTACAGGTGCGGGTTGTGGGGTTGTGTCAGTCAGATATTAAAAAAATTCGTTATCCACTTTATGAACCGCCGCGCATTTTTGGACATGAAACCGCCGGCACGATCGCAGCACTAGGCAATAATGTCAAAGGTTGGCAAGTTGGACAACGGGTAGCAGTGATGCACCACATCCCTTGTATGCATTGCGTCTACTGCCTAAATGATAATTTCTCCATGTGTGATGTCTACAAAAACATCTCCACAACCGCAGGCTTTAACGCCAGTGGTGGCGGTTTTGCCGATTATGTCAAGGTTCCCGGACATATTGTGGAAAATGGTGGGCTAATTCCCATCCCGGATAATATCAGTTTTGAAGAAGCGAGTTTTGTAGAACCGACTAATTGCTGTTTGAAGGCAGTGAAAAAAGCTCAAATTGCCCCAGGACAAACTGTGTTAGTTACTGGTGCGGGGCCAATTGGGTTAATGTTTATCATGTTGGTGAAATATTTCGGAGCAAAAGCGATCGCTACTGACTTACTGCCCTCTAGAATTGAAAAAGCCTTGAGTGTCGGTGCAGAGGCGGCTTTTGATGCGCGTGATGCCGATTTAACAGCAAAAATCCATGCCCTAACTGGTGGATTAGGTGTTGATGTTACTTTGCTGGCTGTTCCTAGTGATAAAGCTTTCTTTCAAGCACTTGATAGTACCCGCAAAGGTGGCAAAATTTTGTTTTTCGCCGAATTTCCTGATGAGGTGGAAATTCCCATTAACCCTAATATCCTCTACCGTCGGGAAATCGACTTAATCGGCAGTTATAGCTCATCTTATCGGCTTCAGAATTTATCGGCTGATATTGTATTTAATCAGCGGATTGACGTGCAAGCATTGATTAGCGATCGCTATCCATTAAAAGATTTATCAGCAGCTGTGGAGCAAGCGATCGCACCCACACCAAATACTTATAAAATCTTAATTTATCCGTAAAAGGAAGATAAGGGGGATCTCTTCAATTAAAAATTTTTAATTTTTAATTTTTAATTGTGATCTCCCCCTGCTCCCCCATCAGCCTCAAAAAAATGCTTATTATCCAAGTCGTAGTCGTTCTACTAGCTTTTTACGTCGCCTGGAATCTCGGAGCAAACGATGTTGCTAATGCGATGGGAACCTCTGTAGGTTCCAAAGCTGTCACTCTCAAACAAGCGATAATAATTGCTGGGATATTAGAGTTTACGGGTGCTGTGTTGTTTGGACATGAGGTAACGGAAACTCTAGCGACGAAAATTGCTAATCCCGCCTTATTCGCAGCTACACCTCAAATATTACTTACTGGGATGGTAACGGTACTAATTTCTTCTGGTGTGTGGTTGCAAATTGCCACATCACGCGGTTTACCTGTATCGTCTTCTCATGCGGTTGTTGGTGCGATCGCTGGATTTAGCTGGGTAGCTTTGGGAGTAGGTGCAATTGATTGGTCATCAATTGGCTTCATTACCATTGGCTGGATTTTAACGCCGTTAATTAGTGGTGCGATCGCTGCTTTATTTTACAGTCAAATCAAGCACTGGATTTTAGATCAACCCAATCAAATAGTGCAGTTACAAGAATGGATTCCCTGGTTGAGTACTCTACTACTGGGTGTATTCGGCGTGATTGTATTACCATCGTTGACTCAACCACTAACCAATTTTGTGATTGAGCAAGTTGGTTTCAACATCCCTGCTTACGACATCCCACTGTTAACCGGTGCTGTAGCAGCAGTTGGACTCACAATAATTAGCTGGCGACAGTTAAAAGAAACAGAAGAAGCGTTTCCCAGTCCCCAATCCCCATTACCTCTTATCCCCAGAGAGGCCCCTACCTTCCCCAATTCCATAGAAAGATTATTTGCCCGATTCCAACTACTAAGTGCTTGCTTCGTAGCCTTTGCTCATGGTTCTAATGATGTGGGAAATGCGATCGCTCCTTTAGCTGCGATCGTTTACATTAATCGCACTGGTAGCGTACCTACCGATGGTATCACTATCCCAATATGGATTTTAATTCTTGGTGGTGCTGGTATTGTTGGTGGTTTAGCTGTCTGGGGTAAAAAAGTTATCGCTACCATTGGCGAAAATATTATTGCCTTGCAACCTAGTAGTGGATTTTGTGCCGAACTTGCTACTGCTACTACCATCCTCATCGCCTCCCGGCTAGGTTTACCAGCCTCCACCTCCCACGCTCTCGTCGGTGGTGTAGTGGGTATTGGACTGATGCAAAATTTCAAGTCGATCAAGTTCCAAACACTAAAAGGTATTGCCGCCGCATGGCTAATTACCATTCCCGTAAGTGCTGCCCTTAGCGCTGCCATCTTTAGCATCGCTCGGATTTTATTTCTCTAAGAATTATTAATACTTTCCTAACTTTTTCCTCTACTGCAATTTACTTGTAGTAAAACCTAGACTGCAACAACGCCAAAAAAGAGTGTTTTTGCAGAATTGCTGTTCATTCATTTAGAATGTTGTGCAGGGGATAACGTAACTTTGAATTTCCATAGAAAGATACTTTAATCTCCATTTAGAGATTTAAACTGTCACACAAGTTACATTACACACAAATTACAGCTAGTTTCGCAAGTCAGACAATTTTCTGGCGATGTCTCGCAATAAACTACTTTGCGCCTACGCACACGCATCTACAAGTCTTTGATAATTATTATTGGCAGCAAAACAATAAATATTTATTTGGAGTGAGATTTATTTAAAAAGTAAAAATCTCATTGGCAAATAATAATTGATGAGAATTAAATTGACAAAAAACACTAAAACTCTTAGTCCAAGAGACTTACAGTCGTGGAAATAATTCTAAAATTGAAAATCGAATGGCTAAATAGTTGTCAATGCTGAAGAGAACACAGTGTAGTAAAGCGTGGGATAAACTTGATGCTTTGCTAACCTGTGTCTAGTATGACAGAATTACGTTGAAATGCCCAAGTGCTGTTAAACTTTTTAATTTATCTGACAAAATACAGGAAATTAGGATGACCGCCAATAAAGTGTACAGGAAGCAGCTTTATCGTCAAAGTGTTAGAGGTTAGAAGCTAATGGGGCGATTCGAGAAGCAACCAGAAAACCCAAGAGTCAGAGGGGAGCTATCTAGAGCAGCAGAAAATGCTCTTTGGGCTGTAGTTGAAGACTTAGAAAATCTTCAGCAGAATGTTCTTAGAGGATTACAGGAAGACGTAAAGCGGCTTCAGTCAGAAAAAAATCGGTTATCTGATGAAATTCAAAGCTTGGTAGAGGAAAAAGAGCATTTACAACAAGTGCGCCAAATTACTGAGCAGCAAGCGTTAATTCGTCAACTGGCAGAAGTTCTGGCGAAGCATATATCTTCACAACTGCAATCCTCTCTGGCAAATTTAGCTAACCAAAGCGTAGAAGGCAAATCTTATGAACAAGCTGCGCTGAAGTCTGCTGAAGTGAGCAGCAATGTAGTAGGTGAAATCAATGAAAAAGTCGAACACATGTTTGACAGTCTGGATGATACCGTTACAGTTACTTTTAACTCGCTGCAACAAGAACTGAAGAACTATCAAAGTAATCTTTCCCAACAGTTGTCACGGATGTACAGCCAGCAGCAACAAGGGGAAACTATTTTGACAGAGTTTGTTAATCGCCTGCATGGAGAACTAGAAAAAACTATAGAAGAAACTTCACGTAAAGCAGCAGCAACAGCAGGTACACCTACTGTTTTACAGTTTACGGAGCCAGAAAAAAACAGTTCTTTTGAGACATCCCGGCCACCGCTTGGCGAAGTAGTAAAAAATTCCCCTGAGCCAATTTCCTCGATCCCCAACAAATTTTCACAAGGGGAAACGACATCAAAACCACCAGTTGTTAGAGAAAATCCCACAAATCCAATTTCTCTTGCCAGCAATGGCTTGTCCCCAAGGGTAACGCCATCAGAACAGTCGGTTGTTAGAGAAAATACCGCGAACCCAATTTCTCTTGCCAACAATGACTTGTCCCCAAGGGTAACGCCATCAGAACAGTCGGTTGTTAGAGAAAATACCGCGAACCCAATTTCTCTTGCCAACAATGACTTGTCCCCAAGGGTAACGCCATCAGAGCCTTCGGCAGGTGTAGTTCCAGCACCAAAAGAAAATGTTACTGAACCAATTTCTGTCCTCAATCAGAACTTGGCAGAAAACAAAACGACATCAGAGCCTCTGATTGCGCCTGTGCCACGTCCGAGAATAACACGACCTTCTCAAAAGCTAAATACTACTGAACCAATTTCTGTCCTCCGCAAGAACGGATCGCAGAACCAAGCTAAATCCTCATCGAACACCGCGCTAGAGCCACAATCGGCAGCAAAACCCCCACAATCGCGATCGCCTAATTCCTCCAACTTCTCGACACTCCAATTCGGGTTATTGTTAATTGTCTTATCGGCGGTGGTATCGTCGCTTTACAACGTAGCCATCAAAGTAATTTTCCACGAAGGTTCTCAGATTTTTGGAGTCTTAGAGGTAGAACAGTTGCTACCACCGACTATAGGAAATACCCTGTTAATTTTGACGCTACGGTTTATGGTGGTAGTTCCACTAATGGTACTGTTGTCCCCCATACTGCATCCCAGATTGTGGCAAGACTTGGAAAACTTGGCCGCATCAGTCCGAGGAAATCCCACACCTACCAATGCCGGTACGAGGCAGATTTTAGTGTTGTCGATTGTGAGTGGATGCTTTTTGTTTTTGTCTCAGGTGCTAATTTACATTGCGATCGCTCAAGTCAAAACTGGAATGGCGATCGCACTGTTCTTTATCTATCCAATGGTTACTGCTCTATTGTCGTGGTTTCTGTTTCGCGATCGCCCGACAATATTCCGCATTGCTGCGATCGCGGCGATCTGCTGCGGTGAATTGTTGGTTTTAGCGGGTTCTCCCAGCATGGGTATAGGTAATACTTCAATGGGAAGCAGCACCGCCATTCTTTCGGGTGTGGCTTTTGCTGCCTACATAATTCTGACGCGGGTTTGTGCTAGTAAACTGCATCCCGTGACTTTTACCTTAATTAACTTCGCTACCATGTTGCTGTTGAGCTTTATCTGCTTGATGCTACCTTTTTGGAATTTAGTAGTTGACAGCTCAAAGATGCTGGAACTGGTCTTAAGCGCTTTTATTTTAGGTGTGCTAACTCTTGCTGGCTATTTGCTCAACAATGTTGGGATCACTAAACTAGGTGCTTCACGATCGGCACTCATTGGTGGTAGCATCCCAGTTTTAACCGTGATTTTTGCTGGGTTAATCATTCAAGAAAATTTGGATATCGTGCAAATTCTGGGAGTGTTATTTGTAACTTTTGGCGCGGCTGCTTTCAGCTTTGAAACAATGCGAAATCAGGTTAAACCCTCTAGTCCCACGAATTAAATGGCGAGTTCAATCAGCTTAAGTGTGATGGGATCTAGTTTACTTCCCATCACTCTCAGCATCAATCCTCACATGAATATACCTATTTTTAAGTTCTCTAAAACTAATGCGAGCGTAGGTATTCTATATATTTAATTAACTACCAAATTTCAGATAAATTCGAGTATTCAGGATTGAAAAACGTTGCATTGCAACGTCTCTACATAAATCTATTCCAGAACAGCTAGAGATATTAAGTCTCTGGCTAATAGCAAAAGTCCGTTTTCAATTACATGAAGTAGGGGCGCACAGTAAGCTTACTGTGCGCCCCTACTTCTGCATTAGATCGATTATTTACTAAACCCGGCCACTCCACCAAAGAGCTGGCGGGGCTAAGGTGTACTGCGATTTTGGCAAATCAAATAGGATTGCTGCATAAGCGATTAATATTCATCATTAATAAGATATTTATGGATTTAACCTGATACAGGTGGAGGTAACACTTGTATACAGCAGTAATTTAGAAAAATTTGACTTGTAATATATTTTTAAGGATTTAGCCTGATACAAGTAGGGAAAACACGTATATGTAAGCAGTATGAGTAGTACTGACTCCAGCAATTGAGTACGAGTACTTGCTCAAAGAGTAGATTCGCAAGGAGTTAAGACCATTGCAACACGTTTTGAGACTAGAAGATGAAGAAGTAGGACAAGTGTTTAGAGTCACTCATTTTTTAAGCGTCGGAGACTATTGTTGCTACATGAATATATGCAGCGATCGCCCGTGAAACAGCTAGTACATTTATCCTACTAAAACTCCTGTGGGTAACGCGAAATTAAAAATTCCTCATTCTATTCTATGCTCTTGTGTTTGGTGAAATGGTATGTTTATTTTTGCTGGCCTGTATTGAGTAAGTGGGCACAATAAAACTAAACTATGTAAAGAAAGATGAACTAGATTAAAACCCTCTTCTGTTGTGGCTTCTGCCTTCCGGCTCCTGCCTTATCCAACGGCAAATTTTACGCCCACCTGCTTAGAATTTGGTCTGCGATCGCCCAGATGCTCAGAGAAAGAAGCTTACATCGTAGCCCGCTGCGGATTATCCTCTTTTTCTAGCAATAAACTATCTACGCGATTCAAGTCTCTCAAATATATACAACAGCGAGGTCAAAACATACTTGAAAGTAGCCAATGAATTAATCAAATCACCCAAATTTATATTTCTTTCGTTAAATAAATATAAATTAAGTGAGAAAAACCCCGTAAATAATTCTCAGATAGAATCCAATATGTTTTATTATATGTATGGTTAATAACTAGTTATTAAGTTATTAGCCTAAGTAACAAAACTTTGTAGCTAGGCAATTTAGCCTGAATTAATCGCGGCTGTCTGTGTCTAATTATCAATGTGAAAGAATAAATCAGACTTGGATTTAGGAGCAAAAAAATATCATCAAACCTTGATTTACCCAAGATATTAAAGTGTTTAAATAGTTGTTATTTATCAAATCTAAAATACATGATTTTATTCTAAAATCAAAAAACAATGATATGATAAGGAACGATATTTGAAAACAATAACGGGTATTTTGAAATTGGAATTATTTGCTCTACTTGATGTCTCCTATCTTCTTTCAAGCCAACGGCTGATACTGCTAAGACATCACTGGAGGTTGTGAAAAGGATGATAGTTCACAATGAGCCGTGTAGCTCAAGTTCTAAATGTGGCTACATCTGGTAAGCGATTTCTTTTTAGACAATTCCCAATTATTTTTAGTCACCTGTGTACTACAAATAATTCACCAAAGCTGGAAAAAAACATCTTTTTCGAGTAACAGAAATCCTAGATGAACAGCGCAAACTAGTTTTTACTCCGAGTCGGCATAGTGTCATAATTAGGAGTAAGCAGCTTGACGTTGTTGCTCTTATAAAGATGAGAAAAACCCCAGAAAACTGAAAGGCTTTGTAGATTACTTGCAACACAGTTGACTTTTGGGAAGTAAACCACCGTCAAACTGAACTTGGTAATATCTTTAATTTTTCGGTCAGATGCAGAGACAGTTATAGTAACAACTACCGAATCTGCTTTTGTACTAGAAAATATGCGAAAATGGTAGTTTGTGCTACTACCGATATTATCGTTATCGCATACTAATATAGTCTGAACTAAAGACAGCCTTCAGCCAGGTGTATACTACCTATTTTCATTCGATTAAAAACTGTGTAAACGTGCTATTCAATTGTCTGTAATATGAGTAACGACATAGATCTGATCAAACGTCTTGACCCCAGTGCGATGGATCAGATCATGCTTTATCTGGCTTTTAGTGCCATGCGGACGAGTGGGCACAGGCATGGGGCATTTCTAGACGCAGCCGCAACAGCCGCAAAGTGTGCAATTTACATGACCTATCTAGAGCAGGGGCAAAACCTGCGGATGACAGGGCATTTGCATCACTTGGAGCCGAAACGAGTAAAAATTATTGTAGAAGAAGTCAGACAGGCATTAACAGAAGGCAAGCTATTAAAAATGCTGGGTTCTCAAGAGCCTCGCTATTTGATTCAATTGCCTTATGTCTGGCTAGAAAAATATCCTTGGCAACCGGGGCGATCGCGCGTTCCTGGCACTAGTCTGACAAGTGAAGAAAAAAGACAAATTGAGCAAAAACTGCCCAGTAATTTACCTGATGCCCAGTTAGTTAGCTCTTTTGAGTTTCTGGATTTGATCGAGTTTTTGCACAGGCGATCGCAAGAAGACTTGCCACCCGAACACCAAATGCCTTTGAGTGAAGCCTTGGGTGAGCATATCAAACGCCGCCTGCTTTATTCAGGAACGGTAACACGCATTGATTCTCCTTGGGGAATGCCTTTCTACGCTCTTACTCGTCCTTTCTATGCACCAGCAGACGATCAAGAACGTACCTACATTATGGTGGAAGATACCGCTCGGTATTTCCGTATGATGAAAAATTGGGCAGAACGGCGACGAAATGCCATGCGCTTACTGGAAGAACTTGATATTCTGCCAGAAAGAATGGAGCAGGCTATGGAAGAATTGGATGAAGTTATCCGTGCCTGGGCAGATAAATATCATCAAGACGGAGGTATCCCTGTAGTTTTACAGACCGTTTTTGGCGAAAGAGAAGACTAGTACACTGTAGCGATTTCTCTATCTTTAACCAGTTACTTGAGTAAATTATTTAGCGTCGCTCCAGTTATAGTAGGGTGGGCAATATCATGCAAACCCTACTACACATCTCCAGAAATTAATTATGCTTTACCCGAAAAAGAATGTAGAGACGCGAAATTTTGTGTCTCTACATTCTTTTTCATAAAGCACTAGACTTCTTGCGTAAGTGGGTGAAAGGGGAAGGGGTAAAGGGGAAAGGGATGGAATTTTCCCTTTACCCCCGCCCCTTATTCCCAGAGGGGCCCCACCTTCCCCAACTTCTTGGCATTTGTTACTTTTGCAAGAAGTCTACTGTGTAATTTAATTAGTAGTGCCGGGCTGTGCTGGAATAAGCGGTTGGGTTGGAATAACCGGTTGCGTTGGAACAATCGGCTGTGCTGGAACAATCTGTTGCGTTGGAAATGGTGTAATCTCGGTACTTGGACTTGATCCCGCAGGAATTATAGTCGATGGTGTAGACAAAGATGAAGCGCCGATAACGCTGTCACCACCACTAATACAAGTATCCAAAACCTGGGTAGGAGGAAGGTCGATTTGACTACGTAAGCCAACCACACACTGACCAAAGCGCACAGGTAACAAACTACGACCGCAATAATCCAAAACTGCTGGATTAATAGCTTCTTGAGTACTTGAACTCGCACCCACTACACAGGTAGCTAACTCTTCAGGACGGCGGGCCTTACCACAAGAATAAAGCGCATCTGTGGCGGCAATTTGGGTCTGATTCTCAATTTTAACCACACAAGCAGCCAAATCCCTTGGACGTAATGCGGATGCACAACCAAGTGAAGCGGCCTCTGCCGTAACACCTACTTTCAAAAGGCGACCCGCACAGACACTATAATCATTGCTGTAGGAGGCAGCAACAGCCACATTAGGCAAGAGCGTTGTCAACCATCCAGCTATAGCCAAAACTGGTAATGTTAAAATCCTGGAGGTGGAACTGCCTTGTTTGTTCTTCCCTCTGTTAATCACTTTTTTGATCATTGACATTGCCATTCTCCAAACACCCAAAGTTATGCTAACTCAAATATCTTAAAAATCCTCTGTAATTAAAGAATTTCGGCGGTAGTTAAAGTATAGACATAATTAATTATGTCGAAGTTGTGTTAATATAACTGTTTGAAAGATAAGTAGGCAACGTAAAAAGTATTTCAGAGTAAGAATACTGCGTAAACCAATCTGATGATTGAGTAGCCTACGAAACTAAATAAACACAAAAAACTTATTGGCAAGATTACGGCGGGGCACGTCGGAATTCAAGCTTGGAAGCCAGTATGTCGGCTCTACCGACTCAAATTAACTGGCGCAAAGAAGATGCCTCTACATTGGTAGGATACGTCATACCAAAGCAAGCAGCCTCACAAAACCAAGAATCCTCTGATTTATCTTCAGGGGAATGTCAAAATGGAATGTCTGTGTAAAGTTTAAACAGGATTAGATTAAGGAAACTCATGTCCCGATATAGAGGGCCACGCCTCAGAATTGTCCGTCGCTTAGGCGACTTACCAGGATTAACTCGTAAAAGCGCTAGACGCGCTTATCCACCTGGTCAGCATGGTCAGAACCGCAAGAAACGCTCTGAGTATGCTATCCGTCTAGAAGAAAAGCAAAAGCTCCGCTTCAACTACGGTTTGACTGAAAAGCAATTGCTCCGCTATGTGCGGAAAGCCAGACGTGTTACTGGTTCTACCGGACAAGTGCTGCTGCAATTGCTAGAAATGCGCTTGGATAATACCGTTTTCCGTTTAGGTATAGCCCCGACTATTCCCGCGGCTCGTCAATTGGTAAATCACGGTCACGTAACTGTTAACGGTCGTGTGGTGAATATTGCCAGCTATCAATGCCGTCCTGGAGAAGTAATTGCGGTCAGGGATCGGGCACAATCACGGAAGTTGGTGGAAGCTAACTTACAATATCCCGGTTTGGCAAACCTCCCCAGTCATTTGGAGTTTGACAAAAATAAGTTGGTTGGTAGAGTCAACAGCGTTATTGAGCGCGAATGGGTGGCACTGCAAGTTAATGAACTACTTGTGGTGGAATACTACTCACGACAAGCCTAATTGTCATTTGTCCTTAGTCATTTGTCCTTAGTTATTTGCAAAGGACAAATGACCAATTACTATCCGCCAATTTGGGACATGGTGCGGGTATATGTACCTAAAATGCCAGAATCGCGTTGTTTAAAGTTAATTTCTGGTTTGATTCCGAGTAAATGTCTGACCTGTTCTTGTAATTGAGCGGTGCTAGTGCCAGACCGCAGAGCAGTTTTTAAATCTATTTGACCAGTTTCATTTAATAAACAGGGACGCAGCCAACCATCAGCACTCAGGCGCATCCGGTTACAATGATCGCAAAAACATTCCGACATCTGACTAATAAATCCTAGTGTCCCCTTCGCACCAGGAATTTGAAAGACATCGGCAGGGCCAGCGCCACGAACTTGAGCTTCTGTCAAGCCCCAGTGATCGCGGATAGATTCTCGTAAATCGGCTGAAGATACCCAACCGCGATCGCCAAATAAATGTACATTACCAATGGGCATAAATTCAATAAATCGAACGTGCCAGTGTTTATCAATTGTCAGGGCGGCTAAATCGAGAACTTCGTGGTCATTAACGCCAGGAATCACCACTACATTCAGCTTCAGGGGGTCGAATCCGACCTGATGGGCGGCTTGAATCCCCTGCCAAACCTGCTGCCAACGAGAACGCCCTTTATTACCAATAATTTGATCAAAAATGTCGGGATCAAGAGAGTCCAGACTAATATTAATTCGTCGCAGACCAGCATTGTAGAGATTCTGTGCCATCGGAGCCAGCAAAAAACCATTGGTGGTCATTGAGAGGTCTTGAGTTTGGGGGAGAGTTGCGATCGCACTTACCAAATCCACCACACGCGGACGCAATAAGGGTTCCCCCCCAGTCAAACGAAATCGGGTAAAGCCTGCGGGAATAAATACTTCTTGAATTAAGGTGAGTAGTTCCTCATCAGTTAACAGCTGTTGCTTGAGAATATAGTCCAGTTCTACTCCCTCTGGCATACAGTACTGACAACGAAAATTGCAGCGATCGATTAAGCTAATGCGGAGGTAATCTACCTGGTTCATCGTTTTATTTTTATTGTCTCTGATTAATTAAAGACTTTACAAAGGTGTACCCCTTCCTACTATATTTGTTGTAACTCAAAATACCTTACTCCCCCTTAAGTGAGAGTCCACAGATTGTGGCATAATAAGCCGATCGCATCCACTCGTTAGTCATCAATCGTGCAAGATACCGACTCCATCAACGACCTTGCTGCTGCTTTACTACAGCCAGCCGATATCAGCTTTGAACTGCCCGATCCAGAAGATGAACAGATTCTAGAATCAGATTTTCAACAGCAGCTAGAAATAGCTTGGCAGGTATGCGATCGCTTTGATTTGCAAACTGAAATCTGGCGGGGGCGAATTTTACGAGCTATCCGCGACAGAGAGAAAGTGGGTGGTGACGGACGCGGTACTGGCTTTTTGCGATGGCTAAAAGAGCGGGAAATCAGCAAAAGCCAAGCATACTCATGGATTCAACTGGCGAATAGTGCCGATACTCTGATTGAAGACGGTAAACTTGATCCTGGATCTGTAAACAACTTCAGCAAACGGGCATTTGTCGAAACCTCCAAAGCAGTCCCAGAAGTGCAACAGATGGTGAGTGAAGCCGCCCAAAAAGGCGATCGCATTACTAGGCGGGAAGTGCGTCAACTCAGCGATGAATGGACAGCCATGTCCTCAGATTTACTACCTGAAGCAGTTAAGGAAAAAGCAGCAGATAACACCCTTCCTCCACGCTACATCGCCCCACTGGTGAAGGAAATGGAAAAACTGCCAGAATCACACCAAAAGTTTATCCAGAAGGAAATTGCTGCTAACCCTGATGTGGATACCCTGAAACAGGTAACTACCGAAGCGCGTAACTTGGCGAAATATCTCAAAGGGGCGGCTCAAGTTCAGGCGCTGACGAAAGAAGATGTTGATATTGAAACAGCCTTAGAAGAAGCCCAAAGAGTCGGCTGTTTAAGCATTGCTGCTGATTTGGTAAATCAAGCATCGCAAATTGAACAAACGATCGCTAAATTGTACATGACTTGGAAACGCATTGGTAATTTAGCAGATCGATTATATGTAGATACTGGCGCAAGTACACCCAACTTGCGATCGCTCCTCACTTGCTTGGAACCTCTGGGTGGTGAAATTATGGAATTGCAACTTAGTGGTGCGACTGAACACACTATACGTTTGCAAATTCAGGAGACGAGTTAAGGATTAGGGAATGGGCGATGCCTGCGGTGGTCACTGCTTGTTGAGATTCCAACTAGCTTTTTGGTTATCCTACTCAAACTCTAAATTTATGCCCTGATATGAGGCTACTCTACTTGCAATGAAATCCTAATTTATGGAAAGCATAACTATCGCAACAAGAGCAGCAATTGCGTAGGCGTAGCCAGCAGTTCAACAAAGCTTTGTTACCACCGTTGGCATCGCGCTTGGCTACGAAGTTATGAAATATCGCCATATCTCATAATTCTACCTAGCAGTGCAAGATGTAGCGGTGAGCGAGGAATTATGGGGCGAAGCAGTGGGTACTTGAGCAACCAGAACCACGTTCCCCTCGGCATCTATAACCCACCCTTGGGCTTCTACAATTTCAGTAGGTTCATTGACAGAATTAACTTTCTGTGATTTCTCTTCTGTGTTTTGCTGCGCCTGAGCAACGATTTTTTTCTGAATACTGCCAGCACGATTCTGGCTCTCTGGTGAGAGTGTGATCCAATCTGCCAGGACTGCATTCTCAGCTATCAATGGCTGCGTGGGATCGGCTACTAATCCTCCACGTCCAGTAGTAATAAATGAACTCCTTCCTATTTTTCCACCAGAACTACAACTAGCAGCAATTTGCTGCGAAGCATCAACCAGATTTACGGGTAATTCCACTAATCCTTTACTGGGGTCAGCATCTGGTGAATTGATTTGTATGGTGCCATTTAATGAAGGGTTTTGCTGAGAAAATGCTGTGATGTCACTTGTTTGAAGCCTACTTGGGTCTAGTGGCTGTTTAGGGTTCGACAGCCTCTCTAGGTCTGCACGGGTGCGCACCACAAAACCAAAGATGTTTTTAGCGGTGATTGTGATTTTACCACCAGAGCCAAAGAAGCCGTTGGCGGTGATATCGTTGTTTCCGAAAGGAGTGGCAACGAGGAAACCATTAGGTGCTTTGATGGTGATATTACCGCCAGTTTTATCACCCCCTCCATTAGTCGATATTTGGCTATTACGGCGCATCAGTAACAAGTCCCGCACCTCTAGCGAAATATCACCACCCTTACCCGACTCACTATTAGATGTGAGTTTTCCGTCGTCTAGGAGGATGGAGTCAGCAGTGATATTGAGTTCACCTGCTGAACCTAGATTGTTTATATCCCCTCGGTAGGAAAAATCTGGCGAAAGTTTTGGAAGTTCACTGCTCACAGTGATTGCAGCTCCATCCCTAACAATCAATTGCCCTGTAGTAATTGTAATTTTTCCAGCGTCTCCAGAGCCTAAAGTTCTAGCGAGAAAGCCACTAGGCAAATTATTTGCTGAAGTTCCAATCAGTTCTATAGACTCAGAGGCGTTAACGGTTAAATTACCTCCGGGCCCTGTTGCTGGTATAAATTCTAGTGGTGGATTCCTGCGGCGAATTCCACTAGAATCTGTTGATATCTCTGCTCCATCTTTGATAAGTATTCTCTTCGTAGTGATTGTAATGTCACCCGCC
Source organism: Nostoc flagelliforme FACHB-838 (assembly GCF_014698065.1). Classification (GTDB taxonomy): domain Bacteria; phylum Cyanobacteriota; class Cyanobacteriia; order Cyanobacteriales; family Nostocaceae; genus Nostoc; species Nostoc flagelliforme_B. The sequence goes on from NZ_JACJSI010000033.1 coordinate 60,578, forward strand.
TTCCCAGCATTAGTAGTTACAGTCGATAATATACTAGGGAAAATAGTACCTTCGGAGTCTGTAAAGCTACCAGTTACCTCTACAGACTCGGAAGCATTTACAGTCAAGTTTGCGCCTGCACCTCTACCTGTAGTAAAAGCGTTTACTTGTGCACCATCCTGAATAATTAATTTCCTAGCATTAATCTTTAAGTCTCCACCATCTCCAACACCCCTGTTTTGAGTTGACAAGACCACAGAATAGCCCCTGAGTTCTACTGTGTCACCCCACACCTGGATATTACTACTACCGATGCCGGTAGAATCTATTTGAGATGGAATCTTAGAATCGCCAACAGTTCGCTCAATAAATTGAATGTTCTGGAAATTTTGGACATTTTCATATCCGAATGCCCAACCTTGATTTGTTGGATCTAGGCTAACCAGACTATTACTACCAACGCTTCCTAGCTCAATTCGTCCCGAATCTGCTGTTAAGTTTCCACCCTCTAGTAAAAGATTTCCACCTACAAGTGCCAATGTCTTATCTGAATCCACTTTTAGACCAACGGGGTTTCCCAAGCGATTAGTTGCGCCATCGGGACTTGCTTGGGATTGATTGCTGATAGGAGCCGCAGTTGCTCCAAATTGTAAACCAATGGGAACACTTACTGTCAGTAGGGGTGTGCTTTGGGTATCTGTGACACTAAATTTAGCACCATCGGCAAAGTTTAGGCTATTCGCTGTACTTGCAATAAATGAACCGCCTATGTTTAAAGAAGCATTGGGGCCTTTCCTTAAAGCCTTCATGAATCTGACTACTGACCCTTGATCGCTCAAGAGGATTGAGTAATTGATACCTCCTCAACTCTCACACTCTGTTTACAGTTTGGATAATACCATTTCATTAAATAACTGATACAAATACATAGGTAGGGGCGTACAAATGTACGCCCCTACAGCCGATTCATTCTGTTGCACGGATTTTTGAAAATGGCGTGGCGAAAAAGTGATACTTTAAGTGGGCTACGCCAACGTACCACGCCTAAGTTTGGTAGAAACTGCGATCGCTTATGTAAAGGTTATAGGAAATCAGCGATCGCACCACACTTGAGTTTATTACAAGGAGCGATCGCTTGTATGAAAGTTATTAAAAAGCGATCGCACCCACATCTGAGTTAAGTAGCAGGGGCGATCGCTTATGTGAAGTTCATAGCGAAAAAGCGATCGCACCACACCTGAGTTTATTACAAATTTAAATATCCTAATAAAATATATTTATTTAGTATTATTTTCTCTTTTAGTCCACAGCAAACCCTGATAATTGACGCATTTTTGGAGTATGAAAACCAATCACAATATCTTGTTTATCTATACCCATTTCCATCAGTTCTAAAGCTATATCCGCCTCTGTTGTATTTTGTTGAATCCAAATTTTATTATTTTTGATATCTATGTGCATTATTGGCCCATAAATCCGCTTTTGATTGTTCCATCCAACGCTAATAATTTGATAATGGTCATGTTCTGTATCAAAAATTTGTTCTACTTCTACATCCCCGTAACTAGGCTTTGACTGGAGATATTTAGTTAACAGTTGCCTAATTTTTGTCCGATATTCATTTAATTTGTCCATTGTTCTATTTCCTCCGTTTCCACGTTGTAAATAATCAGCTTTAATTTATTTTCATTGACTACAGTTTCAATAAAAGACAAGTTAAAAAAGTCATTATAAGTTGCCAAGGGTACAGCTAAATACAAGGTTCTATTTGGCTCTTCAGCACGCAACGCTGTTCGATAATTAATAAATTGTCCCAGCGCCATGTGGAATTCGGAAATTTTTGAGGCACTAACAAAATTTTTGATTTCAACTGCTATTTTTTCTCCTGCTTTTTCCGCAGCTATAAGTCGCTCTGCACCTAAATCAATCTGAATATCAACCCCACCACACCGAATATTAAGCGGATCATTTGTAACTACCCAACCCTCTTTCTCTAGTGCAGACCTCACAATATTGTGGAATAAATCACGAGCCATAGTTTACAGCGCAATCACACTAACCATCGACTCCAGCACATAAACCTTTTAAATCTAGAGTTTGCTTAGATTATCTGTTTAACTACAAAACAATACAATACTACAATACAAAATAGCGATCACTTGTATAAAGGTCATTGCAAAATTAGCGATACTAATTCTTAATCCCCGTCGCAGCAATACCCTGAATAAACTGACGCTGACCGATGAGAAATAATACCATCACCGGAACAGTTGCTATAGTCACCGCTGCCATCATCAAAGGCCAATTATTTGTAAATTGCTCTTGAAACTCAGCTAACGCCAGTTGCACCGTCCTTAATTCCGGTCGTGTAGTAAATACCAGAGGCTTAAACAAATCATTCCATTCACCGATGAAGGTGAACAAAAACAGCGTCACCAAGGCCGGACGGGCTAAAGGTAACATAACCCGCCACAAAATTTGTAGTCGGTTTGCCCCATCTATAGCGGCGGCTTCCTCTAACTCCACCGGAATTGTCTGGAAATACTGACGTAACAAGAAAATCCCAAAGCCGTTGACAGCAGTGGGTAAAATCAGTGCCCAGTATGTATTTATCAGGTGTCCCCACTTCAAAACCAAAAAGATGGGAATCACTAATAACTGAAAGGGAATCACCAACGTTGCTAAAACTACCAATAGCAGTGCTTGGCGTCCCCGAAACTTCAGCCGTGCTAGGGCGTAACCAGCCAAAGCAGAAGTGACAATCTGAAACGCCGTCACAGCGATCGCTACCAAGGTAGAATTAGCAAACGCCAGCAAAAATTTTCCCTGTTGCCAGGCAACGCGGTAATTAACTAAAGACCAGTTATTTTTGGACAAATTATCTGGGCTGGTGGCGGTTGATGCAAAGGAGGTGAGAAAGACCACAAACAACGGTAGTAGAACGATAAATGCCCCTAGCAGTAAGACTACTAGGCTCAAAAAGTTGCCAGATTTCAGATTCGGGTTTGGTTTGGACATAACTTGAGTTCAAAGCATTTATTTCGCTAGTACTAGAGCATCACCCTCAGCAAAAGTTAATCTATAAACATATTTACTTGTTAAGTTAAATTAAACCACAGTGATTGTTACCCTCAGTTCATGGGGTAAATTCAATCCTGGCGTCAAATAATTCAGGTTTACAGGAGTAAACATAACCATGCAGCAGCTTACAGGTCAAGTTAAAGAATTAGATTTCAAGAGCGAAACATACAAAGATGCTTATAGCCGGATTAATGCGATCGTGATTGAAGGGGAACAAGAAGCCCATGAAAATTACATCACACTAGCCCAACTGCTGCCAGAATCTCATGATGAACTGATTCGCCTCTCCAAAATGGAAAGCCGCCATAAAAAAGGATTTGAAGCTTGTGGACGCAATTTGCAAGTAACCCCAGATTTGGAATTTGCTAAGGAGTTTTTCTCTGGACTACACCAGAATTTCCAAACAGCGGCAGCAGAAGGGAAGGTAGTCACTTGTCTGTTGATTCAGTCTTTGATTATTGAATGTTTTGCGATCGCAGCATATAACATTTACATCCCCGTCGCCGACGACTTTGCCCGCAAAATTACTGAAGGAGTAGTAAAAGAAGAATATAGCCACCTCAACTTTGGAGAAGTTTGGTTGAAAGAACACTTCACAGAAGCTAAAGCTGAACTTGAACTTGCAAATCGCCAAAACCTACCCATCGTCTGGAAAATGCTCAACCAAGTAGAGGGTGATGCCCACACAATGGCAATGGAAAAAGATGCTTTGGTAGAAGACTTTATGATTCAGTACGGTGAAGCATTAAGTAACATTGGTTTTACGACTCGCGATATTATGCGCTTGTCAGCCTATGGACTCATAGCCGCTTAAAAAAGTTAGGAGTGAGGAATGCTCAGTAAGAAATTATGAGTCGAACTCTAATACCATTCAGTTAAGCCAAAAATCCTTGGGAGAGAAACGAAATTTTGCATCTTTACAGATCAAAACTCAGTACCAAAAACCCTTAAACCATGCGTATTGAGTCGTACTCCTAACTCCTAACTCCCAACTCCTAACTCTCGGAAATTTACACGCGCTCAGGACAGCATAAGCTTAATAATCACTACATGTTTGGTCTAATTGGACATCTGACTAGTTTAGAACACGCTCAAGCGGTAGCTAAAGAATTGGGATACCCAGAATATGCCGATCAAGGGCTAGACTTCTGGTGCAGCGCCCCGCCGCAAATTGTTGATAGCATTATTGTCACCAGTGTAACTGGGCAACAAATTGAAGGACGGTATGTAGAATCTTGCTTTTTGCCGGAAATGCTAGCTAGTCGCCGCATCAAAGCCGCAACGCGCAAAATCCTCAACGCTATGGCCCATGCACAGAAGCATGGCATTAACATCACAGCTTTAGGCGGATTTTCCTCAATTATTTTTGAAAACTTTAAGTTAGAGCAGTTTAGCCAAGTCCGCAACATTAAACTAGAGTTTGAACGCTTCACTACAGGAAACACACATACTGCTTACATTATTTGTAAGCAAGTAGAAGAAGCGTCAAAACAACTAGGAATTGATCTATCAAACGCTACTGTTGCTATATGTGGGGCAACTGGAGATATTGGTAGTGCAGTTACTCGCTGGCTAGATGCGAAAACAGATGTCAAAGAACTTCTGCTGATCGCCCGCGATCAAGAACGTCTCAAAGAGTTGCAAGGCGAACTGGGGCGAGGAAAAATCATGGGTTTGACAGAAGCACTGCCCCAAGCTGATGTTGTCGTTTGGGTTGCCAGTATGCCTAAAGGCGTTGAAATCGACCCTACCACTTTGAAACAACCCTGTTTGTTGATTGATGGTGGTTATCCTAAAAACTTAGCAACAAAAGTTCAGCATCCTGGTGTATATGTGTTAAATGGTGGGATTGTAGAGCATTCCCTGGATATTGACTGGAAAATTATGAAAATCGTCAATATGGACGTGCCAGCCCGCCAGTTGTTTGCTTGTTTTGCTGAATCAATGCTGCTGGAATTTGAGAAGTTATATACGAACTTTTCCTGGGGGCGCAATCAGATTACCGTAGACAAAATGGAGCAGATTGGTAAGGTATCAGTGAAACATGGATTTAGACCGCTGCTGGTTTAGTCATTAGTCATTTGTCCTTGGTCATTAGTCATTTGTTATTTGCAAAGGACAAAGGACAAAGGACAAAGCCCAAAAGATAGATAACTTATAACTCGTAACTTATAACCCCTACGATGGCAACTACCGAGCGTAAACCGCTACTGTTAGATTTTGAAAAACCCTTAGCAGAACTTGCAAGCCGAATTGATCAAATTCGGCAACTTGCAGAAGAAAATGGCGTCGATGTTTCTGGTCAAATTCGCCAACTAGAAGCTCGTGCCATGCAACTGCGTGAGGAAATTTTCACTAGTCTATCCCCGTCCCAGCGATTGCAAGTCGCTCGTCATCCCCGTCGCCCCAGTACTCTCGATTACATTCAGGCTATTAGTGATGAATGGATGGAATTGCATGGCGATCGCTGTGGTGGTGACGATCCGGCTTTAGTTGGTGGTGTTGGTCGTCTGAGTGGGCAACCTGTGGTGATGTTGGGTCATCAAAAAGGTCGTGATACTAAAGACAATATTGCCCGTAACTTTGGAATGCCTTATCCTGGCGGCTACCGCAAGGCGATGCGGTTAATGGAACACGCCAATAAATTTAGTATGCCAATACTAACTTTTATTGACACGCCGGGAGCTTGGTCTGGGGTAGAAGCAGAACACCAAGGTCAAGGAGAAGCGATCGCTTACAACTTGCGGGAAATGTTTTGCTTAGATGTGCCAATTATCTGCACAGTCATTGGTGAAGGTGGTTCCGGTGGCGCACTCGGTATTGGCGTAGGCGATCGCTTACTCATGTTTGAACACTCCGTTTATACCGTCGCTACTCCCGAAGCCTGCGCCGCAATTTTGTGGAAAGATGCTGGCAAGGCTCCCCAAGCTGCCGTGGCTCTGAAAATTATTTCCCATGACCTGAAAAAATTGGGAATTATCGACCAAATATTGCCTGAACCCACTGGTGGCGCTCATTCCGATCCTTTAAAAGCTGCTACCACTCTCAAGCAAGTGCTGCTAGAAAATTTGGACGAACTCAATCGTTTAACCGCTCCAGAACGCCGCCAACTGCGTTATGAAAAATTCCGCAAAATTGGTGTTTTTACAGAAGTTGCCCACTAACGGCACTGCATAATGATTGATTAATAAAGCAGAAATGCTATAATTGCCTATGTGCTTAAAGATTTTTAACAATCTAGCCATAGGCATTTGTATGTTTGGTAAACCTACTCAATTTGATTGAGTAGCTTTTGTGTTATTAAGTAATCTAATTTCAGTGTCAGGCGTGGTTTTCCAGGCAATGATTTGTTGTCTTCACTGTTAAAACCCACAATACGCCTACTATTGCACTGAATCATAGCAGTTGCTTAATTGAAATCATCAGATTTTTAGATTCCTTTAATCTATCCAAACCGAGAAGTGTGAATAATTGGGTGGTAATAGGCTTTGGGAACTGCCAAAAAATTGGGAGACACCATGAGTGTTGAGCAAAAACGACGCGCCCTGATTACAGGGGCAAGTAGTGGAATTGGGAAAGCAACGGCTTTAGCCTTTGCGAAAGCGGGAATAGATGTCGCCTTAGTTAGCCGTTCTTTGGATAAGTTGGAGGCGGTAAGAGAAGCAGTCGAGCATACTGGGGTGGAAGCGAAAGCTTACGCTGTAGACTTAGCGCGGCTCTTTGAAGTCAAAGAGAAGATCCAAGCGATCGCCCTTGACTTTGGTGATATAGACATTCTGGTAAATAATGCCGGCATCGCCTATACAGGCAATTTGAGCGAAACCCCCTTAGAGGACTGGCAGCAGGTAATTGACTTAAATCTTACCAGCGTATTTCAGTGCATTTTGGGGATTTTACCTTCAATGCGCGATCGCGGCAAAGGCACAATTATCAACGTCGCCTCAATTGCCGCCAAGCAACCCTTTGCCGGTTGGGGAGCATACAGCATCAGCAAAGGTGGTTTGATAGCCCTCTCTCAAACCCTGGCACAAGAAGAACGCATCCACGGCATTCGTGTCACATCTATCTGTCCCGGCGCAGTCAATACCGAACTTTGGGACACAGAAACAGTTCGTGTCAGCTTAGACCGTTCCAAAATGTTAACCCCAGAAATTGTGGCTGAGTCAATTCTCTACACAGTTCTGTTACCACAACAGGCAGTTATTGATGAATTGACCCTGATGCCTAGTGCTGGCGCACTTTAATTAGTCTTTTGCCCTTTGTCTTTTGCAAATGACTAATGACTAATAACTAATGACTAAACCATAACCAAGACTTAATCATGACTATTGCTAGTTCCAACGGTTCCAATTCCTCTCAATCACCTCTGATTCCCGACTTGGCAGAAGCCATAACTCCTAGACCCGATCGCAATACTCATAACGGGCGACAAGCGGATGTGTTCCCGCCAAAAGAGGAGCAGATGGAGGACATGAAGGAGGCCGTGAGGACACTAATATTGGGCGTTGGTGAAGACCCCGAACGTGAAGGACTCCTCAAAACACCCAAACGAGTAGCCGAGGCAATGCGGTTTCTTACCAGTGGCTATAACCAATCTCTTGAAGAACTCGTTAATGATGCCATCTTTAATGAAGGTCATAGTGAGATGGTACTAGTTCGAGATATTAATTTCTTTAGCCTGTGTGAACACCACATGCTGCCATTTATGGGTAGAGCGCACGTTGCTTATATTCCCAACCAAAAAGTTGTCGGACTGAGTAAGCTAGCCCGTATTGTTGAGATGTATTCCCGGCGCTTGCAAGTACAGGAGAGGTTAACCCGCCAAATTGCCGAAGCAATCCAGACCATTCTAGAACCTCAAGGCGTAGCCGTTGTCATGGAAGCTAGTCACATGTGTATGGTAATGCGAGGCGTTCAAAAACCAGGTTCTTGGACTGTCACTAGTGCGATGGTTGGTGTCTTCCAAGAAGAACACAAAACCCGTGAAGAATTTTTTAACTTGATTCGCCATCAACCAGCGTTCTTTTAGGGAATGGGGCATGGAAAAGAGGCAGAGGGGAAAACTCTTCTCCCTTGCTCCCTGCTCCCTTGCTTCTTTCCTTGCTCCCTCATCCCCCACTCCCCACTCCCTACTCCCTACTCCCTAATTTTTCAAACAACTTGGCTACTTTATCTAAATCCTTATCTCCAGGTGTCCGTTCCACACCACTAGATAAATCAATGCCGCTAGGATTAACCTGACTGAGAGCTTCCAAAATATTATCGGCTGTTAATCCTCCTGCTAAAAACCAAGGACAGTTGGGGTTAAATTGCTCTAGCATTGTCCAATCTAAGGTTTTGCCTGTACCACCCAATTGTTGCGGATGGTACGTGTCAAGTAGTAAAGCATTTACGTATTCTGTGTAATCAGCTGCTGTGTCTAGATGCTCAAGACTATTAATTCTCATAGCTTTAAGAATTTCGACATTGGGTAAAGCTTGACGTAATTGGTAGCAAAAATCTGGTAATTCATCTCCGTGTAGCTGTACACCAGTCAACCCAGAATCAACGACTATCTGACTGATTTCGGGGATACTAGCGTTGGCAAAAACACCAATTGTGTCAATATTTGCCGGGAGTTCTGCTACTGCTGCCCGAATTTGGGATGTAGTCACGTAGCGAGGTGAGGTTGGCACACAAATAAATCCTAGTGCCGTTGCCCCCAGAGAGGCGATCGCTATAGACTGCTGTGGTTGAGTAATGCCGCAAATTTTAACGCGCATGAAAATTTAACAAATTTAAAAGAATCCTCAAGAAAGTCTAAACGATCCGCAAAACTTTTGTACCTTGGTAATTTTATAATTTTGTAGGTCTACATTTTAGGAGACAAAAGCTTGATTTCATCTATTTTACTAGCAGCCCAGGCAACTGTTCCCCCAACACCTGCGTGGAATCCTACAGTTGGCATCATCATCAGCATCAGTTGCTTAGTAATTGTTTTGCTAAGTACTAGGATTGAAAAACCCTTAGTTGGCCCCAAGTTCCCCATTCTGCCGATTAGTATTCCAACATTCGTTGCAGCGATGGCTTTTGGTCATATTATCGGCGTTGGCATCGTTTTAGGATTGACTAATATCGGTCGTCTGTAGTTTTGCGATGATGGCGGCGTTACAACTAACGCCGCCATCAATACAAAACTCCTAAAAACGGTTTTGGTTCTTTCTCCAGCAAAATAACTCATGAGCATTAGCCAGTTAGCCTCCGTATAGCCACTCTAACTGAGGAAAGAGGTATTAACCTTCCCCTTGAGGGACGATTCCAGCTACTTCATCAACGGAGGATTGATATGGCGTTAGAAACGGGTTAATCCCCTTTGTAAGGCTTATTCAGTTAATTTATGCAGGAGAAAGAACTATGATGTCATCAATCTTATTAGCAGCCCAAGCCACTTTACCCAAAACTGGCACCATATCGAACTTGACTGAAGCGGCAATTATTACTGGCATTTGTCTGTTATGTCTTTTGATTATTCCTCGGACAATTCGTTATCCTCACGTTGGCCCTAAGATGCCTTTGCCCTTTCCGTCGCTGTTCAATAATCCCAGTGCGGCTACATTTCTCGCCGCAATGAGCGCCGGCCACCTGATCGGCACTGGTACTGTCTTAGGATTGAGTAATCTCGGCATTATCTAAATTTTATTTTTTCCATCTAACACACTCAAGAGGACGGGTAGGGGGCAGAGGAAGCAGGGGAAGCAGAGGAAGTAGGGGAAGCAGAGGAAGAAGAAAAATTACCTTTTTCCCCCTGCTCCCTGCTCCCTGCTCCTCTGCCTCTTCCCAATGCCCCACTTCATTCAGAGCTTTGCTCACAGGCATTAATTGTCTATTGTAGAAATAAGAGCATTTCGTAACTCGGCACTATCGAATTGATGCTCTGAAATATATGTATAAGTATATACGCAAATATTGCAGTACATAAACTACTGGCGATATCTAGTTTTAGGACAATGTAATGCAAACAAATTGGAAAATTGGGTCTTTATTTGGAATTCCCCTGTTTTTAGACCCGTTATGGTTTGTGATTTTAGGGTTGGCAACTCTTAACTTTGGGGTAGCTTATCAAGAATGGGGGACTGTTATAGCTTGGAGTGCTGGAATAGTTATGGCACTGCTGCTATTTGGTTCGGTATTGTTACATGAGTTGGGGCATAGCTTAGTAGCCCGATCGCAAGGCATTAAAGTTAATTCAATTACCCTATTTCTATTTGGCGGGATTGCCGCTATTGAAGAAGAATCTAAAACCCCGGCAAAAGCATTTCAAGTAGCGATCGCTGGGCCTTTGGTGAGTATCGGACTATTTTTACTACTCCGGGTGGGAGCTATCGTGATACCTCATACTAGTCCACTCAGTGTTATGGTCGGAGATTTGGCGAGAATTAACTTGGTAGTGGCGCTATTTAACCTGATTCCCGGCTTACCTTTAGATGGAGGGCAAGTGTTAAAAGCAGCACTATGGCAAATAACAGGTAATCGTTTTCAAGCCGTACACTGGGCTGCAAAGGCTGGGCAAATATTGGGTTATAGTGCGATCGCTTTAGGATTTGTTGTCGATTTTGTGACCAGAGAATTAGTACTTGGTTTATGGATTGCGCTGTTAGGTTGGTTTGCTGTCCGCAATGCTAACAGCTATGACAACATGACTACATTGCAAGAAAGCCTACTCAAAGTTGTGGCGGCTGATGCGATGACTCGTGACTTTCGGGTAATTGATGCTGATCAGACATTGCGATCCTTTGCCGATTCATACCTGTTAGAAACCAATCCCTCACAGGTTTATTTTGCTGCTTCTGATGGACGTTACCGGGGTCTAGTTTCCATTGACGATTTTCGTTTAACCCAAAGGAGTGAATGGGAAACCCAAACCTTACACAGCATTGTGCATCCCTTGGCAGAAATACCGACTGTTTCTGAAGCAACAACGATAGCTGAGGTAATTAACAAACTGGAAAATGAGCAGTTACCTCGAATTACCGTACTTTCTCCGGCTGGCGCTGTCGCTGGTGTCATTGACCGGGGAGATATTGTACGGGCGTTGGGACAAAAGTTAAATTTGCGGGTAGCAGATGCTGAAATTAAACGGATCAAGGAAGAAGGAAGTTATTCGCCTGGGTTGCAACTAGCAGCACTAGCGAAGTCAATTACAGATTAAACGTCATAGCCTTGTCATAGTTTTGCAATAGACTTGTCCGAAAACTCCAAAGCCAGACTGTTCAAAGCTTTGAGAGCAAGCTTTGATATCTTCGTGAAAACGTAATCATAAAGCTTTGAGATAGTTACTGATAGTTTAGAGC
>NZ_JACJSI010000330.1 GCF_014698065.1 Nostoc flagelliforme FACHB-838
TATTCGGTGCGTCTGCAACAATAACTCCCGATTGCCCATAACGGGGATGTTCTGGTGATGAAATTGTGATGGCATTTTTCGGAACCAATGGTTCCTGAAGGAATTGCTTTTTTCCTTTTGGTATTGGAGCAACAATATTAGCCGCAGCTGCGAAATCTGATTCGCTAGGGTTTGGGTTTGATGACAAAGCCAGTCTTATCGCAGCAATAAGTTTTTCTGGTTCTTTGACTAACCTCAAAAGAGGACGGGCTTGGCGCTCATTTTTAATCTGTAACCCCAACTCTCCTGCGGCAACAATAACTTTTGATGCCCCTAAGAGTTGATTTATACGCCGATAGCCGCCATACATATACAATTCGCCTTGACAATATTTCGAGAAATTTTTGTACCCAGCGATTCTGTATATCTGCTCGTCATGCATGATGCGAAAGAGTTCTACTGCTTGCAACTCAAATTGGTCTATGACAGCTAGGGTGTCTTTGATACTGCTATTAAGATCATCGTAATTAAGTGCTGATTTGGTTTCTTCTCTATCTAGTGTCAGCATATTTCTCTCCCGTCATTAGCACAAGGAGAGGGGTTTGAAAAAAAATTTGATGTCACCTTAATCCCGACACCAACGTGTATTGGGCATAAGTCATTTTTCACGATATTTTTCCCTGATAACTTGGTTGACAAGCTTCAGAGGGGGTTGTATCAGTTATCAGTCAACAATTATCAAATAAAGGTCTACTCCTACTGATAACTGGTAACTGATAACTGTTATTCGCGCTGCTACTGCTTTTAACTACAAAATTCGGGATAATTCTTAACAAAAGTTAACTTTACAAAAACTTATGAATTTTAACAGCCAAAACATACCGCAAGGAATGGACTTTCCAAGCGGCAGATCCTATAATGGATCTGGCAGCGCGGATTATACTCTCGGACAAATTTAGTAGTCGTCTCGGTCGCCAAACTTCAACGACAACTTATTTTGTTCCTTCGAGATCAACCCCGCTCTTGATAACTATGGGTTTTATAGAACGCACGAAGCGCCGCTCCTTAGTGGCGCTTTTTGCGTTAAATGTGCGTATTTTTGTAAATTCTTCACCTCTATGCCTCCTTTTAACTAGCTTGATTGTACAGAAGTTATGTCCGTCTGGAATCTAACATTATCCTGATTTTTTACTTTAAATCTTGCCACCTCCGTTAAGAACTGATTAAGAGATAGTCTGAGAATTTGTAAGATTCTCATATAGCGTGCGGCATTGTTCAGTTGCAAAAGGGGCTTTGGCTTAAACGGCTATACCTGTATTCATGTCAGACTTAGGCTTTAACACTTAGAGGTATAACTGAATCTAATGCAACTGTAAACTTATTAATTAAGCTAATTAGTAAGGGTAGATAGTTACTGAATTAACTACTGATTGGCTATACAGTCAAGTCTGTCAATAACTTAGTTTGACTGTAATTGGGAGAAGACACAGAAGATGTGCTTTTGCTACCTGTATAATTTAGCATTTTAATCTTATAGCTTAAACAGACAATTTGGAAATAGGATATCTAATTAAGAATTATTAAAATGTAGATATTTAATTTAAGTAAAAATGAATATAAACTATTGACTATAGTTATAGTGTACCTGCGATACAAGCTAATATGGTTGCTAGTAATAATTTAGACACAATAGACATAGAAGAAGTACTAAAATTTGTGGAAGAACAAGTGCTTCAGCATACGGGAACTCGTCTGTCAGGAGCCGAAAAGCTTATAATCAAAGGGTCATGGGGCGGTAAAGACTATACTGACATAGCGCGTGAATCTGAATACAATACGTATTACTTGCAACAGAAGGTAGGCCCCCGATTATGGTTAATGCTGTCAGAAGCCCTCGGTGGAGTGAAGGTAAAAAAAACACACTTCAAAGAGATTTTACTTAAACAAATCAAAAAACATTATGTCCAACTTGAAGCATCTAAACTGAATAGCGATTCTTTAGTAGGCAAAACTAAATTTTACGGAGATTTTCCTAAATTAAAATCTTTTTGTGGTAGAGAAGAAGACCTAAAGTGTCTAAAAAACCAAATTAGACTTTTTAATCAGCGTTGTATAACTTTAGTAGGAGTTGGTGGAATTGGTAAAACTTATTTTGCAGCCAAGTTAGTAGAAGAAATAATTTTTGAGAACCCAAGCTTATACGATTATGTTGTTTGGAAAGAAGCTGATAATTCTTCTTCTATAGAGCAATTAGTTAATGAATTAGTTGAGCTTTTAAATATAGAGAAAGGTACTAGTAAGAGTTTGGATTATAAAATTTCTTTAATATCAAACCATCTATCCTTGCATCGTTGTTTATTAGTAATAGATAGTTTTGAAAAATTAGCTTCATCAGAAAGTTTAAAAAAAACGATGGGGTATAAAAAGTTTTTTATTGAATTAGCAAAGGAACAAAAATATAGCTGCACAATTGTTACAAGCCAAATACCTTTAAAAGAGTTTACCCATGTAACAACTAATTTACCTTTTCTATATTGGAAGTTGGAAGGTTTAGATCCCATTGCAGCCATGCAGATGCTCTATGAAAAAGGATTATCTGGAGATGAATGCAAAAAACTAATTGAAATATATAGAGGTAATCCATCAGATCTAGAGGCAGTTGCAGAGAAAATTCATCGTTTCTTTGGAGGAAACATTGAAAGTTTTTTTGAATATAGAACTACTGTAATTAGTTCTCGATTTCAAGCAATGCTACACAAGCAATTTGAGCCAAATGGTTTCTTGAATAATCTTCAAAAAACAATATTAATTTACTTAGCGAAGGAATTAGAAAAAGATTCAACTCCTATCCCTTTCACTAAACTCATTGATGATCTAAAAGATCAATTAGGTTTACATTTATCTGTTTTTGAAATTATGGCAGATATAGATATATTAGAACAACGCTCATTAGTTGAAAGGAGCAATGATCCGGACAAAAAAGAAACTAGGTATACTTTACAGCCAGTCATTAAAAAATACATCTTAATTGATCCGCTTGGGCTAATTGATGAAAAGTCCAATAAACCCAAAAAATCTACACAAACGGTTAATATTTTGTGAGTTATTGTATAAACCCTTTTTGTAAGGAACGCCACAATCCTGACGAGCAAGAAATTTGTTTATCTTGTGGTAATCCCTTACTAATCAATGGGCGTATTCGTTTAATACGCCCGTTAACATTTATACATAACAAATTTAATTATACGGATGTATTTGAGGTAGAAGATATTGGAATACATTCGTCAGAATCTCAAACAAGAATACTGAAAGTATTGTATTGGAATGATGATACTAAATACGCAGAGTTATTTCATAGGGAAGCTCTAATATTACAAAGCCTTAAGCATCCTGGAATTCCTAAGTCTCATAGAGAAGATTACTTTACTTTTACATTAAATGATGATTTCCTCAAGCTGCCTTGTATAGTAATGCAAAAGTTTGAAGGAAAGAATTTAAAGCAGTGGATAGAATCTTATGGAAAAATTACGGAAACACTAGCATACAATTGGTTGTTTCAATTAATTGAGATTCTTGACCTAGTTCATCGTTCTGGTTTTTTCCATAGAGATATAAAACCAGAAAATATTATTTGTCAACCGAATGGAGAACTAGCACTTGTTGATTTTGGAGGTGCGAGAGAAATTACAAAAACATATTTGGCAAAAGTTAGTACTAGTGGAGGAATTAGCACGGGTACTAGTCTGGGTTATGAAGTAACCACTGTTCGGACAGCTTGTTACTCTCCTTTGGAGCAAATTAATGGGCAAGCAGTACCACAATCAGATTTTTATGCACTCGGTAGAACTTTGGTATATTTAGTAACTGGGATTCCTTTGATTAAGATTAAGAGCGATGATGAAACAGGAAGATTACTTTGGAGAGATAAAGCACAGCATATAGATAAAAATATTGCTGATTTGATAGATGATTTGATGGCTCCTTTTCCAGGGCAACGGCCACAAAGTACTCAAGTAATAATTCAGAGATTAGAACGATTACCACTTCAAACAAAAATTGAGCGATTAATTAAATCAAAATTATTTAAAATTAGTTTAGGGATATTCGGAATCTTCGGTTTAGTTGGTATAATATATAGCTCTCTGCCTTTGGTAGCAAATTATTATTTGAATGAAGGAAAGAAAGCTTACCAAGAAAATAAATTTGATGAAGCTAAAAATGATTTTAAAAAAGCAGTTCGATTCAATTCTAAATTAAATACTGTAGTAGGAGATTATCTTCTAATCCAAGCTAAAAAAGCTTATGCAGAAAATCAGTTAGCCCAAGCTGATAAAAACTTTCAAGGAGCAATGACTTTTAATCATGAGTTAACTTATTCAATCTCCAGTTTCTATTTTGAGCAAGGATTTCGTCATCAGAATGAACCAAAAATTGCTAGAAAGAACTACGAACAAGCTATAAAGTACAACCCGAAAGACGATACTGCTTATAATAATTTAGCAATTGCGTGTCAGCAGTTATATGACTATAATTGTGTTAAAAAAACTTACGAAATAATTTTTAAGTTAAAACCTAATAAATGGGAATCACATTACGGATTAGGTAATTTTTATGATGGACAGGGAGAATATGATTTAGCAGAAAAGCAATATAAAATTGCTATTAAAAGTAGCGGTCAAGCTATGTTTGCTGTTGCGGCTTTAGCAAGATTGAAAAATAAAAAGGGGGATCATAGAGCAGCAGCTACTTTAGCTTTAAGAGGTTTGCAGAAAACTAATAATCGGGAATTACAAGCATCGTTGTATAAAGATTTAGGATGGGCAAGGTTAATGGAAAATAAGTTAACTGAAGCACAAAAATATCTAGAAAAAGCGACAAAGTTAGATAGCGAAAGAACAGATGCATATTGTTTGCTATCTCAACTAGAAGAATCATTAGGTCAATTTAATTACGCCAGAGCTTATATAGATGCTTGCATCTTGACTAAATCTAGTTTACCAGAAGTGTTTCGCTGGAGACAAGAACTGCTAGATCGCATACTTGATAAATGATAAGATGCTCACTCAAGCCATTTATGTTTGTAAAACAATGAAAAAGCTGATGTTTTTTGGGGGAATGTGCTGTTTAACTTCTCTAATACTAATTCCTCTACCATTGCTAGCAAATGTCCCGCTCATAAGAGTAAGAAGAAATCAGGTTCATTGTGATCCACTAGGAAGGATCATAAGTAAGGGTAACAAGCACTTTGAAGCAGGGAGCTTAATTTGTAAGGGAGATACAATAGAAGTTGTGAATAGTGATTATGTAGAATTTTTATGCTTTAGTTCTGGAAATATTTTAAATTTATCTAGTGGAACTATTCCTCTTGATAAATGTGCAGAACCTGACAAAGCCTTGTCTACTTGCAATCCAACCAATACTAATGCGTGTCACATACGAAAAGGTGGCACAGAAGGGAGCGATGAGCTAACAATCATTTCTCCTTATAGCACATCAACATTGAATTCCCGTCCAGAAATAACTTGGACTGCTGTTAAAGGTGCGACTTCTTACAAAGTCAAAGTAAAAAGTTACGAGTTTGGGTGGGAAAAAGTTGTAAATCAAACTCGGCTTGCCTATCCAAGTTATGAAAAAGAATTTCAACCTGGGACTCCATATACAATATATGTTTTTGCTTATAAAGATGGTGAAGTCTTTAGTTATGATGAAACCTTTGTGGACGTATTGTCTGTAGCCTCCCAAGAACAAATTGCACAAAAGATTAAACGCATCAAAGACTTAGGGCTACCTCCAGATGAAACTATTCAAGACGTAGATGCTATTTATACGGCAGAAAATCTTTTGAATGAAACAATTGAAATGTTAAAAACGGCAACAGCAACTGGTAGCCTAAATCCGACTTTTCACAGAGTACTGGGCGATCGCTATTTGAAGGCCAAGTTGCCAAAGGAGGCTAAACCCGAATACATCAAGGCATCTGAGTTAGCGAAAAGCAGTAATAATTCCAAAGAGTTGCAAAAAGCCCGATCGGGGCTCAAATTAGTAGAATTTTACAACCAGCTTCCAACCAGGAGGAACCCACCCCAATAATAAGCCTTCTTATATTTAGGATTTGACAGTAAGCTTAATTGCGCCTGACGTAGTGCTTCTGCTTTTGGCAAGCCATTGTTCAAACCTTTATAAAATTCTTCCATAAGCAAAGCGGTAGAATGGGCTTCCACGCGCCATAAAGTAGCAACAGTACTACGCGCTCCTGCCTGGGCTGCCATTCCCGCAATACCCATTGCTGACTGCTTGTTGCCTTTAGCTGTTTCGCAGGCGCTGAGAACAAGTAACTCAATTGCATCTTGACTATTTTCAGTTTTACCTCTGATTAAGCTGTCAAAGTCTCTAATATTAATTAGCTTGTCATAGGCAACTAGTACTGTTTTGAGTGGGTCAGAACTAAATTGACCGTGGGTAGTAATATGTACAATAGGAAAATTATTTTTAATTAGTTCTTCTTTAAACCTTTTAAGGGTAAATTTCTTGTCTAACAAGGCTACTGACGAATTAGTTTGTTTTTCTATATAGGAATCCTATTTGATTTTTGAAAAAGATTAAGAGAAAATACGTGCGAGGATGTAAGTGTAAAAGTAGACAATGATAAACCAGCATCTATCAAATGCATCATACCCGCCA
>NZ_JACJSI010000331.1 GCF_014698065.1 Nostoc flagelliforme FACHB-838
TCAGCATTTGGTTCTCGTTTTTCAGCATCTGGTTCTTGTTTTTCCGAATTAGCTTTCTCCCAGAACTCCTTCATCCGACTGCCATGCAAATTTTTCACCATCCAGCTAGCTGTTTCTCGGCCGTCCTGAATCGACTTGTCAGGTTTGAAAATAAACAACCCGCTTTCAGATAGAATTTTCTTCGCAGAGATAAAAGTACTGTACCCCAAAGCAGAAGTTAGCGGCATCCACCGGGAGCCATAAGGGTCAGCCGTCCAGCATTCCTGCCATAGCTGATTGACTGATGGCTTTTGTTGCGATGCCCACAACAAATCTTCTATGGGAATAATCACATGAAGCCGCTTATACGGTGATTGTGCTTTATCAGCAGTCTTTTTGAGCTTGGGTCTTGTGATAGTTGCGGTCATTTTACAATCTCCTGTTATGTTGACGCACGGAAATTTCCCCCACTGTGATGCGGGGCTTGGTACTTTTATTCGTTTGTCTAAAAAGTTACCGATTCACTGAAAATCTATTGAGGTTGCCAGAATCTTAATTCATCTCGGAAATACCTATCAGTCTTTTTCGATTCGTTCTGCCAGTGATCCCATGCAACGATTACCTCATCTCCCAAATCCTGAATCACTTCTCCTTTGGCGACATACAAAGTACGGTATGGGTCGGCATGGGCAACGATAGACCCAATACCAATTCTGTCTGGTTGAGAGGATGCGTTCTGGAGTGCGGTAATTAAATCAGTCTCTTGGGTTGTTAATTCTGCTAGATAATCTGATTTAATCACTTCGTACTCTTGCGCCACTGCCCAAAACTCTTGCCAAGTACACCCACGCTGTGACAGCACCCGCCGAATATCACTAACTGCTTGGGGTAGCATTTCTAGTTGTTCGGCTCGATATGCGATCGCAGATGGTGTCGGTTCGCTTCCGAGAATGATTGCCGCAGCTTCGAGCGCTTGGGTGTTGTTCATGGCACTGGCTAAGTTTTTCAATGCCATACCCATGAGTCGCAGACATTCTTGGGCGTTTTCTTTGGGCGGTTCCTGGGCTAGCGATCGCAGATCAATCGTTTTCTCCAGAGCTTGTTTAACTTGCTTGTTCAACGCTTTGGTCGCTTGCTGGGTCATAGTATTTCCCCATTCTTGAGAAGGGCGTTGTTCTACAGCGTGTTCCAATTCCTGAATACGTTGCTGGAGTTGTTGGTTTTCAATCTCCAGTTTTCGTAACCCCTCCATTTCATCCAATCGCTGCTGCAACTGGATATTTAGCTCTTTCTGCTGCTTGTACAGATTTTGCAAGGATTGGATTTGCTCAATTACCTGGGCTTCGGCTTTAGCCCCTGCTTCTGCTTGCAAACCAATTCTCAATTCCTGGGAAAGTCGCTCTAACTCTTGCTGATGTTGCTCTTTGAGTGCAGCGATCGCTTCTGTATATTCTGGTGGGTAATTTCGCTCTCTGGGGAATGGAACGCTGGAGGCATCCAAATCGGTGTTGTTGAGCAACAATCTCTCGCCATCAGCAAAGGTGACAATTTGCTGCCAGCGATTCGGTGCATCTGCCTCAATGGTTCCCTCATCTCCATACCTTGGGTGTGACTGTTGTGAAACTGTGACAATAGCTTTTTGAGGAACCACTGGTTCTTGAATTTTAGGAACCAATGGTTCCTGAATAGATTGCCTTTTGCGTGGAAGTTGAGGAACCACTTTTTGGGCGGCAGCAGCAAAATCTGAAACACTTGGGTCAGGGTTATCTTTGAGAGCGATCGCTACAGCTTGTTTTAGTTTCTCTGGTTCCTTGACTAAGCGAAGTAACGGACGAGCCTGACGCTCATTTTTGATGTGTCCGCCCAACTCGCCAACTGCGTCTATGACCTTTTTGGCTCCTAGCAGTTGGTTGATTCGTCGGTATCCACCCCAATAGTGTTGCCAGGGACGAATACTTTGCCCTGAAAAATGAACTGGCTGATTTAATGCTGCACTTAGAGCCAATGGAGAAATACGAATTTGCCATGCTCAAACAATGTTCTCATGTTGTATGTGAATATCTGAATGCTGTTGAGCCTGGGAAAAGATTTTATGCTTACCGTTGGCTGCTCGATTGGTTTATTCAACTTAAAGGCTATTTCCCTACCCCTGAACAGCTATCCGGTCATTTGGCGCAAGTAAGTGTTGACCCCAGAGTAAACTATCAGCAAGTTACGGCTATTCAAGAAGCAACCAAACCTCAGAATTTAGGTATTCCAGAGGCAAGGTTTGCAAAACTACCAACTCCTGTCCCACAAACAACCCAAACTTCAGCGCAACAGATTCACTCTAATGAAGCTTATCCTTTATTAAATAGTGAATCGTTGGGGGCAGAAGCCTCTCATCCCTTAACTAATACCGAAATCTCCACCTACACATCTACTCCTAATACTAACTATGACTTAATCGGCCACATCGCCAAAAAAGTTACCAATATGCTTTGGGTTGGTGTCCCTGGTTCTGGCAAGGGCATCACCATTAGCAATGCAATCGATGCTATCAAGCGACTGCATCCTGGCATACACATCTTTTATATTGACCCCAAAGGTGACGAGAAAGAAACCGGTTATTTCAAAGGTCGTGTTGATACTTTTAAACGCGCTAAAATCCTAGAAATGTCCCCGGTCGAAGCAGTCTTATGGGTCAAAGAATGCTTTACCGAATTTCAAAATATCTCTGGCTCCAAGCTGATTATTTTAGATGAAGGTACGGCTGTTTGTTCCAAATTTAAAAATACCAAGGGTGAGATTGGTTGGCTCAAAGACAAAATCATCTCTTACTGTTCTTGCGGTGATAGTTCCGGTTGGCATTTCTGGATTGTCGTGCAGAACCCTCACACAGATGACTTGGGCATTTCTGGCGGACTGCGATCGCAGTTAACGTCTGTGGCGTTAGTTCATCCTGATAACGTCCCAGCTTACAATGCCATGATTGCCACTCAACTCATCCCCAGCGCTCGCAAGATTACCTCAACCCAAGTAATGGAGATTGCTGCACAATCACCAGTCGGTAGAGCAGTTTATTACGGCGGCATCAATGAATGGATACCAATGCCTCTGTTAAAGAATTTCTCTGGTTATGACCGGGATACCAAAAACTTTATTGACTCTGCACCAAGTAATAAGCAAACCTCTCAAGCTGAAACTAAGGAGTCTTGCACATCAACAACCCAAGCTCAACAGATGTTGGCGCTTTTGGAGAAAACGAAAGCTAGTTCCATTGATGAGTTTATTCAAAGCGAGTTGAAATTAGACGGAGTTCCACCAGAGCTAATCCGTTTGGGAATCGAAAGATTGCTTCAGAATTCACATCTTAAATACAAATTCGACGGCTGCGATAGTAATCAAAATTAATGTTTAAAATTTGAGATTTAACGTTTTAATAAGGTTAGGACTTATTAGTAGAGGTTGGCATGATTAAATTATTGATTTGCTGTTCACCTAATTCAATTCTTGATACTGGCTCTTGCCCTTGCGTTGGATGAAAATTTATCAGATGAAAAGATGAAAATAAAACTGGCTCCTCTGCTCAAACAAATAGCCACTGTAGAACTTGGCTTTTTAGTCATACTGTTGCTAACTGGAGGTCGCCCTTCAGGATTTATAGTAGGATTGAGCGTAGTTTTAGGTACTTGTTTTGTTGTTTGGAGCGAAAATAAGTGAATACGAAATATTAGAATATGGTCATAAAACCTACTAAAGCAAACACCCTCCAAGGATAAAAATTATGAACTCTATAGACCCAGATGTAAACAATCCTAAGCTACAGCCAGGAGTGATTGTATTAGACGAATTTGCTGCCATTGAAAAATCTCTTGAAGGGCATCCACAACGCCAAGAGATTTTAGAGAAACTTCAGAAGTATCAATCTCAGCTTTTATGGCAGGATCAGAATAAGAAAGGTTAGTTAATTTGTAAGAATTCAGCACCCAGGAGTCAGAATTAAAAAGGACTTTAATTTGGTTGGAATACTCATCCATGATTTGATAAGCGAACCTAGACCAGCAGCTTGCATAGGTTGCGATAACTATCATGGTCAGAAGTATGGGGAAAACTTGCTAGTTTGTGGGATCTATCCTCATGGGTATCAAGGTGAAATCTGCCCCGATTTTCAGGATAAGGTGAAGATTAAGGATTAGATTAAACAGGATTCATAAAATGTCTGATTTAATTCCAGTTTAATGGATAGATTTGCTGCTTGCCAGTCAGATTAGGATAAAATCTTTCTCAACAAGCAGGTCGGAAAACATTATCAAAGTTATTTGTCTAGCTAAAAGAAAAGCTACAAGGTGAACTCATGAGTTAAGATTACAGTAGTCATTTGCATAGAAGCAAAAACTACTATGAGCGATAGAGAAACAGTCCTTGAACTTGTGAAGCGCTTGCCGCCAAATGTGTCTCTGCGTGAGATTGTTAAAGAAATTGAGTTTATCGCGGCTGTAAAAGAGGGTTTAGAAGAGATTGACCAAGGACTTGGAGTGTCAATTGAATCTGTTGAGCAGATGATTGAAGCATGGACTACCAAGTAGTTCTTTCTCCCAAAGCTGTGGGGGATTTGGAAGCAATTGTCAGGTATATTGCCTTAAGCAATGCTGAAGGTGCAAGGAAATTGGGTCAGCAACTCCTTGAAAAAAGTAGCGAGTTAAGTCAATTTCCATTCATTGGTCAGAAAGTACCTGAGTTTGACGACCCTAATATTCGTCAGCTTATTCTTAAACCATATCGTGTTGTCTACAGGGTTGAAGAGGAGAAAAAGCGGGTCAGTATCGCTAGATTTTGGCATTCGGCACAAGAGAATCTTGAGCTTTAGAGACACGCAAGTTCCAGTTAAAATAAACTTTCAAATCCTGGATTAAATCCTCACTTTTGCAAAATTAAGTACGCTGAAATATTATCAATAAGCATTATATTACACCACAATATATCTAGCGAATCGACAGTAACATCAGCGCTGATAAACTTGTCAAATTTTTATTAGTTCTGAACTGCCTTGCGTACCTAACGCCTGTAAAAACTAATTCATACCCCATGATTCGACACTTGATACAATGGTCGTAACCTCAAACACAACTGCTGGAGCAAGACGCAATCTTCATATTTTAGACGCTTTCTTTACTTCTTTATATCTATGAAATATTTATTAGAAATCAGCAAATCTGAATTTAATTTTTCTTTATTGCAAAGAGATGATACTTTGATTGAAGCTCAAATAATTATTCCATTTGCTCATGAGGAATTATCAAAAACCATTATTTCACTTTCACAAAAATATTGGCAGCAGCAGATAGACGATTATCGCTTTTCTTTCAAGAGAGCAAACAACGAAGATGCTCAAATCAATGAGATTCTTCAAAAAATTGAATTTTCTCAAACAACAGATTTTATCTATATTTTGGCGAAACCAGATTATATTATGGGAACTAGCCAAGTTAGAGCCTTACAACATACTTTAAGCTCCAGTAAGTTGCTAACCCCTGAAGATTACATCAGCATTAATAGATTTTTGATCCCTTATGAAAAACTTTTAACGCATTCAATAAATAGTGAAAATACAAAATTAGGATTTTATTATTCCTTGTCACCTAAATAATGTACCGAAAGACAGGCTTTTTCGCCGTCTTTCGGTAAACACGCTATTGCCCATCCAAAACGAATCTCTCAATAAAAACCTTGTACTATTATTTCTTACCTGCTTGCACACGCCCTTTTGTACCTTGTGTCACTTTCGGTTCTTCTGACTTACTGGAGTTAACCATTTTCACCAAAGAAGAATTGAGATAACTTTGCGCTGAGATATACAAACTTTCCCAAATCTCTTGATTGCGGCTGATTTTTGTACCGACTGTATTACCTGCTGTTTTCTCTGACACCAAGTATTTACGGAAATAGTTATTCCACAAGTGTTGGAGAAAATCTTCAGCAAATTCGTTAAACGGCAGAATCCATTTATAGTCTTTGTCCAAAAATACCCGATATGATGCAATTATTGGTAATGCCAAGTCAGTTGGCGCACCAAACCCGAATGAATACTTGCTGTCCGGCAACAACGTCGTTTTACGTATATCTATTGATGCTAAATCGTTAACACCCTTTCTTCTGGGGTTGCTGATATGTTCTTGGATTATTTCGTAGAGTCTTTGCTCTATCCATAGAGCATGAGTTAACAGAGGCAGTAAGGCGGTTAATCTTTCCCTTTCTGCATCTGTAATGTTACTTGGAAGACTCATCCCTGCTGGGTGTTTGGTTCGTTTATTGCCGTCGGGGTTGTATTTATTTCTGTCGAGGCAGTAAAGGAGCTTGAGCAAATGGGTGACATTGCACTGAGCGTTTCTGGGAGCGCCGCTTTGGTTTTGATAATAGGCAATGCGAAATTTCCTATCTTCTGCTCTCTCTAACTGGACTAAATACTGCTTGATGAATTTGTAATCACCTCTGGCGTTGACTTTGGAGCGAGAATCTACTGGCGTTGTAGTATTTGAAGCTAGGGCTATATCTTTGGCTGATTCTTCAGTCAGTCCAATGTGGATCGTAACTTTTACCCTAGCTTCGGTTAAATCATATTTGTAATTTTTTGCTTGCTCAAAGGCTAAAACTGTGTGACCACCGTTGATAATCCCATCGCTACCGCCCTC
>NZ_JACJSI010000332.1 GCF_014698065.1 Nostoc flagelliforme FACHB-838
TGCCCCATCTTGGACGAGCAAGGAATTAGTTTTAATCGTCAAATCCCCTGCATCCCCTGTTGAGTTTCGCTGTGCGGAAGCAGTTAAGACACTGGCAGACTGACCATCTGCTGAGCCACCAATGAGTTGAATATCTTGAGCATCAACGCTCAAATTTCCTCCCTTGCCCTCACTAAAGGTACTAGTACTCACCACTGCCCCATCTTGCACGAGCAAAGAATTAGTTTTAATCGTCAAATCCCCTGCATTCCCTGTTGAGTTTGGCAGTGCGTCAGCACTTAATTCACTGCGAGACTGACCATCTGCTGAGCCACCAATGAGTTGAATATCTTGAGCATCAACGCTCAAATTTCCTCCCTTGCCCTCACTAGAGGTACTAGTAATCACAAATGCCCCATCTTGGACGAGCAAGGAATTAGTTTTAATCGTCAAATCCCCTGCATCCCCTGTTGAGTTTGGCTCTGCGGAAGCAGCCAAGGCACTGCGAGCACTGGCAGACTGACCATCTGCTGATCCACCAATGAGTTGAATATTTTGGGCATCAACGCTTAAATTTCCTCCCTTGCCCTCACTAAAGGTAGCAGCACTAATTTGTGCCCCATCTTGGACGAGCAAGGAATTAGTTTTAATCGTCAAATCCCCTGCATTCCCTGTTGAGTTTGCCGAAGCACCCAAGGCACTGGCAGCTTGACCATCTGCTGATTGACCAATGAGTTGAATATTTTGGGCATCAACGTTTAAATTTCCTCCGTCGCCTCCACCAAATGTACTAGCACTTACCTGCGCCCCATCTTGGACGAGTAAGAAATTAGTTTTAATCGTCAAATCCCCTGCATTCCCTGTTGAGTTTGCCGAAGCATTCAAGCCACTGGCAGCTTGACCATCTGCTGATTGACCAATGAGTTGAATATTTTGGGCATCAACGTTTAAATTTCCTCCGTCGCCTTCACCCCATGTATTAGCACTTACCTGCGCCCCATCTTTGAGTAGCAAAGTATGAGTTTTAAGAGTCAAATCACCTGCATCCCCTGTTGAGTCTGTTTGTGCGTTAGCAAACAAGCCACTGCCAATCCTACCATCAGCACTTGTACCAATAATTTGTACATTTTGGGCATCAACATTTAAATTTCCTCCATCGCCTCCATCAGATGTACTAGTAGTTATCTGCGCTCCACTCTCAATTCGTAAGGTTCTAGTACTGATATTGATATCGCCTCCCTGTCCAGATGCTTCTGGTAGCACTTGATTAGCAATGAAGCTATTATTGTCAAGATTAATTACTCCAGTTGCATTAACTTCAATATTTCCTGCCTCACTACTCTCAGAAGCCAGTACACCACCTATTCCTGCAAACAGGAAACTCCCTCCTGTCATCTCTAAATTCTGGGTATTAACTGCGATACTACCACCATCGTCAGCAATCACATATAGTCTTGCACCATTACTAAGGGAAACATTACTTCTTTCTACCCCATTAGGAAAACTCAAACTCAGATTACTATCATCCCCATTTAACCCAACCCTTCCTGCACCAGATAAACCACCTAACTCTACTCTTCCACGCAAAGCAAACAAACCTCCACCATCCATACTGATGTCACCGCCTACCAACAGTAAGCTATTGCCATCTGGTACGCGTAAACCAACTGAGTTATTTTGGATAGATGCGGTTTTTATTTGATTAAATAGTAAGGCGGAAGGATTAACCGTTAGCAGGGACGGAGAACTTTCCGGATTGGAGGCACTAAAAAATCCTCGATTTCCAAATTGCAGTGCATTAGCTGTAGTCCCAACAAAAGAACCACCAATATTCAACTGAGCATCTTTACCAAATACAATTCCATTGGGATTTATTAAAAACAGGTTAGCCGTACCCAACGTGCGAATTATCCCATCAATATTAGAAACTGAGCCACCTGTTACTCGACTAATAATATTTTGAATATCTAGAGCATTATTAAAATAAGCAGTACCACCATTAATCACAGAAAACTCACTAAAACTGTGAAACAAATTACCACCAGCTTGAGTTCCTCCTGTGATATTGAGGGTGCTGCCATCTGGTGTAACAATGGAATTATTAGGCAAGGTGTTATCTGGGGTAATTTGGGCAAAGACATGCTCTTGCGAAGAAGCAATCAAAAGGCTGCCCATTGCCAAACTACAACACCAACACCGCCAATTTTGAGCTATTCCTAACATTGCACGCACCCTGATCCTCGTCTTATTTTGTCAGTTTTCTAAGTTGTAATACTGTACGATTGGCTCTTTAGCAATATCTTGAAAGCATCTGAAAAGTAATCGGGGTAGTCTATGCAAGAGTTTTTTCTAAATTTGGTAGTCCCTGAATTAAAATCAGAAGTCGGCTCATAGATTTTCGCCATTCCCGGCTACCGTCTGGGTGTTAAATCAGTGAACAGTCAACAGTTATCACTTATCACATACATTTTCAGTGTGGGGATTTGACCACGACTGAATCAGTGAACAGTCAACAGTCAAAAGTTATCACGGTTTCACTGATAACTGATAACTGTTGATATGCTGCTATCAATTGGCGTAGGCGCTCATCGGGATCATCCATAACAGCTTTTACCAAAGAATAATACAGTAGACCCAACACAGCAGACAAGTTTTAGCACTGCTTTATAAGACCTTACTCTTATATCAGGCAAGAATCAAAAAAATATGAAAACTTTAGAATGTAGTTGTTCTTCTCCCATAACTGAAGAGCGATATCTGCGGTGGGCTATTTGGTGATGCACCCCTTCTTGCTCAAAGTCGTCAAAAATCATTCCCGTTTTGGGAATGACTTTGTGAATGTGTCCCAATACTCGTTTTGAAATCACAACTACAACCGTTGCGATCGCTAACAGATGCTCAGGTAGCCTTAAAATTGCAGACTTCTAAGCAAGTTAAAAAAACTATAAATTGGGGGAGAGCAAAGTACATCAAACAATTTCGTACCCAATTGGGTTTATCACCAACTGAGTGAATCCAACCTGCTTTCTTAAGTAAATTTCGCAGCCCAACAAATCAAGTCTATTTTCCGTTGGGTTGTTTCTCGGATTACAGCAATACCTAACTATGACTAGGCTCTAACACAATAGGCACATCTTTACAACATCCAAACTCCAATGCTGAAATCCTTACGTTTGACATCTACTCCATTTCTTGTTCTGTTAGCACTGCTGTCGGGATCTTCGGATTTAGATCGTTTTGTACTTTCACTTTTTTTAGCTTACTTTAAATTTAGTTCCGCTAAGGTTCGCAACTCAATCAAGAGCGCTGTCATAAAGTCCGCTTATGATTTAAGCCCCAAACCCTGATTCTCTGGTAATCAACCAGAGCTGCATCGCCATGTAGATTTATAAGCAAAACCTAACTCCCAAGTTTTCCAGCAAACCGTCACGAGATAATCACTGTTTTAGTCGTATACACCGGAATGCTTCACTTTGTCGGTGTACCCCTAAGATAGTAATAGTAACCATCCTAGACTATGAAAATCGACCGTCACGATCAAGCTAAAATTTTATCATCAAGCGAGATCGTTCAACTATTTACCCACGGATTTAAAACCCAACGCGATCGCGCTTTATTCGGCCTGTGCCTTTACTGCGGGTTACGAATCTCTGAAGCTTGCACCATGCACACCAGAGGCGCTTACCGCATCTCTGGAGGTGTGCGGGGGCGGATAACGGTACGCAAAGAGAATACCAAGGGGAAGGCTGATACGCGCTCTATCCCTGTCTGTGATGAACTTAGGGAAATACTAGAGGCTTATTCCTCTCCCAAGGAGTTCTTGTTTCCTGGGCGCTGGGGACGCGGACATATCCATCCCGATTCTGCCGACAAGATTCTCCGGGCTGCATTTGATGAACTTGATATTGAAGGGGCAAGTACCCATAGCTTTCGCCGAACTTGCTTGACTAAAATGCACTTGTCACACGTTCCGACAAAAGTAATTAAGAAAATCTCTGGTCACAAAACATTGGCGGCTTTAGATCGATATCTTGAAGTCACTGATGAGGATTTGCAGGATGGTGTTAATACATTAAAGTTTCGTTGAATCCGTTGCATCTCAGTCACGGTTGAGAGATAGTGAGACTAAATTTCCCGTCGGCGGGAAAAGCAAATATAACTTTGCCCGTTCTAAAAAGTTGATGTTTTTCTGAGGCGTAAAACTATCAGGCTGTTGCTTTGGGCTGAGATAAGGTTATAAAACCCGTTGAGTGATATCACCATTGATATCATGAGTTCACGTTGCGGTAAAAGGCGATCGCTCAATTGAGAGTATCCCCAAACAGGATCACCAAAAGTGGACAAGACCCTTATTGTCGTTTGGAGACCCCTCTTATTTGCAGTTAATGTGGTTTCAAAATTGCCTTGTTTGCAGTTTGAAACGTTTATGTTTGCAGTTCGCTACACCTAGTGTCAAGGAATAGCGCTCCTCACTACCGCTGCTACAATCGGTAATTCTGCTGAATCAAAACTTCCTGGAGTTGGGCCTGGTCGCCGTGGGCTGGGAATTAGAGATAAACCACCAGTATTATCATCATTATCATCCCTCAAGACCTCACCAGTTAATAGCGCACCCATCAGCTCATCTAGCACCATATACTCTTCAATTGAGAGTTCCGAGGTATTATCACAAATTTGCCCTATTTCTTCTTCCATTGCTTGTGTTAGATAACGATCTTGGAAAGCTTGTTCGACAATTTTTTTGATACTCATAACGCTCATTATCTTCACGTCTGTAAGTTTTACTGTTAGGGTATCTAATTTTTAGGACTTCTGATATGAAGTTGTAGAAATCGCTTGAATAGGCGCTACGCGGCGAACGCTTGCACAGCGATGTGTCAAATCGTTATAGGCTGTGGATTACAGGTTCTACAGTCTAGCAATGAAAATAAATTGGCATGGATGTGCTAAGGTTCTAACGCAGTCAGAAATACAGCTAATTTTCAGTGATGGTTTTGATAATGATCGCGATATACCGACATAGGATTAAAAGCGTTTACAGTAGAGGGTTGTAGAGGGGTGAGAAGTGTCGAAAGGTTGTAGGGCGTTAGGGAAGGTATTAAAAGTTGTAGCGTGCAAATCTAATCACTTTCTGTAATCAACGACTATATGCTGCTGGTGTTTTACTCCAGTAGTAAATGCTGGCAGTTTCGGGTGATTAGGGCATCACCGTGCCAAAAAAGGTTTTTTGTACGCTAAGAAAATTTCAAGATTTAATAATGCTGTTGATATTCAGAATATTATCACTCGGGTAACGGGTAGGTCAGCTTCTAATATTGATGGGTTAATTCAAGCTACGGGTACAGCTAATCTGTTTCTGATTAATCCTAACGGGATTATTTTTGGGCCCAATGCTTCTTTACAAATTGGCGGTTCATTCGTAGCAAGTACCGCGAGTAGTCTGAACTTTGCCGATGGAACCAAGTTTAGTGCCACGGATATTCAAACAAAACCCCTCCTAACAGTAAATGTTCCCATTGGTTTACAATTCGGAGCAACTGCCGCCCCTATCCAAAATCAATCCCAAGCATCAAATTCAAATGGCACAACTGTTGGGCTACAAGTAAAGCCCGGTAAAACCTTAGCACTTGTAGGAGGTGATATAACGCTCTCAGGCGGAAATTTAACAGCACCGTCAGGACGAATAGAGCTAGGAAGTGTCGCTGCTAATAGTTTGGTCAGCCTGAAACCAACGAACCAAGGTTGGCTGTTGGGATATGAAGGTGTCCAAAATTTCCAAAACATTCAACTAATCCCGCGCACTTATCAAGGTTCTTCGATTCCATCTCAGGTAGATGCTAATAATAGAGATGGCATTGGAGGAAATATTCAAGTGCAAGGTAACACCGTTGAACTTACTGGTTATCTTGTTCGCCTAAGAACTCAGACTACGGGTGCAAATGATGGCGGAGACTTAACAATTAATGCCAAGAGATTAATCGTTCGGGATGGTGCAGCCATATCAACTGCTACTAGAGGGACGGGGAATGGAGGAAAGTTAACTGTGAATGCTTCTGAGTCTGTAGAGGTGATTGGTAGCGTTCTCTCACCGGATAATAGTTTGTTCCCTAGCTCCTTATCTAGTGGAACTGCTGTTGCTGGAAAAGCAGGTGATATAGTCATTAACACCAAGAGGCTGCTTATTCAAGATAGGGGACAGATCACAACAGAATCTAGTGCAGTGTTTCGGAACGAACAATTTATAGCTGGTACAGGTACAGGAGGAGATTTAACTGTGAACGCCTCCGAGTCCTTAGAAGTAAGAGGTAAGGGCAGTGGCTTGTTTGCTTTGACTAACACTTCCGGGGATGCTGGAAAACTGACAATCAATACAGGACAATTGATTGTTCGTGACGAAGCAGAAGTAACTGTTAGCAGTCTATTTAACAATAACTACATCTACCCAGAAAATACAGTCAACTTAGGGAAAGCAGGCGATCTAAATGTAACTGCTGGCTCTATACTTCTAGACAACCAAGGAACACTTACATCTGACAGTTATTCAGGTCAAGGTGGTAATATTACGCTACAAGTACAAGACTTATTACTGATGCGCCGCAACAGTCAAATATCCACTAACGCAGGTACGTCAGAGGCTGGTGGGGATGGCGGTGATATTACCATCA
>NZ_JACJSI010000333.1 GCF_014698065.1 Nostoc flagelliforme FACHB-838
TCAGAAGTAGTAGCCAAAGAATTAATACTGAAAGCCGCATCAGTAGTGAGAGACCCATCAGTAGTGAAAGCCTCGTCAGTAATGGTAGCTGCATCAGTAGTGAGAGACTCGTCGGTGGGGAGTAGCCTTGTAATGTGTCTTGTACTCGCATTTCTCACAAGCTCCTTTGCGTTTAATGATGAGTAATAAATTATGAGTAAAGAGTAAAGAGTAAGAAGTAAAGAGTAAGAAACAAGAAATAAGATATTAAAGTATTCGCTCATAACTCATTACTCATAACTCATTACTCTTCCATTCGAGGTGTGGTGAGAAATCCGGGTTGTAGTGTTATCAATCAAGCCCTAGATATTTAATAGCCAAATTGTTATTTATCACTGATTTGCTGTTTAAAAGTTTTTAGCCAACTTTTCACCCGCATTTTCACTCCTGGTAGTTCTTTTTGCTTTATTCCTTCAGAAAAAGTTAGTGACTTTTCATCTAAATAATCATAGGCATATTCAAGCAAATCCGGCATTGTAATATCAAATAAAGGGATTCCTGCTTTTAATAGCTCTTGCTTTATCTCTTGAACTATTGATGAGTTGCTATATCTAGAAAATTCTGACTCCTCGCCATAAAATAAATTTCTAACGACTATGTAATCTACTTTATTTCCGCAAAAGCTGTATAAATCTATTAATTGCTTTACCGAATCTGATACTCGACTAATTACCAGGACCATTGTTACTCTAATGTCATAATCATTGGCGGCTGTTTCCAAGAATTCTTGTTCTATAAATTTTTTAAATATTTGTCTTGATTGCGGTGGCAATTCTAATAAAAACAGCGATTCTGGTGGTGGCAGTTGATTATATGTATCTAGCTCTGGCTCCATCATTCTCTTTACCTGATCAAAAAATCTATCTATACTTCCATCTTTAAAAATATTTAACTGCTGTATTTGACAATGCTCACCATTCTCACCATAATATCTCAACAAATCTGGATTAGAATTATCTGCATCTACTGCCACAATTCTTCTTTTCTCATCTATACAAGTTTGTAAAAATCCTCTCGTCCACATCGATTTACCAACTCCACCTTTCCCCCCGTCTACTATTACTAATCTTCTTGGGGGAGTTTTAGTTACTTCTTCTGCCTCTTTATCTGCATCTGAGTCCATATCCAGGTCTAACTTTAGTTTCTCTAACTCTAACTGCTGCTCTGGTGTTAAATCATTTAGCTTTATTTCTTCTGCTTCAATTGCCGATATATCAGCTTTGCCATTAATATTTCCATTTTGATTGTTATTGATAGTTTGTGTCATTCTTCTTCTCCTCATAATTCAGATTTGTTTTCAATTCTCTAAAAAAAAATCTTTTTGAAATATCGGTAAAACATTACTCCTTATCCATTGCGTAAAATTATTAATCATTTGTTCTTCTACTATGCCTTTTAAATTATATATAGCTCCAGAATTTAAAGTTTTTACTATTATTACTTGCTCACCAATAACCACATGACGTTCTCGACTTTGGATATGCAGAGGCACTATTTTTTCATTATTTAATTCCGGTGCAATAATCTGAAATACATCTTCAGCAAATATTTCTAGCCCTAATGGGGTTGATATTACTCGAACCGCGCTACCCAATGTATGGTCAAATTCCCAAAATGTCCATATTTTTTTCATTGCTGATTTAGATGTTACTTACGCCAATTATGCTCACGCACAAATTCTTTCTCAACTTTGCTCTTTTATCTATGACATATTCCGACTAAAAAGATGAAGAAACTTTAGTACTGTTTTTTTCCGTACTCAAGTGACTTGTTCTTTCTTCATAATTGTTGTACTATTTTTTATTTGCTTTTTTACAAAACGATAGTCCAGCGCAGCGATCGCTTCCCATTGCAGCACCAACAGCCTCTCTCGGTTTGGGGTCAGAGGGAACAGTGAAACCCAAAATTTTTGATGTGAGCAGCGCAGTCAACAGCGATCGCCCTTTCTAAGTTAGTTCAGCCAGTAAATAGTTTTGCTCACGCACATCAGTTATTAAGCAAAATTTTGTAGTTTTTTATACTTAAATTTTGTACTCACTGATTACTTCATGCTTATACTAAGCGATGGCGTAACCGCAAGAGCGTAGCTGTTCGCTCTATGAAAATCACAATTTGCCGACCATTGGTCGGCAAAAACTTAATTATGATTCTGAAAAACTAATCCTTTATATGAATGAGCCAAGATCGAGGGTGTTAAAAGGAGCGGGAATTTGCAGACCACCATGCCAAACGATGTCTGTGCCTTCCCTTATCCCCTCTGTATGACTTTATATTTGGTAATGTAAAACACCTTATTTTACGCAATTATAATTACTGTAAGCATCGCTATACAGTAAAATTTTCTGCATTATACTCATCTAGGTAAATAGGCTAAATGAACCTACCATCAACTTAATTTGTTTACCTAGACAAGTATCATGATACAGCACAGGGGTTTTTGTTCGATGTTAAAGTTTTATTTTTAACTGTGTAATTTACGACATCATAAACTAAGAGCTTGTCAGGTAACAAACTTGCCTTTTTTGAGTTAGAAATGCTTTCTGGGTAGGCTTTTTGGACAATAAATTGTAAAAGTTGTTTCTTGACAGGCTCTAAAAGAGCCATTAGCTAAAGTCCCCTTCGGTCATCAGGGAGCATCTTGGCGTTCGTAAATAGAATTCATTCAGGACAAGTTCGGAATCAATCGGAGAAAAGTTTGAGTTTTTGGCACGCAAGTTTTACCCGTCCGTTTTTTGAAGAATTTTTTTTGGAGGAATCAAGCCACTCTCAAAAAATAAACTGAAAATGACTCTATAGTTTTATGGCGTGATAGCGATTAAATAGCGGGCTATTCGGATAAGGCGTCATTTGGCACTGAAGCAACAGAATCAGGGGGAAATTTTGTATAAGTTCTTTAAAATAAGCACCTTTGCCCCTTTTTTTTAACCCAAACCTACACCTGTAATATTTGTGTATTTGAATGCTAGGAGTATGCTCTTTGACCTAATGTATCACTTGTTAACTATAAAGTCATTATTAGTTTATTTTTTTCACCTATTTTTAGTTTTTTATTTTAGAGGTGTATTTTTAGGGGGAACCACAAAAAAAAGATCCCAGCCTGCATCGAAGAAAGGTAGTGTCTAGGTAAACTGAAACGAAAAGTGATTGAGTCAGCGCATCATGTAAAGGTGATTATTGCTTGATTGCACGAGCGATGGCGTATCACTATAAAGTGGGCGGTTACGCCATCACCCAATATGGCATTATTCGCCGTAAGGAATATGCAACAATTGAACGGCTTGGCGCTTATATTCCTCAGAACGCAAATCGTATTTCTGCGTGGTTGCTGGGTCGGCGTGTCCTGCCAGTCGGCTCACCGTCAAAACATCAACACCAGCAGTCAACAAACTAGTAATAAACGTGCGTCGAAAATCATGTGGACTGAAAGAAGCTACTTCGGCACTTAAGGCCCGTTTGCGGAGAATTGTCATCACAGCTTGGTCAGTCATCCGCTGGATCTGAACATGACCACCTCGCCGTACAGGACAAATTAATGCTCCAGGCGCATTACTTCTCTCAAATAGCCAATCATTCAAAGCTGCCACTGCCCCATCCGGCAAATACACTGTCCGAGACTTTCCCCCTTTGCCCTTGCGTACAAGCAAAGAACTATATTCATTTTGATAATCTTTTGTGTCTAATGCTACTAACTCCGACCGACGTAACCCAGAGCCACTCAGAATCGCAATCAGTGCGGCATCTCTTACACCAATTAAAGTCTGGTCGTTTTTGCAATTACTCAAAAGCGCGGCAATTTCACTTGGTTTTAACAACCGTCCCCTTAAAGGTGAATCCCCCTTTACACGCTTGAGATCCACTGCTGTTGCATAATCATCGGCGCTGATTAACCCCAACCGCTGTGCTTCTTTCAGCACCCGCCGTAAAGCACAAAGCATCCGATTTACAGTCGCCGGAGAGTACTGTTCCATCAACACTGAGCGAATTGCTGCTGTGTGCTGGTAACGCAACTTCGACCAATCCAAAGACAATGCATCACTCTCAACCGAAGCCGTTAGCATTCGGGCGATGACATTTAGTGCTTTTTCCATCGTTCGCCGGGAAGAAGATGTCAGGCTAGACAAATAGACCGCGGCTGGGTGAAGTGTTAAGGGCGGCGGCGTTGCCAACACTAAGTTGAGAAGCGGTGTCGTTTCAGAAGCCATGATGAAAAAGCACTACACCTGCCCTTTTTTGAGCCAAGCGTCTTTCTAAATCATTATTCTCTCACCAATCCACTGCAATTTCCATTCATAGCTCTACCGTCAGCGATCGCTAATAGTTAAAAAATAGGTTTGGTAAACTCTAGTTTCCATAACCTATTTTTTCGATTCCTGAAGCAAACATTGGCAGTGTAAGGATTTGGGGTTTTTGGTATCAAGCAGCGGGGAAACGCACAAATAAGAGGTTTTCATGGTTAAGTTATTCGTTCATAGGCAACACCTCTTCATTCA
The DNA here is from genome assembly GCF_014698065.1 of Nostoc flagelliforme FACHB-838. GTDB lineage: Bacteria > Cyanobacteriota > Cyanobacteriia > Cyanobacteriales > Nostocaceae > Nostoc > Nostoc flagelliforme_B. The sequence continues at coordinate 4,530 of NZ_JACJSI010000333.1, forward strand.
GCAAGGCGTAAAATTCCGGTACTGCTGCCTCGACAAGTCGCAGTTCACTCGCGGCGATCGCTTCAAGTTCCAGTACCGTCTCCCAGCGCAAATCACTCTGCCATCGCTTGAGAATGCCTTTAATTGCGTCCACTCCACGAGAAATACCAGAACGAAGTATTTCTACGCAGTGGAGTAGCGTAATGCGATCTGTCGGAGGCGACTCAAATACGGTAGTATCCTCCCCTTGGCAATGGGAGTTCCCTATAGCATCAAGGGGGGGGGCGGATACGGGCTGCTGATTAGGATTTACACTATACGCAGCAGGGGTTTGAGCAGCATAATAGGTTCGATTTTCTTTTTGATTACGCTTTTCCACGCGATGAGCAATTATATGCATTGCAAATTCTAATTCCTCTTTAGATAAAGAAAAAAGTTTCACCTGTTGACCGCGCTTGCCCTGTTTGCGGAAAGTCAGTTTTAGCCCCAGCTGCTCTAGCATTGTGGCTAGCAACCAAATAGGTTTACAGTCTAGGGGAATAGTAAACCCAAGAATTGCTTTGACATGAGCAGCACAATGTATAGCGATCTCCCTCATCTTAAGTAAGGTGGAATCGTCTCCGGTAAATTCCTCACCCGCAATTAAACGCTTGAGAATCTGATGCAGCCCCAAGTTAAATCTAGCCAGCCACCGTGCCGAGTAATTGCCCCAGTCGATGCACAAAGGTAGATTGTCGCGTTCGGCGCGGTCTTTCTGAGTGACAATTGTTGGTGGGGTAGGATAAGTTTGCCCAGTTTTGGGGTCAGTAAACGATTCTTCGGGTGGGGCTAAAATTGCCTCAAGTCCAGCTAAGGCTCTTATTAAGCGGCCACCTTTATCCATTTCTACGAGTGATTCGGTTACTTCAATGCCGTAAGAATCAGAAATGCGGAATTTTTCGCATTCAAAAATTTCATTAGGGTCAAGGTAATCTTTGCTCTGACGGGCACGGTACTCACTCAAAGTAATATTGTTCGCCTTGGCAACAGCCGAATTGTGGGCACTATCCAAAGCTTGTGCTGCTGCTTTAAGACTTTCAAGAGATTGAGGATCTGAATCACTTCCCACATATATAAATGTATTGCCCATTTCTGTGAGAAGCGAGCGCAAATCATCACGCAGATTATTGAGAGAATAGTGGCGATTAGCCATAATTTGGCAGTAAGCCTCAAGCGCCCAATCTTTCTCTGCGCCCCGCTTGCCTGTTTGACGGTCAATCCGCAACAGAAAAGCGGTCATTTCATTGGTTTGGAGCAAGCGCTCTTTAATCTTGGTAGCATTGGTATCCTTGTAACCAAAGGGGGGACGTGGGGCCACCCAAATATGAAACGGGACTTTTGGACGATAACGGTAAAGCTGTTGGGCGCATTCGGTAGCAGTTTGGGAAACGCCGTGAAACACACCGAACACTAAATCAAAATGATACTCGGAGATATCGACACCAGTCCCCAGGCTAGGGGAAGTGAACAAGGCATCAAAGTTTTTGACGGCGTTGGTGATATCTTTGATGAAAGCAACATTTTCATCACTGCCAGAATTGTCAGAGTGAACAGACCAGATGCGCCATTTTTTTGGTGTATGTGATTTTTCGGAGTTAGATTCTTCGTATTTGATAGTAAAGGATTTGTCGAGTTTTTTGATAAAACGCTTACTGTCACTGGCAACCATAACTTTCTCACCAAGCATCAGCGCTGCCGAGATTTGGGCGACTAGGGCACTAGAATTATCCCCCTCGTACCAATAAATTGTGCGCTCCCCGTTTCGCCATTCGTTTTTGATAATGTACGGGACTTCACCGAGTGGTCGCATTGCAAGAAAGAAGTCTACCGTTAAATCATCCATGTGTGCATCAGCGATGACGACCAGTGGCGCATTGTATACTATATATTCCAGTACCTCCAAAATGGCGGCACGGTGCTGTTTGCAAGTATTACTATGTAGTAAGTGGGTGAGGTATTGGCAAGCTTCATCAATAAATATGCAGCCGTAGGTGAGAGACTGAGTATTGAGTTTGTGCAAGCTGTCAATAGTAATACTAAGGGCTTGGGCCTGGGCTAAACCTGTGTAACCCAAGTCGGAATACAT
>NZ_JACJSI010000334.1 GCF_014698065.1 Nostoc flagelliforme FACHB-838
GATACCAACTTGTTTTGAGTGCGTTAATGTTGTCAATCATGCTTTTCTCCTCAATAAGTAATTAATGGCTTCGGAGTCAATAGAGGCAATACGCTTTTTTAGATGTTGTGGGGGATTGTCAAAACAATTCGCAATTCGCAGTTCGCAATTCGCAATTAAAATACAATTGGATAATTTAATTGGTATGCAAACCTCTCCATTCATTGATAAAAACAGAATTAATATTCAACCATCCAACTTCAGATATAAGGAAGCAAATTGCGAATTGCGAATTGCGAATTGCGAATTGTAAAAGTCGCACCCAGCCAGAAACAGTAGTGGAATGCACACACAGAACACGGGCAATTTCAGCACTACTATAGTTATCGAGAAAGGGGCTTGTAGAATAACCCAAAGCCCAAAGCTTAGTAGCAATTGCAATTGGAGTGCGAAAATATCCATGTCTTTTTAAGATTGAGGCTATTTGTTTTGGGGTATAAAGTTCAGCCTTAGCTTCAATGATTGCGAGTTCTTCATCAGTCCATTTGAGATTCATTTATTACCTCCAATGTTTATGCAGATTTAGCATCAGGTTGTTCTGGTACAATCCGAGCGCTGATAGATTCAAAATCCACTTGGAAGATGTTCATCTCTGTGGACATTTCCCCAGTGTTGTAGCGGTCTACTATGTGCTGTTTAATTACGGATTGATTCAGCCCATCAGGGATATCGATGTGAGCTTCACTTGTGATTTTTTCAACAACTGTGACGATGACTCTCATGGGTAATTCCTATTTGATTAATTGAGTATTCAGAAGTGAAATTATTCTGAATCCTGTATGCTGATTTACACTGCTCCAGTCTTTACTGCTTGCAACTGTTGCATCCATGCGTTGATTGCTGTTAATTCATCCGCACCGCTAGCAACAGCATCAACAACAAGATTTTGATACGAAGACTCAGCATGATTGGGATGGTCACACTTGCCTGCTGCCCAAGCCAAACACATGGTTTTGATTAGTTCATTAATCTGGTTAATATCAAGTAAACTTGGGCGGTCAACATCCTGGAATTGCAACCACTCTCTGACCAAATCAAGTGGATAATCAAGCAAGGTGCGAATATTTTTAACTCGTAAATCTTGAGTCGGTACTGGTTGAGGGACTACGCTAACTTTTGGTGGAGTCAGTGGGGGTTCTGGAATGGAGCTTGAAGTTTTACCCAATAAGGATTGGATGTCACGAATGATTGTTGCCCAATCCAAATCTCTACTCCATTCCCTGTAAATCTTAGTTTTGGTTGCAGCATCGTAAAGATTACAGAAAACTGTGTTCTCGTCGCCAGCATTAGCAACAATAATCAGTAGCTTAGAAAAATCTTGAACAATTGACGCAGCGAGAAGGAAGCTTTTGGCGAAGTTAGTTTCAACACCAGTTCTAACGATATAAAGTTCATCGGCACTGATAACAATATCCAGCTTTAAATTGTCCTTCCCTTTGAACTCTTTAGTGGTCAATCGCAGTTCTGACAGATACCCAGTTAATGCCCTTTGGGTAACAGGGATTTTCTTATCCTGGTTGATATTAAACTTGTACCAAACGAAAGATTCCCCGTCTACTTCCCCCTGATTGACATATAAGTAGATGGGTTCGGGAGGGTTGCATAAACCTAGTTTAATTTCAGCAATCATATTTCACCTCGGTTAAGTTTCATGGATTGGTAGTCTGTGTGAGATAATAAAAACTCTGTAGTGGAAAGTAATTTCCCGTAGTTGCAATCGTCTGAATATTGGCTACATTCAGACGAGCTAAAAATCCTCGGCAATCTCCAACAAAAAGCCCTGTCCCGTGTTCTGTACTTGCACCAGTTCTTTATCCAACAGTGTTTGAATAACTGAATCGGAAAATTGGAATTGCAGACGATGTAGAGGTACACAACCGCCGCAAAGCCGAATCAAACGCAGCAAATGGTTCGCTCTACGTTCAAAGGTGTTATCAATCGTTTTAGGCATTTGTGAAACCTCCGGTTAAGACGGTTAACTGTCGGTTGAGAATGCTCATTTGCTGTTGATAAAAGTCAATTTCAGCAGTGATTTGGTGGAATAATTCTTCTGGAGAGAGCGATTGGATTTGAGATTCCTGAAAGTGAAACAATTCGTCAGAGTTTTTATCAGGCATCAGCGTATAGCGCCAACCACCACCGAATTGTTCAGCCAATTCTGTACCAGAGGGGTAGTAATAAAACCCCAGAATGATACCGTCCTTAGTGCGCTGTTCCAAGGCAAAGCGAGGGTAGCCCCAGTGTCGGGGAATTGATGTTGTGGGTTGCATATTGATCGGTGAATGAAGGGAATATGTTTTAGGGAAAAGGGGAAGGGGTAAGGGGGAAAGGAATGAAAAAATTTCCCTTTAACCAATACCTTTAACCTTTTCCCAGGCGAAGCCCAAGACTACGCCGTGACTAACTCCGTTCTCTCCAGCAGCCGTTGCAATCTATCGCCAGTTAGCTGCTCTAACGGTTGCTCTAAAAAATATTCATCAAAAATGGATTTACCATCAGTAGACTCGTCCACCATCGACAGCGATTAAACTGCTTCCACCCCAGAGGCACAGGGCATTTGCTGACATTCCCCAGTACGCATTACCCACCAGCCGCCGTCAGTACAGCCAACTTCACCCAGTTTTACATCGTTGTGGTAAATCCCATCGTCGAGGATTTCATAACCGTACTTCTCGCATTCGTTGAAAATCTGCGCCATGACTTCATTACCAGTGGTAGAAGAGGACAAGGAGCAGGGTGCGGGGTGCAGGGGGGCAATTTCTTCTCCCTTGCTCCCAGCTAAGAGCCCCCCTGCTTCTTGCACAGGTAATGAGCCATCTTTGTAGTGAGTGCAGATGAAGCGATCGCAACGCATTAGAGTGTTGGCACGAAACACTTCTTTATCGTTGACCCTGACTACCCAGCGTTGCGTTAAATGGTTGTCGTCATAGCTGATGCTGGCTATCAGTTTGTCATCAGCATAATATTCGTGATGGTCAAACGAGATTTCGACTATTGTGAGGGGTTCGGGAGCGATGGCTTGGGCTTGGTCAGCGATGTAGCCGTCGAGTTCGGCTTGGGCGAGGGCTTGGTTGTCAACTTTCTGAAGCTGGGTGGATTGGTGGGCGATGATTGCGTTTACCCAGGTGTCGATCGCTCTTTTGTCCCCGGTGGGTGTTACGCCTAATTCGGCAGCGATTCTTTTGAGGCGGGGGAGGTTATAGCGGGAAAGGGCTTGCTGTGTGTAGTTTGGATAGGTCATAATAGAAACTCCTGTAAAAGGGCCAAAGGGTGATCGCAGAGCCTACGAAACTTGAGCGGTCGCCTTTTGTTTTGTATGTTTCTATTTTACCGTTGTCAACGGACAAAAGTCAAGCAACAACAGTAATTATTTTGGCAGTATCGAAAAAATCAGTGATATCAGCATTTAGTGCTTCACACAAAACGTTAACAACCTCTACTGAAACAGTGATTGTTCCACTTTTGAGGCGAGTAGCATAATAATCGGGCTGTTCTAATTGCTGAATATATTGGTGTGCAACCTTTTGACCAAGTTCAGTAGTTTTTTGCTCAAGCTGACGCCGAGGTATATTTCCGCGTAATTCTGTTAACTTTTTAGCTTGTTTATTACCCCATTTGAATGTAGCAATATGTTCAATATCTATCATCGTAGTAATTTTTTTACCGTTGCTACTTGCCAGCATAACATTTTAGATTTATTGTTGTAAGCAGTAATAAAGTACCTTACAGGGAGGTGGCATGACCGTTCATGTCATCAACTTTGTATTACTATGCAACAACCAAAGATAGTGATCACCTTGTGTAGTTAGGGAAATTTACTCTTAGTTGAATCATGGAAGTAGTAAGTAAGGGAGCGATCACTTCTTTAAGAAATCTGGGCTATGGGAGATGAGCAACAGCCCTAGTAAAAATCGCCGACGCAAGGGTGAGGGCAACGGTTCTATTCACTGGCGCATCATAACTAAGAAGGGGAAGGATTACCCCCAAGCTTATTACCACTGGCAGGAAAATGGAAAGAAAAGGACGAAGTACATCCCTAAAAAATTACTAGGGGATATTCAGGAAGCTGAAGCAGCCAAACGTCCAGTTGTAGAGATATTACAGATGTTGGGGGTTGAGGTAGCCCTAGTAATTTACTAGGGGATAAACAGATAAACCCTAGTAATGCAGCTTTAGAAACAAGCCCTAGTAATGACATATCCCCTAGTAAAATGCGGCGAAACAAAGGTGAGGGGAGCGGTAGTATTCATTGGCGAACCATAATTAAGAACGGCAGAGATTACCAACAGGCATACTATCACTACGAATTTTGGAGTGAGGGCGATCGCTTGGTCAAATCGTCGAGGTACATTCCCAAGCGGTTACTGAATCATGTTCAGCAGATGGAGCAAGAAAAAGCGGCTGTTAAGGAGATATTACAATTGCTGGGGATGATGAAACCATGATTCTGAAGCTGTCACGGTAACTCCTGTTCAAATACCTGACTGACTGAACAAGAGAGAGTGTCGGGAGCAAAGCGGTGAGGCAGTCCGCAGAAAGGGGTTTTTCCAAGTAGAGGAACTGCCGAATCCGTAAAGGTTTCCGTCGAGTCTAAACCCCATCACAGAGAAGGGCTTGCCGATAGGCAGCACTACTGTTAAAACCGAGCTAAGTTGGGAGATTCAGCAAAAACATCAATCTCGATGCACTTTCTGTTGATTTTCCGTATAGTAAATAGTTGGGCTGTTTTCTTGTTTTAATGACATTCGTATTGGATGGTGAACAATTATGAGTTCAAATCAGCAGTTTCTGCAAAATTTATACGAAGCCTTCAACAAAGGCGAGATTGAAACAATCATCTCGGTGATGCACCCGGATGTGAAATGGGCCAACGGGGTGGAAGGCGGTTTCGTTTATGGACGCGACGCGGTGCGCGAATACTGGACTAATCAATATAAGGTTATTCAAGTGCAGCTTGAAACCTTAAAATTCGAGACGGATGAAAACAATCGAAATGTCGTTACCGTTCATCAAATGGTCAGAGATTTGCAAGGCAATTTGCTTGCGGATGCAACAATTGAGCAAATTTTTACTATTGAGGATGGTTTGATCAGTCTTTATGAAATTGGCGAAACCGAAACAATCCAACAGATGATTCATTCATACGAGAAACAAAAATGAGTAATTGAGAAGGCAGTTACAATTCGAGGCGTTGCTTTACTGATCGCAATGAAGAGAGGTTAGTAACTTTGGTCAGATTCTGTATAAATACTTCACCGCTATTTGCTCCCATCGTAGCCAAACATCCGCTTGCACTTGACCGTTTAGAGCCTTTTCATATTGCCCAAAAGAATTAAGATGTTGACTTGCTGCCCCACCCCGTAACCGCAAAAAAAGCCACCATCTCCGCATCACACAATCCAGAATTTCCCAACTCAGACATTACCCCTTCAGAAGACCCAGCTTCAGCAATCATTGACGTTGCTGCTGTTGAAGTTCCAGAATTAACCGAGCAGGAGCAGAGCGATAAGCCTGACGGCATGGCTACGCTTACCGCCTGCATTTGGAGCGAAAGGTGGAACGGGCCTTTTTTGAGGCAGGAAAGGCATTAATGGAATTACGGGATCGCAAGTTATATCGCTCTACTCACAAAACCTTTGAGGAGTATTGCCGCGTTCGCCCTTGGCGTTGGCGAAGCCATCGCTTTGGCCATAATCGTCGGCAGTCTTATCTTCTAATGGATGCAGCAGTAATATTTGATAACTTAGAGCAAAAATGTGATCGGAACGATCACATTTTGCCGACGAATGAGTGGCAAGTTAGACCACTGTCCAAGCTTGAGCCGGACATTCAGCCCGAAGCATGGAAGCAAGCTGTAGAGTCTGCCAACGGGAAAGTACCATCTCATCGCATTGTCAAAGATGCGGTGCAGCGAATACTTGCCTGCGGAGCGTGAGCAGATGCGGGTGATTTGCGATGGCGTAACCGCCCACCGTAGGTGATCGCATCGGTCGAGTGTATTCAGATTCGCTGGAGGAGACAGTCAAAAGCCTGTTGCAGTTATTGGGGAAGCTGAATCGACCAAATCTTACTGTTGTGGAAGAGAAATTATTGACGCTTCTGGAGTCGGAGTATGGGATAATACCCTGAACAACTTTGGCAATTTGGCATCCAATGTCTTTGGGTTGCAGTTTCAATGAGATATCACCACAACGGGACAGTAAGGAAGTTAAGTTGTACGAGGGATGTGGCAAAACTTTCCGCAACTGGTGTCCCGTGCTATGCCAGTTGTAAGCGTGAGTGCTGTAGAAACGCTCTACATATTGAGACAGCGCTCGGAAGTGAACGCCATCAGTCTGCAACTGGCTAGAAATGAACAAAACCAAATAGGATTTCAGAAGATGAAAAATCTAGATAGCTGGATTACTGTATAGTTTGAGGTGTACCAGATTATCCTCTCAAGAGCTGCTCTATGATTGTTCTACCTGGTATTGCTATCCAAAACAAAATATACGAAAGTGACA
>NZ_JACJSI010000335.1 GCF_014698065.1 Nostoc flagelliforme FACHB-838
CAGTATCTTCTACTCAAGAAAAACTTTTGTCACCTTTGCGTCGTCGAGCTAAAGCTAGCCCTAAGGTTGCAGAAATCAACAACACACCATTGATTGAAGGTTCGGGAACTTCTTGAGTTGGTTGCTTCGTTGTGGTTACGTTGACTTTTAAGGCAAAAGTATCAATCCCATTACCAAAAGCTCCTAAATCACCTGTGTTGAGTCTTACCTCAAATTGTCCGAGAAACTTAGTTGTCGTACTACTATCATTCAGTTGAGGTAGATAACTTGTTTCAAGCACTAAATTGCCGTCATCAAACCAGCTTCCTTGCGCTGAATTATAAGTAACAGGAGTAAGGAAATCTATTCCATTATTGATGCCAGAGATAAAGTTACCAATATCGACTCTCCATTCATTGACCGCTTGTCCTCCTAGTCCAATTTCTGGAGGAATAAATCCAGCATTAGAACCTGTAGTCAGCAAGAAATTTAAGTTATAACTATTTGAGGTAACTTGTTGAAGAACGGTAGTTAATGTAAGGTTGGAAAATAAAGAAAAATTAGAATTAAGGAGAGCGGTTGTTTGCTCAAAGCTCAAGTTTGAAGCTTCGTGACTAGCTACCGCACCGACTGGTGAGATAATGATAAAAGCTGCGTCAAACTTATCTTCTGAAACTAAGTCTTGCGTCTGTGCTCTAGCCGTTTGATTAGTCAGGAAAGTCAAGGTTAAGGAGAAAAAAGCAGCTGTCAAAGTTGTACGGTTAAAAATAGGCATAAAACTTTTTAGGAGTAATTGAAATTTATTGAACTAATTTGAAAAACAAAAATGGGAAAAGATTGAAAAAATAGAGTTGTCAGAAATCATTTAACATTGCATGAGTATTTTAAGTTTCTATAATTTACCTTCTAAAAGCCAAAAATTAAGGTTAAAAGTGACTTTTGCAAAATTCCAGTCGATTTTTTAGCTCGAAGGGCAGGTTACTTGACTACTGTTAAGAAAAGATTTCTCACTTGTTAAGGTTTTAAGAATTTCTGGTTAAGGATTAGTAGTTATTAAATTTATTTCTTGTTGCTGATAGAGATAATAATAATGACCTTTGGCAGCCATTAGTTGTTGATGGTTTCCTTGTTCTATAACTCTGCCAGCATCCATCACGACAATGATATCTGCGTGACTTACAGTATTCAAGCGGTGGGTAATAAAAAATACCGTATCTCCCTGGAATGCTTTGGCTAAGTTGAGGCAGACTTGTCGCTCTGTGGGATAATCTAAAGCACTAGTGGCTTCATCTAAAACTAGTAACTTTGGTCGTTGTAAAACAGAACGAGCGATCGCAATTCTTTGTCGTTGTCCACCGGAAAGTGCTGCACCCCGTTCTCCTACCCGCGTGTTGTAACCGTTGGGTAAGTTCATGATAAATTCGTGAGCAGCTGCGACTTTTGCCGCTTCAATAATTTGCTCAGTTGTAGCATCGGGATTTGTCAGTGCAATATTTTCCTGGACTGTACCATCAAATAACAACGATTCTTGGGGAACTACACCTACTTGTCGTCGTAGCGAATAAAGTTCGACTTTGGAAATATCATAGCCATCAATCAAAATTCTGCCAGATTCTACTTCATAAAGCCTGAGCAGTAATTTCATCATCGTACTTTTACCAGATCCACTTTGTCCGACGATGCCGATAAACTTTCCTGGAGCAAAGTCGAGATTGACATTAGAAAGTTGCAAAGGGCCACTGGGTAAAAATCGGAAGGAAACATGATCATACTTTACTGCCCCTTTAATGTCTGGTAGGGGAATGTTTTGGCGGTTTGTTTCTGCTTCTTGTGGTGTATCAACAATATCGCTTAAACGCTCTAAAGATAAAGCAGTTTCTTGGAAGCTTTGCCAAGTTTGAGCTAGACGCAATATTGGGCTGGTAACGTAACCGGATATAATTCTAAAGGCAATTAATTCACCGAGCGTTAATTCTCCTTGCAGAACTAAGTAAGCTCCCATCCACAAAACTAGCAAGCTACTGAGTTTGTTGAGAAAGTCGCTAGTAGAATTGGCAAGGGTAGAAGTAACTACAGTTTTAAAACCAGCTGCAACAAAACGAGCATAACGCTCTTGCCAGGAAAAGCGCGAGCGCAATTCAATATTTTGCGCTTTTACTGTTTGAATTCCTGACATGACCTCAACCAAATAAGATTGAGTTTCGGCATTCCGTTCAGCTTTGGCGCGTAACTGTCTGCTAATAGTCGGAGAGGCAACTAAACTGATAATGACAAATACTGGAATTGTCCCTAAACCAACTAAGGTGAGTTGCCAACTATAAATCAGCATCACACCAATATAAACCACAGAGAAAACAGCATCTAAAACGACTGTCAAAGCAGTACCAGTCAGGAACTTTCGGATATTTTCTAATTCGTTAATTCGAGTAGATAGTTCACCTACAGGTCGGCGTTCAAAATAACGTAGTGGTAGCCGCAGCAAATGGTCAATAATTTGTGACCCTAAACCTATATCGATGCGATTAGTGGTATCGACAAATAAATAAGTTCGCAATGTGGTCAGCACGGCTTCAAATAGCCCGATAACTAATAGTAGTACTCCTAAAATATGCAAAGTATTAACATTATTTTGAGCAATAACTTTGTCAATGATTAATTGCACGACCAGGGGATTTGCTAGTGCTGCTAGCTGAACGAAGAAAGAAGCAATAAATACTTCTATCAGTACTTGATGGTGACGTGATAGATAAGGAAGAAACCAACGCCAACTAAAATGCTTTTGGGGTGTTTCTTTAGTGGAAGCAAGCAGTAATACCTTGACTCGCGGTGGTAAATTGGTCTGATCAGCATCTAATTGATCAACAAATTCTGTGGGTTTGCAGCGGATGATTCCCTTGGATGGCGCACCCACAACAATCGTACTGGTATCGGCTGCATATAAAACTGCATAATTATCACCATAGCGAATCAATGCTGGTGCGGGAATGCGTGTGGCTGCGGCGATGGGTAAATCTATTAATTGCGCTTTGAGTCCAATTAACTCTGACAAGTAAGCACAAGCTTGAAATGATATATTTCCCTGGCGTTTAAGTTGTTTAGATAAGATACGACGAACTACTTCCCGACGAAATGGCATTTCCAAGTGCTTTGTGAGCATTTGGAAACAGGCAATGGCTACATTTAGTTCTCCCTTACCAGAAAAGAATGGGTATTTTTTACGTTTTTTTGAACTTTTGGATGGGTAAGGATTTGAGTTGGCGATTTCTTCTGGTGCGTAGGGAATTTCTAATTCATCTGCAATCTGCTGTGGCTTATCACTAATTTGGGGTTCTACTTCTGGAAAATCTTGCAGTAGCAAATCTGATGCCCGCAGGCCAATCAAACGTGCTGGAATTTCCGCTGTGACTTTGATAGTTTCTCCAACATCGTTCAAGTTTAAATGAGAATTAGGTAATAAATTTGTAATTTTACCACTACTGACAAACCAGATATTCTCCTTATCTAATTGTGTGATTGGAGTTATTCCTGGAGAAAGGTAATGTATTGTAGCTCCAACTAAAGCTTTTTCAGCTAACTCTTTAAGATTTAAAACAGCATTAGCTTGTTTTTCTGCTTGCGACTTGAGAATGTCAAAAACTTCTGCTAAATAACTTTGATTTGTACGAATATTGGCAAAGTCTGGATAACAAGCAAGAAGATTAAAATATTCTGCTGCACTTAAGGTTAAACATACTACTTCTGTAGAAGCGATCGCCAACTCACAAGCTACGCCACGTAACAAACTAATTTCACCAAGAGAGGCTCCTGGTTGTAATAATTTTAAAGTAGTTAGCATTTGCCTGTGCAAGTCGTATCCTAATAAGCGTACCTGTCCTTCGTAAATAAATATTACTTGTTCAAGAAGTATTTCATTAGTAATGACTTTCTCACCAATGCGATACTGCCTAATTTGCAATTGTTGTGATAAATTGGCGAGTACCTCATCTGGTAATTGGTCAAATCCTTCTATAGTAGTAAGAAATTTAGTAGAGATGTCCTGAACATAAATCATATTAAAAAATAAAAAATAATTTCTTATTTTCAAGCCAATAGCGATTTTTTTGTCTTTAGTATTTTTAGCTAAATTTAATTAACCTTTTAACTGGTGACTTAGACAGCAAGTAATACTTAAAAACCTTAGATACTAGAGTTTATAACATTAATCAATAAAAGGGTTAAGTAAAGGATGAAACAGATTGAGTTTTCTTTTATCCTTTACTTAACCCTTTCTCCAACTTTTACAAAAGTAGCTTTTGTAAGAGTTCTAATAAAAGGGTATTCTAACGACTGTTATTCGTTAACAATCGTAAAGCCTTCATAATCAATTGCTCCAGTTGAAGCACTAGGTAAATTGACTGTACCAAGTAAGGTGGCGGTTGCAAAACCAGCACCGTTAACACCTGTGGCAGTGCCTAAACTTAAACCTGATGCACTAAGCTCGTCTTGGAAGCCTGTGATCTCGTAGACTTGCCCAGTTTCGAGCAAAGCTAACAGTCTTTGAGTAGAGCCGCTAAGGTTAGTAAATGCTAGTCCAGAATCTGCGTTGAGATTAAGAGGTTGACCTGAAGAATTTCTCAGCACAATCGGCGCAGATAGCTCACCAGTAAGCAAATCAACTTTGTACAGGTTATTTCTAGTAGTGTCGCCTGTAGTTTCATCTGTATTAGTGAAATCGCTCGCAAGAGCGCGAGTCCGACCAGGGGTGAGATTATCGATAGCTAATCCATCAGCAAATTTTCCAGGATTAGTAGGTGCAGTTCCTTGCCTTTGTGCAGTAGTAGTAGCTGCACCAAATTGGTCTACAAGCGTAACAACTCCGCCTCCAGTAGTAGGTACAGTAATTTCGTAAAGAGAGCTTCCTACTGGTACTCCATTACTGGTGGTATTATTGCCCGAAATGTTGTACAAAACATTAGTCGACAGTACCGTTCCAGTTGATGAGATGTCACGCCCAAAGTCAGCACCAGAGTCAAACCCAAAACGACGTGAGTCAGATGGCGAACGCGTTGGTGATGCACTGGCTGGAGCAAAAGGCTGATCGACATTATTAACCCGAACAATAGTTGGATCAATTGTTGCTGTTGAACCGGATGCTCGTGCTTCATTAACGGCACTTACCCTTCCAGTAGCGGGGTTAGTTCCTAGCCCTTCTAAGTCGTTGTTCTGAATATTCGCAGCATTGATCCGACCTACTAATTGAGGAGTACTACCGAATGGGCTTATAGGAAAGCGGTAAACTGCGAATTGTGTTCCAGCCACATTCGGATTGCTATCCGAATCTCCGATTGTATAGCCGTAAAGAACCATGAGAATTTTCTCCTTAATTTCGACTTGTTAATTTCTGAGAGTGTTTCAAATATCCGAATCGTCCTTCAACTAATAGTCTGGAGGACATTTGCGATAACGGAAAAAGTCCACAACATACTGCCTCAGCTACACAAACAAAGCTTGCTATAACAACTGAGATTGCAGAGAAGTATTTATAATACATCTAAGGTAAAGTTACTTGTGGACTATTAAGATAAAATTTCCTAACTATTAAAGTTTTATGAACTTCTGATTAAGATTTAATATCGCAGTTAGGGTTAGCGCGTCTCAAACCCTATTGACAGGGGGATTATGGCAGAGGTACTGAGTTTGAGAGAGTCGCAGCCAACACAAAAAGCATATAGTCATCGTTCATAGCTACTCGTCGTGATTTTTGGCGAATACTGCGACGAAAAGATGATTCTCGCTCTAATGCATTAAGAGCAATGCAACGTAGTAAAGCAAAGTTTTCTGGGCTATGTAAAGAACAAATTCGGCATTCATTTTCGTGGAAAGTAATATCCAATGTCCAACAATACCTTTGCCAATTTACGAGGGTTCAACGCAGGGCAAATGCATCTTATTTACTAATAAAAACTAAGGGAGATTCCAAAATGACATAGATAATTGTAAAAATTGGTAAAATGATAAATAAAACAAATCAAATATTTTTTCAAAATGTGAATTAGCTTATCTTCAACTGAATGACTAATCGTCAATACTAAAATAATTTAATTATGAGCTACATAAAAATATATTTACTTATCCCTCTTCTGTCACTTTAGGAGAAGCCAATGCCTGCAAGCCTTTGAGAGCCTTATTTTTCAGTTTTTGGCTATAAATTTTAGTTTTTGTTAGAAAAAAAAAAGCTCAAAACTTTATCAAATCAAAGTTTCAGAGTTTCGCTCTGATTATTATTTTCCGAAAGTGACAAAACAGGGCTTATACCAATTTAACCCTGTTTTGTCAATCTGGGAGAAGCTAATCCCTGTAAGGCTTTTGCAGCTTTAGTTTTCAGGTTTTGGCTATAAATTTTAGTTACTGTTAGAGTTAGAAAATAAAAGTTCAAAGCTTGGCTCAATCAAAGTTTCAAACTCTTGCTTCGACTATTGTTTTCCGAGAGTGACAGAATAGGGATAATCCAACTAACAGTGCAAGAAGTAGCACAGTCAGGATTTCTCGGTTTTCCGCGCTGCCCCGATTACCTTCATGCCTC
>NZ_JACJSI010000336.1 GCF_014698065.1 Nostoc flagelliforme FACHB-838
ATGCCAAATTGTTAGTATTCGCTTTACGTAATTTATCGAGTGAAGCTGATGCTGCCATACTCGCTCTTAGTGCATACTCTGCTGCTTTACGCCGCGCATTATCATCAAAAGCCAGCATCTTTTTCCTGGATGAAGCACCAATTTTATTCCAATTCGATGCGATCGCTGACCTGATTGGGCGATTGTGTGCCAATGGTGCGAAGTCTGGTATCCGTGTCATCATCTCGGCTCAAGAACCAGAGACTATATATCAGAGTGCATCTGCACAGAAGATATTTGCCAATATCACTACACGTTTAGTAGGCAGGATTCAATCATCAGCCGTTGACCCGTTTATTGTTCGCTTTAAATATCCAACTGAAATCATCAGGGTCAATAGTACGGAAGCTTTTTATCCAAAAAAGTCAGGGATTTACTCTCAGTGGTTGCTTGATGATAACGGCAAGCTAACTTTTTGTCGCTATTATCCCGCTTACTGTTTATTAGCCTCAGTTGCTAATAATCCCAACGAGCAAGAATTACGCAGTTTGTTTCTCAAATACTATCAAGATAATCCTCTGCTTGGGTTAGTCAAATTTAGTGAGGATTATATCAGAATGATTCGAGGGGAAGAGTTATCAGACTTGGCTAAACATTTGATTTCAAAATCACATACAAGGCAGGTAGCTTAAATGAAAAAGCGGACAATTGGGGTAATAATCTCTGTTACAGTTGGCAGTTTATTGATAGCTGCACCTAGTTATGGTTTCAGTATTAACGATTTTATCAATTCATTAGTTTCGGATCTTCAAAGTGAAGTTGGTGAAATTCAAACCTGGGCATCTGATGAGATTAACAGTGCTTGGGCTGACATCAAAGAAAACGCGTCAGCTGCAATTGATAGTTCTATCGGACAATTAGGTGCGCCTGACCCAATTGCTTCGGCTGATCAATTGAAGGATTCACTTAAGGATGATTATTCTTATCCTGTTGCCCAAGAAAAAGCACAGAAGCTCTCACGTGACCTAGCTTTGGCTTCTGTCGCTAGCGTGGTCAGTGAAAAAGGACAGCAGCAAACTCAAGAAAAAATTGATACTACTGCACAAATCGCCCAGCAAGCAAAAGATATTTCTGATCAAGCTCAGAACATGGATGCCTCTCAAAACGTTCTCAAAGCGATCGCTGCTCAGAACGGCTTAATTGTGTCGATGTTAGCAGAACAACGTACTGATTCGCTGTTAGCCCGACAGGACAATGCTTACTCTAACCTGATGCTGACGCAAGTGGCAGATCATCTTGACTCCCAACGGAAAAAGCAGAACTCCGAAGAAGATGGCAGATTATCTCTATTACATGAAGTTGTACTTAATGCACGGCTAGATCCTACTTCTGCTGACTGATGTAGCGTTCAAATATCTTTCAAAATTACTGTATTGAGCAAGGATTCAAATCATGTTTTTACTAGCGCAATTAGATGGTGGCGATTTAGCTGATTTAGCAAAAGAAAATGCAGCTTCAATAGCACAAGGATTTGATGAGCTTTGGAACGAAACTATTAGAGGTGGTGTTTATTCAGCAGTTTGTACAGTCGGAGCTTTATTCGCTATAGCAACACTAACTTTCTTCGTCGTTGAATGGACAAAAAAAATGATGGCGGGGGAAGAGCAAAGAGCTTATACAGACTTTATTTGGCCGTTAATAGTAATTCTTTTGCTCAGTAATAAGGGGGATGTACTAGGAAAGTCAACTTTGGGGATTAGAAACTATATTAATAATGTAAATAATATAGTTCTTAGCGAAGCGGCGGCAGGAATCGATCTCAAGCAAGCGTATGAAAGTGCATTGGGAACTGAAGCAGCACGTAGCGCTATTGGTATTGCTGTAAATAAATGTAGAAATTCATCTTTAAGTCAACAAGAAGAAATCAATTGTTTGAATCAAGCTAAAGAAGATTTAACCAAAAAATATCCAGACAAGTTTAACAAAAATAATGGGGCTTTTTCTTGGTTTGTAGATGCAATTGATGGCGCTATCGATGCTTTTAATGATGTGAAAGATGGTCAAGCAAATGGAATTGATTTAATTTTATCTCCCATTAACGCTTTTGTTGGGTCTGCTGTTACTGACATAGTTACGATAATTTTAGTCGGAATGAATGGGGCTTACCAATGGGGAATTGAACTGACTATGCTCGTAACAGCACTGCTGGGGCCTATAGCTGTTGGTGGTTCTCTGCTACCTTACGGAGCTAAATCAATCTACAGTTGGTTAGTAGGATATTTCAGTATAGGTTTTGGCAAACTTTGCTTCAATATCATTGTTGGTTTCGCCGGGCAATTAGTCGCTGATTCTAAATCTTATCAGCCAATGTTCTTTCTATTTACAATTGGTATAATTGCGCCATTCTTAGCTACAGGTTTAGCAGCTGGTGGTGGCATTTCTGTTTTAATTCAAATCAATAAAGCTGCTGAAAGTTACAGTGGGATTGCCATTGAGGTTGCTAAAGGGGTTGCTACTAAAGGTGGTAGTTTAGTCGGAAAATTAGCTAAATAAAGCCTATGCTGAATCATCAAAAAGCCTCTCCTGCTAATAAAGAGCCATTACAATTACTCAGATACAATAAATATGTGACAACACGAGTTGGAATAATCTCTTTAGTTGGGTTTTCAATGGCGGGATTTTCGCTCTTATTACAATTCCTCAATTATGGGGCAATCAATCAGCATACTAAATCAAAAGCAATTAGCCCTGGTACAATTATCATCAGGTGAGACGATTTCCGCTAGGGCAGTAGACCCTCAGAAACGCTCTGATGAAGTGATTAGAAAGTTTATTTCTGATACCTTTATTAAGATGTTTAATTGGGATGGGATAGTACAAGCTTTCAATGAAAAAGGTGAGCCGATAACTAAGCAAGATACTGGGGTAGAAGTAGGCAAGATTAATAATAAATCTAATAGCCGAGTCACAAGTAAAGCTTATGATGCTGCCTTTGCGTTGAGTGAGAATGGAGGATTTAGAGCCGCATTTCTGAAAAAATTAGCCTCAATTACTCCCACGAGCATATTCAATGGTGATACACAAGTATCTTTAATCCCTAGATTTATTTCACAGCCACGGCAACTCAGAGATGGCAAATGGGAAATAGATTTTATTGGCACGCTGGTAACTTTTGAACGTAGTGATAATTCCGGCAAAGGGATTACTTTTAATAAAACCATTACACTTTCATCAATTTCTAATCCAGAGTATATCCCAGCTAATACTAGTGAACTGTCTAAGAAAATTTATTCGGCAAGGAAGGCCGGATTAGAAATTACCGAAATTGTCGATTTAGATTTGGGCAAAAGAAAATGAGTGAAAATAATAATAAAAATAGGTTTGTATCGACTTTAGAAGATTTGCTTAAAATAGATGATGTTAATAAAACTAATGGTAATAAAGCATCAGAACCGGAAAGTTTATTAGTACCGACTAAGCACACATTTGTTACTTCTCCTTGGTCAAGACTAGCAATAATTGCTGTCCCTTTTGGAGTTGGATTTTTAGCGATATTTTTGATGCTCAATGGTGTTTTCAACCCCGCACCAGCACCAAAGATTGGTCTCTTAACGCAGGAAATACCCACCACTGAACAAGCCCAGCAAAGTGATGATGGAGACGGTGATGCGCGTGCAAAACTTGCTTTGTCGGATCAAGAAGATGAGTTAGGTCGCATTAACAAAAATAAATTTGACCAACCAACGCCAGTACCAGTTTCAGTAGACCAAAAAGTTGTGCCATCTAACCCGCCATCTAACCCACCATCTCCACGACCTGCACCACGGACTGTTCAAAATACACAACCACGTCGCGTAACTCAGACTGCACCACAACCTAGAAGAACCTACACTCAGCCACCAACACGCACGAGTTTTTCTCCAAGATCCTCTATATCTGCACGGACACTCACGCCCCTAGATCCCCTTGAACAATTGAACAAACTCCGTGGCATCGGTTCTTACGGCAAAATCGCATACGCCGAAACTAGCACCAGCAAACAATCTTCATTAGATCCGGCTCAATCTCAAGCAATTCAAAATCAACCGAATGAACAAAATGAACAAACAAATACAAATAATTTTGACCCAACCACGCCGCAAAACTCAAGCGACTCGATTGAAAAGCTCCGCCCCAGGTGGCAAGCGACTTCTAAGGTTAACAAGATTACTTTAGCTAACAATTATTTACCTCAAGAAAGCCAAATTATTCAAGGTAAACAAACTCGTTATTTGACAGTTGGCTCATTTGCTACTGGTGTGATTGTTACTCCATTAGTTCAAACCACAGTTAATGGTTCAGGAAAAACACAAACACCAACCTCTAATAACACTAAGTCTATTGCTAAACTGCAAGAGGATTTACGCGATAACTATGGCCAAGTGGCAATCCCTTCGGGTAGTTTATTGGCAGTCGAATTAGCTTCGGTTGATGGCGGCAGTTACGCTGTAGCGTCGGTCAGAGCGATCATCAAAGATAATACAGAATATCCTATTTCTGCGGGTACGATTTCCGTGACAGGAGTTGGTGGTAGACCCTTGATAGCTCGAAGATTTCAAGACAGGGGCGGCGAGATTGCACGAAGTGACTTGTTTGGCGGTGCTGTGTCTGCATTAGGGAAGGTTGGGGAGATTATGAACCAACCGGATAGTGAAGAAGAAATTCTTGATGAATCCACAGGCAGGATTCGCAGACGTAGTAGTGGCAATCAGCGCAATCTCACTGGTGCGTTAATGTCAGGTTTTTTTGGTAACATCAGTCAAAATCTTAGTCAACGCAATCAACGTACTACTCAAGAAGTTACTTCCCGCCCCAATACTTGGTTTATTCCACAGGGAACCAAAGTCACTTTTAATGTAAATCGTTCTCTGGAGTTGCCATGAAAAAGTTTTTGATTGGTATACCGTTGGCTCTAGCATTTGCTTGTGTACCACTATCCACAATTGCCGCACCAGTTGTTCGCACGATCAAACAGACTCAAGCTAGTGGGACGCAGGCCAAACTACAAACTATCAACATCTGGAATGGTCACGGTGTAGCAATTTCTTTCTATGAAATTGGCGAGACAATTAAAAAAGTCTGGTTAGATGATCCGTCGCAAATTCTGCTTGACACAGATGGTTGTTTATCGGGACTGGATCAGAATTGCTCTAGCCCCGGCGCTGGACTGATTCATCTGCGACGGATCAAAAGAGTAAACATTCCCGGAATACCGCAAACATCTACCACTTTGTTAACAGTAATTACGCAGTCATCCTCTGGAGAGCGTAAAGCTTACAGTTTTCGGCTAGCAACAAGTAATAGCACTCCTAAATATAGTCAGGTAACGATTCTGAATGATGTCGCACGAGAACAAACAGCCCCGAAACCTCAATTGCAATCATTAGTTAAAACACAGCAAACAATTAACCAAATTCGAGGCGGTATTGTTGTTGCTATTAAAAGTGGATGGATTCTTCAGCAAGATGAACTACACCAACGATTGCAAGAGTTAATCGGTTATATACAAGCAGGTGATGACATTTCTACTGCTACTAATAAGGCTTCTGTCTCTCAAGACTTAGTTAACAAATTAATTGCTTTGAATAATAATTCTGATAATTTAAGACAAGGTAATAGTTTATGAAATCATCTTTTCGCCTCAATGATAACGCCTTACGTTACTTAATCTTTTTTAGTTTAGTAGGTAGCTTGTTTCTTCATAGTTTCATAAGATATGGGCTATTGAACTCTTTTGTAGGCTTTTTGCTACCCAAGGCTTCAGCACAAGTACCCGTTATCAATTCACCTAATGGGTTTACTCCTGATTGGTCGCGCTTCAAGTTCAGCGACATGATTATTTCTGAAAGTGGAAGTGTTACCTATCCACGCACAAGAGGTACAGAAACTAGAACTTGGACGGCAGGACAAAGCATTAGCGAGTTTATGGAACTGGGAGATTTTGAAACACCTCAATTAGGAATAGAAAATTTAAATCTCTCAACCATAGCTTCAGCACAAGGAATCAATTTAAATGGGTTAACATTAGATGATTTTCAATTAACTCAATGGCAAACTTTACCATCTTTAACCGAAGCGATTCCTGGCTTAGGTAATAGAAATGTTACAAGTGTTAAACCTGTCAGCGATTTTTTGAGAAGATTTGGAATTACTGGGGGCACAATAGGTAACGCCAGCCAGAATTCTCGTTTACGTGATGTTCAATTAGGAAGAGTAATAAATTTAAAAAATTACTCACTAACATCTATTTCCAATATTCAAAACACATCTATTAATCGATTTGGGGATTGGCAAGACTCCAAAATTAATGGAGTACCTGGATTGTCCACTCTCACTTGGGATAATTTGCCAGGGCTGCAAACACTCGACCTTTCATTCATCGGTAAAGTTGACATTGTACTGCGAGAGATAGAAGCAAACCGGACTCGCTCAATTTCCGGTAGTTATCAACAAGGGTTTAATGTTCCTTGCCT
>NZ_JACJSI010000337.1 GCF_014698065.1 Nostoc flagelliforme FACHB-838
TTAGCAAGATTCATGCCATTACGCTCATCTTTGGCGCGGACTAATAACTGATCTTGACGTTCCTGTAACCAAGAGGCGGTATTCCCAGCTTCCAAATACTCAATGCTGGGGTAGTCGTCACGTAAAAGTGCCGTTTCTTTGGTTCCTAGCATTGGTATTTCTTGCTGCATCTCTCTCATTTTAGTGAAGTCTTGTAGTGTGGATCGCAGGGGGGCAGGGGGAGCTAATGTTTTATTAGCCAAGGTGATGGATTATTAATCATGTTGACTAAACCACCAAGAATGCGATTATAGGCTCCATACAATTCTCTGCCAGATTCAACATTAAGATAGTTGCATTTAACAGCAAACTCAATCCAAGTTTGAGTTTCTGCTGACTCTGCTTCACAGTCATTTAATTTAGCTATAAATGCTGCTTGGTATCGCCGTTTTCTCCATGCTTCTGCAAAATTCGCACATACAGAACGGGATGATCTGCGAATTTGATCTGTTAATGAATATCTTTCTTCTATCGGGAAACTTTTAGAAAGTTCAAAAATCCGCATAGCTGTATCAAATGCCATTTTATAAACTTCTAAATCCTTATGGTCTTTAATAGCCTGTTTATTCATCTCTTTGCTTGTATTTTCTATTTATTAAGCAATCTCTTTCTCCCCCTGCTCCCCTGCTTCCCCTGCTCCCCTGCCTTATTTAGTAAGTTTCCAAATGCCGTAACCAATCTCGCCTGCCATCATTGAAACTACGTTGTAAGCAAAACAAGCCAGGATTAAACCTGGGTTAGTGTAGCGGAAGGGATTACGGCCAACGAAGGTAGTAGTCAGATCCAAAACCCAGAAAAATAGTGCGATCGCTCCACCTGTATGACGTTCTTTCATGCCAGCAGCTTTATAATCACCCCAGAGCGCGACTGTCAAATCGATGTTTCCAGTCGGTTTTGTACCCAAAGTATATTGCTTGGAATCTTCAAATTCATGCTTGGCTTGCTGGGGATTTTTACCACGTAAGGTTCGCGCTTCCATCACTTGCACTAATGCCGAGATGCCAAAACTAATCCAAAACAACACATTGAACGGTAATTGTAACCAACCGATCCAACCGATCCATTCTTGCTCAAACCACGGAAAAATCGGTTTTCCCTGGAATAAAACTTGCCAGATGCTATCAGTAGAAAGGAGTGTACCAATCCAGAAACCAATTGCACCAACCAGCTTGTATCCGGGTGTGCCTGGGGTAACGAATTGGGCAATGATATGTGAGATAAAGATGACTGGCAGTGAGATTAATGCCACAATCCACCGAGCTAATAATTCTAGGTAGTCACTCCCTCCTTTTTTCGGCTCTTTTTGTGGTGATGATTCTGGTTTTGGTTGTGAATTAGATTTGTTTGGAGTGAGATATTTCATAAATCAATTACGGGAATCTTGGTACAGTGGCGAATTCTTACAAGCGTTTTTGAACCGATATTTCCATTTCCATTGCCTTTGTTCAATTCGCCCAATACATAACTCAGTTGAGTCATACACAAAAACTGTCTCATCTTCTAAATAACCTGTAATGTCGGGTCTAGGGTTACGTTTTTTTGAGTCTAAATAGTTCCTGATTCGTAACTTACTGAATGAGGGCGTAACTCCAAGAGAGTTAATTTTGTCGGCGGTTTCTGCCCTTTGCTCGGCTTTAATACGTTCTAGTTCTCTGACTCACGAATAGTAATGCCACTGTTGTAAGTTTTGAATTGGGCTGGCAGTTGCGATAACCAAGGACTTGCGATTAACCCCATGCCCAATAATCCCAACATCGCTTGCTTCTGGTATTTCATTGTCACTCAACCGGAATATTTTACGGTTGTTGCCCATCGATACTTTGTGTTGTTTGGGGCGGCGGTGCATTAGCAACACGAATGTAAACAGACAGCCCAATACAAATTAAGAAAAAAATAATTGAGAATCCGAAAAGATTCTGCTCGAAGAACTTGCGCCATTTTAAGTTGGCGACTGAATTTGTTTGCTCAACAAAGAGCGTGTCAAATTTTTCAGATCCTGAATTGTCGCGGGTCGTGTAGACTTTTTTTCTGATGTCGGCACTCCTAATTCGTCTAAAAATGCTTTTGGGTCAAAACCAACAGTTGCAGTGGTAGTCAGGGTTTGAACTTGTTTCTTTACCTCATCCCCAGTCTTTAACCCGTACTCTTGGGTAATTTGTTGCCTGATTTCGGGATTCTTGGCCAACTGATAAATAAACGCTATTTCATCAAAGCCTTGCTCTGTCCGTCGCTGTAATGAACGAGCATCAAGTTCACTGGTGATTTCATCGAACAATTCTTGCTCAAATTCATGAACTGCCAGCGCTTGAGCAACAGCCTTGCCTGCCACGATGTCCAAGAATGCTTTAAAAGTTTCCCGACTGACTCCAGCAAGATGTAATTGTTCACTCACACTTTCTATGGCATGAGTTTGTATATTCGCCAAATTGCTCTCACCTCCTAACAGCTTCGATTTGTCGAGGGTTGCTTGCGCTAGATTGAACAACTTTTCTAAGCGATCGCTGATTTCTACAGGAAATTCTTCTGCATTTGGGTCAACTGTTGGATCTGACTGAGCCAGTTGTTCTAATCCAGCAATAATTTGTTGTGTGCTGTAATTGGCACTTAATAATTCAAACAATTCTGCACGAGTAAATATGCTATCCGACATGATGTGTTTCTCCTAAACTGTGTGATGTAAATCCCAGTTGCTCTTGTTCAAACTGGGCGCGGGTGTACTCGACTTTATTTGCTTCAACAATTGCTTCGACGAGAGCTTTTTTGTCAATCCCTTGAGTGATATCTCCAAATAATTCACCAATCTTTCCTACCACCCACACTTGATAAGATGTGATCGGTGCAGCACGGAGATTTTTCTCTTGGGCTAATGTCTGCATCCTTAAAAGTATTAATCTATACTCTGGAATCAAAGAAGCGACTTTTGCCCATCGTTCCAATGTCCGGGGACAAATACCTAAAATTTTCGCCGCTTTCGCTTTTGACATTGGTAAAACTAAGGGATTTACCCCTGATCGGCTTCGTTTTTGATTAAAAAGTTGTTTTCTCCATTCTGATTCCATGAACTTAGTCAAATCCGTATCAATAGCCTTAAAAAGATAGTCAATATCCGTAGCATCTAAGTGTCAATATGGATATCAATATGGATGTCCATGTGGATATCAATGACCAGTGTCTATTGACTGTCTATTGACCTTGCTCTTTTATAATAAAAAACCGCGCCAAGCGGTTCAAGCTACTAAGTTGACAACTTTGTTGATAACTCATAAATTTTCAGTGGGATATTTACCAAGCTCCTTCGGGGCGAAAGCTCTTACCTTCTTTCAACCATTTATTATGATGTATTGCGGCTAAAGCTTTTACTCTCGAAGATGGTTGACGATGAGTTTTAGAAGATTTACTACAAGCATACGCTGTCATTGTTCTGGCTCTAATATTTAAATATTCTGAAGCTTGCTCGTAACTTAATCCCCAAATTTCACAAAAAACTAACGGGTCAAGTTCTTTGATTTCTTCAGTTTGTGCGCTCATACTTTTACCCCAAAACTTAACTTTTGAGCTAACTGCCATTTCTCGCAGAAGCGATCACCTTCTTTGTCCGGTGGCGATCGCTTTAATTTATGGTTGGCTCTTTTATATGAACTGGGCAAATGATTTCCCCTATGGTCATTTTGAAGCCTGACTTTGTTTAACCAACACTGAACGTAAATACTGCCGACAAGCTGCTTCTCCTCGATAAATCAGAATCCGCAGCGCCTGTATTTCCTGCATTGGAGAAACACAGATTTCGGCAATGGCACTAATCAGATTTTGTTGCTTCTGCACATAATCTTGATGCTGCTGCTCCAACTCTTGAATCTTGGAGTTTAGCTGTTGTATCTGCCGCAATGCTTTTGTCAGAGACGATTCTTTGTTTCGAGAGCGATTATCTAGAGTTAACGTCATTTTTTTGCTCCTCTAAATTTAGATTCTTTTTGTTTGCTGTTGAGTCGCTTGCTGTACACCATCAATTGCATCTACTATTTCTTCTAAAACATTGAACGCATCATTTAGGACTACATCGTTTGATGTAGAAAAATGCTCTGACGATTGAAGCCTGCGATAATCTTTACTACTCCCCACAAGCCGCAACGTATATTGACATCCTTGTAAAATAGTCCGAATTTCTGATGTAGTTAACTTGAGTTCCATCGTTGTTTCTCTCCCTAAAATTTATCTCGTTGAGTACTGAGGCTTGCTCCGACTAAAGAAGTCCCTAAGAATGCGGAAAAACTGACCAGCATTACACCCAAGCAAATACTTTTCTGTTGCTGCCAACCAGAAATGATTACGTTGGGATTATTAGTCTCGATAATCTCCAGCCCCCAGCAAGCCATTGCTCCGACTCCTGAAAAACCAGTCAACAGTAGAGATACAATTGCAGTTGTTTCTATGGTGCGATCAACGAAAATCCTGGGGTTGAATCTTCTCCTAGTACGTCGGCGAAGAGACAATTTACTCTTGTGGTCTAATTGAGATTGGTAAACAACTTATTTGTGATTAGTCATTTGGAATCCTCCAATTCAATAAAAAACCCTGCACCAGTATTGCTAATCTTTACCCTTCTTTGATTGATCAAGGTTTGAATAACTGACAAACTGAAGTTAATATGACACAATCGAGCGCTACCCCCACACCGACGCAGGTATTGTATGCATAGTGAGGAATTATCAGTAGGAGTAGGATGAGTAGATTTTCGCGGCATGATATTTTCCTATTGGTGTTATTCAATTCAGTTCAGGTAATTGTGCAAGCGCACCTTCCATCCATGCTTGAATTGCTTCCATCTCAGAAACACCTCGTAATACAGCATCGATTACCTGTTTCTGATAAGAGTTAATAGCATGATTCGGATGTCCAAACTTATTACCAGCCCAAGCCAAGCACATGGTCTTTATTAGTTCATCAATCTGAAGAGAATCAAGCTCACTTGGACTTGTAACATTTCGAGAATGTAGCCATTTGCTGAGTCCGGGAGTGACAGCATCTAATACAGCATCTAGCGTTGCATATTTGTGCTTGAAGTGAGGATTAGTACCGTCTTTTTGAATGGGGTTAAACTCTGCCTTTGCTTTAATTAAAGCTTTGATTAGTTCTTGCATTGTCCGGCTCCTGTTTACCAATCACTTTCATTGATATCACCAGACACTTTTTTGTTAGACTTAACCTTATTTATCTGAAACTCTGAGGCTTTCAAGACAGGCATTGCCGCAAGTTTTACTGAAGCTTTGGCTTGATGATAGAGGAATTGTGTTATTCCATCCGCGTCTTCCCCATCCTCGACTTGCGCCCATAGAGAACAACCTAGTTCCAGTGACTCGTAGTCGCCTAGATTGAATTTCCTAGAGTAGCTAACAGATACAGTTGTGAATTTCATGTGATTCGGTTTTGGTATATGTTGGTTGTTAATTCTCTTCGTTAGTATCAACCATCTCGATGCTGAACATTAAACACAAATCGCTAGCTTTTACACCGATAATTCCTGGCTCAATTTCAGTAGATAATTCCTCAATCATTGAATGAAAGCCAGGGTCTTCATCATTAATTTCGACCTCAATCAAACCTGCATTATTCGATATAACATTTGCCCAACTTGGCAAAAATTGAGGAATACTGGTTGCGTAGAGTTTCATACTTCTGCCTCTTGATTAAACTTGACTTCAACAATTTCTTCTACACAACCCATTACCTCAGCCAAATAATGCAATGTATCGCCCAAGTGAGTTGCTGCTTCTGGGTCAATCTTCTTATCAGCAATCAATTTCCGCCAGTTTTCATCTTGAACGATCGCCTGAATCTTCAGGTAGCATGAGTTGAATTCTTGTAGTATTTCTATGGGTGACATTGCTATATTATGAAGTGAGTAAAACAGTCTTATTGAAGAAGTGGGCAGCAACGCCCACCTCGTTTTTTACGCTGCAACTAAATAAGCAAGCTTGTGGAACATACCTTTTTAACCGTTCCCACTCGTCACTCGTCAGTGCATCAAATTCTTTATCGAGTAATTCCTCTTCTGTGGATGGTTGTTCTGTAGTTGCTGTTAATCTACCTGTCATCACCATGAAGTCGTTTAATCCCACTGCTGCATCCAACGAGTCGGCGTATCGAATCTTATCTACTGCATTCGACCAATGAGTAATGTGTTGAAATATCACTCCAATCATGGAATCAGCTTTGTACACGCGATAAACTTTGGGGCAAGCTCCATTCACGTAAACCAGCTTGTAGGGAGGAATCTCTTGCACCTCTGCGTTGGGGTCGGTTGGAGGTAGGAGAATTCTCAATACGGTTCGGTTAAGCTCTAAGCAGTATTGATTACAGAAAAAGTAAGTGTTTCCAATTTAACTCCTGCCCCCTTATGTACTGGCTTCTTGGACGGAAACTTAGCCCTAGT
>NZ_JACJSI010000338.1 GCF_014698065.1 Nostoc flagelliforme FACHB-838
GTAGTGTTTTGCAACTGTTATCTAGCCGCCTCAATTATTAGTGAACACCTTTGCAGACTACACTTTCAGGCTGTTATTTGGCTATTCTGTTTGTGAAATGAGCGAACCGACCGTTATCTTTTACCCAATGGCAACCTTTTTTATAATGGTAAGACACTAGATATTCCGCCACATTTTCCTTTGTGGGCTGCCTTTAAAGGCGGCGTTGTCTTAGAAGCAGATCCCAAGGGAAATATTATTTGGGAATATAAACATCCAGATCATCATCACGACGGGCGCAGACTACGCAACGGGAACACGATTTTATTAGCTATTGAAAAGATACCTCAGTCTTTGATTCCCCGTATCAAAGGCGGTGTAGCAGGAACAGAAGCAGACGGTGATATCTATGCTGATGTACTTTATGAGGTTACTCCTGGGGGTGAGATTGTTTGGACTTGGCACGCCCACGAACACTTAGATCCAGATATTTTTACTATCACTCCCCAAGATCAACGACATGAATGGACTCATGGTAATACTGTAGGCGAACTCGCTGACGGCAATATTATCGTTAGCTTCCGCAACATCTCTACCGTTGTAATTATCGATCGCAACACAGGAGAGATTATCTGGACACTTGGAGATGACGTATTAGCACAGCAACACTTTCCTAACGAATTAGCTAACGGCAACATCCTAATTTTTGATAATGGCGCACATCGTCGTCACACTGCCCTGAATTTCTCTCGTGTGATTGAAGTCAACCGTCAAACGAAAGAAATAGTTTGGCAATACAGTGACAACCCACCTCAAAATTTCTTCAGTTCTTATATATCAGGCGCACAGCGTCTAGCGAATGGCAACACTTTAATTACAGAAGGTGCTTTCGGTCGCATATTTGAGGTGACAGTTACAGGAGAGATTGTTTGGGAATATGTCAATCCTCACTTTGCTGTTCGGAATCTTGGTGAGAAGTCAGCAGTAGCGAGTGGGGAGCAAAATTCAGTCTTCCGCGCTTTGCGTTATGCGCCTGAAGAAGTGCCTTGGCTCTAGTTCAATTTTAGATTTTGGATTTTGGATTGAACTAATTGCCAAAGCTAATAAACCAATCCTATTCATAGAGGAATAATCAACATGGCTGAAATCAAGATATATAGTGCGGTTGTTTGCCCTTATGCTCACCGTTCGCGTTTGGTATTGCAAGAAAAAGGCATCGAATTTGACTTGATTGAGATTAATTTGCAGAACAAGCCGGAGGGATTTACAGATATTTCTCCTTATGGAAAAGTGCCAGCACTTGTACATGGTGAGAATAGAGTCTGGGAATCGGCGGTAATTAACGAATATCTCAATGAGGTATTTCCAAATCCACCGCTTTTGCCTAGCAGCCCCATTGCTAAAGCACAAGCTCGAATCTGGATTGATTTTGCTAATACTCCATTTGTTCCAGCTTTTTCTACTCTCTTGCGTAGTCCTGATGTTCAACAGCAAGAAGCAGCTAAACAAGAACTATATAAACATCTGGAGTTTATTGAAAAAGAGGCTTTTGGGAAGTTATCAGGAGAAGGGCCTTACTGGTTTGGTGAATCTATTAGTTTGGTTGATTTTACTTTTTACCCCTGGTTTGAGCGTTTACCTGCACTGAAGCACTACCGAGGCTTTGGGCTACCAGAGGAATTTACTCGTCTACGTCAATGGAAAAAGGCTTTAAAACAACGTGATTCTGTGGTGGCGATCGCCAACAGCAAGGAATTCTACATAGAGCGATATGCTAGATTTGCTACTCCTGTTGCTGCCTAGTACTACTTTTTGGTAGTCAAAAGAATTGTATCTTTCCCTAAGTTTTAGCCGCCCAAAAAGATTTTGAGCGGCTAAAAACTAAAGATACTGGGGAAATTATGAATTTAGGTATAACGCGATCATCAAGTGGGCACAGCCACCCAACGAACTGCCCACTGCGCCTCTAGATGAGCCAAATTCATATTTACACTCAGCAACGCCGAATTTTTTTACAAAATGTACTTGCCTTTTACAAGCAACCATGCAAAACTGCTATATTAGCATCAAACTACTACATATCTACCGACTTACAGTAGTTAATTGAGACTAATCTTGCCATTATCAGGATAGTTTTTTTGTAAAAGTGCTTGCTCAGTAAGGATTTAAGATTAAGTAGACTCAACAGAACTAAAGGAGAAGCAGTGTTAATTCAAAAAGATTGTTGCCCAGCTGACTGAAAAATCACTGATTTAAGCTCTTACTCTCTGCGCGAGACTAGCTCATATTTTCAATCAGCAATGTCAAGGATTAAATCTTGGGAATTGGGCGAACTATACCTCCTCGTGTCGCAACTGAATCCTAACTTCTCCAATTCCCATTTCCTCATCCATACTCACCACAAGGAGAAAATAGATAATGGTGCAACTATTAATTAAACAAGAATCCAAACATTGGATTAATGTTGCTACTTCTTTATCTACGGAATTGGCAGCCACCGCAGTGGAAAGAGATAACAAGGCAGGGCTGCCAGATATAGAAATCCAACGGTTGCGAGAAACTGGTTTACTACCTTTGGTTGTACCAAAAGAGTATGGTGGTATTGGTGCGACTTGGGCAGAAGCTTTAAAAATAGTCCAAGAACTCTCGAAGGCAGACGGTTCAATTGGAGAGTTGTATGGCAACCATCTGAATTTAACTGCTTTGGCTCATGTTTCAGGAACACCAGAGCAAAAGGAAAGATATTATCGGGAAACTGCCCAGAAAAATTTATTTTGGGCTAGTGCCATTAACACTAGAGATACAAGGCTGAAAATTACCGCAGAAGGTGAAAATTTTCGTGTTCATGGGGTCAAAAGTTTTGGTACAGGTGTCGCCATTGCAGATTTCCGCGTTTTCGCTGCCATTCAAGATAATGTAGAACTACCGTTAGTATTCATAATTCCCAAAGATAGGGCTGGTGTCGCTTCTAATCAAGACTGGGACAATATTGGGCAAAGGCGCACAGATAGCGATACATTCACTTTTTACGATGTTTTGGTAAAAACAGATGAAATTTTGGGATATCCTCATCCTCCTGATGGTGCTTTTAGTACATTTTTGGGAATCATCGCCCAATTGACGAAAACTTATGTTTACTTGGAAATTGCTGAAGGAGCATTGGCGGCTGCAAAACAATACACTGTTACTCAAACCAAACCTTGGATTACGTCTGGTGTCGATAGTGCTACTCAAGACCCCTATATTTTGAATCACTATGGAAACTTGTGGGCAGAACTGCAAGCAGCAATTAGTTTAGCTGACAAAGCTGCTAGCCAAGTACAACAAGCATGGGACAAAGAAGTTAACCTGACTTTTAAAGAAAGGGGAGAAGTAGCAGTTTCGGTTTTTGCAGCCAAGGCTTTTGCTACTCGCGTTGCCTTGAATCTCACCACAGGTATTTTTGAAGTTATGGGAACTCGTTCTACGGGTAGTAAATACGGCTTTGACCGTTACTGGCGAGATTTACGTACTTTTACGCTTCATGACCCTGTAGATTATAAGTTGCGCGATATTGGCAATTGGGTACTGAATGAAGAATTACCCCTAGTCACGCAATATTCCTAAAGTTTCCGCCACAGTAGACCTCAAATCGGTTGCTTAAGGTGGGTAAAACCACCTTAATTCCTTTTTTTCAATTGCGGATGTAGTTAGGTCAAAAGACCAAATCTCATACATTCGCCGTTAGGCGTTAGCGTTACGTAGCAAAAAATAGGCGCAGAAGCGCAGAGATAATTAGAGGTGAATTAATTCATGAAAAATTTCAGAAAACAAATTGCATTCTGGAAAAACCGACACATCACTCGTCGTCACGCCTTATTTGCTTTTGGTTACAGTTTAGTACTTACCACAGTATTTAGTTGCAGTAATTCACCAAATAATTCTCAGCAACAATCAGCTTCATCGGCTTCTAATGTAGCTAGTAGTAATACTAGTGCCAATAAAGTAATTAGAATTGTCCGCTCTAAACAACTAACTGCCCTAGCCGTCTTAGAAGAAAAAGGTATTCTAGCAGAACGATTAAAACCTTTAGGATATAGGGTAGAGTGGCCAGAATTTGCTGCCGGGCCACAACAATTAGAAGCTTTAAATGCAGGCGCACTTGATATTGCCTCTACAGCCGAATCTCCTCCTGTTTTCTCTCAAGCAGCCGGCGCACCTCTTGTATATCTAGCGGCTAATTCTTCTGATGGTCAATCAGTTTCACTGTTAGTTCCTAAAAATTCTCCTATTCAAAGTGTCAAAGATTTAAAAGGAAAAAAAGTAGCTTTTCAAAAAGCATCAATTGGCCATTATCTTATACTTCGAGCCTTAGAAAAAGAAGGTTTAAAGCTTAGTGATATAGAATCAATCGGTCTAGCGCCTCCAGATGCTAATGTGGCATTTAGTCAAGGTAAAGTAGACGCTTGGTTTATTTGGGAACCATTTGTTACAAGAAATGTCCAAAATAACACGGCACGGGTTTTAACTGATGGTGGTAACGGCTTGCGAGATACTAACAACTTTATATCCACAAACCGCAAATTCTATCAAGAAAATCGAGAAGTCATCAAAGTCTTTCTAGAAGAAGTGCAGAAAGCCCAAAATTGGTCTAAAAATAATCCTAAAGAACTTTCCCAATTGCTCTCTGGAATAACTCAACTTGATCCACCAACATTAGAGATTATGCACAAAAAGTATGATTTTACGCTGATACCAATTACCGAAAAAATTATTAATAAACAACAACAAGTTGCAGATAAATGGTACAGCTTGGGACTAATACCTAAACAAGTAAATGTCAGAGATGGTTTTTTAACTCCAGAACAATACGCTGAAATCACTCCCCAAGAAGTTCTGGCTAAAAAATAATATTTGGAAAGTTTGCAATCAATTTTGAAAGATAATTATGTCTACACTCACCCTAACTAACTTTGAAATTACTGCTTTTGATGCACCTTTAGGATCTGTAGTGACTGGATTTGATGCTAGTCAAACGATTGAACCTGAAGTTATCTTAAGATTGAAGCAGGAATTAAGAGAACGCCACATTCTCATCTTCAAAAATCAAAATCTTACTGATGAGCAATTCTTAAACTTTGCTTTTCATTTTGGTTCTCTATTTGTCCCGCCAGATGATATCCCAGTTCTTGCTTCTCAGCCAGGAGTCACACCCGTAATAATTCCCGTTTCTAATGTTGATGGTGGCTATACTGGAACTGGTGAACTAACTTTTCATTCTGATCATAAGTGGACTCCTTATCCTTCTAGTGGTTCTTTACTCTATGCTTTGGAAGTACCCAATGAAGGTGGAGATACTTACTGGTTAAATCTGAATTTGGCTTATGAAACTCTGGATGAGTTTACAAAGCATCGGATTGCAGATTTGCAGTTAATTACATACAATCCGTTTTTAAATAAACCAAATATACCTCGTTCTAAATACCGTCTAGACAAGAGTATTCCCCTAATTAGTCCTGTATTTCCTCACCCACTAGTACGGACATATCCAGAAAGTGGTAAGAAGATTTTATATCTAGACTACGCTACAGAAGTGGAAGTTGTCGGACTAGATCCGCAAGAAGGATCTGAATTAATTGAACAGCTGCGATCGCATTTACATCAACCTCGATTTTATTATCAACATAAATGGTCTGTAGGCGATATTGTCTATTGGGATAATCAAGCAACTTTGCATTACCGCCAAGCATTTGATCCCAATCAACGCCGGGTGATGAAACGGATAAGTTTAGCGGGTAGCCGTCCATTTTGAGGAAAAATACCATTTAGTTGAAAAAATAAGTTGGCATAAAATAACTCCGGTTTATTCAAGAAACCGGGGTTTTGTACTTTATGACGATTTAAGTTTTATTGATTGAGAATATATGAATTTTATCTCAAAGATTATTAACGTTAATTATTCAGATTTTTTGACCAACTTAGATAATATATATTATAATCTACATAAGGGCTATCGTTTTACCGTTCTTTACTTGGTTTGAAGGCAGAAATCGAAATGGCATTAGCTCAACACATCAATATCCAAGACGCTAAAAAAGTAAATGATTATTTCTTGCGGAAGATATTACTACTTGGTACAGATTTGTTAAAGCAGCTATGGTGGCACACTAAAGCATACACAACAGTTTTGGGTATTATGTTGTTGACCTTTGCTAGTCTCGGATTTTTATATATACATTATATAT
Source organism: Nostoc flagelliforme FACHB-838 (assembly GCF_014698065.1). GTDB lineage: Bacteria > Cyanobacteriota > Cyanobacteriia > Cyanobacteriales > Nostocaceae > Nostoc > Nostoc flagelliforme_B. The sequence continues at coordinate 6,204 of NZ_JACJSI010000338.1, forward strand.
TTGGAAAAGAAATAAGTCGATTGATTCAACATGAAACTGTTGTAGAACAAAAATGACCATATATAAAAAATTGCAAATTACATCTTATCTGACTCCCAATTGGTTTGAATTTTATCAGGCGATCGCAGCTTATTTACTGTAGGTTCGCTCATTTTGGAGGAGTGAGAAGTAATTATGTCTTGCACAGCTTGGAATTTAGCTGATAAAGGGACTCAGGCATTTTCATTAATAAAAGAATCTGTTTTTGAA
>NZ_JACJSI010000339.1 GCF_014698065.1 Nostoc flagelliforme FACHB-838
ACTAGGGCTAAGTTTCCGTCCAAGAAGCCAGTACATAAGGGGGCAGGAGTTAAATTGGAAACACTTACTTTTTCTGTAATCAATACTGCTTAGAGCTTAACCGAACCGTATTGGGAGCTGAGGAACGGATATCGCTCAAAATGTATCAAACAGTGATACCGTGACCACTATTAAACCACCACCAGAGCAACTGCTGACCTACAGAAGACCCCAAAAGTGAAGGAAGCCTTGACCAGAAAATAGTTCAATTAGGGCGGCGCACAAAAAGCCAATCATCGCCAAAGGGCCGTTCCAAAGTTCAGCTTGGGGATTCTAGCCAAAGATAAAGTTATTCCGGTCTTTGTCATTGTAAGCTTTAGCAACAGGGGGTTTTTCGTGCCACTGTAAGGATAAGATGAGCAACTTTGAAAGCATAAGTTGAGCAATTACTTAGCCAAAAGCCTTTGTACTACGTCGTAAATTATTTATCGAAATTTCTGTAGGAATGTTGGTTAATCCTTTGATTCTGATTCAGGAACCGCGATCGCTCCTAGAGTTTTTGTAAAAATAGCCTGTATTCTAAAACACGCAATGCAATTTATTTCAAGTAACTGGGAACTCTTTTAAAGAAATTTCTGGTAATGACGGACGCAAACATAAATATACTAATGGTCCAAACAACGGTACAAGAGCAACAGCCCAAAAAATACGTTTATCTTTGACTCCTCGACGTGCCATATCATCATCCAATAATGAAGTGATTGGAAATATTAAGCACATCAGACAAAAATCTAGACTGATGAGGTGAACAAATGGTCTATGTAAGAACTGCTGAATATAATCTTCCCAATTTCCAGCGATTACTGCATAACTAAATAAAGCAACAGTAGCAACTAGCAAACTAACTCCTGTGTTTCGTCTATCAAGACTTAAAAGCAACTTATCTTTCATGCCATAAAATTCTTGATTAAACTTCCGAAAAATTAAGTAAGGTAAGAGACAAATTACACCTGTGAAATTAGAGCCGATAAAATAAGATCAAGCACGAAAGTTTTGCATTCTGCCATCAGCAAACATTAAGCAAGCGTAGATCATCGGCCAAATACCCATTAAGCAAAATATTGTTGGGATAATGGCATTTAGTTTTTCCCATTGAAGTGTTAAAAGCTTCCATCCTAAAGACCATGTGTCTGGTTGATCGACTGGCGCTAGTAATATACTGTAGGCAACAAAGCCCAGCCATATAATCCAAAGAACAGTTTTTCTGATCATAAAAGTTATACAAATTCTACCTGTTATTTTTTTGTATTTAATGTAGAAAACAAAAAAAAATAAAACTATTATGTAAAATCAGGAGATGAGAGATAACTTTAACATTCTCGTTATTTTTTATACAGAAAAAATTTCCTCAGCACTTGATGGATGAATTCCAATATTATTATTTAAATCCTTTTTGGTAGCGCCTAACTTCATAGCTACAGCAATAGTTTGAATAATTTCTGTTGCAGAGTCACCCACCATGTGAACGCCCAAAACCCGCTCTGAATTACTTTCTACAATTAATTTAATGAAACTTTTTTCATTATGCTCATTCAAACTATAAAAAAGTGGTTGAAATTTCTCATAGTAACAGTGGATAGATTCACCAAATTTTTCGCGTGCTTGAGTTTCTGCCAGTCCAACTGTAGCAGCTTCAGGAATGAAAGAAACAGTAATAGGCACTAATTCATAACTCAAAATTTGAGGTTTATTACCAAATTCAGTCTCAACAAATGCACGAGCTTCAGCAATAGCAACAGGTGTAAGTTGTAGCCTGTCAATGCAATCGCCTACAGCAAAAATATTAGCTTGTGTAGTACAACTATATTTATCCACCATAATTGCACCTTTTTGAGACACCTTAATACCAGCTTTATCTAAATATAGATTATTTAAGTTTGGTAACAACAATATTAAACTTAAAACTGTATCACAATTTAAAATATTGTTCTCATGATTAGAATAAAATACGTCTAATTTATTTCCTGCTTTTTTAATTATATCTAGTTTAGTATTAGTGAGAATTTCAATTCCAGCCTGACTCATGATATCTGTAATGCAAAAAATAAAATCTTGGTCACAAGCAGGCAAGATTTGAGGTAAATCAGTAATTAATGTAACTTTAACACCTAATTTATTCAAACTTCCAGCAGTTTTTACAGTAGTGTAATCTCCTCCAATAATAGCGATATGCTTGGGTAATATGTTCATCTGAAAGAGTTCTTTTGGAGTAATAGTATATTCTATCCCCGGTATATTTGGCTTTAAAGGTTGTGCGCCTACCGTAATCAAAATTTTATCTGCGGTTATTTGTCTTCCATCAATGTCTAAAGTATGAGCATCTACAAAACTAGCACGACCTTTAATAAAATCTACTCCTGATTCTTTAAGATATTTAATGTGCAATTGATGGAGTTGTTCAACTTTCTGGTCTTTAGCTGCTATAAATTTCGACCAGTCAAAGTTACTATGGAATTCACTCCATCCATAAGATATTGCATGAGAAAAAAGGCTGGAAAAGTTAGCAGCATAAGCCATTAATTTTTCAGGAATACATCCGTAATTTATACAAGCACCGCCCACGTCTGCTTGTTCTGCAATTCCTACATGGACACCATAAGAAGTAGCTCGTTTAGCTGCTGCAAGACCTGCTGAACCTGCACCAATAATTAAAAGGTCGTAATCGTAACTCATAAATACTGCTTTCATCCTGTCTCAAAATGCAAAGTATTACTAATTCCTAATATTGGTAGATATGAAGTGAATTGACTTTTGCTATTGCGAAAGCCAACCTACACGATAGTTATTCCTATAGCGGTTCTCGTTTACGTGAGGTACACCCGTAAGGGCACGGGCACTGGCGTGCCCCTACACCTTGCAATATAATGTTGTACCCTATCTGAATGGGAACCGCTATCTCTAGATGAGTTATTTTTTAGTAAACGCAGCCACTTGCTCTTGCCCTTGAGTCATATAAGCACAAGCCATGTGTGAGGAGTTATATGCCCAGCCAAAACGTCCTTGACGGTCTATGAGGATGCATCCAGCTTCACCTTTAACCTTAGAAGCTAAAGCGTCAATGGCCATCTGTGCTGCTTCGTCTGGATGTCTGTCTCCAGTCAAGAAATCGATCGCAGTTTTAGCCAAAACCACGGGGATAATTGACTCGCCATCACCTGTTGTTGAGCAACCGCCGATTTTATTATCAGCGTATAAGCCACAACCAACAAGCGCAGTGTCACCGACGCGACCTTGTTGCTGCTTAGTAGTTCCACCAGTTGAAGTGCCAGCAGCGAGGATGCCGCTAGCATCCAAAGCCACGCAACCTACAGTGTTGGGGCGATCAATTACTTTTTGATCCTCCTTCCACTCCTGCCACTGTTCATCAGCTATCAAATCATCTTTTTTGCACATTTCGGCTCCATTGTCTGCGGCAAAGCGTTCTGCACCTCGCGCCACTAGTAGCCTGGGTTTGTCATCCATAACCTTCCGTGCAACCGAGATGGGATGACGGATGCCCTGAGCTGCTGCGATCGCTCCCCAACTTAGTGAGCCTTCCATCATCGCCGCGTCTAATTCCACTTCTCCGTCGCTGTTGAGAGTTGCACCAAGACCAGCGTTAAATGTCTGGTCAGTTTCCAGAACTCGAATAGCTGCTTCAACAGCTTCTGCGGCGCTACCTCCACTGATTAGCACTGCCCAACCAGCTTCTGCTGCTGCTGTACAGCCTGCATTGTTGGCTGCAACTTTATCGTCTGTAATGGTTTTTGCCCCACCGTGAACAATGATGGTCGGTGTCATATAATTCCTTGCTGTTAGTATGAATTCTGTGGGATTGCAATCGTTTTAACTCTTTCGTCAATTAGTTGCAGCGATCGCACCTTTAAGGCACTTGCCAAGAATAAATCAGCTCAGCCGTATCAATAATATTTTTGGCAAAACCGAGATATCTAGGCGCTTTCGCCTTGAGGGCGAAAGCGACGGCTGGGCTGATTTATTTATTGGATCTCCCTAAAGTCTCTAAACCTACTTGAGTGCGAGCGCGTTGAGCGAAAATATCCAGAATTACTTCTGTGCGGTCTATAACTCCGATGCCTATTTATTGTTCCAAATTGCGGGCTTGAGATGCAGAAATATCTCGGTCAAAAACGATTAGATTAGCTCTTAGTTTGTGAGCCAAAAGGGTGATTTCTTGAATTTTTCCCTTACCGACTACTGTTTGAGGATGAGGGCGTTGTTGAGTGATTGCAGCTAAAGCTTGAGCAAATTCTGGCGTAATTAATCTATCTGCTGGTTGATTTTGTTCATAAAGCTGTTGTAGTTGTTTAAAATGACTAGCTTTGATGCCTTGAATATTACCATAAATCTTTTGCATCAAACTAACAATTTATAGTTTAGTTTTCAGCTATGTATATTGTTATATTGGTCTTTTTTAATCTTGATTTAATCTACCAAGGGAAATAAGCAATTGAGCTAGATAATTACCTCAACAGGTAGCTACTTTAAAATGGTTTATAGGTCAATGAAGATCAACCATAAAACTTTAAACGTGTAAGTTCCGCCGTGTAAGGCAAAGCATCTTGCCGCAGGCTACCGCAGAGGCGTAGAGACCCCAAAGAGAAATAAAAAATAAAAATTACTTAACTGAACTGTATTAAGACATCAGCAACAACAACATTACACACGGAGACAAATATGTTTTTATTCTTTCTATCTTTACCTTACTAACTGATGATTTATCTCTACTTATTACGCCAAAGCCTTATTATTACGTCCATTAACCGCTTACAATCGCAATCTGTTAAAATCACTAAAATCATTGTATAGTAAGCCTTTCCTATTTACAGATAAGTCTCTTTGTAAACTTGAGCTTAATATTTTTTTACATTCTGTCAAGAAAATCAATCTTTCTATGGCATAGTTTGACAAAATATTAAGCTCATTTTAATAAAAAATTTGCTAACCTTTGCGGCTTTTGAACTGTATTTAAGACTACAAGTTGATTTAATAATAATATCCTCCAGAAGTTAGATGGAAATGGTAGTCATTAATTAGTTTACTACTTTTATGGAAATAAATTGCATCATACGCCTAAGGATGTAAGTCCAAGAATTAAGACTGTTTTACCTTCAATACCACCAACTTTTGCTATTTAGATTAGATTAACCTCCAATTTAAGGCTGAAAGGGTGCTGATTCAATTGCAAAAAGTTGCTGGCTCATTAGAACTAGCAACTTGGATTAGCGTTTAGGGAGATGTAATTAAATTACATGGCCACAAAATATCCTAAGTTTAACCAGGATCTCGCACAAGACCCGACTACACGTCGGATCTGGTACGCGATGGCTATGGGAAATGATTTTGAAAGTCATGATGGCATGACTGAGGAAAATCTTTACCAAAAGATTTTTGCAACTCACTTCGGTCACGTAGCAATCATTTTCCTGTGGGCATCTAGTTTACTGTTCCACGTAGCCTGGCAAGGTAACTTTGAACAGTGGATTAAAGATCCTCTGCATATTCGTCCCATTGCTCACGCGATTTGGGACCCTCATTTCGGTAAACCAGCAATAGAAGCTTTTACTCAAGGGGGTGCTAACCATCCTGTTAACATTGCTTACTCTGGTGTCTACCACTGGTGGTATACCATTGGGATGCGGACAAACAGTGACCTTTACCAGGGTTCAGTGTTCTTGTTGCTGTTAGCAGCGTTATTTCTGTTTGCTGGTTGGCTGCACTTGCAACCCAAGTACCGTCCTAGCTTGGCTTGGTTCAAGAGTGCTGAACCTCGCCTGAATCACCACCTAGCAGGTTTGTTTGGTGTTAGCTCTTTGGCTTGGGCGGGACACCTTGTTCACGTTGCCATTCCCGAATCTCGCGGTGTTCATGTTGGTTGGGAAAATTTCCTGACTACCTTGCCACACCCAGCAGGTTTGGCACCCTTTTGGAGAGGGGATTGGGGTGTTTATGCCCAGAATGCTGATACATCAGGGCATTTGTTTGGCACATCTCAAGGCGCAGGGACGGCAATACTGACTTTTTTGGGCGGTTTTCATCCCCAGACGGAATCGCTATGGCTGACCGATATGGCTCATCACCATTTAGCGATCGCAGTTATCTTTATTGTTGCTGGCCACCAGTACCGGACTAACTTCGGCATTGGTCACAGCATCAAAGAGATGCTCAACGCCAGAAATTTCTTTGGTGTCCAAACTGAAGGTCAGTTTAACTTACCACACCAAGGGCTATACGACACCTACAACAACTCCTTGCACTTCCAGTTGTCCATACACCTGGCAGCGTTAGGTAAGCTAATCGGCACTTAAGTTGCATAATAAGAAGAGGAAGTCGTTTAAAAGCAACTATGCCACCAGCAGCTAAAAACTTTTTAACGTCGGAGCAAGTCAGTAAGCTACAGGAAGGTCTAAAAGA
>NZ_JACJSI010000034.1 GCF_014698065.1 Nostoc flagelliforme FACHB-838
TTATGAGTTATTGCCCGAAACCTCTGAGACTTTTATCTACCTTTCCATGATCCGTATTATGGTGAGGCGACTTGCTTAAATTTTGACTCCCTAAAACTTTTCAAACACCCTCTTAGACTGAAAAAAATAAGATTCCAGCTTATTACCCCAAGTGACTTGCTTGAATTTTTCAATTTTCAGCTTACGAGTTGTAATAATTTCTAGTTGATCTGGAGTCAGTCCCTGATATGCCATCCAAGCCTGGATGTCTTCTTCATTTTTGAACTGTTTTTCAGCGTAAAATTGTTGTTTAGCTTGGGCTATTTCCTCAGGCGTACACTCTATCTTTGCAAAGCGTGAGTTTTGCGCTATCGCCTCATCAATGATCAATTCGCGCTGCAATTGTGGCAGCATTTGGTAACTTGCCAGTAAGGAAATCAGTTCACTAGCTGTGATTGTACGATTACCGATTTGGATCGTTTCAGTCATTAGCTTTCGGGCATCTCAAGAATATCTAGTTTGTTAAGGAAGCTAAAGCGTAGCCCATTCACTGGGAACTTTTGTCTTAATTTTACCGAGTTAGGTACGCTAGCCTTGTTTCGCAATAATTCAATATTTACTTATTAGCATACTTTAAAATATACAGTTTATATAAACTTTTAACGCAGATTATACGTAAGTAAATACGACTAAAAAAAGACAAGGCACATGGACTGCTGGTGATAAGCCGCCCTTGCTTTGCACATCTATAAAAAAATAAAATTCTCGCTATCTGTTAAAATTTGTCAAATATTGAAAAAGGCAGTGTAAAATGTGCTGCCTTTTTCTATGAGGCATTTATGTGTCCGACAACCAAAAATTTAACCTCTACAATGACTCTAAATAATTTAAAAGATCCGCCATTTCTTGGGCGCTAGGTTGAAATTTTGGCATTGGTGGTGTTTCGCCACTGATAACTTGGTGAATCAGCCCATACCGAGACTTGTGCTTTGAAACAGCTTGCAAACTGGGCCCCACTCGCCCGTCTGCTTCCAAGCCATGACAACCAGCGCAGTTAATTTGAAAGATCGCGTGTCCTTGAACTGGGTTTCCTGTTAAGGATAAAACACTTTTAACGTATGGATCGGAGGCTTGAACCAACTGAACTCCAAAAAAGCCCAAAGGCACTGCTAGCAGTATAGCCAGCATCAATAAAACGATCCGCTGAATCAAAATTTCAGGTTTGGTAATCTTGTTATCCAAAAGGTTTGCTGTGAAAGTCTAGGTGTGCTAAAAAGTTTTCATTCCTACACATAGCTTAAAAGTTCTTGATTGTGTCTGCAAGCACAGAAGACTATTTTCTTGTGGGCAATCACCTTTCAAAAAAGCTGTAGGACGCAGGATTCATACGAAATTTGGTAAAATCAAAAACAAGCAACGAATATTTAATCATTACAAAGAGGAGATTTTCAGTGGTTGAACCCTTGCTATCAGGTATTGTCCTTGGTCTAGTTTTCGTCACCCTCGCCGGGCTGTTTTACGCTGCCTATAAGCAATACAAGCGCCCAAATCAGTTGGGAGGATGAGGAAGTAGAGACGCGATTAATCGCGTTTTAGGAGTAGAGACGCGATTAATCGCGTCTGTTATATTGTTCCTCATCTTCCTGATCTGCTCCTAATCCCTCACTCCGAATTCTGTAGAAAGTAAGTGATGTGTTGCCGTAAGCTTTCTGGCGGCAAGTTTCCCAAGTGGGAATCTCTGGCGATGTCCAACCTTGTGAGGCGTGTTCAACTGCGATTTCACCGCTAGGATCTAAAAGTTGATGGTGAGCGATCGCTTCTAATACTGGTTGATACAATCCACTGGCATAAGGTGGATCAAAGTAAATTCTATCGAATTGCTTGCTTGATAAAGTCTTTAACTGCTGGGTGATATCTCCGCGTAATACCCGAAATTCTTGCTCGGCATTAGCTACCTGCTGCCAATTTTGTTGGATGGTGGCACAGGCTCGGCTCGATTGTTCAATTCCCACTACTAGGCTGGCTCCTCTACACAAAGCCTCTGCGCCCATTGAACCTGTACCAGTGCATAAGTCTAGCCAGCGACAACCTGCAATTTCTCCTTGCCAAATATTAAAAACTGCCTCCCTTACCCGCGCACTAGTGGGTCTAGTTTCTTTACCTGGTAAAGTTTTTAGCTGGCGATTGCCGTAAATTCTCAGACTCATTGATCATTAGGCATTGGGCATTCTGATTTATTAACAAAGGAAAAATGACAAATGAAGGATGGCAAAAAGAATATTAGGCAGGAATTTTTTCGCGTACTTGAGCAACGAAATTAGACAGGATTTGCAATCCAATATTAGAGGATTTTTCGGGGTGAAATTGGACTGCCATCAGGTTTTCATTGGCGATCGCAGCTGTGACGGTTTGAGTACCGTGAGTGACGGTTGCTGCACGGATTAGGGGGTCTATGGGGTCAATATAGTAGGAATGGACAAAATACACCCAAGGATCGGCCGGTAAATGCTCCCACAAAATGCTTTTTGGTTGAGTCACTTCCAGCTGATTCCAACCCATGTGAGGAATAGTGATGTCAGGTTCTGAGCGAAACCGCCGCACTTTTCCTTTGATAATTCCTAGTCCTGGTTGAGTACCTTCTGCACTTGATTCAAAGAGAATTTGCAATCCTAAACAAACTCCCAAAAAAGGTTTACCAGATGCGATCGCATCTTTAATCGGTTGTTCCAAACCACGCGCTCGCAGGTGTTGCACTGCTGGATCAAATGCTCCTACTCCCGGTAAGACTATTGCATCTGCCTGTTCTAATTCCTTTGAAGAATAAGTAACATTAGGAGTTGCTCCAGCTTTTTCCAAGCCTTTACAGACTGAATGCAAATTTCCCATCTCGTAATCTACGACCGCAATTACTGGCATTTACCTGCTCCTTGTAAATTTATTATGGAGGGTTTTTCTATTCTAAATAATATTTGTTATGAAGAAAAGAATTCTATTAACTTCTTTTGACACTTGGCTAAAGGATCAACAGTCAAATTCTTCTGATGATTTATTATTTGAAGTTAGCAAACTTGATCTGATACCACATCACTTAACTTTTTTACGACAGTTACCCGTAGATGTGCAACTTGCCAGCGCTCAGGTAATGGAAAAAATTAATGCAATCCAACCTGATTACATCATCTGTTGTGGCATGGCTGCAAGCCGTACACAATTAAGTGTGGAAGCAGTTGCTAGCTGGAAAGAAATTGTTTTGCAGACAGAAGTTGATTTAGAAAAATTAGTGGCAGAATCAGCAGGAATTCAGATTAGCCACGACTGTGGAAAATTTGTCTGTGAGGGTCTTTACTATTCAGTGTCGGAATACTTAAATCAAAATAAACTCACGGCACGTTGTATTTTTGTCCACGTTCCGGTTCTCAATCAAGAAAATTTGATTGGGATTCTTGCCGATTTCGTATTAATTATTAACAAACTGGCACTTTCATCAAGCTGTTAATGTCTGTATGGTGAAAGAAATATCTAAGTATATGTTGCCATTGTTACTAATTTTCCCGATAGCCCAATTAACTCCTACCACACCACCGCCTGAAGAAGTCGTGCAACCACAGGAAGTACGACCTTTACCAGGTAAGTTGGATACAGTGCCAACGTTTAACAGCAATAGCCCAGAATTGGTGTTGAAAGAAGGGATTTTACTTTCTACCTTTCCTCCAGATGGGAAAAAAGTGCCAACAGCGCATCTGAATTTTCCCTTTCGGGGACGATTTGATATTTTTGCCCATCACGTTGCCAGGGCTGAACCAGCAGAGAATTTACGTTCTCTTTATTTAGGGATAATTTTACATAACCCTAGTTCGGAACCAGTGAAGGTGAATATTTGGCAGGCAGCGAGTTATTTAAGTCAACCGGATGCACCATTTGTTCAGTTACCATCTTTTAGCCAAAATCTTTTAGGTAAAGTTTTTGCCGGGCCAGGCGATCGCGTTATGTCTGATGTACTCAGGGGATGGCGACAAGAGAGTTTCCCTGCTCAAATTGACATTCCAGCAGGGCAAAGTCGGATGTTACTAAATTTGCCAATCCCTGTGCAGGGACTGACACCACCTCTTAATGGTCGTTCTACGTTCATGCGACTGCAAAGTAATGGCACTGTCTATGCAGCCAGCCTCGCTATGTTTGCACGGGTGAATCCTGATGGCAGTGAGCGATCGCCTAGTTTAGAAGAGTGGCAAAATTTACTCAATAATAGTGATGTGGCTGGGCCACGAGATAAAGTGCCCACTCCCTTAGAGGAAACTGGCAAACCAAGAATTTATGGGCGTGTAGCTGGAGTGGCTGGTGGTTCACGATGGAGAGCCTTATTAGTGGATAATCCTAAAGCCAGGTATCTGACTATTCCCCAGCCTGGTCAAGTTTTTTCCTACGCTCTGAGTAGCTTGCATGGCGGTACCTTAGGAACTGGTCAAATTCAAAGTGCGCCCATGCTGGTGCGGTATCCTGACACTGCATATCGCGCTCATGGTAACTATGGGATTCAATATAATCTTAAGTTGCCGCTATACAACAATACTCAAAATCCTCAAACCGTTAGTGTATCCATACAGACCCCGCTCAAAGAGGATCAGTTAGTCAAACCAGGGTTACGCTTTTTCAGTACACCAGCCCGTCAAGTTTTCTTCCGGGGTACAGTGCGGGTACGTTATAAAGATGACCAAGGTCAGCCAAAAACAGAGTTTGTGCATTTGGTGCAAAAGAGAGGTCAACCAGGGGAACCATTAGTTTTATTAAATATGAAAGCAGGCGATCGCTCTTTAGTAGAAGTTGACTTTCTCTATCCACCAGATGCCACACCACCACAAGTATTAACAGTTTCAACTCAAGCTGAAGCTCGGTAATGATCAATGGGTAATAGGTAATAACTTGTCTCTAATTACCTATTATCAAAATAATCCCTGAATTAACTTCTTCATATTGATCAGCTTTTCACCCCAAATTTCTATATTTAGGGTGAATACTTATTCCGCTCCATACATTGCAATAGAAATAGCAGACTATAGCAGGCAATAAAGGGACGGCATGGCAACCGATCAAAAAATGAATCAAGAAACTGAGTTAGATTCGCTCCAGCCGCTTGTTGGAACCTTGATTTTACTGGTAGAGGATGAGCCAGATATTGCAGATTTGCTCATCTTCATTTTGCAAGCAGCTGGTGCAGAGGTGATGGCTTTAACCGATGCAGAAGCAGCCCTTACCTTAGTCGAATCGCTTCATCCCGATATTCTAGTGTGCAATGTGAAGTTGCCCGAACATGATGGAAATTGGTTAATTGAGCAAATTCGAGTGCATTCTCGCCCATTTCTAAGAGAGTTGCCTGCGATCGCGATCACTTCTTATACACGGGACGTTTCCAGTCATAAGGCTTTGAATGCTGGCTTTAATAAATTTTTAGTTAAGCTTGAGAGTCCAGAGGAAATCGTCGCTGAGATTGTTCAGCTGCTATCTACCGTTATTTAAGTATAAATATTTAGTTTTATATCGTTTTTGATACTGATTTTATCCAATCGCGTTGGGAGGTACAGCTAGCTGTACACTCCTACAAATTGGCTCTAGCTTGGAAACCAAGCCCTAAGCTGGCAAGGTGAGATGTTGCATATATTTGTTAACTTTATTGAAAACCCTTTGCTGGTTTTTTTTGCCCCTTAGCCTTGGGCTTGGATTTGTTAACTTCTCCTAAAGCTTCTTGAAATAAGTTGTGTAGATGTATAGGGACGCTAGCAATTTCTGGTAACTCTGGCTCAATAGGTTTGTTAAATTCTTGCAAAAGTGTATCCAAGTCATTTTCAAGGTTAAACTCTGGACGTTGCAGAACTGTTTGCAACACATTTTCTAATTTACTTGGATACTGTTGCGCTAATCGATGCCAAATAAAAGCATTAATACTTTTATCTTCAAGGTAGTATCGAACTAGTTTTTCAGCCCCTTGAATACTTTGCCAGTCCTCTGCTGATAAAATTGCTTGTACTTTACTATATGTTGGTAAAAACATTTGTCCCCAACGGGGATGAGAAAGAGCCGTTACTTGTTCTGCTTTCTTGAGTTCAGCAGGCAAATCAACCTTTGGCATAACCATTTTCCTATTGCCGCCCTTGCTATTAAACATCTGAGAGACTGCATTGGAGTCAGCACCAAATTCTTGTGCTGCTGCTTTGATTTCATCGTCTCCAATGCCAGCCGCTTCTGCCACTTCAGCCAGAGATTTAGAAGTATCAATTCCTGCGGCGGCCAATGTTTTTTCAGTAATTAATTCTTGAAATTCCGCTATTTTTTTATTAAGCTGGTATCCAGATAGTGTGATTTCATCAGTACCAAAAAATTCCACAAACTGCTGATGATATTGTGCTACTGACTGCCAAGCTTCTTCTAGCAAGTCTGGAGCATCGCTGTAAAGATTACTTTTATAGTTTTCTTTGAAATTACCAATTGCTACAGCAAGTTTTGGTTTACCTAACTTACCCATTATTGTGTAGGGGCCAGAAAACATCCAGTAGCTATCGGTTACAGGAGAAATGCGAGTGAGCAAGATTTCTCCGACTTTCAACCGAGATATTGCCTGTAATGTTTGAGTATTGTTTGGCTTGACGATGTAGTGTTTATCTGTCAACCAGTTCGTCAATTCAAAGCCATCAGGTAGAATACTTGTTATGGCAAATAAGCCAATAAAACTATGATGCCAACTTTGGATCAGGCTGCGATCGCTTTCTTCTAAATCTGGATTGCTTTCGATAAACAACTCTAATGGAGACTTATCACCGACTTTTCCGGCTGTCAGAAAGCTATCGATGATTAAATCCTGCTGCGTACTATCTCCACTTCCACGGCGCAACTGTGCGGCTGCATAAGTTTCCAGTGCTTTTGCCAGTTCGCCTTCAGCATCAAGGACAAAATCAACTAAGGCTTGTTTTAATTGGTGCGATCGTTCTAATATGACATCCACAAGTTAATCTCTCGGTGCAACAGATGTAGATTATAGCCTTTGAGAGAATTACGGCATCTAGCAATAGCTAGATTTATGCTCACGAAACAAGCAGCCTAACTTTTAAAAGCAACAAATTCAATGTTAGTTCCAATGTGTTTAAAAGGCGTGTTTTCACTTAGCCATTGGTCTACAGATTCAAAAACGTGGTAATTAGCGTATGAAACACTATTTTTAGGCAGAAGTTGCCTATGCCAAAGGTCAAGCAGTTCAAAGTTGGTTTCCTTGAGGAGGTCTTTCACCATCTTTTTGGAATACAAGCGGTTATGATAAAAGTCTTCCCGCAAATGAGCTAAACGCTGAGTCCAGGAAAAGTAGTAGGGAAGGAAAAAACAAAAGAAAAGGCCCTCTGGTTTTAACACTCGATGAATCTCACTGAGAGAAGCAAGATCATTGGGAACATGTTCAAGGACTCCAAAACTTAAAACGAGATCAAAGCTTGCATCGTCGAAGGGAAGTAAATAAGGATGTTCTAGAGGAACAACCGTTAAGGATGCTTTTTCTATAATGGGTGTAGTCTGACCAAAAGCTGAGTCACCAGTACCAGTACCGCGCACATCACAACTGGTGATTTGGACATCCATTTCACGCATTAGAAAGGAAATATGCCCTTTACCACACCCCCAATCAAGAACGCGTATTTTATTTGAGCTTGTCTTAAACTAATACTCAGAAAAAACTTTTACGTAGTCTGTCAGATAAAGAAAAATGTTGTGAGATGCTGGGTTTCTTAAGAAGGCATGGGTATCTATATTTCCTGCTAAGTTAATGACTTGCTCATTTAGAAGTAAGCGTTTCTGGAAATGAGTGCGTCTCAAATCAACCAACCTTTCGTGATCGTGCATGGAATTACTGGCTTTTTTAAAGTTCGTGTTATTAAATAGTTACAAGCTTTAGATACGTTTAACCTTTCTTCTAAGTTTAAAATATTTAACCGATTAATAGTATTGATTGCTGGCCTTGTCAAGGGGTGGGATAGTTTTTTACGGGTAGTCGAGCAGACTCCTAATGAAACGTGGTTTATTACTGTTAAGACAGTAATAAACCACGTACTAGACTTGATATTACCTTTTACCTTTTAATAGAGACACAAAATTTCAAGTCTCTATTCATCATCAAAATCATCTTCGTCGTCTTCCTCTTCTTCCTCGTAATCGTCGTCGTCTGCTACTTCATCGGCGATTAACTCATCTTCTTCATCTAGAACTGACCTTTCTGCACGTCTGCTGCCAAAACCAGATTCCCCAAGAGTAGGAGAATCTAAATTATAGGTGCGAGCTGTACGGTCATCTAAGACCATATCCAGGGGGTCATCAACTTCATCCAAGACACTACTGGTAATTTCAGCAGCATAATCTTCGATCGCACCGGGTTCATCATAGGTATTGTACCCAGTACCAGCCGGAATCAATCGCCCGATAATCACGTTTTCCTTTAATCCGCGCAGCCAGTCGGATTTGCCTTCGATCGCGGCTTCGGTAAGTACCCGTGTTGTCTCTTGGAAAGATGCGGCAGAAATAAAGCTGTCGGTGTTCAACGATGCTTTGGTGATACCCAACAATACTGGGGTATACTGTGCCCTAGCACCGCCTGTAATTGCCATAGCTTCGTTTACCTGCTCAACTTGGCGTAGTTCCACCAATTCGCCAGGAAGCATTGTGGTGTCACCACCATCATCAATCCTGACTTTGTTGGTCATCTGGCGAACAATCACTTCAATGTGCTTATCGGAAATATCAATCCCTTGAGACTGATATACCATTTGCACTTCATTCACCAAGAAGGTTTGTACCTTCTGTAAAGCAATGCTGGCACAAGCATAGATTCCGTCTTCAGAACCCAAGCTAAAGAAGATTTCCAAAATTTCGTGCGGATTGGACGGGCCATCAGTCAACGGTTGTCCCGCTAATACCATTGAGCCATCTGGCACAATCAAATTTTGTCCAGGCCCCAGAGGATAATCTGTCACCACGCCATTTGATTCTACAACCTTGATAGCGATCGCTTCATCACCACCCTCAGCGTAAACTACCTTAACTTCACCCGCCCGGCGACATAAAATGCACGCTTCTTTGGGTTTACGAGCTTCAAGTAGTTCCTCAATCCGGGGCAAACCTTGAATGATATCTCCGGTTTTGGCGCGTTCAAACACCAGCAACACCAAGTTATCACCCCGTTGTACCAAATCGCCGTCTTCTATCTGCAACACAGCACCAGGGCTGACTCGATAAGGACGACCGATACGGGTAGTAATAACGAAGTTTTTATTACTCAGAGCTGATTCTCCACCAGATGCAGCAGCGGCATTTTTGATATCCACTACTTGCCCTGATTCTGGGGCAAAAACTCCAGGAGCAACTTCTGTACCTTCTACTAGCAAGTCACCCACTTTCACCTTGGGCTGAGTACTAGTATTAATTGTCAGCCTATCAGCGTCGCGCAACACCAAGCAGCGACGGACGTTTTCGCTTCCTTGTCGAACGCCTCGCACTTCCCCGCCTTCTTTACACAAGATTTGGGTACGTGCAACTACAGCTCCAGGGGCGATGGTAAGCCCATCGTGTACCTCAAGTGTGGTTTGGGTGCTACCTTGCGTGGCATCGGCGGTAATGTCTCGACGAATTACCAAGGATTCCAAAATTACCAGTTGTAAACGTTGAACTTCTGGGTCTTCAGTATCCTCTACCAATTCAATATCTGCTGCCAGGGGTGAAGCATTATGGTCTTGTTCCCCTTCTTGCTCAATTTCCAGCACTAGCTGGGTTCGCAGCAGTTCTACGCCTTCAACAGATTTGACGCGTTCTGAATCTTTGTAAGGTAGTCGCTGCACAGCTCGCAACTGAATTGATCGCCCAGTTTGTTGACTCACCGATGTAGTTGATGGCACATCTGGATTATCGGGTACGGCAAACTCAACAACTGGACGACTCAACAAGGCAGGCCCTTCTGGTGTCTCCACATATTGGATATAACGCAATTCCGTGGCGACATTACCTTGGAATTCCTCACCTGGTTGGATGAAGGTGTTATCTCGCCCAATAACTGATTCTGGATCGTCCACCATCAATAGTTCTCCCGGCTTTACCACAACTTCCCGTAGGATGTCGTTTTTCTGGGTAACTTCTATCACACCACTGTTTTGGCAGAAGATATCTTTTACTACCTCGGTGCCAGCTTCTACAAACTGACCGTCTTCTACCAACAGCAAGGAAATATCTTTATTAACTTCGTGGCTTTCTTCGGGAATCCACAAAAGAGTACCGCCTTGCACGACTTCATAACCCAGCTTGGCTTTGCCTTTTTTCTGAACTTCTACACCTGCGAATTTCAGGAAACCACCAGTGGTTGTCCGATAGCGGTCATCAATTAACTCAGCTACTACTTGACCATTTTGCACTTTTGTGCCTGGTGTAGCCCGGAGGTTAAATACTTGGTTGTTCCCTGTGGAGACTAAGTAGTTATTGCGACCTTGGGAACTTTGGACTGTCACCGTTGCTTGGTCTAAGACCACGGAAGCGGTGATAATCTCGATTTCCCTGGTACTCTTACCTGGGGTAGCTTCGGGCAAACGCACCACACCGCCGTGCAGACTGGCTAATTTGGTTTCTGCTAAAACTCCATTAGAAGCGATCGCATCACCATTTTTTACTACCAATTCTGCACCAGGCGGCAAGTTGTAAACTTCCCCTGACAAAATCCAAATCAAACCACCGCGTGCGGCTGTGGTTGTGGTATTACCTTGACGGTCAGTTTTTTGTTCTGGAACAACTTCGGCAAATTGCACTTCCCCTGCTAAGTCAGAGGCTACATCTTTAACTGCTTTTTCTGTATTAGTCCGAGTTGTGCGTCCACCAAGGGCAACCTCTGCCAACAACTGACCTTGTTTTACCTTATTTCCGTCAAATACATATAGTGTTGAACCTTGAGTCAGATGAACTTCTTGGTTTTCTGGAGTAACATCACCTTCTTTTTTGGGTTCCAGAAGCATGATGCCATTCGCTTCAACATAAAGGGCATCTTCCCCGTGGCGGGTACGATACGTTCTAGTCTTCAGTTTGCGGGGAAGCTTGACAGTTCCATCAATTTTAGAACGAACTTGTTGCGCCACTTCCCCAGTAAACACACCACCCGTGTGGAATGTTCGCATGGTTAACTGGGTACCAGGTTCGCCGATACTTTGGGCAGCAATAATCCCCACAGCTTCGCCCAAATCTACCATCTTGGCGTGGGCCAAACTCCAGCCATAACAGTGTTGACATACAGAACGTGCGGCTTCACAAGTTAGTGGCGATCGCACCACAACTTCTCCCACCCCAGATTTTTCAATTTTCTTCGCCAAATCCTCTGAAATTGGGGAATTGCGTGCTGCAATCACTTCTTTTGTTACCGGATGCACGACATCTTCGCCAATTACCCGTCCCATCAAGCGGGTTCCCAGAGGAATCAAGGTTTTGGCACCTTCTGTCATTGGTCGAATTGCAAGACCTCTAGTGGTGCCGCAGTCAAATTCCCGAATAATTACATCCTGGGATACGTCCACCAAACGGCGGGTGAGATAACCAGAGTCAGCCGTCCGCAAGGCAGTATCCACCAATCCTTTTCTGGCACCGTAAGACGAAATAATGTATTCCGTCACAGTTAACCCTTCACGGAAGTTGGTTTTGATGGGCAAATCGATAATTTCCCCTTGAGGATCTGCCATCAGTCCCCGCATCCCCACCAACTGCCGAACTTGAGAGATGTTACCCCGTGCCCCGGAGAATGCCATCATGTATACGGAGTTTAAGGGATTAGTCTTCTTGAAGTGAACGACTACTTCATCTTTCAAGGCTTCACTAGTACCATTCCAAGTATCGATTACCTTTTGGAAGCGTTCTACTTCAGTAATTTCTCCCCGTTGATAACGGGTTTCAGTAGCGCGAATTTCTTCCTCGGCTGCGTCTAAGAGCAATCGCTTAGTTGGTGGTATCATCAAGTCATCTACACTGATGGAAACCCCTGCTTTGGTCGCGTAGCGAAATCCCAAATCTTTCAATTTGTCCGCCATCACTGCTGTTCGCGCTGTACCATAATTCGTAAAAGCCCAAGAAATTAAATTTCTTAGTTGACCTTTGTCAACCACGCGATTGCGAAAAATCATTTTTTCGTTAGTCATTAATCATTAGTCCTGAGTCATCAATAATTAATAATTCGTAATACTCGCCAAACGCGAGAAGCAAGCTACGTAATTCGTAATTAATTCTTTAATTACGAATTACGAATTAGAAATTACGAATTAACTTGCTAGTGCTTCCTGAATGGCATTGTTGTAAATAACACGACCTGGAGTTGTGTATATATACTGAGAAAGGACATTACCTTGAGCATCTTGTCTGACTCGACGGAACTTATAGAGTAATGTGCGGGTACCATCCTCGTTTTCCGTCACTTTCACGGGTTCTGTATCCGGTTGGTCTGATTCTATTTCACCGTCAAACCGCACATAGATGTAGGCGTGCAAGTCAATTTGATCTTGCTGGAAAGCCATAATTACATCCTCTAGCGAAGAAAAGTAATTTCCTGCCCCTTTTGTGGCACCAGGATTTTCTGCTGTTAAATAATAGGCTCCCAATACCATATCTTGGCTAGGTGTGATGATGGGTTTACCCGTGGCTGGTGACAAAATATTGTTAGAAGCCAACATTAACAACCGCGCTTCAGCCTGACTTTCTAAAGAAAGAGGAACGTGTACCGCCATTTGGTCGCCGTCAAAGTCGGCGTTAAACGCCGGACACACCAGAGGATGCAGTTGGATCGCTCTACCTTCTACTAAAATTGGTTCAAAAGACTGAATACCCAAGCGGTGCAACGTTGGTGCCCGGTTTAGCATTACAGGGTGTCCTTCAATCACCTCTTCCAACACATCCCAAACACTGGGATCATTGCGGGATATTAGCTTTTTTGCAGCTTTGATATTATTTACCATGCCGCTACGAATCAGGCGGTTAATCACAAATGGCTGAAATAGCTCAATTGCCATTTCTCTTGGCAAACCACACTGGTGAATTTTCAGCTTTGGCCCGACCACAATTACAGAACGTCCAGAGTAGTCAACCCGTTTACCTAACAAGTTTTGTCGGAAACGTCCTTGCTTACCCTCAATAATGTCGGACAAAGATTTCAAGGGTCGGTTATTTGCCCCGACCACAGTGCGTCCCCGACGACCATTGTCAATCAAAGCATCCACTGCTTCTTGCAGCATCCGCTTTTCGTTCCGCACAATAATCTCTGGTGCCAAAATTTCTTGCAAGCGTGCCAAACGATTGTTGCGGTTAATTACCCGCCGATACAAATCATTCAAATCGCTGGTAGCAAACCGTCCGCCATCTAGCTGCACCATTGGGCGCAAGTCTGGGGGAATTACGGGGATAACTGCCATTACCATCCACTCTGGTTTTGAACCAGTGGCGATAAAGTTGTCAATTACCCGCAGTCGCTTAATTAGCTTGGCTCTCTTTTGTCCTTTGGCATTGCCAATTTCTTCGCGTAGGCTTTCGGCTTCTTGTTCCAAATTGATATCGGCAAGCAAACGCAACAGCGCTTCAGCACCAATACCTACCTCTACGCCTTGCAGCACAGAATCTTCGCTATAAATTTGGTCTTCTATTTCCAACCACTGGTCTTCACTCAGTAGCTGTTTGTAAGTTAAAGTTTCGGCATTACCTGGACTCAGGACAACATAAGAGTTGAAATAAACAATCTGCTCGACATCCCGCAAGGGCATATCCAACAGGATGGAAATATAGCTAGGAATGCCTTTGAGATACCAAACGTGAGCTACTGGAGCAGCGAGTTTAATATAGCCCATGCGGTGGCGACGCACCCGTGACTCGGTGACTTCTACCCCACAGCGCTCACAGACAATACCTCTATGACGAACTCTTTTATACTTGCCACAATGGCATTCCCAATCTTTCGCGGGGCCAAAGATGCGTTCACAAAATAAACCATCCATCTCTGGCTTGAGAGTTCGGTAGTTAATCGTTTCTGGTTTGGTAACTTCACCGACTACTTGACCATTGGGCAATGTTCTTTCGCCCCACTGGCGAATGCGTTCGGGGGAAGCCAAGCCGATTTTTACGTAGTCAAACTGATTAGTTTGGGCAGGTCTCATACTTAAGTGCTGAGTTTCGAGTTATGAGTTTTGAGTATATTTAGTTTTGGAACATCGAGCATAGAGCATTGGGCATTATTCCCATTCCCTATGCCCTATGCCCTAATTCTTATTCGTCTTCTTCCAGAGATTCGCGGGAAAGAGATTCGTAAGTAGGTCGAGCAGGTGTGCGGCGGGCTGATTGGTCTGCCATCAAATCGACTTCCACATCTAGGGAACTGCCGTCTGCTTGAGTTTCTACCTTGTGTACAGCAATATCTAACCCCAATGATTGCAACTCGCGCATTAACACCTTAAAGGACTCTGGGGTTCCAGGTCGAGGAATTGCCTTACCTTTAACGATCGCATTTAACGCTTCATTCCGTCCTTGCATATCGTCAGATTTAACTGTGAGCAATTCCTGTAAGGTGTAAGCTGCACCAAAGGCTTCCAATGCCCACACTTCCATTTCTCCAAACCTCTGACCACCTTGTTGTGCTTTACCACCCAAGGGTTGCTGAGTTACCAGTGAGTATGGGCCTGTAGAACGGGCGTGGATCTTATCATCCACCAAATGCACCAGTTTCAGCATATAAGCCACACCGATGGTAATTGCTCGGTCAAAGGGTTCGCCTGTACGACCGTCATACACCATGATTTTGCCTGGGTTATCTGGGTTATATACCCAGTCTTTCCCTGTTTCGTCTCGTGCTTCTTGCAATTTGCCATGCACGATTCGGCGAGATGACTCTGCGCCGTACATTTCATCAAAGGGAGTAATCTTAAATCGCACTCCCAAGGTTTGACCAGCCCAACCTAAGAGGCATTCAAATACTTGTCCGACGTTCATCCGACTGGGTACGCCCAAAGGGTTAAGTACAATGTCCACTGGTGAACCATCGGGTAGATAAGGCATATCTTCCGCCGGTAATATTCGAGAAATAATCCCTTTATTACCGTGGCGTCCTGCCATTTTGTCCCCAACTTGAATTTTGCGTTTTTGAGCGACATACACCCGGACTACCATATTGGCTCCTGGGGGCAGTTCATCACCTTGTTCACGAGTAAACAAGCGCACATCAACTACGCGACCTTTTTCACCATTTGGTACTCGCAGAGAATTGTCTCGCACATCTCGTGCTTTCTCACCAAAGATGGCACGCAACAGTTTTTCTTCTGGCGGTTGGTCAGATTCACCCTTGGGTGTGACTTTTCCTACTAAGATATCACCAGCTTCTACCCATGCCCCAATGCGAATGATTCCCTGTTCATCCAACTGACGCAAGGCATCTTCCCCAACGTTGGGAATTTCTCTGGTGATTTCTTCTGGCCCCAATTTTGTCTGTCTGGCTTCAATTTCATACTTTTCAATGTGAATTGAGGTGTAGACATCATCCTGCACCAGTCTTTCAGAGATTAAAATTGCGTCTTCGTAGTTGTAGCCTTCCCAAGGCATATAGGCAACGACGATATTTTGTCCTAGCGCCAATTCACCGCCTTCGGTGGAGGAGCCATCGGCCAAAACTTGACCAGCAACGACACGCTCACCAATGCGGACGAGAGGTTTCTGATTTAAACAGGTGTCTTGGTTTGAGCGTTGGTACTTGGAAAGGGTGTATCTAATTTCCGAGGTGTTAGTTTTAGGACGGACGCGAATTTCTGTAGCATCCACATAAGTCACATCGCCATCTGTACGCGATACAACCACCATCCCGGAGTCTCTTGCTCCTTGGGCTTCCAAACCAGTACCCACCAGAGGACGTTCTGGCTTAAGCAGAGGTACTGCTTGCCGTTGCATGTTCGATCCCATCAGCGCTCGGTTAGCGTCATCATGCTCCAAGAAGGGAATCATGCTAGTTGCTACCGACACAATCTGTACGGGAGATACGGCTACATAGTCCACCTGTTCTGGTGTTGTGGTAGAAAATTCTTGGCGATAACGGACTGGCACTAGTGGCCCAATAATATGCCCGGTTTCATCTACAGGAATATCTCCCGGAGCAACCCGTAGATCGTCTTCTTCATCGGCTGTCATGTAGGCTGGAGGCAGATCAAATCTGACTCGCCCATTTTCTACAGGTCTAAATGGTGTTTCTAGGAAGCCGTATAAGTTTACCCGCGCATGGGTTGCTAAGGAGCCAATCAATCCGGCGTTGGGGCCTTCTGGTGTCTCAATGGGGCAAATGCGTCCATAGTGGCTAGGATGAATATCTCGCACGGCAAAACCAGCTCGTTCACGGGTTAAACCACCAGGGCCAAGGGCACTTAGACGGCGTTTGTGGGTCAGTTCTGCTAGAGGATTTGTTTGATCCATGAACTGACTTAATTGGCTGGAACCAAAGAATTCTTTAATTGCTGCTACTAATGGTTTGGGGTTCACCAAGGAAGCGGGAGTTAGCACTTCGGCATCGGATACAGTCATCCGTTCCCGAATGATTCTCTCTAAACGGTTTAAGCCCACCCGCACTTGGTTTTGTAGCAATTCCCCGACGCTTCTCACCCGACGGTTGCCTAAATGGTCAATGTCATCGATGTTACCAATGTCATATTCTAGGTTGATTAGGTAATCTACGGCTGCCAAGATATCGCCAGCAGTCAATACCCGCATTGTATCTGGGACAGAAAGGCGCAATTTCTTGTTGAGTTTGTACCGTCCGACGCGACCAAGGTCATAACGTTTCGGGTCAAAGAATCGGGAGTCTAGGAGTTGTTGTCCACCTAAGACTGTGGGTGGCTCACCAGGACGCAGTTTCCGATATAGCTCCATCAAGGCTTCTTCTTCAGAAAATTGCCCTTCTTTTTCGATGGTTTTTTGGAAATATTCGGGGTGGCGTAAGGCGTCAAAGATTTCGTTGTCTGATAAACCTAAAGCTTTTAGGAGTACCTGTGCTGAGAGTTTGCGGGTTTTGTCAATGCGTACCCACACCAAATCGTTACGGTCTGTTTCAAATTTCAACCATGCTCCCCGGTTAGGAATTAAGCTAGCTGAATAAGTACGTCGCCCGTTTTTGTCGATTTCTGATTTGTAATAAACGCCTGGCGATCGCACTATCTGATTAACAATTACCCGCTCGGCTCCGTTAATAATAAACGTGCCGCGATCGGTCATCAAAGGCAAATCACCAATGAATACCTCTTGCTCTTTGATTTCCCCGGTTTCTTTATTAATCAGTCGTGTGGGAACATACATTTGGACAGCATAAGTACTATCCCGCCGTTTCGCTTCTTCGACGCTGTACTTTGGCTCCTTGAGTTTGTAGTTATGACCCAAAAAGTGCAGTTCTAATTTACCCGTATAATCTGTAATAGGACTAAAGGAGTTAAGTTCTTCTATCAGCCCTTCTTCCAAAAACCAGCGAAAGCTTGACCGCTGGATTTCAATCAAGTCGGGCAACAGAAAGGCGGGTTCCATATACGTTTCTTTAGTCATGCCTCTACCTTTGTCAACCTGGTTAAATTTTCCATTGGACACTGCTGTTTGACGCTTCCCACCGCTAGCCAGTGTCCTTAGCTGTTTGGGAATTGGAAACTTTTTCTTACACACTTGTTATTTACAGGTGTGGGCAAACGCAGCGATTAAAGCTGGCAGGAATAAGCCATCTTGACAACGCGGTAATCGCCGCTCATAGGTGACTCAGAAGCCAGAAACCAGCTATAGTTTTGTTTCAAGAAGAATATACATTTAAGATATCCCTGAGTTTGATTTACTTTCCTCACTTCCCCTCCAAAAAGCGCCTTAATTCCCTGACACAGCACTACACAGTGTGTCTTTAATCCACCTCGCTGTTTATACTCTCAGTGATATGCTAGATAACCTAAGACTGAGGGGATGATCCGCACCTTTTCGGCTTTGAATCAGAATCACTTCATTTTGCTGAATTTTACTCACAAGCCAATTTTGTTTAACGATTTTGAATAGGTTCAATAGACACCAAACCGATGTTGTGTAAAAGTCTAGCTCAATTTGGATTGGCACGGTTAGTCATCTGTGGAGAGCATCCGCTTGTAGAGAGTGGGAGGATGGCCAAGCCATAACAGCACGGGAAAATGTCAAATCAGAAGTTTTAGGCTCCTTCCTTTATCATTATGGCGCAAGCAAAATGTTTTTGAGGGAATAATATTAGCATATTTTTGTCCCCCTATAGTTTTATTTTTTTAGTACAACTTAACAAAAAACCCTAGGACACGCTTGATATCGACAGACCGAATAATTCACAGGCATTTTGAGTGGTTTGATGAGCGATCACCTCTAACGTTTCCTGACGCAGTTTAGCTACTTGCTCGGCTACATAAAGTACGTAGGCAGGCTCGTTACGTCTCTCACCCCGTTTAGGAACTGGAGCAAGAAATGGACAGTCTGTTTCAATCAGTAGGCGATCGCTACTTACCATCGCCGCTGAGGATTGGATCGCTTTGGCATTTTTGAACGTTACCGTTCCGCTAAAGCTGATGTAGAAGCCTAAATCGAGAAACCATTGAGTTTCTTCTGGCGTTCCTCCCCAGCAATGCATGACACCTCGCACTCTTTCACCTTTGAGTTTCCGCCATTTTTGCAACACTTCTCTGGTTGCCACAGCAGCATCACGGCAGTGGATAATCACTGGTAAGTTGAGTTCAGATGCGATCGCCAACTGTGACTCGAACACCATGTATTGTTGTTCGTAGTTATCAGCTTTGTAAAAATCCAGTCCCATCTCCCCAATTGCTACCACATTCGAGTCAGAACTCGCTAAAGTTTTGATTTTCTCGCCTGTGTCACTATTCCATTTTTCAGCATCTAAAGGATGTAATCCTACAGCAAAGCTGATTTCGGGAAACTCTTGGGCTATAGATTGAATACTGGAAAACTCCTCTGGGTGAACACAGGAATGTACTAAACGCACTACACCTGCTTTTTGCCACCGCGATCGCACTGTTGCTAAATCCGGTTGGAAACTATCAAAGTTAAGATGTACGTGCGTGTCTATCAGTTGCATCTTTTGTCCTACCCTGCGGGAAGCGCTTCGGGTTTAGCAGTCGGTCTTGGGGGTTTCCCCCAAGACCGCGCTGCTTCACCGCTGGTGCGTCTATGTTGTTTGTCCTTCGTCATTTGTCGTTTGTGTGATCAATACCAATAACTAATGACTAAGGACAAATGACTACTCAACCGCTGTTTGTGCCAGAGGTTTTAGTCTGTGAGCTAATTTTGACTTTTTCCTTGCCCCATTGTTGGGGTGAAGGACACCCCGTTTGATCGCCTTATCGATTTTGCCGTAAGCCTCAGATAACCGATCCTGCACTTCTTGGTTTAATTCTGGGGTAGGATTAGCTGTATAGGCAGCTACAGCATTAAAGTATTTCTTCATCAGCGTCTTGACTGCTGATTTATAAGCTTTGTTACGCAGTCGGTTACGTTCTGCGATTCCGGCACGCTTGAGAGCAGACTTTGTATTCGCCACAGTCAATTCCAAAAATACTATTAATTATGTACACACACTACTAGACTTACTAATATAGCATCCAAATTGCTAATGTTATAATTTCCTAAAAAAATTCTGGGATTCAGTATGGCGCCATTGGTGAATAATTAATAGTTATGCTTGTCCAGTACCCAACTCAGTCTGTTGTCAATTTAGGAAATGCGTTAGAATGAGATACATCTAGATAAAACTGTTACCCTAAATCACCACAACCTTATTAAGCAATGTGATTGCTAATAATAAATAATAATCTGGCCGCAAAACAGATGTATTGTCAAAGGCAAGCGACTGTAAAAAGCTAAATTTCAGGTATCTCCAAGTATAGAACCGATATATCGTAATCTGCACAAATATGCAAACACACCACCAGCACCCCGCAAGAAGTGAGGCAAAGGGTATAAGGGTAGCAGGAAATGGCACACCTGCTTTCTGCCACTAGCCTGCCGAGGCTTGTTGGAGTAAACAATTAAGTTACCTTCGCAAGCAAACTATATGCTGGTAGCCTTGAGAGTATCAAAAAAATCCAGGTTAAGCTAGAGAAGAGAATTAGAGTCAGCTTACATACCCCAGTGGGTCAAGAGCAATACTAAATCTCAGGTGGCAATAAATATTATTATTTTGGCATTGTCCTTACTCCATGCTGCGAATCATTACTCAGCAGGCAGACGTTAGAGCAGAACTACAACGGATCTGCGAGCGCACCCATGATGAACAGGTGCTTCACAAAGAAGCAACGGTACGGGAAGTTTTGCAAGCAGTGAAGCGCCAAGGCGACAAAGCTGTATTGCATTACACAGCTGAATTTGACAAACAAACCCTGAAAGCAGAAGAACTCCGAGTTACAGGTTCGGAACTGGATGCAGCCTATCAACAGGTATCGAAGGAGTTGTTAGCCGCAATTCGGCTAGCTTGCCGCCAAATTGAAGTGTTTCATCGTCAGCGAGTACCGAAAAGCTGGGTACACTTTGGCGATGATGAAGTAGTACTGGGCAAACGCTACACCCCCGTAGACCGAGCCGGGTTATATGTCCCTGGTGGTCGTGCCGCCTACCCCAGTACAGTGCTGATGAATGCAATTCCAGCTCATGTTGCTGCTGTACCCCATGTGGTGATGGTGACACCACCAGGGCCAGGGGGTGTAATTAATCCAGCAGTCTTGGTGGCTGCCCAAGAAGCAGGGGTACAAGAAATTTATCGCATTGGGGGCGCACAAGCGATCGCTGCTTTAGCTTATGGCACGGATACGATTCCAAAAGTGAATGTAATTACTGGGCCTGGTAACATTTATGTCACCCTAGCGAAAAAACTTGTCTACGGCATCGTTGGTATTGATTCTTTAGCAGGCCCCAGCGAAGTGCTGATAATTGCCGATGAAACCGCAAATCCAGTGCATGTAGCTGCTGACTTGCTGGCCCAAGCCGAACACGATCCAATGGCGGCAGCAATTTTGCTGACGACAGATGCTGCTTTGGCGAAAAACGTGCAGTTAGCTTTGGAAAGACAGTTAGTGGATCATCCACGGCGAATAGACACAGAAAAAGCGATCGCTCACTACGGCTTGATTATCCTTGTGGAATCGCTCCAAGCAGCAGCAGAACTCTCAAATGAATTTGCCCCCGAACATCTGGAATTAGAAATCAAAGACCCTTGGGCGCTCCTCCCACAAATTCGTCACGCTGGGGCAATCTTTTTGGGTTACTCAACACCAGAAGCTGTAGGAGACTATTTGGCAGGTCCTAACCATACCTTGCCAACTTCTGGGGCTGCCCGCTATGCTTCGGCACTGGGGGTTGAAACTTTCCTCAAACACTCTAGTATTATTCAATACTCCCAAACTGCACTGCAAAATGTAGCTGGTGCCATTGATGTGCTAGCAACAGCAGAAGGTTTACCTTCTCATGCTGATTCAGTACGACGCCGAATTCAGCAAGAAGAGTGATTTGGAATGCTTAATTTTTTCTTATAACTAAAAGTTGGGATAGCGATACCGACGGTGAGCTACGCTAAAGTACGCCAGTTGCTATCCTGCCTTCAGCTGCCTTTTAAGCGTCTACAAGTCGGGCATTGCCAACAGTAGTTTCTGGGGCAGGTGTTTACTGTGCCACAAACTCGTGGAAAGCCTCTCTAGACGAGTTGCCACAATTCACTAGCATGAAGGTAATGTGATGATCTATCGCCCAGCCTTAAATATATGGACTAATTGGTAAATAAAAAATTGCTTTAGTGTTGCTACCGACGAATTTTGCTAGATACTTATGTAAAGGGTCTACTCTTTAGGAGACGAGAGTGATGCTAAATAGTGTTTTGGTAGCTCTGGATGGTTCGGAAATTTCAGAACGAGTAATTCAAGCTTTAGATAATTTGGCGTTGTCAAAAGATTCCAAGGTTATTTTTTGTCATGTATTTCCCACGCCAGAGTCAGAGAGCGAACTACCCGCTGATCTTCCTCAGCCAGAGTCCCCAACATTTTCTTATTTTCAGATTGAAAAACAGCTGCAATCCTATCAGGAAAAGTTATCACTTTCAAGTGAGTTAGAACTAGTAACTGGTGATCCTGCTGAAGAGATTATTCGCCTTGCCAATATTTATAAAACTGACTTGATTATAATTGGCAGTCGTGGATTGATGGGGATGAAGCGAATTGTTCAGGGTTCTGTTAGCAGTCAAGTTGTAGAAGAGGCTAATTGTTCAGTATTAGTCGTCAAACCGAGGTAAAAATTTGCAAGAGGAAACAATGACTGCATTCAGTGTCAAATTTTTCCAAAGTTAAAATTAATTAAACAAGTTTTAACAGCCGACAATTAAATAAAAATTTTGTGATTCTGTTTTCTCTGCGTCTCTGTGATTAGCTAAATTACTTTTAAACCGCAGAGGCGCAGAGAGAAAAAAGAGATTCTTCGAGTCATCTTAAAAGAGCTAGTTTTAGAGACAAGGAAAATCCCCCTTCTGCGTTCATTCGATTTAACGTTTTTGAGTTGCCAGAAACTGACGCAAGCTCAACAAACTCAGCGTTTGGCCCAAATTCAAGGGCAAAATTGAAACTCCTTCCAAGCGGGATTGTACCCAACCTTCTCCCCAATACCATTCGTGGAACCCGTCAATTCCTCCGCTAAGTACCAAGCGGAGACAGTTGGATTTGACAACATCTACTTGATGATGAATTGGGACTGGCCCCGTCCAGGTTGTAAACTGGAATCCGGCAAGCAGTTCTTCTGGCATTCCTGGCGCAAAGCGTTGCCCTAAAAGCCATTTTTCTAGTTGTACCGGATGCAGCAGACTGTCACGAATTGCATTTGTTGATGCTTCGATTTCGATCCGCAGTTGGCTTTGTTGAAAATTACCCAGCATTTTTCTAGGATTACCTAAAGGTGAGACAAGTTCAGGACTTGCACTAAAAAAACATCCCATCGTAGGGGTGCAAGGCATTGAACCCCTACAAATCTACAAATAATTTGGGATAATTTATTTTTTGCAACTCCCTTATCTTTAATATGGCAAATAGAATCACTCATAATTAGGGTGTCACTTTTCTACCAGCAGAGAACTTAGAATAGAAAAAGTGAACTTGTTAAGAAATGTAAGGTTATTCATGGCGGATCAGTTAATTCGTGCAACAGCAGCCGAAGGTGGAATTCGTGCCGTAGGTGTGATCACCACACGTTTAACAGAAGAAGCACGAGGGCGTCACAAGCTTTCCTATGTGGCAACGGCAGCACTGGGTCGGACTATGGCAGCTGGCTTGTTAATGGCTTCTAGTATGAAGCGAACTGGGTCAAGGGTCAATGTCCGGGTGAAGGGTGATGGGCCTTTGGGTGGCATATTGGTAGATGCAGGCTTAGATGGTACGGTACGCGGGTATGTGGCAAATCCATCGGTGGAATTGCCTCCCAATGCCAAAGGTAAGCTAGATGTTGGTGGGGCAGTTGGTAGCGGCTACCTTTACGTTGTGCGGGATATCGGTTATGGTTATCCTTACTCTAGTACCGTTGAACTAGTTTCTGGGGAAATTGGCGATGATGTGGCTCATTATTTGGTGAATTCCGAACAAACACCTTCCGCTTTAGTTTTAGGTGTGTTCGTGGGAGCAGATGGAGTAACTGCGGCAGGAGGATTACTAATACAAGTATTACCTAAAGCTGCCAGGGACGAAGCTTTAGTAGAAACGTTGGAATCACGGGTTGCCGGCCTAGCAGGATTTACGCCATTGTTGCAAGCCGGGAAGAATTTAACTGAAATCTTTAGCGACCTGTTGGGAGACATGGGACTGGAAATCTTTCCCGAACGGCAAATACTGCGCTTTCACTGTGGTTGTTCTTTTGATCGCGTTCTGGGGGCACTGAAGATTTTGGGGGAAGCGGAACTGGAAGATATGATTGTTAAAGATGATGGGGCAGAAGCAATTTGCGAATTTTGCGGCAATGTTTACCACGCAAGTAGCGGTCAGTTAGCTCAACTAATTGCCGATTTGCAAGCTGAATCTACTGTTTCAGAATAAAGTATAAAATAGCACTGATTTTTGAGATTGTTAATGATACTCTGTGGAGAGAGATAATCAAAAAGTAGCTTTTTAATCATGAGAAAGTTACTATGTCAACAATGGAATTATCAACCTAAAACATAGCGCTATTCAATTATTTTGGTGTGAGAGATGACAGAGCGGGATATTCCAGACAGTTGGTCTTCAGCCAGTGGAAGAGAGCCAGATCAAAACAAAAGATTATCCCGAACAGAACAATTCGGTGAAACTCAGCCATTTGATGTCCCAGCTACTGGTTCTACCTCCAAGTCAGTGAAGCGGCGAAAAAAAAACCATACGAAAGGATTACCTATAAATAGTAATTCAAAAGAAACTGCACAACTCAGTAGTACTGTTGGGAAATGGCCACGCTGGATGAAAAGCTGGACATTATGGCTAGTACTACTAATGTTGATTCCTGGCAGTGTAGGATTCTTAGCAATGGCAATGCTGCTAAAGTTGCCATCTGCTCCTAATTGCCCCTCAATTTTCTGGCCCCTAGCTAGTGCTTCCGTGCGGTTACACTGCGCTCAGTTAGCGGCTTCTAAGCAGACAGTTAACGACCTATTGCAAGCGATCGCTCTGGTGAAGCAACTACCACAAAATCACCCGTTGCATGGAGAAATTGATCGTTTCATTGAGGAATGGTCGCGGGATATTTTGAAGCTAGCCGATCAAAGTTTCCAAACAGGGAATTTAGAGGAAGCGATCGCTACTGCTCGTAAGATACCCGAAGATGTAGCAGCTTATAAATTAGTTGATGAACAAGTTGACAAATGGCAGTCAATTTGGTCAAAGGCAGAAGCGACATACAACGGTGCGATCGCAGAAGTAAAGGAACGGCGCTGGCAATCGGCCTTCATGTTATCCGCCAAAATGTTGCGCGTAAACAATCAATACTGGGCGGGTATTAAATACGACCAATTGAATCGTCTAATTGCCACAGCGCGGGAAGATGGCGATAAGTTAGGAAAAGCCGAAAGTTTAGCAAACACCAAAGTAGTCGATAAATTACTAGAAGCGATCAAATTAGCCGAGTCCATTGGATCAGAAAGTTACATTTACCAAAAAGCTCAAGAAGCGATTCCCGCATTTGGACGCAAAATGCTGGAATTGGCACAGGCAAAACTAGACAAGCAGGATGCCGATGAAGCGCTAAATATTGCTAGGCAAATTCCCGAAAGTACGAAACTACAGGGCGAAACCGATGACTTTATCGCTATAGCTGATGCCAAAAGGAGTGCTTGGATCGGTAACGTTTCTGGTTTAGAGGCAGCGATCGCTCAAGCACAACAAATTGATCCTTCTAGACCTGTGTATAACGAAGCGCAACAACTAATTGCTCGTTGGCAGTTGGAAATTGAAGATGTTGCCAATCTAGAAAAAGCAAGAATATTGGCTAGCCAGGGGACAGTCCCTAATTTAACAGCAGCGATCGCCCAGGTGCAGCTTATCCCTGCTAGTAACCCCCGCGCCACAGAAGCTAGGCAAGAAATAGGTCGCTGGCAGGCCCAAGTGGAGACAATTGAAGACCAGCCTTACTTAGAACGCGCCGAACAGATAGCAATATTCGAGGATATTAACTCCTTGCAAGCTGCGATCGCTCAGGCTAGCGAAATTCGTAGAGGTCGTGCCTTATATCCAGAAGCACGGAAAAAAATTCGTATTTGGGTAGCAAAGATTCAACGAATTCAAGACCAACCTTACTTGGATCAAGCACAAGAACTAGCTCAAAGTGGAAATCTCGCTGCTGCCATTAACGCAGCTCAACAAATTGCCTCTTCGGGAAGGGCGCTGTCACAAGAAGCACAAGCTGCAATAAATGACTGGGAAGGTCAAATTCGCACTAGAGAAAACTGGAGGAAGGCCCAGGAAGTGGGGGCGGCTGGCACACCAGAAGCATTGGTTGAAGCAATACGATTGGCGGATCGGGTTTCAAACAATAGCATTTTACGTATGGATGCGAATCTGGCTATTGACCAATGGAGTCAGCAACTGTTAGAAATAGCACGCTTTCAAGGTCAGTCTGATATTGCTAGAGGAATTGACATTGCCAAATCGATTCCACGCGGTAGTGCTGCTTACAGTGCAGCGCAAGAGCAAATTAAGGCTTGGCAGGATTTTCTGAATCCTAAACCTGAACCCGAACCTCAGCCTCAGCTTGAATCTCAACCATTTCCTCCATCAACTACTCCTAATGGGCAGTAATATCTTTATTAATGTTTGATTCAGCATTTTTAAAGGGCATATTAGGGTGCAAGGATAAAATTTCTTCAATGTGTCTTAATTTCCAACATTTTTCAAGTAGGGCGCACATCTGTGCGCCCCTATAATACTTTATTCGCCCATCCCTTCTCCCCATTCTTTAATTACAGAAAATAGTGATGAGTAATCATCATCAGCAAATGACATTTTCACGGCTGTTTGCAAAATTTGCCGTACACCTTTAATACTGCTGAGATCCAAACTCCGAGATTTCGCTTCCGAGATAAACAATTCTGTATCTTTAAGTAAGTGTTTTGTAGGGAAATTTGGATCAACATAATTGCCATCCAACATCCGTTGTAGCTTTTTGTCAAAGGTAGGCGCATAGAGTGGACTGTCACGCAATATTTGCATAAACACATCCACATCGACACCTTGACGCTGGATAAAAGCCAGACTCAGGGCAAAGCTAGTTGTTAGAGAAGCTATTAGTTGATTGAGTGCCAATTTGAGCGCCGCCGCAGATCCCACTGGCCCAATAAGTAAAGGTTCTATACCAAAATTTTGGAGTAACTTTAAATGGCGTTGATATTGTTCTGGCTCGGCTCCTACCATAACATTCAACTTGCCAGCTTTTGCTTCCGGGATACTCCCTAAAACGGGTGCTTCTAAATACTCACCACCACCTGCAACAACTGCATCTCTAATTTCTTGGCTTTCTGTGGGAGTAATTGTTCCCATTTGGATGATTGTGCGCCCTTCCAAAGTTTGCCAAGCAGTATCTGAAAGCAAGACATTATAAATGGCCGGAGCATTAGTTAGCATAAGAATTATGCACTCAGCAGCACGAATGGCGTGGCGGGGATGTGTAGCAATTTCAGCCCCAGCTGCTTGTAGTGGTGCTAATTTTTCTGGGGTACGATTATAGGCAACTAGCTGTATATCTGCGGCTAATAACCTTTGAGCCATTGGTAGTCCCATCAGTCCGGTTCCCAGAAATGCCACCTTCATTTTTCACGTTCCTTTGGTACAGCGTAGGCGTAGCCTTTTGTAGACATCGCGTTTCCATCGTTTGATTTTAATATCAGTTATCAGTGAACAGTTATCTCTAAATACTGATAACTGTTCACTGACTAGTACAGGTCAGCGGAAATAAACCTACCATTTCATTACAGCCAGAAAGCCCAAAATTAAATTATGCGTGACTTTTGACTTCCGCCTGGCGGTACTAGTGACTAACGTCTCTGGCGATTAGCCACCAGCCGCAAAAGTCACCATAATTATCACTGAAAGTAAAATCCCTGGAGTAAGTAAGGTTACTAGCATTAAAAGGTCATGAGTGGACATAATTATTACTTTGGTATTGTGTTTAACTTTACAGTAATCACTGTTATGCTAGTCTAAATAAGACTGATAGTGCATTCTTAAATAGAGTTTTAACTTTTCAAATTGACGTTTACTCTGGCACGGTCAATCCTTTTAGTGGTTGAGAAGTTTCTGTCTTGTCTAAACCTTTGCTCTGAATTAAGACTCCAAAGCCGCCGAGTCCTGTGGGATCTATAAGTTGGTGTAGTGCGTCCCGGCGCTGTAATAACTGCGAGAGGGGTTGCTTTTGATAAGAAAGGGCTGCAATACGATCGCCTAACCCCAACGCCATCAAAAATAATCCCTGCTGGATAAAACCAATATTCTTTAAATTGTACTTCTCACCCCAAATTTCCAAAGCCGTAAAGTCAACATGGGCAGTGATATCTTGTCGCCCAATATTAATATAGGGGTTGTCATGGAAACGATGGTGATAATAGCACTGTAACGTTCCCTGCGATCGCCTGGGATTATAGTAACGACTGGCGGGGTGGCCATAATCAATTGTTAACACATAGCCGCGCTGCAAGCGGTCTGCTACTATACTCAACCAGTCTAGAGCAGCTAAATTAATTTCACTGCGGTAATCATCTGGATATGCATTTTGGGTAAAATCGATTCCTACCAAGTCTAAATATTCCCTCAGTTGGGGCGTTGAAAGTTCCCCTGTGACTTCTACAAATGATGGGCATTGGGCATTGGTTTCTTTCTTATTCTTATCTGTGGTTACATAAATTTCTCGTAGTTCACCCGTTTCTAGGATGAATTGATGCACGGGGAAAGCATCAACTAACTCATTAGAAAAAAAGCAGCCTACGATCGCATTTGGTGGTATCTCCTCTAAATTGCACCAATGCACGGGTAAATCTTGTAAGCGTTGCTGCTGTTCTTGTCTTAAAGTTGGCGACTTTTCAACAATGATATACTCCAGCGCCGCAAAAAAATCTGGGTAGTTTAGCTGATGATATTTGAGGATATGCAACGCTAGCAATCCTTGACCTGCTCCCATTTCTACTAGAGAAAATGGTACAGGTTTTCCTAGAATCTCCCACATTTGCAAAAATTGTTCTGCTAGTAACTCGCCAAAATCAGAACAGAGGTTAGGAGAGGTGAAAAAATCACTATCTTTAAAACCTATTTTGACTGCATCGCTGGAATAGTAGCCGTATTCAGGGTGGTATAAGGCCAGATCCATGAATTGGGCGAAAGTAATTCGCTGCTGTGAAGAGGTGGTAATGTGGTTGGCGATCGCTGCACACAATGCTGGATTTGAATCCATAAAATTTCAGATTTTAGATTGGGAACTACAAAAAACAAATGCTTACCAACGACGGGTTGTCTCCAATCGTTAACGTAAAGGTAAGAACCGGACTTGTCCCTCCCATTCTCCTTCTAAGCTACATTCATCTAGCAACAAAATTTCCTCGATCGCTAAACCAACTGAAACACGACGACTGATCTCAAATAACCCAGGCATTGCCAAGCCTGCTTGCAATCGTTCATAGGCAAAAGTTGTCATCGTCGCTACATCATGAGTTAGCACCACACGCCTGTTTTGCGCTGCCCATTCTAATACAGTTGGATCGTCTGCTTCAGTCAATCCAACATCCTGAACACGGATGATATCAACATTACTGTTACGACGCAAAACACCACGAATAATCTGATTGTTAAAGTTCTCGTCAGCCAAAAAACGCAGCATCGTAATTTACCCTTGTGGGTTGCGTCTTGCTAAAAGGCGATCGCGCACTCCAATGGGGTTAAAACGCTTTTCAGCTTCCTGTTGAATCTCCGTGGCGAGTCTTTGACGCTCTAGAAGGTAGGTATCAACCTCACCTTGGTGTTGTAAGTAATAACCAATCACCAAATAGATATCCCAAAGATGAAGCGATGGGTACTGTTCTCTGATCTCTTCTGCTGTAGCCCCTTCAAGAAAAGCTGTAACCACTGTATCTAAAGTGATGCGGGTTTTGCTAATCCTAACAACGCCATTTGCATCAGTTACAAGGGGAATGGGGGTAACAGTAGGAATAAGTAGCATTTTAATATCTAGGCAGTGCTGTTTTCCTATGGCCAGTATAAGCCGAATTTAGAAGCAGCCATCTAGATCAAGACATCTGCTAAAAGGCAATTTGCTACTTAAGCACTCACCAACGACACTAGCACACCATTGGGATCGCGAACACGAGCAATCATTTGTCCCCCAGGCTGACTTTTAGGAGCATCTAGGGTTTTTGCACCTGCCCCGATCGCTCTCATGTAAGCGCTGCCAACATCAGGAGTAATAAATGATATTTGGATTAATGCCGGTGGTTGTGTAACGTCGTTGTGATGGCAGCCACCAGGAAATAACTTCTGTGCTTCGCTACTAGAAGAGAAAGCTAGTGTGGTATTTCCGGTTTCGATTTCCGCCCAGAGAGATTGTCCCTTATCCACGAGAGTGCGACGTACTAGACCAAAAGCTTTTTCGTAAAACTCAACGGTTTTAACTACATCGTCTACCCAAATAACCGTGTAAGCAAATTTCACAGTTTTTTTTCCTTAACTAGAAAAATCAGTGCTGGCGAGGATTTCTGCTACTTTACTGTAGGCGATTTGAATACACCGTGACTTAACTCTCCAGAATGTTAGGATCTGTTGCTAGAGTTTGTGCCCCTGTTTGCATCATTTCTATATCTGATGGCAACCAATAATGCGGCCCTTGACAGTGATGTGCTACTAGCAATCCCCATAATCCTTTAGGTGTGACAATTGGTACAACCAAGTTGGCACGAACCT
Source organism: Nostoc flagelliforme FACHB-838 (assembly GCF_014698065.1). Classification (GTDB taxonomy): domain Bacteria; phylum Cyanobacteriota; class Cyanobacteriia; order Cyanobacteriales; family Nostocaceae; genus Nostoc; species Nostoc flagelliforme_B. The sequence goes on from NZ_JACJSI010000034.1 coordinate 30,468, forward strand.
GCAAATTGCGAAGAAAATCTCGATGACAAGGCTGGATTGGCTCTAATTCAATATCAGCGATCGCTCTTACGCGTCCTGCTAAGTATAAAGCAGCATACTCGTTGTTAAAACAATCATCTGGGCCAGTGGAACCAAGTATTGAAAACTCTTGAGAACTCAAAGATTCAAAAGTCACCTGTCCTTGCCACTGACTGTAAAAATAATACAACACCACCCGATCAACCTGAAGCGATTCTCTGAGTTGATTGGTTGTTTGCCGAACTAACTCATCGCGCTGCATTGTTTTAACGAGGCGATCGAGCAAATTTTGTAAACCCTGTTCAGGGCGATCGCGGCTATGGTGAAATTCGGAGTGAGGATGAATTTGCACGGTTCTAAAATTACGACTAAGTAAATGCTGCCAGATTTATATAGTAATTTATTAGACTTTGTTTAAATATATTCTTGTATTTATAGCAGCAATTCAATTTTAACAGAACATAATACTAGTCAACTTCTTCAGTGAATTTTAAAATAATATTAAGAAATCTTTTTTGTTTAATTTGTACCCGAGAACATTCAAAATTATAAATTTAAAGTTAAGAATTTTGGAACCTTAGAAATAATATGTTCAGTTTTTCTATAACTTGAGGTAATAAATACACTTCAAGCAATAATGTAACAATTCAGTTTGTATTGATAGTTACAGATATTTGTGATGTTGTTAGTATTCCTCGTTCCCATGTTCTGTATGGGAACGAAAGATTAAGCAGAGACTAATTCTGAGTTTGCAAACATTGGCACAAAGTTACGATAAGCTGACAATGCTGCTTCTTTAACCGTTGCATTCACAATCGGAAAGGCGGTGAGGATGTAGCTAAATTCATCTTCGGTTAAACCGTAGAGATGTGCTACCATTCCATTGAGTTCTGCGCGGAGTTTGGCGCGTTCTGCTTCGTCGGTAACGCCTTGTTGATGGGAACCTAGACCGACTTCTTGCGCGAGTTCGTCAAATTCTGGTGTGGTGCAGATGAGTTTGGCGGCGCGTTGTACAATATCGTTGAAATTGCGATCGTTTTTTGTTAAACGTGGGACAGGTAGTTGGTAAACATAGAACATATTGCAATGTGCCGTTACCTTTTGGCGAATTATAAAATCGCAAGTAAAGCTATTCAGCACAGAAAGAACAAACAGTAATTCGTCTTGCTTTATAAATTGCTGTGACACAATTAGTGTGTTACCTGCAAAAACATTAGGTGGGATAATTCCCGCAATCATTGTACGGTTATCTGTATTTCGCGCCACATCCCTAAAACCTAAACGATAACTTTGATAATCTACCTTTTGACCGTTATCATTTTCATTGCGTTTTAATAAAGCTTTTCTCCCTCCCTGTTCATCTACCCAATATCTCGGTTCCGCATATAGATGAGTGAACTGATGAATCATCTTGCCTTCATATAATGGCAATCTTCCTTTAAAAGGCTGTTGTTTGAATAAATGACTATCATTCGTCATGTCAAATTCACGGGTTAAGCGCAAATTCCACTTCCCTTCAATTTTTTCACCCAGTAAGGGGAACTTAAGCATTTTGTCAGCTATGCGGATATCAACCTCATTCTTAAACTCCATTACAGAAAGCGAATCAGGTGAAAGTTTACGTATCATATCTACGTTAATCTGCAAGCTATCTTGACTAGGAAACATTTGAAGTTCTTGCACATCATGACGCATAAACGCAGATGGAAAATCAGTTGTTGTACTATCTTTAAGAAAAGTAAGAACAACTATTTTAAAACTGCGATGAACCCCTTCAAAGATTTCCTTACGGTTTTCAAGACAGAATAAACCAGTAACTTTAGTTTGACTAAACAACATCTCCCGCAATTGCTTAGTCCCCAAATCAGTGTAAATCCCACTAGGAATTACAATTCCGCACTCACAGCCTGAACGCAAAAGATTAAAACACTGTTCTGTAAACAGCTTATAGAGATTAATATCCGTACCTGCTTTTTTACCATTCACAATAGAAATCTGATTTTTATACTGTTCAGATGAACGATAATAAGCGCTGACATAAGGATATTGACTTTGATATTCTAACCAAGCACTGGCAATTATTGGATTTTGTAATAGTTTATTCTGCTCTTTCTCAAAATCCTTAATATCCATCTTGTTCTTCGTCACCAGTTCATTATGCTGTGCAAAGAACTCTTTCGCCTGTGGCTTAAATATCTCCCACGGCGGATTAGTGATAATTGCATCAAAACCGCCACGTTTTAAAACCTCGTTAAAATGATAACCCCAGTGAAACGGCTTCAAAGCTGCAATATCCTCAACCTTCAAAACCCGCTTCTGTGATTTTCCAGTTAACTGAACCTCTTCATACTTGATACCCAAACGCTTACTAAACTCATCCAACAGCAAAAGATTTAACTTTTCTTGCGATTTTTTGTTGAGTTGTTCAATATTTTTGCGGAGGTGTTTCAATCGAGTATCTTGAGGTGTATCTGTATCTGGTAAAGCTTTCGGTAAAAAAGCGTGTTTTTTGTACAACTCAACAGATTTATTCTTTTCTTCTAAAATTTGCTTATAATTATCTGCGGCTAAAGACTGTAATAGATTTCCTTGTAGTGAATTTCCCACCGCATCAAAAGCAGTATCATCTACTTTAATTAAACCAATCAGCGAATTACCCGCCATAATATTAAAATCAATATTAGGCAATGGTTCTAACTCTTCTACATCGTTAGCAGAAGAAACTAACGCTAAGAAAAGACGCAGTTTCGCAATTTCCGTTGCTTCCTCCATGATGTCTATACCATAGAGGTTATCAGAAACAATCCGTTTTTTGATAAAATAAGGTAGTGACGGATGTAAATTTTCTATATCTTCAAGCTTATTTTTGAGAGTGTCATCACCCATCAATTTAATTGTTCCGAACACCGCGCTGTAAACTTGAATTAGCGTCTTCATCGCCGCCACAAGAAAAGCACCAGAACCGCAAGCTGGGTCAAGAATTGATAAATTAGGAAGAATATCATCCATTAGTAGACGACAAACATTTGTATCCAGCTTAATGAGAAGTTCGTTGATATCCTCAAATGGCTTATACTGATCAGACAGCGCATCATTCACGCGGTCTACAATTAACTTGTGGATAGTTCTATCACAGAGATATTCTGTAATTTGTGGTCTAGTATAATAGGCTCCAAAAGCTTTTTGGTTAATATATTTCTCAAAAATATATCCTAAGACATCGGGATTGATCTCATCGTCTTTTCCTTCTGGTGTATCATCTAGATTCCAAGAATAACGCCCAAATAAATCTAGAACTTGCTCAAACGCCTCATCAACTATAGAAATATCATACTTATCTTCAATATGATGCTTGAGAAATAGTCCACCATTTAGGTATTTAACCTTTCCTACCAATTCTTGTACAGATAAATCGCGTTCAATTTCAGGTTTAGCAAAGCTTTCAAAAAACAAAGCCTTGAGAAATTCATCATAAAAATGATTTTCACTTTTCTGTTTGCTTTGCTCAAGCTTATTTTGCAGATAATTTAAATCCTCGTTATCAATAAAACCCTTACGCTGGAGAAAATAAACAAACATCAGGCGATTCAGAATTACCGACGTATACCAACGCCTATCTATTTCGTTATCAATCCCTTTCACAAACAGCAAAAACTTCTGGTGTTACTCTTGAAATTCCTTGTAAAACTTCTTAGTTACTGGCTCAACATCGAAACTGCGTTGTAGTTTATAAGCAATTTCTACAACAGTTGGTTCTCCATGTTCTAATTCAGTAATATCAATGACTAAAGAACCAAGTTTACTTAAAAATAAGTCTCCGGGTTGACCTTTTACATATAAATGGTCACGAACGAAAGTTTTACTTCCTTCTCTTTTTACCCAATACCAAAGACTACGTGTGCGTTCTTCCGTAACAAAGATGAGTAGATTTTGAGCTATTAGTTTAGTAATTTCTTGATGAACAGTAACTCTAACTTTAGCTTCTGGTATGTTCCCATCTGCTGCGGTGACTTCAAAGATTGCAACACCTGAAAGTTCAGCAATTTTTTGGTATTGATAGGTTTTGTTATCAAATTTTAAAGTAACAGCTTTTTGTCTGGAAGGTTTAGACCAACCTAATTCTTCTATAAATAAATTACTAAATTGGAAGTTAGAAAGTAAATCGCGTGTTCGTTGAAAATTAAGCGACATAATTTACCATGCTTGAAAAATAAAAAGCAAGCATGGTAAATTTGCCATTCAGAAAATAAATCTGTGGCTTTAAAAATTAAGTCTGCGCTGGCGGACTTGAATAAACCCTGTTTATAGGAGTTAAATTTTTACCATGCTTTTTATACTTTATAAATCCTTTATATTTAATTAGGCTGAGAAATTATACGGAAAAATTATCAATTTATCTGAACGTCGCCTGTATTTGTGCAGCCATGATTTTTAATTGTTAAGTATATTTGCTGATTACTTTATCAAAACGCCGAATTGCTTTATAAAAATGCCTGTTTACTTTCTCAAAATACTGAAATGCTTTCTCAAAAGAAGCTTTGACTTACTCAAAAGAAGCTTTTGCTTTCTAATTTTGGTGTTTTCCGCAAGCAAAAGAAGCTTTGACTTACTCAAACTCCAGTTTGCTTTCTAATTTTGGTGTTTTCCGTAAGCAAAAGAAGCTTTGACTTACTCAAACCCCAGTTTGCTTTCTAATTTTGGTGTTTTCCGTAAGTAAAAGAAGCTTTGACTTACTCAAATCCCAGTTTGCTTTCTAATTTTGGTGTTTTCCGTAAGTAAAAGAAGCTTTGGCTTACTCAAACCCCAGTTTGCTTTCTCATTTAAGTGTTTTCCACAAGCACACCCTACACCTCGTGATATAATATTGTACCGCATCTGAATGGGAACCGCTATAGAATTTTTAAATGGTATAGCAACAAACTGATGACTGAGGAACTGGAAAGAGCAGATAATGATAGCCCGTGGAAAGAAATTTTAGAAGCTTACTTTCCCCAAGCAATGCAATTTTTCTTTCCCCAAACAGCAAAAATAATTAATTGGGAACGTCCCCACGAATTTCTCGATAAGGAATTTCAACAAATAGCCCGCGAAGCAGAACTTGGTAGGAGATATGCAGATAAATTAGTTAAAGTCTGGCAAATTCAAGGACAAGAAATTTGGCTATTAATCCATATAGAAATCCAGGCAAAATCAGAAGACACCTTTGCAGAAAGAATGTTTTCCTACAACCTGCGAATTTTTGACAGATTTGGGAAACCTGCCATAAGTTTGGCGATTTTGTGCGATACAGACCCGAAATGGCGACCCAATCAATATAGTTATAATTATCCCAATACCAGACTTAACTTTGAATTTGGAACTGTCAAGCTGCTGGATTATCAAAATCGTTGGGCAGAATTAGAAGCCAGCGACAATCCATTTGCAACTGTAGTAATGGCGCATTTGAAGACGCAGCAAACAAGTAAAAAGCTAGGAGAACGCAAAGCTTGGAAATTTAGCTTGATTCGCCGATTGTATGAATTAGGATTGCAAGAAAAAGATATTCGTAACCTTTATCGGTTTATTGATTGGGTTATGATTTTACCAAAAGCCTTGGAAGCAGAATTTTGGCAAGAGTTTAAGCAATTTGAGCAGGAGCGGACTATGAGCTACATTACCACAGGCGAGCGCATTGGTTACGAACGGGGAAAACAAGAACAAGGACAAACACTCGTATTACGACTGCTACAAAAACGGGTAGGAGAGTTACCACAAGAGGTTCGGGGGCGCATTCAAACTCTTTCTCTAGAGCAATTAGAAGCACTTGGCGAGGCTTTATTGGATTTTACAGCCATTCAGGATTTACTTAACTGGTTGGAAGCAAATCAAACAGTTTAATTTTTAAAATCCAGTAGGGTGCGTTACGCCAAAGGCTAACGTACCCTAGCATTTATATATTGATTTACTATTTAACCTTTAACCAACTAAATATATCTGCTGGCGTAATTTGCCAATCTGTCAATACATCAAGAACAGCCAATTTATCATTATTATATTTTACTTCTGGCAATTTATTAGGTTGAAATACCATTACCGATTTATCGTTAGAATCAATAAACCAGCCTAATTTGGTACCATGATTAATACAGAAAATAATTTTATCAATCACCCGGTTAGGAAATTGATCAGGTGATAAAATTTCAATTATCCAATCTGGATAAGTTTCAAACTTATTGGCAATTTCTCCATCTTCATCAACAATAAGTCGTGACCACTCAAATACAGCAATATCTGGAACTAAAGAACGTCCTCCAAATGTGCAGCGTAATTCAGTTAACGCTAAAGCTTAACTTTTCAGTCGTTCATAACTGCGGAACCTTGCACCTGATGGTCGTCCTAATTGACCACCTGCATTTTTTTCTTCTTCAGCAATCAATTCAGCACCCTTTTTGACTAACTCGTGATGCTGTTTGTCTCTGGGTATAGCTGGGGTAGATTCTTCACACGCCGCCACCCGAAGCACTGCTAATTGTGATTGAGTAACGCTATTTCCATTGCAGTCAACATAAATCAAAGAATCATTTCCCTCGGTGGTTTTCATATAAAGCAATACTCCCTCTGGTTGCACAGGTTGCGGAGTATGGGCGCGGGTAGAATAAACCACATTTTCCATTTCTTCAATCGTCTTTTTCAAGCCCGGATTACCATCGGTGGCTTTTTTCCAAATTTGAAATGCTTCTGATGTTAAATCAACTTCTGTATCTTCCTCGCCATCTAAAACTCCAGATTTCTCGTTGTAGAGGTCGAGAATTATCCGTGCATCATCATCTTCAAAAAATGCTTCATCAGTTCCCACCACTTCAGCATTTTCTTGCAGTCGTTTGCGGAGTCGCCCCCGCAAATTAATAATGCGTTCTACTCCCTCGGCTGGTAAAAAAGAATAACAGAGAATTTTATCAGCATTTTGTCCAATGCGGTCTACTCTTCCGGCGCGTTGAATTAAGCGAATAATCGCCCAAGGTAAATCCCAATTGACGATAATTGCACAATCTTGCAAATTATGACCTTCACTCAAAACATCGGTAGCGATTAAAATACGCAACTCATCTGATGATGAAATTTGCTCACGTTTTCCATTACTCACAGGGCTAAATCTTCCCGTCATTACTGTCGGGTCTTTAGATTGACCTGTCACCCCTGCTACATGAGTAATTTGACTCGACTGCAAATTGTCTGCAAGGTAGCGGACTGTATCAGCAAACTGGGTGAAAATTAGTACTTTATCTTTGGGGTGAGTTTCTGTTAATAGTTTGATTAAAGCAGCAAGTTTTTCATCTTTTTGAGGATTCCACTCACCACACTGTTGCAGGACATTAATAAGTGCTTTGGCATCCTCTAGCAAATCCCGTTTCAGCTTTTTAATATCAAAAAGTGTAGACCGCAACCACTTAAATCGCCGTTGATATCGAGTTGTATATTCTTGGTAAATCGATTCTGCTCTTTGACGAAAAAGCTTTTCTTGACTTTTCACATAATCTGGAAAACCTCTCTCTTGCAAGGAGAGAGGCTTTGAATTCTCCCCATTCCCTAGTAGGGAATGGGGTTGAGGGGTTAGGTCAAAATCATCTTCTTCCGTTTCTGTATCAAACAAAGCTGCTGCCACAGAATCAGCATCTTCATCATTATTAGTTGTATCTAATAACTCTGCTTCCTGAGTTCCAATCGGAATATCAAGCCCTTGCTCTAAAAACTTCATCACTGGGTAAGCTTTGCATCCCAATTAGCAAACGACAACAAGCATTTTCACTACCAACATACTGTTCGATTAAATCATCAATTCTTCGCCAACCTCTCAGGTTGAAGTAGCCAACACAAAAATCTGCCCGATAAGAGATTTTGAGGGTTTCTCGTAAAATCGGTAGCAGTTGTAAATCTATGTTGTCAAAAATGCGGGGCATTATTTAAAACTCATAAATATTTTGTACATCTGTTATATAAGTAAAAAATTTTTCTAGCCAGATTAGTGAAGAGTGCATTCTTCTTGGCGTTCTTGGCGACTTGGCGGTTCGATAAATTTTTGAACGAACCGCCAAGCCGCCAAGAACGCCAAGGAAGAGAAGGAAGAAATTTTTAACTGAACTAGTTTTACCTAATGCTATAAAAAAAGAGCAGTTGCACTGTAATGCAACTGCTCTAAAAACTAACTACTTAAATAGATATTTTCTACCTATCCACAGACCCCATAATTACGTCAACACTACCGAGAATCACCACAATATCTGCAACTTTCATTCCGCGCAGTAAATGTGGGACAATCTGGAGGTTGTTGAAATCTGCTGCGCGAATCTTCCAACGTGCAGGAAAGACATTATCATCGCCAACTAAATAAATTCCCAATTCACCTTTGCCACTTTCTACACGGGCGTAGATTTCACCCTTGGGCATCTTGAAAGTTGGGGAAACTTTTTTGCCGATGAATTGATAATCAAATGCGTCCCACTCTGATTTTTTACCTGCCGCTAAACGCTTGGCTTCCAGATTTTCGTAAGGGCCGCCAGGAAGTCCTTTAATTGCTTGGCGAATAATCTTCACAGATTCGCGCATTTCCCGCATCCGCACTACGTAACGGGCAAAGCAATCACCGGCGGTTTCCCACTGCACATCCCAGTCGAAATCGTCGTAACATTCGTAATGGTCAACTTTCCGCAAATCCCATTGCACGCCAGATGCGCGTAACATGGGGCCAGAAAGTCCCCAGTTAATTGCTTCTTCACGGGTGATAGTACCAAGTCCCTCAACGCGTCGCCGGAAGATGGGGTTATCGGTTACTAAGCGTTCATACTCATCAATTTTGGGTAATAAGTACTCGCAAAATTCCAGACACTTATCTACCCAACCATAAGGTAAATCGGCTGCTACCCCACCAACGCGGAAGTAGTTGTTATTTACCATCCGATAACCTGTAGCCGCTTCCCACAAATCATAAATCATCTCCCGTTCCCGAAACTGGTAGAAGAAGGGAGTTTGTGCGCCTACGTCAGCAAGGAAGGGGCCAAACCATAGCAAGTGGTTAGCGATACGGTTCAACTCCAGCATGATGACGCGGATGTAGCTAGCGCGTTTGGGGACAGCAACACCTGCAAGCATCTCTGGGGCGTTAACAGTGACGGCTTCGTTGAACATTCCCGCCGCGTAGTCCCAGCGACTAACGTAGGGAACGTACATTACATTAGTGCGGTTCTCGGCGATTTTTTCCATTCCCCGGTGCAAATAGCCGATAACTGGTTCACAGTCAACAACATCCTCGCCATCCAGAGTCATGATTAGCCGCAGAACCCCGTGCATTGAGGGGTGGTGTGGCCCCATGTTTAGCACCATTGGTTCAGTGCGGGTTTCTAGTCTGGTCATAGATTTCGTGTTCTCCGTTCGTGAAAATTTTGAATTGAATCGCCCAGATGCCAACCACAGCCGATTTATCTAGTCTGCCAAAATGAGGTTTGTAGGGGCAATCTATATAAATTTGACTCTACAGGGTTATGTTGGAGAGAGGATAGCAGCCGAGGAGTTGTAATTGATGTTTCATTTCGTTGCACCTCTTCAATTATTATAGGGAAGCTTGATATGCAAGGGATTGAGGCACAGGTTTTTTTCATCTAATCTCTTTTTGCATTGAAAATCCTGATGTTACGGATTGGGAATTGGGAATGGGTGTTAAATAAGACTTATGTATAAGTAGGAAAATTGAACCACAGAGGACGCAGAGGACACAGAGGAATAAGAGTTTAAGAGGTTTTTGGTGTAAGTCTTACCAAATATAAACAAAAATAAAATTAAAGATGAAATCAGATTTACAAACACCGCTAGATTTAGAAGAACTGGCTTTTTCTCATATTTCCGTTTTGGGACGGGAAGTAATTGAGGGTTTGGCGGTGCGTCCAGGTGGACATTATTTAGATGTAACGTTAGGTGGTGGTGGTCACAGTCGCTTGATTTTAGAAGCTGCTGCCGATGTACGGGTAACGGCAATTGACCAAGATGAGGATGCTTTAGCAGCAGCGAGGAAAGAATTAGCAGAGTTTGGCGATCGCATACAATTTATTTATAGCAATTTTGCTGACTACGAGTTTCCCCCTAACACTTTCGATGGTATTTTAGCCGATTTGGGGGTGAGTTCTTACCATTTAGATCAAGCAGAACGAGGTTTCAGCTTTCGCCAAGCTGCAAATTTGGATATGCGAATGGATCGAGGGCGATCGCTAACTGCTGCTGATGTGATTAATAATTGGGATGAAGCAGAATTAGCAGATATTTTCTTTAAATACGGTGAAGAGAGATTATCGCGGCGCATTGCTCGTCGGATTGTCGAACGGCGACCGTTACACACGACTACAGAATTGGCTGATGCGATCGCTTCTTCAGTTCCCCCCAAATACCGTTATGGCAGAATTCACCCCGCTACCCGTGTTTTTCAAGCTCTGCGAATTGTCGTCAACGATGAGTTAAAATCTCTAGAAACCTTTTTGGATAAAGCACCCAATGCCCTTGTCCCTGGTGGCAGAATTGCAATTATCAGTTTTCACAGTCTGGAAGACCGCCCGGTGAAACATGGTTTAAGAAATTCACCTTTATTAAGGGTATTGACAAAAAAACCAATTATTGCTCAAGAAGAAGAAATTAGTCAGAATCCGCGATCGCGATCGGCCAAACTGAGAATAGCCCAAAAGGCACTGTAACTACAATGCAGCCTTAAACTGCTCCATCTCAACGATCTGTTAATCTAGCGTTGTTGAGGAGTTAAAAAATAGTAGATGGAAATTAGTAATCTGTTTACAGCAGGTGGCATAGTAATGTGGCCTCTGCTGGGGTTTTCTTTGTTAGGTGTGGCGCTGATTATTGAACGTATCATCTTTTGGGTAAGGATAAATAATCACCAAAATAAAGTAGTGCGAGAGGTACTACAGCTTTATCGCCTTGATAATGTAGTTGGTGCTTTAGATAAGTTGCAGAAAAATGCTGATTTACCGATTGCTCGAATTTTTTTAGCAGCTTTAGAATTAGAAGAGCCGACACCAGAGGAATTTCGTTTGGCATTAGAAAGTGAAGCCCAAGGCGAACTCCCCTTACTCAAGCGTTCGCAAAATATTTTTGAGACAATTATTGGTCTTGCGCCCCTGTTGGGACTTCTAGGAACTGTTTTGGGATTAATTAACTCTTTTGCCTCTCTAAATATCGGAGATGTGGGAGGTACTAAAACAACAGGTGTAACATCTGGAATTAGTGAAGCTTTAGTATCCACAGCATCAGGGTTGGTAGTGGCAATTTTTACACTATTATTTGCTAATACCTTCCGAGGACTCTACCAGCGCCAAATTGCCTGGATTCAAGAATATGGTGGACAGTTAGAATTACTCTACCGCCGTCGCTACGAAAGAGGAGATAAATCTTATGTGCCTAGCAGATGAAGCAGAACTGGATAATGTAAATTAGTAATCGGTAATTGGGATTAGTTCACTAATTGTTACCGATTTTTCTCTACATTTTTTGGCTCTAATAATATTCTAAAATGACGAATAGGTTTTTTCGCTACAGTTTTTGAGGAAATATTCCATGACTATTTGGGTAAACGAGCAAATTGATCCGTCTGGGATGATTCATGCCTGTATTGCGACTTGTAATGAATCTCAAGCCAAAGATTGCCATGATTCATTTCAGAATAATTTGACCGAGACGCAAAAGGCAGCAGGTTGGGTAGCGCAATTGCGGACAGTTAATTCTTGGGATGAAGTGCCGGTGAATTCTTTAAAACTCAATTAATTGAGTGCTATCGAAAGTAGACTGCATAGCTTATAACGATTCCAGCAAAGGTAAGGTACAGAAAAAAACAACCAACCATAGATGAATATGAATCCTCGTAGGGTTGCATAGCTAACTGTGTAACCCTACTGCAAATTCTCTTAGATGGAAGTTATTTTTTGGGATTTTGATCGAAGAGATATTAAGAGCGTAGGCGTAGCCCGTTATATGCATCGCTTGTCTACCACAAGCTGCACTTATGCCAATGCTGATAGCGATCGCAGCAAATCATGTTACAACAGGTTAATAAAGGATAAAATTCGGATTAAAATTCTCAAGTTATTAGCAACTGCTGACAAAAAAAGCAATATATTAGAGAAAATTGATGATTTTTTGGAACTTTTAAGAGCTATTATCTATACCGGAGATTAAATTAGAAAACTTGCATAAACCGAATCAATTTAGTGAACTATCCCAAGGTTTACATTTCGGAGCAAGCCTGTCCCATTAATTTAGTTGGTGAAACGGGACAAGCGGTTCAAATTTCAATTCATCCTCCCAGTCAATATATCTGTGCCAACTGCGAACGGATATTACCAGATTGGAAACGGCAGCCATTTTTACGAGTAGTGATTGTGTTACAACAATCGCGTTATCAACTAGTCGAAAAGACAGCAGAAGTAGAATCAGAGAAAGAACGCCTGCGAGAAAAGTTTATGAGATTTGGCTGTGATTTAGCATTTAATCTGCGCGATCGCGGCTATTTAACAGACTTAATCGACCCTCGTACAGGCTATCCTTTGCTGTCTCATCCTGGAGCAATCCCTCACGATGACACAGCAGTTGTCAAAGCTTTGCTCAACTATCCAGTGATTAAAAATCAATGCCGTGTATTAATTCATCCCGATTGGGGTGCAGCAGTTTATCCTAGTATCTTGATATCAGAAGCTCCGCCAATTGTGATCGAATGGGTTACAAAAGGCATAGCATCCATGCATGGATGGAAAGAAATTGATTATTAGTCATTGGTCATTTGTCATTGGTTATTTCTTCCTTATCCCTTCATATATATTGGAAATGAGGAGAATAAAAAACAAGCATCATAGAATTTGTGTCTTTAGACAACAACTTTTTCCAGGAAGCTAAGACAGTCGAAGCCTCTAATAGTGCGGCTTACTACTTTCCTCTGATGAGTGGACGCTACGAAGTCAAGCCGGGGATGATGGCTTTTGGTTCCTGTTTTGGTAACATTCAGGCTGATCAGCAGGTATTTCAAATTGATGATAATTTTGCCCACTACCGTCAGGCTAAACTTTTAGCTCGTGGCGAACGGTTGAGCAAATACTACCAAACCTGTAATTATTCTAAAACTGTGGCAGGTGCGATCGCTCGTTTAATAATTAATCGCCTCATCCAAGAACACCCACAGCATTTTCACTACCAAAAGTCAATAGATAACACTCTGAAATTCCACAGCCAACTTACCAAAGAAACTCTCTATTTAGATGCAGAGTTGCAGTTACAGCAAGTTGAGGGTAGTTCTGTTGTTCCAGCTTACGCCTCTACCCTTGATGCACTTGCAGCACAGGTACAAGAAGACTTGACAATTATCTGTCGTTCTGATGATGGTAGCAACTGGCTGGGTGCAGTTCATCTCTGCTATCCCAACCACTGGTCAGCTGAAGAGAAAATTGGTAAGGATTTCGCCACAATTCATGCACCTGTGGCTGGGATGGAAAAAATTAATCGGCGTGCAGGTGCGATCGCTCATACAATGATTACCCACAAACCGATGGTGCGCTTTGCTTGGGGTTTGAGTACCGATACCCGCCTTAACCACCATCCCAAATCACCGTCTGGTGTGTCAGTTGAACAATGGCAAGGTAGAAACTTTGATCCGCAGCATCCCAGACTTTATCTGCGAATTGAGCGCCAAGTAATTTGGGGGCTACCAGAGTATGAAGCAGCGCTGTTTACTATTCGTACTTACTTTAGAGATTGTGCTTTAGTGAGAAAAAACCCGGTGTTACGGTCTAAATTGCGTGAGGCAATCGAATCTATGACACCGGAATCTCTAGTTTATAAAGGCTTGGCAGAGAGCAAAGCCAATATTTTGCAGTGGCTGATGTCTACAGAAATTATCTGATATCTGCCCTCAACTATTTTTCGGTCGTCGCAATTGCTGCGAACCAATTGGGCCGAGAATTTGGTTAAGGCTACGCAATTGCTCTGCTGTACCCATACCAATTAACCGATCGCCTGGCATTAAAACCGTATCGCCAGTGGGGCCACCAATTAAAGTCCCATCAAGGCGGCGAATTGCCAGAACTAATGCCCCAGACTGCGATCGCAATCTCGCTTTTTGCAAACTTTGACCGACAAAGGGACAGAAAGCCGGGTCGAGTAAAAATTCTTCCATATACAATTGGCGGTCTGCACCTGTCAAAATCCCGTCTACAAAGTCCAATACTTGAGGTCTAAGAGCCGCAGCAGCCATGCGCTTGCCACCAGTAATATAGGGAGATATGACTTCATCTGCACCACCGCGTCGTAACTTCTGCAAAGCTTCTTCTGTACTTGCCCGGGCGATCACCCGAATTCCTGTATTCAGTGTTTTGGCTGATAAAACAATATATAAATTTTCGGCATCTGAAGGGAGTGCGGCAACGATACACATCGCCCGTTCAATGCCGACTTTCAGAAGTGTATCATCTAGGGTAGCATCACCTTGATATGCCGTGTAACCTTCTGCCTGTGCCCTTTGTACAGATTCCATCTCCGAATCAATCACTACAAAAGGTACATCTTCTGCCCGAAATTCCTTGGCAATTTGACGACCAGTCCGGCTAAATCCACAAATGATGTAATGTTCTGTTAGGGATTCCATTAACCGCCTCTGTTGCTGTAGCCGAATTCCTTGTTGAAAGTAGCCTTGAATGATCGCTTCTGTAAATCTGTTGACAATGTAACCGATATTCATTACACCCAACAAAATCAGGGCAATGGTAAACAATCGTCCTCTGCTACCCAGTGGGTGCGTCTCACTATATCCCACAGTTGCGAGAGTGATCACTGTCATGTAAGCTGCATCTTCCCATGCCCAGCCCTCCACTAGTGAATACCACAAAGTGCCAATTAGGAAAACACCACCAAGAGCGATCGCCCCAGCCATTAACTCCTTTTGGATACGTTGATATTTTTGCTCAAGTGTTGAGAATGACGTAAAAATAGTACTTTTAGCCTACTTTTTCTAGTTTTGTACTAACTTTATCGCATTTGTGGTTTTTAGTACATTTAAACTATAAATTATCCAGCGATGAAAGGTCACTCTTGGAAGCCGCCACCGTAGGCGATCGCTCTTCTTTAGCCTAAAGTCTAGTAGTAAATCACCATATTGTACTGTGTAGATATTAGCTGCAAAATAGATAACTAGAGATGATTTCTGCTGTTGTTCGACCTCTAAATTTGGTAGTTAGTTTGCTGCTATCTTGTTGTTTATTGCTGACAAGCTGTCACCCGACACAGATGAAAAGCAAAGCATCTCAGGTAGCTCAATTAGTTCTAGTTTCGTTAAGTGATCCGACTACTTTTAACTATGCCATTAATGACTCTCCATACAGTGTTTTTTCTCTGATTTACAAGGGATTGATCGATGAGAATGTTATGACTAGTAAGTTAGAGCCAGGACTGGCAGAATCTTGGCCAATCTCTGCTGATAAAAAGCAAATTATTTTTACTTTAAAAACAGGATTGAAATGATCAATCAAGAATTGATGCCGCAGTTCAAATTCAACAAGACTTCAGTGAAATTGGTATCAAAGCAGATATGCAGGTAGTCAGCTTTAACGTAGTATTGCAAAAGCTGCTCTCTCGTCGAGATTGGGATTGTTATGTCGGTGCGTTTGGTGTTCCCGGTGCAGATGTTGAACCTAATCTTCTATCTTTATTTTGGACTAGTCAAGGCTCATTTCATCAATTCAACCAAGGTGCGCTACCAGCAAAATCCCCACTTAAAGGATGGGTAGTTTCTGATTGGAAAAGAGAAATTGACAGTCTTTTCCGTGCAGGATTTAAAGAACTAGATGAAACCAAGCGCAAGGCGATTTATGGCAGATTTCAACAAATAGTTGCTGAACAGTTGCCAATATTCTGCCTTGTAAATCCAATCTCGTTTCAGGCAGTGCGTGAACGCGTCAATCCCATCAATTTTTCTGCCTTGGGGCCAACTTTTTGGAATATTGATGAACTGAAAATAACAGAAAAATAACTATAGCAGTCCTAAATCATTTGTGAAAATTATATATATCTTTTTTCTTTCTTATCTTTGTGTCCTTGGTGGTTCGTTTCCTCATCTATATTTTTCACGACTCATTTAAGATTGCTATAATTCATAACTCTCTTAACTTTTTGGCAGTTTTCCCGCACACAGCAAGGCGAATTTCGCCATGTGTCCTAGCGCGTCAAAAGCGTAGGTTAGTATTTAACGAGTCAGGCTTGGACATTAGTGAGAAATCTACCCAGACGGGCTGCGCCTACGCAAATTGCCTGTTGCTCAAGCGTTGAGTACAAAATTTTTTCATCACCGCCATGTTTTTGAGGTCACATAAGCGTTAGTTTAAGAAGAAGTACGAGTTGTGCTAAATAAAAAGTATTTTTTAGGGATTTCTAGGAAACTAGTAAATAACTATATAATGAAAAACTTTCAGGAGGAGCGGTAGTGAGCCTACAAACTCTCGTTGACCAAGCCACCATCCCCCCAGATTCAGGGTCTGTAGCATCTAGTCCCTTTGATACAGATAGCTTTAATGAAGCTGTCATGTCTACCTACGGCCGGTTTCCCTTAGCCTTAGAACGGGGCGCTGGATGCCGGGTTTGGGATACACAGGGACAAGAATATCTGGACTTTGTAGCGGGAATTGCCACTTGTACTTTAGGACATGCCCACCCAGTGATGGTAGAAGCGGTAACACGCCAAATTCAGAAGCTGCATCACGTTTCTAATTTGTACTACATCCCTGAACAAGGTGAATTGGCAAAATGGCTTGTTGATCATTCCTGTGCCGATCGCGTATTTTTCTGCAACTCTGGAGCAGAAGCTAATGAAGCTGCAATTAAACTGGCGCGGAAATATGCCCACACAGTATTAGAAATTGAAAAACCGATTATTTTAACCGCCAATGCCAGTTTCCACGGACGGACTTTGGCAACGATTACCGCAACTGCACAACCGAAGTATCAAAAATATTTTGATCCCTTGGTTCCTGGTTTCCACTACGTAAATTACAACGATATTAACGCTGTGGAAGTGGCGATTAGTGAGTTGGATGAAGGCGATTATCGGGTAGCGGCGATTCTGATTGAGCCATTGCAGGGAGAAGGCGGTGTGCGTCCAGGAGATGTTGCCTATTTCCAAAAGCTCCGGCAAATTTGCGATGAAACTGGCATTTTATTGATTTTCGATGAAGTGCAAGTTGGTATGGGACGCAGTGGCAAATTATGGGCTTACGAACATCTTGGTGTTGAACCGGATATTTTCACCAGTGCTAAAGGCTTAGGTGGCGGTATCCCCATCGGCGCAATGATGAGCAAAAAATTCTGTGATGTTTTTCAACCAGGGGAACATGCCAGCACCTTTGGCGGAAATCCTTTTGTATGTGGTGTAGCACTCAGTGTTTGCCAGACATTGGAACGGGAAAATATTTTACAGAATGTGCAAGATAGGGGTGAACAATTGCGATCTGGATTGCAGGCGATCGCAGCTAAATATCCTCAGCACATTGGCGAAGTTCGTGGCTGGGGTTTAATCAACGGTTTGGACTTGCGAGCCAACATTGAGCTAACGGCAGCCGATGTTGTCAATGCTGCCATCAAGGAGGGTGTATTGCTTGTACCAGCGGGGCCAAAAGTAGTCCGGTTTGTGCCACCGCTAATTGTCCCAGAGGCAGAAGTAAACACTGCCTTAGAAGCTGTGGATCGAGCGATCGCAACTCTCACAGCTTAAATAATCAAAAAGTACATCCGTAGGGGCACGGTATGCCATGCCCCTACACATTGCGATATAGTTTTGTACTGCATCTTAATGGGAACCGCTATAAGTCTTTGTGCTTATCCCTCGCTTTTTCTGACTTTTATTTTAATTTTTACTAAAACAATTGATTTTTTGAGCTATGTATGTTGTATTGCTATCCCCGCGTTCTCTTCATTCTGGGGAAATTTCCCGATAAGCTTGGCGACACTGCTCATAATTGTCTGGCAAAATTTCGGCATTACCAAAACATAATTGCTCGTGAGTGGTAATTAAAGTTTCATAAGGCTGTATAGGAGTCACAGAAGATCGCAGCAATTGCAGATATTCGCCATCTGTGCGGCTGAGTTTATGGGGTGCGACCGCATTTTTATCCAACTGCTGCAACATCGCTAAATAAAGACAACGGCAAGCTTCGCGGTAGTTTCCCTGACGATAAAATTGTTGCGATCGCTCCAACAAAAGGGCTATGGATGACTCATTAGAGCGAGTTTTTACGCGAAAATCATTGAGATTGCCAGTTCTATTTAGCCAAGAATATACATAAGGACTAAATTCTCGCCATAATCGCCAACCCACCCAAGCTATAAATAAGGCTAGTACTAACCAAAATAAGAATTTCAGCAATTCAACTAGCCAAGGGCTAATTGACCATCCAGTAGGTAATTTTGGTAGAGCTTGTTCAAAGCGGTAAAACTGGTATTCCCACCATTCTCCCACTTGCTGTTGAAATTGAGAAAGCTGCCAACTCCAGCTAGTTTTTTCAAAAGTATCTGTCATAGAGGGGGAGGGGGAGCAGGGGGAGCAGGGGAGGCAGGGGGAGCAGGGGGAGAAGAACTAGTATGATTAATTCATCTAATGCCCAATACCCAATGCTCCATGCCCAATTACTAATGACTAATTACTCTTGTCTTTTTTATCATTATCCAGCCGATAACAACAAGTAGCGCACCGAGTGCCAGAAATCCTAAATCCCAGGCTAACTCATTTGGGCCTGGTTTCACATGATGGACACCGAGAATTTGGTGGTCAATTAAACCTTCAACAAAGTCGAATAACCCAGTTCCAATCAGTATTGACCCAATAAAAGTCTGCGATGACCAAGGAACATCATCACGTCCTCCAGCACGCCATAGCAACATAAGCCCTATCACAGTAAATACCCAATCCAAGGTATGAAATAAGCCATCCCATACCATGTTCAAATCTATATTTGCCGTGTTGGTCAAAGGTCGAATGTTACTAAGCATGTGATGCCACTGGAGAATCTGATGCAGTAAAATTCCATCAATAAAGCCTCCAAGACCCACACCAAGAAAAATTCCAGCCGTAATTAGCGGTGCGCGTCGGTTGAGAGATTCACTATTTGCCTCCATTGTCAACCTCATAGATAGGCTTTCTCACCAAAATACAACTCTTTTGGGGGAAATATCTTCTATCTACAGGCAAGTAGGATCATTGAAATTAAATATGCATAATCCAGAACCCTTGTAGAGATTTAACACAGCTACGTCTCTATAAGGGTTCTATGTGTAATCATTCAGTTTTAATCTGCATACCCGCTTTCACTGGGTCGAAATCTTGAGGAAAATGGGTACTGCGATCGTAATCTGCTTTTTCCAACTTCGCTCTTTGTAGATCGGCTTGGCGGAAATTTGCTGACATTAACAATGCTCCCCTAAGATCGGCATCCTTTAGATTAGCTTGACTGAGATCGGCAAAGCTCAAGTCAGTTCCCCTAAGATTAGCGCCAATCAGGTTAGCTTCACTCAAGTCAGCATAACTGAGGTCAGATCCTTTCAAGTTAATGCCTTGCAAATCAGCATTACCCAGTTCTGCTTTACTAAAGTCTCGTTTTCCTGCTGCATAACTCTCTACCAGAGTGGCGGCACTATTTATGATCTCTTGAGAATTGACTTCAGGCATATAACAGCCTCACACCTTATCTCGTTATTACTTTCATGTACCCTTTTAATTACATTAGCGTAGCGGTAGCAAATTTGCGTACCCTAGGTACAAGAAAGCTACACTCAGCATCTTTTAGAAAGCGTGATGACGAATTACCTAAATGTAATACATTAGTTCTTTCTGTTCTCGGATTGCTCTGCGATCGCAAAGGTCTTGGAGTGTATATTTTTCTAAAACAGAGTTAGCAGCCTGGCGTGCTTCCTGCCAAACTTCTTGAATTAGCTCACCTTCTACCGTGTTGGGAGTCGGCTCATTACTAGAGACAGTAATATCTGACCCTTCCATGCAGCTAAAAGCATCGAACACTGTAATTTTCTGAGGATCTCGCGCCAGAACATAGCCACCTTTGGCTCCGCGTATACTTTTAATTAAACCTCCGCGTCTTAATGTTGCTAAAAGTTGTTCCAAATAGCGGTTCGGTATGTCTTGCAATGCCGCTATCTCTCGAATTTGCAGGGCTTCACCCTTAGGGTAGCAGGTCGCCAACTCTAACAAGGCTAAAAGCGCGTATTCTGATTTATTAGAAATTACCACAGGCGTAATATTTTTAACTCACACCTAAAGATACAAAATTTTCAGCCTGTTTCCCTAAGCTATTGCTAAGAAAACTTTACAATCAACTTATCATTGACCGGCTAACTCTACTTTAAAGACCTTTTAGCATAGCAGCAATTACTTTTATTTCTTGATTCGATAAATAAAAGTGATTGATTATCGTACAGTACTCTCAGTTAAAAATTGATTTAAAATTTAAGTTTGTCTTACTTCAAGCCAATTTTGTCAATGATTATTATAATTTCTTAGCGTGAAGTAATTATAGATAGGGAATGGGGAAGTCTCAATGCCCCATGCCCCATGCCTTTTAATTATAATTAGCTTTCCAGTTTGCCAAATCAGTTAACGAGCGATCGCGGTAACGTCCATAACGCTCCTGCTTACTTTTGATTTTTGCACCCAGTTCCGGAAAAATACCAAAGTTAGGTGGCATTGGTTGGAAATGCTTGGGCGAAGCGGAACTAATAAATTCCAATAACGCGCCCATCATTGTTGTTGGTGGTAAAACCAAAGGTTCTTTACCCAAAGCTAATCTTGCGGCATTAATTCCCGCCAAGCAGCCACCCGCAGCCGCAGCTGTGTAGCCTTCAGTCCCAATCAATTGTCCAGCGGCTAGCAATGTGGGACGTTCTTTAAATTGCAGGGTAGGATGCATTAGCTGGGGAGCATTGAGAAAAGTGTTGCGGTGCATTACTCCTAAACGTACAAACTCCGCTTTTTCTAAACTTGGAATTAACTGAAATATTCGCTTTTGCTCACCCCAACGCAGGTTAGTTTGAAATCCTACCATATTCCATAGTTGACCAGCTTTATCTTCTTGTCGCAACTGCACCACAGCATAAGGACGTTCCCCCGTGCGAGTATCTGACAATCCCACTGGCTTTAAGGGGCCATAACGCATGGTATCTTCCCCTCGCTGTGCTAGTTCTTCTATGGGTAAACAGGCTTCAAAAAATTTTGCCGTTTCTCGTTCAAAACCTTTAAGTTCTGTTTGTTCAGCTTTACAAAGTTCTTCCCGAAACACTAAGTACTGCTCTTTATTCATTGGGCAGTTGAGATAAGCGGCTTCGCCTTTGTCATAGCGTGATGCCATAAAAGCAATGTCACGGTTAATCGATTCTCCCACAATAATCGGACTAGCCGCATCGAAAAAGCTGAGGTATTCCATCCCCGTAAAGCGTTGCAAATCTTGGGCTAAGTCGGGACTAGTTAAAGGCCCGGTTGCTAAAACTACAATACCTTCAGGAATCGCAGACACTTCACCCCGACGGAATTCAATTAAAGGATGACTCGCTAAAGTTTCAGTTAAGTCTTGGCCAAATTGTCCTCTGTCTACAGCTAAGGCTCCACCAGCAGGAACGGCATGTTCATCAGCTTTGGAAATAACTATAGAACCCAGTTGGCGTAATTCTTCGTGCAATAATCCAGCCGCGCGATCGCTTGCCATTGCCCCAAAGGAATTACTACACACTAATTCTGCTAAATGTTCTGTATGATGAGCAGGACTAAATCGCTTTGGACGCATTTCATGGAGAATCACTGGCACTCCAGCTTGGGCTATTTGCCAAGCTGCTTCTGTTCCAGCTAGTCCACCTCCAATTACTTGTATCGGTTGTTTTTCCATAATTAAATTTTTAATTTCCATTTCTTAAGTATCTATCAGCATTACAGAAGTAAAATTAAATAAAAAGTCGTGTTGACCAGATAATCAGCGTAAAAC
This sequence comes from Nostoc flagelliforme FACHB-838, assembly GCF_014698065.1. GTDB lineage: Bacteria > Cyanobacteriota > Cyanobacteriia > Cyanobacteriales > Nostocaceae > Nostoc > Nostoc flagelliforme_B. The sequence continues at coordinate 52,526 of NZ_JACJSI010000034.1, forward strand.
ATGGTGGAGCAACAACACCAGATAACCTCTACTATGCATATATCTTCTATAACCTGCAAAAAGAACTGATTGGAAGTTAACAATTATAAATTATCTGTATCAATTCCCTTTTCTTTGAGTTTAGCTAACAATTCTTGATAGCGATCGCGCTAATATTGATTTTAGCTATAGCATTCATAAATTAAATATGCATTACTCATAACCTTTGTAGAGACGTAGCACTGTTACGTCTCTACATTCTTTTTTACAAGACATCTATACAAGGCATTGCGCAACTAAACTGTGTCCTGTGTGAAAGAAAAGCGATCGCTATCCCCAAAAAAACTTAACATTAACCTTAGAAGAATTAATTTTTCATAAGACAAACTCATGGGTTATTACATTGCTCCCCGTTTTTTGGATAAACTTGCTGTCCACATCACTAAAAACTTTTTGAAGCTTCCTGGGGTGCGAGTACCCTTGATTTTGGGGATTCATGGACGTAAAGGTGAGGGCAAAACTTTTCAATGTGAGTTAGTCTTCGAGAAAATGGGTATCGAAGTAACTCACGTATCTGGTGGCGAATTGGAAAGTCCAGATGCAGGAGATCCAGCGCGGTTGATTCGGCTGCGCTATCGGGAAACAGCAGAACTGATCAAAGTACGCGGCAAAATGTGTGTACTGATGATTAACGATTTAGATGCTGGTGCTGGACGCTTTGATGAGGGCACTCAATATACTGTAAATACGCAGTTGGTGAATGCCACACTGATGAATATTGCAGATAATCCCACAGATGTGCAGTTGCCGGGTAGCTATGATTCCACGCCTTTAAATCGTGTGCCGATTATTGTCACAGGTAATGATTTTTCTACCCTCTATGCACCGTTAATTCGGGATGGACGGATGGATAAATTTTACTGGGAACCAGATAGAGAAGACAAGGTGGGAATTGTCAAGGGGATTTTTGAACCGGATGGATTGTCACAACGGGAAATTGAACAGCTAGTTGATACTTTTGTCAATCAGTCCATTGACTTTTTTAGCGCTTTGCGATCGCGCATTTATGACGAGCAAATCCGCAACTATATTTATAAAGTAGGTTTTGAGCAGGTATCCTTGAGTGTGGTTAACAGCACTCAAGGGCCACCAGAATTTCAAAAGCCAAATTTCAACCTGTCTCATCTCATTGAGTCTGGTAAGTTGATGGTTGGTGAACAAAGCCGGGTGGAAAATTCCCAATTGGTTGATGAGTACAACCGACTGAATCGAGGTAGAAATTCTCATCAATCTGCACCACCTGCTGTAACACCAATTAGTCAGCCATCAAATGGCGCAACTCAAGAAGCAAAAACGAATGGATTCCAGACACACCATGTATCGAGTCCACATTTGACTCTAGAGACACAAGAACAGATTCGGCAATTATTATCTCAAGGCTACAAAATTAGTATTGAACACGTAGATGAGCGCCGTTTTCGCACAGGTTCTTGGCAAAGTTGTGTTAATAGCCACATTGATGCCGAGTCTGATGCAATTTCTAATTTGGAATCAACTTTGACAAAATATAGCGGTGAGTATGTACGTTTAGTAGGTATCGATCCAAAGGCCAAGCGGCGCGTAGTGGAGACGATTATTCAGCGTCCGAATGGCAAAAATTAGTAGTCAATTAAGTTCTGACTTTTCTAGAAAGTCTCTCTCCTAAAAGGAGAGAGACTTGGAATTTTTCCTCGTTCATAATGCTCTGCATGGGAATGCATTGATTGAGTCTCTGACTCAATATCTGACTAAAAATAGAGCATCTAATTAGTTGTTCATCATGCTCTGCATAGGAACGAGAGAAAAATATACTATTCAATTTGATAGCTGAATCCTAACCTTTTAATTACAAGTATTTGCTGAAGCCGAGGTCACGGTTCTTAAATCCCCGGTAAATACAACTCTGTATGATGAATAAGGTGATGGGCCAGTGCAATTCATGGAATTTGTATTAGCACGACGGGGAGTCCACCATGACTGTGCAAGCACAGTCAAACTTGTGCCATTCCATGATAAGTTGTTGACAAGTAAAGAGTTAGTTTTTCCATCAGTCGGTTTTTTAGAAGATAAAAATGTGGCATAATTAACATTGCCATTAGCTGGATTAATCCGGGCTATAACTGCAACTTTTGGCCCACCTCCAAAACCATAGCTGGTTAACCAACGCCCAATAGCAAAGCGGCGAAAATCATTACCTGACTGGCTACCAGTGGAAGAGTAAACGCCATATAAAACATCGCTTCCATTCCAATACAATCCATAACCAGTACCATCGTCGCCGGTTGTTTCGTAATCAGTACGACACCATGCTTTTACCCCATTATTAAAGCGGATAGTTATCGGATTTTTGTTATTAGATGAGACTTGCTGATAACCAATGTAAAAACTTGTTGTTCCAGAACCTACTCTTGACGCTTTTTTAGATTTGATTGTCGCTTCACTATCATTGCAACTGAATGTTACAGCATTACCGACAGCTGGATTTGTAGTTTGGGCTAAAGCTTGAGGAGTTTTTTGTATAAGTAGTAAATCAGCTATTAATACAGCAGACAAAGAAAAACCAGCAAAAAACGTCTGTAATTTGCGCGAATAAATCATGGTATAACCCTGCCGAGAACATTGAACGAGAAACACCGTACCACTATAATCTCTAATCAGTATTTAGACAAGTAAAATTTTTTAAATCCCCATTTTATAGTGTTTTTAAGATTACGAAAATTTAAACTGGACGACACAATACATAAAGTTATATGCATGACAAGGCATGATATTAGCTGCATATACTTTTTCTTTATCAAAGAGTATCAGCGAATAAAATAAGTTCTGATAGGTTATACTTCAGCATGGGCGATCGCAAGCTTAAAAAAATAATTTTAATCAAGAATAAACAAACGTTCATTCTCTCAAACCCTTGCTATAAGCCTTGTTGCGCTCTGCTTTTGGATTAGTATCGTGCTGTATTAGGCAATTTGAGAATTTTCATTTGACACTTCTCCTGCAACAGCTTTCAAGCGGGTCAATCTGCTTTTGCGAACCCGTTCACTATCACGAACTCCACCCGCCATCTCATACTCGCTGCTATCTTTGCCATATTTAAAACCAACCCCTCTGACCATCTTATCTGTAAGATTACTTAAGGTTTTTTCCATCGCATCAATTTTAGTTTTGGAAGAATCAATTACAGTTAAAGCGGTGTTATAAGCATCAAGCATAGTTCGTAACTGCTCAATTGCTTGAGTCAAGCTTTGCAAATCACAATTATTACCAAAATCCATATTGGAATCAATTGCTTTTAGCCCAGAGGATCTCAATTCAGCTTTTTCTAGAACACGGGATGTACGTTTTTTACGGGACATAAACATATTCCTTTGAGAGTCTGCTAGAGCTAGTTTGCCTTAAGCAAGCTGTTTTTTGGTTCAGTAAATTTAGTGAATAATTGTATTTATTGAAAAAATACAAGCATATCTGAGTAATTTCTCTTAATTTCTCGCTTGTACCTGATTTTCTTCACAATCGCTTTAATGTTGATGAGAAATATTGCAATGTTAATGAGGAAGATTGCAATGTTGATGAGAAACATTGCAATGTTGATGAGGAATATTGCAATGTCGATAAGGAAGATCGCAACATTTATAAAGAATATTGCAATGTTGATGAGAAATATTGCAATGTTGATGAGGAAGATTGCAATGTTTATAAGTAGGTATGGATGATTAAGTATAAGATGTCATTGCAAATGTTCGCGGAGCGTCTTGCAGAGAAGCGAAGCAAAACATCTTATGGCTTATTTGCAAGAACTTTGCTATTGGGTATTCCAAAATCCGATTGCTTGTGTCGCCAGTACTCAGTATAAACTATCAGAGTATTTTCAGATTGCGATCGCCTCCGGCGAGCGATTACGCTATCGCTCAAATTGATAAAGTCCTTAAAGATTAAAAAGTTGTACTGCTGCCATAAAAAGGTATAGTTTGGTAAATAGAACCTATTCCCAAAAATTATGATCAACAAATACTCAGATTTTAAGTTCTTGTTTGGCTTTTTTGTAGATAATTACAGTGGGTAATTATTTAGTAAATCCACTTACACATAAAAAACCATGATAATAGATGAAATGATATTATGTAAGTAAATTGTATAAGGATGGGAGTAAATAATGATATGATTGGGATTGCGATCGCAGGCACTGGATTCGGTCAAAAAGTCCACATCCCTGGATTCCAAGCACATCCTCAAACTGAGGTAGTTGCTGTTTATCACCGAGATATAAATAAAGCTCAAGCCATAGCAGAATCCCATAATATCCCCCACGCCTCCGACTCACTGGCAGATATTGTGGCATTACCAGAAGTGCAAGCAGTTAGCATCTCTACACCGCCTTTTTTGCACTATGAAATGGCAAAAACTGTATTGCAAGCTGGGAAACATTTATTATTAGAAAAACCGACAACTTTAAACGCAGTTGAGGCTAAAGAACTTTATAGGTTAGCTAAAGCAAAAGGTGTTATTGCAACTGTAGATTTTGAATTTCGCTTTGTACCTGGATGGCAATTGTTTGCCGAATTATTGTCAGAAGACTATGTGGGTAAGTTGCGCCTAATTAAAATTGATTGGTTGGGTTCTTCTCGTGCTGATACTTCACGCCCTTGGAATTGGTATTCTGATAAGGAGAAAGGAGGCGGTGCATTGGGATCTTTAGGTTCTCACGCCTTCGATTATATTCACTGGTTATTCGGGCCAATCCGTAGATTAAACGCCCATTTAACTACTGCTATTGCTACACGAGTTGACCCTGTTAGCGGAGAATCTAAGCCAGTAAATACGGATGACAACTGTATATTAACCCTGGAATTAGCAAACGGTACACCTTGCCAACTTTCTATCAGTGCAGTGGTTCATGCATCAAGAACCCATTGGGTAGAAGTATATGGCGATCGCGGTACATTAATTGTGGGTAGTGAAAATCAAAAAGATTATATACATGGTTTTCGTGTTTGGGGTTCCCAGGCAGGTAAGGCTTTGACGGAAATAGAAATACCGAATCGGTTAATTTTTCCCAAAAATTATACTGATGGTCGCATTTCAGCATTTATCCGCGTAGTAGACCAATGGGTACAAGGAATTGACCACAATCAGGAAATTACACCATCGCTGCGAGAAGGAATTTATTCTCAGTTGTTGATGGATTTATCCCATGAATCGCATCAAAAATCAAGTTGGGTAGATGTACCAAGCTTGGAAGAATTTCTTAGCAACTAGAAATAAAATGAGCAAAACTCCCCGCATTCGTATTCCGCCGGAAGTCAAGAAATATGTTTTTCAACGTGACAAATACCAATGTCAAAGCTGTGGTAAAACTACTGGAGAAACTAACCTTAGTATCGACCATATTATTCCCCTCGCGCGTGGTGGTCAAAACGATATTAGCAATTTACAAACTCTCTGCTTTACCTGCAATCAGCAGAAAACTGATAATATTGACCCACGTTTCCGGCGATATTTTCAGCTTTAGGTTACGATAGTACGAGCTATTAGTTTTTCATTTCTATGCCTCAAAATCACAATAGCAATTCCCGGAAATTCCTCAACATTAAAACTACAATTTTCTACCTCTTCACTGCCATAGCTATTTTAGTAGTAACCTTTCCTTGGTTATATGAGATGAAAACTAAAGCTGGGATCGATATATCACGTAAACGTCATGCAGGAACGTTTTTTGAGAAACATACCCACGGACTCTTCAGGTGTGAGTGGCTTTATCCCTACCATTGCGATCGCTCCCAAGATTAAGTAAAAGATATTAAAAAGAAAAGGGGAAAACTTTCCCCTTTTCTCTATGTGATATGCAATGTAAGGCTGTCCGCCCCTACATCTATCCCAATTGATTTGAGATCATGCTGACATCAACGGCTAACTTTTTGCCCAACTTAAGCAACTGAAGACACTGATTATCTGCTTCATTATCAACGCTAGTGATACATACCGGCCCTATCTGGCTGTGCAGGCAACTAAAGTATAGTTCCTGCGATCGCTGTAGGGAAACATTAATATTTAGTTGATCCCCGACATCAATCAATCGCTCCAATAGTTGGATATCTGCATTAAAACTCCCATTGGCATCGTTCAACAATTGCCAGAGCGATCGCGCAATTAACTGTTCTAACATCTGCTTACCGTCGGGAATATTCAGCCGACAACGCAGATGTTTTGCTTCAGTTGCGATCGCCTCTAATTCCAAGATGTGATTCCAACTCTTTTGGGGATCAGCAATATCTTGCTCAAGCGATCGTAATGTCATCAAACAGCGATGCCCTAAAGCAATATCTGCTGCCACCTGCAATTCTTGCGGTACTGCGATTTCATCTCGATGAAACGCCATCAACACACCATAATTATCACGGTACGCTTGGGTATATAACTGTCCTAAACGCGTTAGTGTTTCCTCACTCAGCAGCCGCATAATTCGGTGGCGTTCTTCAGCAAATAGATTCTGTAAGTTGAAAGCCTCTTCGCCAAATAGCTGTGTCATCGCCAAGATAGTATGAGCCGCACTAGCTTGTTTTAGTGCCCCAAACAGCTTTTCTTTTAATTGGCTGTAGTTACGTCGCCCAGTAAATTGTTGAATGCCACAGTGGAAATCCCAGCCTCCCAAATGCAGAACTGCAAAGACCAAATGCTCACTTTCCCAAGTAATCTCTGATACCAGCTTTAAATTTCCCACAGCCAGAGTTAGCGATCCCATCCGTTGCATTTGGTAATCTAACTCATTAGCAGCGTAGCAATAAACCCGCTTCTGGTAACGCTGAGACTGTTTGTCAGCAGCATCTTTTCTTGGTAGGGAATTGTGCGCCTCTGCTGGTTTCTGATTGGTAAATAGGGAAGTAATGGCGTAATGGGCTGCTACTTGCTTAAAGCCAAGTTGGGCAGTTAACACGAGTTGCCGATAAATTTCCCCACCGTGTTTGAACTGATCCACATTACTGGCGGCTAAACCAAGACGTTTGACGAAGCCTTTTTCCAACTGCACACCAGCCACATCCCCTGCCAATTCCAAAGCACGGGCAGCATAGCGCAGAATTTGTGTTCCTTCTGGACGGGAAATTTCTTCAAAAAACCAACCGCAACTAGTGAACATCAACAAAGCGTGACGCTGCATTTCTAACAAGCGCAAAGCGTCTACTTGTTCGGCTGCGGTTAGTTTGTGGGTTTGATGACGGGCGAGAAAACGGTTGACATTGGTAGCAGAGCGATCGCGCATTACTTGGATATATTCATCTCGTGCTAACCAGGGATCACGAAATAACTGCTTACCATGTTCTGCATACACCTCAGTTAGCTGATCCCGCAGCCAATTGAGGGAATCCCGCAAGGGACGACGCCATTTCTGATGCCAAACACCACCTTCTCCACCGCAACCACAGTCATCCTCCCATCTGCCGACACCGTGGGCGCAACTCCAGGCTGTGACTGACTTCAATTCCACTTCCCAACTGGGAGAATTTAAGCTGAGGTAGTGGGCAAAGTTCGTCACCGTCCAACCCTGCTGAGGAAACTCTTTAGTAAAGGCGTAGGCTAAAGTTTTCTCAGTTCCCTTTTTGTGATGTCCAAAGGTTTCCCCATCTGTTGCCACAGAAATCAACTGTGCCAGACGATGATCCCCACGTACTGCTGAACCAATACGTCCGGCAAAGTGACTGGAATTATAAACAACATCACTAAAACCCATATCCCGCGATATCGGCCCGTCGTAGAAGAAGATATCAATGTAGGGTAATTCTTCTTTACTACCATCGTTGGGGCTAGTAGCGATCGCACTCAAAGGTGAAGATGAAGTGTCTAGTGTGGGCTGCAAATAACAACGGTAGGGACGGGTAGAATCAATCTGACTACCGCCGACTTCAATCCATTCAGAATGGGGATGATCTGGAGTGGGGAGGGGACGGCAACGCAATGCTTGAGACGGTGCCAAGACAATGAAGCGAATACCTTCAGCAACTAAAGCTTCTAAGGTTGCGTAGTCTACAGCAGTTTCTGCCAGCCACATCCCTTCGGGATCGCGGCCAAAGCGGGAGCGGAAGTCTTCTTTACCCCAGCGAATTTGGGTATATTTGTCGCGTTCATTCGCCAGAGGCATGATGATGTGATTGTATACTTGCGCGATCGCATTACCGTGACCATGCAAGCGATCGCTACTCTTAGCATCCGCCTCTAAAATGCGCTGATAAACTTCCACATCGTAGCGTTCTAGCCACGACATCAGCGTTGGCCCGATATTAAAACTGAAATACTCATAATTATTGACGATCCCCACCACTTCACCTTGGTCATTTAAGACTCTGGCAAAAGCGTTTGGACGATAGCATTCCCAATGAATCCGCTCATTCCAATCATGGAAAGGTGCAGCGCTCGGTTGGCGTTCAATTGCGTCCAGATAAGGGTTTTCCCTTGGTGGCTGGTAAAAATGACCATGCACCGTCACATAAACTCCATTAGCCTTTCTCAGGGGATCGGTTTCTTTAGTGTTATTGGGATCTGAATGTAATGTTAACGTTGAGCCAGAGCTAGCTGGCATTTCAGCAGCAGAAGTCATGTATATTTATCCAAAACAAAAAACTTGCAGTTGCACCGAAAACATTGTGCGTAAACCTTACTACAATAGTTTGAACACAAAATCCGGTATAAACAACAACTATGAGATACAACTAAATTTTGACAAAGCTGTTTTATTGTAATGGGAAATCTGCGTTATCGCACAGCCCTTTCCCTGAAGGCTTAAAGTAATTAGCCATTGAACAAAGCCTCAGTTAGGGGTTTTCTCTTCTTGGGCGTCAATCAAAATTTTAATTGTCTTTTAATATATTAAACCGCATTTTTGATGTAATACTTTGGCTCAAATTCATAATTTTGCAACAAAAGATTACGAGAACTCATTATATCGCAATCTTATTTTACATAATTAGCGCGGCAGTGAACGGAAAACAGTACAATCTCTGAATTGGTCTACAGACGGTTGAGAGTATCATATCGGAGTGCTGATATGAAAACGATTGTTAATTCAACACTCTAAACTTAAAACTTAGGATTCTCGCTGTGAATGATACCCTCAACTTAAGACAACAAATGTCAACCAAAAACATTATTCTTTTCGTTTTACTACTGTTTATCCCGGTTTCTGTAGCAGCCCACTTTCTGGAGTGGGGAGAATTGATAGTTTTCATTACAGCTGGATTAGCAATTCTGCCCTTAGCAGCTTGGATGGGTACAGCCACAGAAGAAATTGCTGTCGTAGTGGGGCCATCACTGGGGGGCTTGTTAAACGCTACCTTTGGCAATGCTACGGAATTAATTATCGCCTTAGTAGCGCTGAACGCCGGGTTAATAGATGTAGTCAAAGCCAGTATCACGGGATCGATTATTAGTAACTTACTACTGGTGATGGGTTTTTCCATGCTTTTAGGGGGGTTACGCTACAAAGAACAGACATTTCAGCCAATTGTGGCGCGGGTGAATGCTGATTCGATGAATTTAGCGGTGATTGCTATTTTGATGCCAACGGCGATGAATTACACATCTCAAGGAATTAACGAAGAAACACTGCAAAATCTTTCTATTGCTGTTGCTGTAGTATTAATTCTGGTTTATGCCCTAACACTGCTATTTTCAATGAAAACCCACTCCTATCTTTATGATGTGGGTGTAGCGGAGACAGAAGAAGAGGAAACCCCTCACGCGAAACCAAATATGATGTTGTGGGTTGGTGTCTTGCTAGTATGTACCTTACTAGTGGCACTTGAGTCAGAAATGTTAGTAGATTCTCTGGAAGTGGCCACATCTCAGCTAGGTTTGACGGCACTGTTTACAGGGGTGATATTGGTTCCCATCGTCGGTAACGCGGCTGAACATGCCACAGCAGTCACCGTGGCGATGAAAAATAAGATGGATCTTTCCCTTTCGGTAGCTGTGGGATCAAGTATGCAGATTGCCTTATTTGTTGCCCCCGTGTTGGTGATAGCAGGGCGGGTATTAGGTAAACCAATGGATTTGGATTTCCAACCCTTTGAATTAGTAGCTGTGGTTGCGTCAGTCTTGATTGCAAACAGTATCAGCTCTGATGGTAAGTCCAATTGGCTTGAAGGCACTTTATTATTAGCTGCTTATACAGTATTGGGGTTTGCCTTCTACTTTCATCCAGTTATAGAAGGTATCGGGTAGTACCGCAAGGCGGAAGTCAGAAATAGGAAAAGGGCAGGGAGCAGGGGGAAACCCCATAAATTTACTTGCTCTGTAACTTTTTATTTCTGGTCAAAAGTTTGTAGTAAGGACTTTAATTTAGTCCTTATCTTCTAAACACGCTTTGTGCTTAGTACAAAGCCTCAAAACGAGCTTAGACATTGTACTAGTTAGTACTGCGAGACTGAATAGCCTGGCGTAGACATCGCTCATATAACGAATTTGCGGAAGTCTCCACCTTCAACGCCAGTAAAATAAAGAGATATAAGAGCGATTGCCTATATGAGCTACTGCCTTAATCCCCATTGTCCCAAGCCTGAAAATCCTGATGAGGTCAAGTTTTGCCGGACTTGCGGTTCTAAGTTACTCCTCAAAGAACGTTATCGTGCTATTAAACCAATCGGACAAGGTGGTTTTGGCAAAACCTTCTTAGCTGTGGATGAGGATAAACCCTCAAAACCACGCTGCGTAATTAAGCAATTTTATCCCCAATCCCAAGGCGCGAATAGTCTTGCCAAAGCTGTAGAGTTATTTAACCAAGAAGCGGTGCAGTTAGATGAATTGGGTAAACATCCGCAGATTCCCGAACTACTGGCATATTTTACCCAAGAAAATCGGCAGTATCTTGTACAAGAATTTATCGACGGGGAAAATTTAGCCCAGGAATTAGCACATAAAGGTGCTTTTAGTGAAACACAAATCTGGCAACTATTAAACGATTTATTATCAGTTTTGCAATTTTGTCATGCCAGACACGTAATTCACCGCGATATTAAGCCAGAAAATATTATTCGTGAGAGCAATGCCCAACGCAAACTAGTATTAGTAGATTTTGGTGCTGCTAAATCTACCACTGGCAATGCTTTAAATAAAACTGGTACTAGTATTGGCAGTCCAGAATATGTAGCGCCAGAGCAAATGAGAGGTAGGGCTATTTTTGCCAGCGATATTTACAGTTTGGGTGCAACTTGTATTAATTTATTGACAGTGCGATCGCCCTTTGATTCTTATGATACTAACAACGATACTTGGGTTTGGCAGCAATACTTGAAAACTCCCGTCAGTAATCAGTTGAGTCGCATTCTCAACAAAATGTTAGAAAGCATTCCAATTCGACGTTATCAAACAGTAGATGAAGTTCTCAAAGACTTAAATCAACAATCACAAGTAGCAGCCACGCCAGCGATTGCAGCAAAATCTATCCCTCAATCACCACCAAAATCTCCACCTACATTTGTATCGCCATCTCCCAGTCAAATTGATCTGGAATTAGAACAAATGAAAACCCAATTTTTGGGTAGTAACAAACCTCAGCCAAATAAAATACAACCACCAATTCCCACATCTGGGCTTTCTAGTACAAACGAAGTAGATCAAGAATTAGAAGAATTAAAAGCCAAATATCTTGGAAATAATAACCCTTAAAACCAATAAAAAATAGATCATTGCTATTATCCTCCTCTCTTACTCTGCGTCTCTCTTGCCTCTGCGGTAGCCTGCGGCAAGCCCTCCGGGTGACGCTCCTAACGTCGCTAACGCTGTGCTAACAGCAGTCAGTGGCTCATGGACGCTCGTACCTCGCCTCGCTAACGCTGCGCTATCGCCCTTGGCGTCTCCCCTTGGGAGAAGACCGCGCTGCTTCACCGCTTTGCATCTACCTTAAAAAGAAAGTGACTCTGAAACTCAGAGCCACTCTTAAAACGTATTTCGAAATTAACTAACCTTTGACAAATATTCTGATGTAGAGATGTAAAAGTTTACTTCTCAGCTTCAGCAATAGGAACCCATTCAGTGTGGAAACTTCCGGGCTTATCAAGACGCAGGTAGGTATGTGCGCCGAAGTAGTCGCGTTGTGCTTGAGTTAGGTTTTGGGGCAAGCGATCGCGGCGATAGCTGTCAAAATAATCTAAGGATGCGCTAAATGCAGGTACTGGAATTCCCAGTGTTGCAGCTGTCGCAATCACTTCCCGCCAAGCAGTCTGTCTGTCGAGAATTGTCTGCTTAAATTCGGGAGCTAACAGCAAGTTAGGCAAAGCTGGATTTTCGCTAAAAGCCTTTTTAATCTTATTCAAAAAGCGAGCGCGAATAATACAACCACCTTTCCAAATCCGCGCCATTTCGCCCAGATCCAAATTCCAGTTATATGTTTTTGAAGCTGTAGATAGCAACGCCATCCCTTGAGCATAAGAACAGATTTTTGAGCAATAGAGAGCATCACGAACTTTGTTGATAAAGTCCTTGGTTTGCCCGTCATACTTGCCACTAGGGCCTGTGAGGACTTTAGATGCTGCAACCCGCTCCTCTTTAATAGAAGAGATAATCCGGGCATTAACTGCTGCTGTAATTGTGGGAATAGAGACTCCCAATTCCAACGCAGTTTGCACAGTCCAGCGTCCAGTTCCCTTTTGACCTGCTGCATCAACAATCAAATCCACCAGGGGTTTATTTGTTTCTGGGTCAAGATATGGGAAGATATTCTTCGTAATCTCAATTAAAAATGAATCGAGTTCATCGGTGGTGTTCCATTCAGCAAACACCTCATGTAGCTGATTATGGTCTAATCCAGCGACATTTTTTAGCAAGTCGTAGGCTTCAGCAATTAGCTGCATATCGCCATACTCAATGCCATTGTGTACCATTTTGACATAGTGGCCAGAACCACCAGGGCCAATATAGGTTACACAAGGGCCATCATCGACTTGGGCAGCAATTTTGTTGAAAATTGGTGATAGAAACTCGTAAGAGCTTGTTGTACCTCCAGGCATCAGAGATGGGCCATTCAATGCCCCTTCTTCACCGCCACTGACACCCATACCAAGATACCGAAGCCCAGCGGGTTCTAATTCCTGAGTGCGTCGTTCTGTATCTTCAAACCAAGAGTTGCCACCATCGATAATGATATCGCCTTCGTCTAACAAAGGTTTTAGTTGAGCAATCACCGCATCCACTGGCTTACCAGCTTGCACCATTACTAGAATTTTGCGGGGACGTTCCAATAAAGCAACGAATTCTTCTAGAGTAAAGGCGGCTTTGACGTTCCGTCCTGGCGCACGCTGCGCCATAAACGCATCCGTTTTTTCTCGGGAGCGGTTGTAAACTGCAATTGGGAAGCCATTGCGCTCCACGTTTAGAGCGATGTTCTCACCCATAACGGCTAATCCAATCACACCAAAGCTTTGTAGTGTCATAAAAAATTTCTGGCTAACTCTTGCAGATCCTTTTACTTATAAGGGTAGTCCGATATTTTCCCTTCTCCCCTAAAGAAGACCTTAAGACTTGATATAAATGACAAAAATCCACAAGTAACAGGGATAATTAATTTTAATTTGTATCTAAATCAACAATTGACTTGCAAAATTGTTAATTAAGAGATTGGGGACTGGGGGCTAGGGACTGGGGACTGAGAAATTCTTTCCTGGTACCCAATACCCAATCCCCAATCCCCAATCCCTAGTGAAAGGAGTAACCAAATAATGCTGGCATTTGTCCTAGCTTTGGTGGTCGGTCTTGGTAGTTTAGCCATTTACATATCAGCTTTCTTTTTTCCAGAAATCCACCGCAAGAATGACTTTATCTGGAGTGGTATAGGACTGTTCTACGCCTTAGTTTTATGGGTGTTTGCACCACGCATTACTGGGGGTTTGTTGCTCGGTCATGTGGCTAGTGTGGCTCTTTTGGTCTGGTTTGGCTGGCAAACTTTATCATTACGTCGGCAATTGACCCCGCAGGCACAACAAACCCAAGTACCCAATGCTGAGACGGTAAAAACTGGCATTCAAGAACAGGTGAATAAGTTGTCTCTTCAGGAACGGCTAGGTCAGTTGCAAAAAGGTCTGGGTAGCACCTTCAGTGGCGCGAAAGACAAGGTGCAACAGACTGTGAGTAAAAAGACACCCACAACCCCCAAACCGGAAGATATTACCTCTGTTCTGGCAGAGAAACCTGTTGTTGAGATTATCGACAAAACTACTGCCATACGAGAACAACCAGCAGAGGAGACAGTTACTACTGACACCGAAGCAAAAACCGAGAGTGTCCCGGAAGCAATTCCCCCACATCCCCCATCTCCTGAATTGGTGGAAGCAGCGCAACCAGATGCTGAGGCTGAGGATAAGCAACCGATTCCTGTAGAAGAAATTGCTCCAGATGCGGTACTCGCTCCCCCAGCGGAAACGTCACCTGAAGAAGTACCACCTAATCAAGCTATTTGAATGCTGTGAAACCCAACGTTAACTTAATATAATGTTGGGTTTCACTATTTCTATTAGGCTATTTTATGGCTAGTTTAAAACGCTAATTCAGAGCGATAGAAGCACACATTAAACGCTAACAAGAAATTCATGTCTCCTAAAATTAATACGGCGTTTTTATCTCTTGTCCAAGCAAAAGGTAGCTCTACTAAGTAGGTGGATCTAAATAAATATAAGATAGTTCGTCATTGCGTTGGTCTAAGGCTTCTCGCAGGGTACGAAGTTTTCGCAGAGCGTCTCGAAGAGAAGCAATCACAAAGACTGAGGTTGCCACGCTTCACTTCGTTCCGCTCGCAATGACATCTTATATTTAATTGCGTCTACTTACTTATCGAAAATTGCTCAACATTTGCCATAAATACCCATGTACTCGCGTCAAACTCAGCCAAATTATATCATGTCCCGCTGATTAGTTATAATTTCTGCATCTGTGCAAAAACCTGAAAACCCTTTCTCACCCTGCCCCTTGCAGTCTTAATGATAAGTCTTTAATTTCTAATTCCCCTCTCGCCTTCAGCCCATAGAGGAGAGTTGACGCTTTCTGGAAACCGATGCGAACTGTAGTAGCGCTAGCGGTGGTGGCTTGGGTTGTCTGCGGTGTAGCAGAGTTGTCGCTTGTCCTTGGAAAATAAGCAGAGAGAGCCAAAGTTAAGCCAAGTCCCACTGCAAACAGTATAGAAAATGTGTAGATTCTTGGTTGTTGTAACCTTTGGAGGAAGGCAAACGCCATACCCAACAGTTGTTTTAGAGAGAACTTAGTCAAGATTATGACTCTGCTTTCGAGGGTAAATAAATATTAGACCTCAGTAAACCTGCGGCAAATCCCCGGTAAATCTATTGAATTGCCGCATTATGTTGGACTTTGGACAAAAAACATGGGTTCGCGGATTATTTACACGAACCCATGTTTGATTAGACAATTCTGCAAATTGTATTTAATTTACTAATCAGATTTTGCTTTCCTGATAAAGTTTAATAAAGTCAAGTTTTACATCTTCTTTGTACTACTACGATCACATCGTAATAACACCTAACTTTTTTGATTATTTATCAAGGAGGGAAAGATACAGGACTTACGCAAAATCATGAAAAAACGAACCGCAAAGACGCAGAGGAATAAGAGTTTCAGAGAGTTTTTACGTAAGTCTTAAGATATAAAAAATCTTGTAATTATCAAATAAAAGGTGTAATTAAATACAAGTTTTACCCGCCATTTTGTGTTGTTGCCACAGTATTTCCAAAATATTTCCTATAAGAACTGAGGCAGAGATAATAATATGTTTTTAGACATCTTAGCTAGCCTACAAAGGTTATTTGCTGGTTACATTCCCGCTGCTGTATTGGGTAGTTTTATAGGATATTTAATAGGTATTAATAGCATGGTTTATCAGCTATTTAGGCTGATATTTCAGATACCACATAGTATCCCTCCTATAGCTTTATTACCTATTGCTTTAATAGCATTTCAAGAGAAGGAGTCGGCTGCTGTTATAGTAGTTTTTCTGGGAACTCTCTGGACGATGATTATTAATACTGCAATAGGTATGCGGCATTTTCATAGACAAAATAATAACTTTCGAGTAGCTATATTCCATATATTTCATGCGTTGAA
Source organism: Nostoc flagelliforme FACHB-838 (assembly GCF_014698065.1). Classification (GTDB taxonomy): domain Bacteria; phylum Cyanobacteriota; class Cyanobacteriia; order Cyanobacteriales; family Nostocaceae; genus Nostoc; species Nostoc flagelliforme_B. The sequence goes on from NZ_JACJSI010000034.1 coordinate 68,633, forward strand.
AGTTAGCATTTGGGTAGCCTGGTTTATAGTTATTTCTACAGAAATGTTAATCGGACCAAAAGGGCTTGGCTTTACTCTCTGGGAGGCTTACAAAGCTGGCAATGCTGATTACATAATTCAGGTAATTCTCTACATCGGCATTATTGGCTTTTTGCTGGATCAGTTACTACATTTCACAGCTTATCTTCTCTCGCAAATGGTATCAGATGGGAAAAAATCTTCCTAAATTTTATCTAGACTTGCGGATTGCACCCTGCCAGCTAATAGTTTGCTTCGCAGAACGTATTCCCAAAGAACGAGTTGCTACGACTTCAATATCAACGTTGACACCAGGGCGTAAAGCTTCATCAGGAATTTTGAGTTTGCCCAAAGCCAGAGTAAAACGGTTGTAGTCACGAGTCACAAGTTTGTTAGGAATATCACCTTCATATTCAGTTTTATAGCCAGAAAAACCGTATAAGCCATCTTGTGCGCGAAATTTTACGCGAAACTGAGTATTAATAACATCAGACTTTGCCGCCAAATCAACTATTTTTAAGTTGAGGTTTTGTCCTGCATCGGCAAACTCTGCCACAGCTAACCGGGTAACATCTTTCTTAGGAATGGCATGGTTAACGGTAAATGTTGTCAAGTTGGCCTCACTTTGGGTGTTACCCTGAACCCATAAGTCCTCAGGAAAAGTAACTTCTACTTGTTTGCTATCAGTTAAATTCAGTGTCACAGCTTGATTACCAAAGTTGGTAATGGGTTGTCTTTCTTGCCAAACTATTTGAAAAGCCTCTTATAAACGCTGTTCAAACTCTCGATAATCATCAGCGATCGCAGAACCAGGCGCAAGTAGAGAAGCTGCCCCCATCCGTTGATTCCATTTATTCTTCGAAAGGTTGAACTGTTTGTTTGTCAGTTCCGAAATTGCTAGCTGCACAGTTGGAGTATCAGCCGCCAAAGCTTCCTTGCTATTGACAATACTCAAAGTTCCTAAGCGCCCTTGCCTACCATCGCTACCATCGCTGCCATCTCGCCCATCGTTACCGTCGCTACATCGATAAACCTTCTCAGTACATTTATAATCAGGGCTACCAGGAGTTCCCTTGCAGGTTTTCACTTCCCATCTCCGTCTGTGACACTTGCAACCCTCTGTACCCTTGCCACCTCTACCGCCGCGCCCACCTTCTCCACCAGTTGCCCGAACGGAAACGTTTCGTAAGTCTGTCAAATTGTTGTAATACACCGTGAGGGAACCACCATTTCCCCCATCTCCTCCTTTGCCACCGTTACCGCCACTACCACCATTTGGTGCATTTATGTCGTGGCTGACGCGACCGGGTTGATAACCACAGTCAGGTTGATCACCATGTTCTCCGTCTTCCCCGTCTTCACCATCTTTACCAGACAAGTCAAGATTAACGGGTGAACCATTGACAAAAATATTTTGGTTTTCACCACTGCCACCATCTCTGCCCGATCGCCCATCGGTTCCTCTGCGTCCATCTCTGCCATAATTTCTGGCTACTTTATAATATTCGTCAGAAGCAACGGCTGGACATAAAACTGAACCAGAGGCAGGCAAAAAGCTAGTAAATAAGCAGAATGTCAGCAGTAGTGGCAGCTTACTCCTAAAACCATTGTGCATCTAGTTACACCTAAAACTTTAGTTGGATTATCTACTCCTGACGCTGAATTTCAACAATTTGCTCCCTCTTGTCCAGCAATATAATACTGATTTGCGTTAACGTAGCACACACCCATTTTATTAAACGTTTAAGCTGCTGTTGGGTCATCATTGACCTTAACAATCAGCTTGCCAAAATTATCACCTCGAAGTAAACCAATAAATACAGTCGGAGCGTTTTCTAAACCAACAATTACATTTTCTTTATACTTAAGTTGACCAGACTGTAAACATCCAGAAACATCACGTAAAAAATCATTAAATCGATGTTGATAATCGCTAACTAAGAAACCTTTGATTAAAGCCCGTTTGAATAGTAGCGGCATTAAATTAGGGACTGATGGAGTAGATGTAGTGAATTTCAGTTACGGAACGCTTGCGGTTTCTTGTAGCCTTTCGTCCGGCAATTATGTCGCCTTTTTTAGCTGTTAGAATGGCTGCTACTTTTGACCAGATTTCTAATGGTCGAATCATTCTGAATGTTGTCACCTATACAAAATAACTTTGCTGGAATATGCCGATTTGAGAATTGATACCTTTATTTTCTCAGGGTATCCCCATCTCGAAGAAGCCTATCGAGTCGCTGAATTAGTGTTTATCCACTTGCTAAGCTAATCGGCATTTAAGCTGCAATATAACTGAAATTACCTTTGTTTTTGATTTTCCGATGCCACTTAATGACTAACTCGCCTTGATTCAACAAGTTATCTAGCAGTGATTTTAACTCATCCACTGATTTAAATAAACGATGAGCAATATATTCCTTACATGAGTGCCAGACTAACTCGATAATGTTGTAATCAGGGCTGTAAGCTGGCAAGAACTCTAAAACAAAATTCGGAAAATCCTCAGATATTTTAGCTAGAACATCTTTGCGTTTATGAAAACTTGCATTATCTAAAATCAAAATAAT
>NZ_JACJSI010000340.1 GCF_014698065.1 Nostoc flagelliforme FACHB-838
TCTCTCCAGTAAATTCGCCTCAACGGGTGGAATTGTTCGACCCCAAGGAGGGGAAAGATACCAACTTGTTTTGAGTGCGTTAACATTGTCAATCATGCTTTTCTCCCCAATAAATAATTAATAGCTTCGGCATCAATAGAGGCAATACGCTTTTTTAAATGCTGTGGTGGATTGTCAAAAAAGTTTTTGAGATGCCATCTACGGACTTGATAACGTTTAGAAGAACGGCGACTAGTTTTCAGCCAACCACGGCGCACCCAGCCAGAAACGGTAGTGGAATGCACACATAGAACACGGGCGATTTCAGCACTACTATAGTTATCGAGAAAGGGGCTTGTAGAATAACCCAAAGCCCAAAGCTTAGTAGCGATAGCAATTGGAGTGCGAAAGTATCCATGTCTTTTTAAGATTGAGGCTATTTGTTTTGGGGTATAAAGTTCAGCCTTAGCTTCAATGATTGCGAGTTCTTCATCAGTCCATTTGAGATTCATTTATTACCTCCAATGTTTATGCAGATTTAGGAGAAGAATTTTTTTGAACAATCCGAGCGCTGATAGATTCAAAGTCAACTTGAAAGATGTTCATATCTATGGACATTTCCCCATTGTTGTAGCGGTCTACTATGTGCTGTTTAATTGCGGATTGATTCAGCCCATCAGGGATATCGATGTGAGCTTCACTTGTGATTTTTTCTACTACTGTAACGATGACTCTCATGGGTAATTCCTATTTGATTAATTGAGGATTCAGAAGTGAAATTATTCTGAATCCTGTATGCTGATTTACACTGCTCCAGTCTTTACTGCTTGCAACTGCTGCATCCATGCGTTGATTGCTGTTAATTCATCCGCACCGCTAGCAACAGCATCAACAACAAGATTTTGATACGAAGACTCAGCATGATTGGAATGGTCACACTTGCCTGCTGCCCAAGCCAAACACATAGTTTTGATTAGTTCATTAATCTGGTTAATATCAAGTAAACTTGGGCGGTCAACATCCTGGAATTGCAACCACTCTTTGACTAAATCAAGTGGATAATCAAGCAAGGTGCGAATATTTTTAACTCGCAAATCTTGAGGATGTACTGATTGAGGAACTACACTAAGTTTTGGTGGAGTCAGTGGGGGTTCGGGAATCGAGTTTGAAGTTACACCCAATAAAGATTGGATGTCACGAATGATAGTTGCCCAATTCAAATCTCTACTCCATTCCCTGTAAATCTTGGTTTTGGTTGCAGCATCGTAAAGGTTACAAAAAACCGTATTCTCGTCGCCAGCATTAGCGACAATAATCAGTGGTTTGGAGAAATCTTGGATTAATGAGGCAGCTAAAAGGAAGCTTTTGGCGAAATTGGTTTCAACACCAGTTCTCACTACATAAAGTTCATCAGCACTTACGACAATATCCAGTTTGAGATTGTCCCTGCCTTTGAATTCTTTAGTGGTCAATCGCAGTTCTGACAAGTACCCAGTTAATGCTCTTTGAATAACAGGGATTTTCTTATCCTGGCTGATATTGAACTTGTACCAGACGAAAGATTCCCCATCTACTTCCCCCTGATTGACATATAAATAGATGGGTTCGGGAGGGTTGCATAAACCTAGTTTGATTTCAGTAACCATGTTCACCTCGGTTAAAGTTTTATTGATTAGTGTTCTGTGTGCAATAATGGAAATTCTGTAGCGGGAGAGAAACTTCCGTGCGTTCACCTGAATAAGCGGCGCTCATTCAGGTGAACGCTTTTTTACTAGGCAGAAGGTTCTCGATTTCGCTCTAACTCCCATTGGAGATAAGTCAACGCAGTGCTAGCATCAGCAATGTTTAAATCTGGCTGATACCCTGCTTCCAACAGTTGTTTGTAGTCTGAATGCGTAGCAATAAGAGATATCAGAGTTTGGGCTTGTTCAACTAAGTAGTGCAGATTTGAGTTAGACATTTCGATGCCGAGCCGTGAACATAAATCTTCCGCTTTCACACCGAATGTTCCTGGCTCAATCTCCGTGGCTAACTCTTCAAGCAGAGATTGAAAATTAGGATGTTCATCGTTGATTTCAATCTCAAATAAATCTGCGCTCTTTGTAATGACAGTTGCCCAATCGGGTAAATTCTGTGCAATGGTCTTTGCGTAAAGTTTCATAATTGCTTGCTCTTTGATTAAGAGTTAAAATCCTCGGCAATCTCCAACAAAAAGCCGCGTCCCGTGTTCTGTACTTGCACCAGTTCTTTATCCAATAGTGTTTGAATAACTGAATCGGAAAATTGGAATTGCAGACGATGTAGAGGTACACAACCGCCGCAAAGCTGAAGTGAACGCAGCAAATGATTTGCTCTACGGTCAAAGCTTTTGTCAACCGTTTTAGGCATTTGTGAAACCTCCGGTTAATACGGCTAACTGTTGCTTGAGAATATTTATCTGTTGTTGATAAAGCTCAATCTCTGCGCGTATCTGTAAGAATAATTCTTGTGGGGAAAACGGTTGAATTTGAGACTCCTGAAAGTGGAACAATTCGTCAGAGTTTTTATTAGGCATCAGCGCATAACGCCAACCATCACCAAATTGTTCAGCCAGTTCTGTACCATTTGGGTAGTAATAAAGCCCCAGAATGATGCCCTGATTAGTACGCTGTTCCAAAGCAAAGCGAGGGTAGCCCCAGTGTTGGGGAATGGATATTGTGGGTTGCATATTGATTGGTGAATGAAGGGAATGTGTTTTAGGGAAAAGGGGAAGGGGGAAGGGGGAAGGAATGAAAAAATTTCCCTTTAACCAATACCTTTAACCTTTTCCCAAGCGAAGCCCAAGACTTACGCTGTGACTAACTCCGTTCTCTCCAGCAGCCGTTGCAATTTATCGCCAGTTAGCTGTTCTAACGGTTGGTCTAAAATATATTCATCAAAAATGGATTTACCATCAGTAGACACGTCGACCATCGACAGGGATTGAACTGCTTCTATTGCCGAGTCACAGGGTACGCGCTGGGTTTCGTCTGCTGCGCGTGTGAACCACCAGCCGCCGTCAGTCTGCCCTACTTCGCCCAGTTTTACGTCGTTCTGGTAAATGCCATCGTCGAGGATTTCAAACCCGTACTTCTCGCACTCGTTGAAAATTTGCGCCATGATTTCGTTGCTAGTAGTGCATGGTGTTGCAAGTTGTTCCTGCACAGGTAATGAGCCATCTTTGTAGTGAGTGCAGATGAAGCGATGACAACGCATTACGGTGTTGGCACGAAATACTTCTTTACCGTTGACCATGACTACCCAGCGTTGGGTTAAGTGGTCATCGTCATGGCTGATGCTAGCTACCAGTTTGTCATCAGCGTAATATTCGTGATGGTCAAAAGAGATTTCGACTATTGTGAGCGGTTCGGAAGCTACAACTTGGGCTTGGTCAGCGATGTGGTGGTCGAGTTCGCCTTGAGCGAGGGCTTGTTCGTCAACCTTCTGAAGCTGGTTTGATTGGTGGGTGATAATTGCGTTTACCCAAGTATCAGCCGCTCTTCTGTCCCCGATGGGTGTAACGTCGAGTTCAGTGGCAATTCTTTTGAGGCAAGGAAGGTTATAGCGGGAAAGGGCTTGCTGTGTATACCTTACATGAGTCATAATGGAATTTCCTTATTATTAGGGACAGAGAAAGCGCTTCAGATTGGTAGTCGAGGGCGCTTTCTCTTTATCTTTTACTATTATGTGCTAAAATTTTAGCGCTGTCAAGAATATTTTAGCTATTAGCGCTAATATATTAGCGTGTGTATTACAAAGGAAGCGCTAAAAAGTTATGGTTTATATGGAGGATATTAATTTATGGGAGCTGCCATTTGTGGCACTTGAAGACAGAATCTCATTGCCGGATGAGCCTTGTGTTTACTTGGCAATCGATAAAGATAACTCGGTGCTGTACGTGGGCATGTCAGACAATTTAAGGCAGAAATGGAAAAGCCATCCTAAGCTAGAAGCCTTAAGTCGTCTTGAAGGCGTTAAAATCTCGTACATTAGAACCGAAGCTGAATTACTCAGAAAGCTAGAAAATGCCTTAATCAAAGTTTTCAAACCTCCGTTGAACTTAACGGAAGCACCCAAAAAAGGCATTGCAGCTTTAAGGGAAAAAATTGGATTAACTCAAAAGCAACTAGGTGATTTAGTTGGAGTTGATACTTCGACAATCAGAAATTGGGAATATGGCAAAGGATCAGAAACTTTCGCAAAAGTAGCAAGACTTTGTAAAGTGCTGGAATGTGATATTGAAGATTTGTTTGAGGAAGAAGCAGTGTGATGATTGAACCTGCTGAAAAACCTCTTTTTCCTCTAACCTGTGTCTCATTTTATGAGCGATGCCTGCGGTGGTTTACGTTTACGCATTTACCATATATATTCAAAAGCTGTGTTGCGATTGACTTTGAGCAAAGACCATTGAGCTAGAGGAGGTGGAAACATGAATAAGCCACCTTCTAGGCGGAAAAAAACCACCCCTGCCGCATCTGATGACAGCACATTGCCAAATGACCAAGACCTTGAGGATATCTCGCAAGAAAAAAACCCAGCTACAGCAACAATCACTGTTACTGCTGTTGAAGTTCCAGAATTAACCGAGCAGGAAATTAGCGATCGCCTTCACCTAGAGCGGCGTGTGGAGAGAGCAGTTTTTGAAGCAGGTAAGGCACTGGCGGAATTGCGCGAGCGCAGACTGTACCGTTCGACGCATAAGACATTTGAGGATTATTGCCGCGATCGCTTTGGTCACAGCCGTCAAAAGTCGAACTACTTGATTGCAGCAGCTGATGTGTACGAAAATTTGACAACAAATTGTTGTCAAAATTTGGGGATTGAGAATTTGACAACAAATAGTTCCCAAATTCTGCCAACTAGCGAAGGACAAGTTCGGCCCATGACCAAACTGGAACCCCAGGAACAGCAAGAAGTGTGGCTAAGAGCAGTAGAATTTGCTGGTGGTAAAATTCCAAGTGGTAGGATTGTGAAGGACGTGGTGCAGCAGATAATGGAACGTACCAAAGTACCCAACACCTACCAAATTGGCGAAGTCTGCCAAATCTTAGCCAAGGATAATCCAGAACTCAGGGGCAAGAGTGGCTGCTGGGGCATTATTAGCCAGGTAAATGACTTTAGTTGCACTGTAAAACTCTGGGATGGTGTGTACACCGTTGGGTTGCAGCACCTGAAGTCTTACGATTACTTGCCTGCGGAGTGTCAGCAGATGCAGGTGATTTGCGATCGCATCAGTGGGGTGTATTCCGATTCGCTGGAGGAGACAGTCAAAAGTCTGTTGCAGTTGTTAGGGAAGGTGAATCGACCATATCTTACTGCGGTGGAAGAAAAATTATTGAATCTTCTAGAGTTGGAATACGAGAGAAGATAACCTCTAAACACTTTTGGCAATTTGGCATCCAATGTCTTTGGGTTGCAGTTTCAATGGAGTTAGCAACGCAACGGGACAACAAAGAAGTTGTACGAGGGATAAGATAAAACTTTCCGCAACTGGTGTCCCATGCTACGCCAGTTGTAAGCGTGAGTGCTGTAGAATCGCTCTACATAATTGATACAGCACTCGTAAGTGAACGCCATCACTCTGCAACTGGCTAGAAATGAACAAAACCAAATAGGATTTCAGAAGATGAAAAATCTAGATAGCTGGATTGCTGTATAGTTTTGGTTATGCCAGATTATCATCTCAAGAGTTGCTCTATGATTGCTCTACCTGGTATTGCCATCCAAGACAAGATATATGAAAGTGACAATTCTCTAGTGTACCGGGGCATCAGAGACGATGGAGTAGGGATCGTCGTAAAAATGCTAAAGCTTGATTATCCCTCTCCCCAAGAACTAACCCGCTACAGACAGGAATATAAAATTACCCGCTCCCTAAATCTGGAAGGAGTTATCAAGGCATACAGTCAGCAGGACTATCAACGGACTCTGGTGATTATCTTAGAAGATTTTGGGGGAGAGTCCCTAGAGCAATGGATGCATAAGCGCCCAGATATCTTCTGCCCCATGCCTTTATCCACTTTTCTAAGTCTTGCGATCGCAGTTTGCGACATTCTGGGCAGAATCCATGCAGCCAATATCATTCATAAAGATATCAACCCTGGAAACATAGTCTTTAATCTGGATACTGGCGTTGTCAAAATTATTGATTTTGGGATTGCGAGCCAATTTAACCGCACGAATCCGACGTTCAAAAGTCCCCATGTGTTAGAAGGCACGCTTGCCTATCTGTCGCCAGAGCAAACCGGGCGAATGAACCGGATGCTCGACTATCGCACCGATTTCTACTCGCTAGGCGTAACCTTCTACGAACTGTTAACTGGACAGCTACCGTTTGAAACAACGGATATTCTGGAACTAGTCCATTGTCATATTGCTAAAGTGCCCGTTCCACCTCACGAACTGAATCCAGCGATCCCTAAAGCCGTTTCAGATATCGTTNTGAAATTG
>NZ_JACJSI010000341.1 GCF_014698065.1 Nostoc flagelliforme FACHB-838
AAAATTTAATAACTATTGAACTGCCGCGCATCTGAACCTTGAAAACCGCATATTAGAAGTATTTGATACATCTGCTCTGTAACTGCCCAATTATGGTGCAGCCCCTTTGAAGTCACAAATATTCACTTAGCCGATTTACTTAATCCTTCTCTGTAACTGCCCAATTATGGTGCAGCCCCTTTGAAGTTTGCCTTGGCGCAAGGAATGGACTGCTTCAGGGGCTGTAACTGCCCAATTATGGTGCAGCCCCTTTGAAGTGTATCAACCGGGAAGGTTGAACGCTTTAGACATCCTGTAACTGCCCAATTATGGTGCAGCCCCTTTGAAGTTGCGCTATTGCTCAATTGATGTTTTTTGGAAACGCTGTAACTGCCCAATTAATGGTGCAGCCCCTTTGAAGTCTTTCTAGATGGCAAGTAGCGCAAATTATCTATATCTGTAACTGCCCAATTATGGTGCAGCCCCTTTGAAGCCCCCGATTGAATACGAGTTGTTGGCAGGATTTGCTAGAACTGCCCTTTATTGGTGCAGCCCCTTTGAAGCTAACATTAGAGAGTAGTAAACTTGTTACCAAGACTAGAACTGCCCTTTATTGGTGCAGCCCCTTTGAAGCATATACAACCAAGTAAAGCCTACTACTTAGGCAGACTGGAACTGCCCTTTATTGGTGCAGCCCCTTTGAAGCCTCTATCAGGTCGTTGCTGTCGCACCTCGTGTAAAGCTGGAACTGCCCTTTATTGGTGCAGCCCTTTGAAGCAGCCTACAAAGCGCGAGACTTAATGATTGAGCAAACTAGAACTGCCCTTTATTGGTGCAGCCCCTTTGAAGTGTTTTCTTTAAAAATCCTCCGGTCTATGCTTAAACTCAAGTAGAGCAGGAGCAACATGTTTTGTGAGGTCAGATAAAAAACGACCGATCACTAAAAACTAAATTCTATGTAAGCTAATCGGCATCTAAGCTGCAATATAACTGACATTACCTTTGTTTTTGATTTTCCGATGCCACTTAATCCGAAATTTCTCACAAACAATAAAAAATCAATTCACATCGCTTGATGTAAGACATTTTTCGATACATCATCAATTGAAATTTATGATGGTAAACAAAGTAAGTACAAAACACTAATTATCAAGCTAAAACAGTTACCGATATTTTGGCTTATGCTGAGATTGAAACACTCTGTTCATAAAATTAAGCATCCAAAACAAGGCTTGAATCAAACCAAGCCAAAAATATTATTAGAGAGAAGGTGAAATGCTGCTTGACTCGAAATTAAGCGGTATTCGAGAGCATTTTTAAGCATCTGTAAGCAGCAGCAAAAATATGTTTTACAGGACTTGAGCTAGTAATCGCAATTAAAGTTCGCCGTGAGCTTATAGTAATTAAGGCTCCTAACTTCAATAATTTTGTCCGAATAGTCCCAACTTGAGAATTTTTTAATTCGGTTTTGGCTAAACATTGTGACCGCAATGCATTCATCAAAACATAAGCAAGAGAACAAAACCATAAGCGTAGCTGATTTCCTGCAAATGTATGAGTACTAGTTCTATCACTAAAAAGTTCTAGTTGTTGTTCTTTAAAGCGATTTTCCATCTCCCCTCGCTTACAATATTTTTGTCTATATAGTTGACCAGGGGGTACTTTATTGGTAGGAAGACTTGTAACAACAAAACGAATATTGTTTCCCTTTATCCCATATTCTACCTTACAAACAACACGACGACTACGACTCCAAGATTCACGAGTTTGATAGTCTAACGACTTATGCCAAATTGAGTTATCAATCAGATCACAAGCAAGTTCAGAAATTCGTTCATCTGGTTTAAATAGAGTTTCTAAGAATGAAGTTACTGTTGATAAGTTCTGCTCAAACTCAAGCGAGGCTTTCTTTTGAGTCGTCTTAGCCATTTGAATTAAAGGCTGTTTCGCGCCAATCCGAAAACGTAGTCAACTCCAGTCTGCGACTCACACCATGTCATAATATCGTCTCTGGAATAGGCACTATCTCCTCGTACTAAAATCTCAACATTCTGCCAATGTTGACGTATTTGTTTAATCACTCTCTGTAGTTCTGATAATGCCCCGGCTGCTGGGTCTACATTTGAAGGTCTAAGTTTGGCTGCTAACAAATGTTTCCCACAGAAAATATAAAGTGGAGCATAACAGTATCAGAGCAAACGCATCTAAATTACTCTTGATCACAACGAAGGTTAAGAACCAACGAAAAAATCAGGATTTCGAGCTTGATTATTTTTTAAGCCCCAAAGCGATCGCCTAAAACTTTCGCAATAAGCAAAACTTAATGACATTGATTTTAAATCTATTCTCAATAAAGTATGCTTATTGACATGATGCGGCCGCCCTGATAACAGTATCCTCCGTAATAAGTATTAAAGAAAACTTGCTCCTGATTGCCATGTACTAAATCATCTGTTACATCTAAGTCCAAAATAATTTTTCGTGGTTCTTTTGAGTAAGATTGTAAAAATATACTTACAAATAGGCTTTCAATTTCTGCTGAAGAATGCCCAATTTTATGGTAACGACTATCTGCTGCTTGTTCTACATCTTTAGGACAATGTTCCAACCTATTCAATGTACTCTTCCCTGCTAATATTGCAGGCTCATCCTTTACTCCAATTCTTTTTCCTAATGCTATAGCAAACATCGGATCATGACGCAGTTCTTCATGGTCATTTAAATCTTCGTATCCCATGACCAACCCGTAGATTCGTTGTTTAATTAAGTTTTCTATTGAATGATCAATTCGATAAGGCTTTCGGTAATCTTGGAAACATAGTGCAAACTGTGATGTGATTTGCAGTTTTCTGTCTATTTCAGCAATTAAGCTTAAACCTGCATCAGATGTTACTTGTCCACCCTGGAAATTAACTACGACTGGAACTGACTTTGGCTGTTCAAATCTGAACTGTTTTGTTATACGATCTGTTGAAGCTGGGGTCATGCTCTACAACTGCTGAAATGCTTTCTATATATACATTTTCGCAGCTTTTGATCCCCTTTTTTCAGCTTTTGTGAGAAATCCGCGTTTAATGACTAACTCGCCTTGATTCAACAACTTATCTAGCAGTAATTTTCACTCATCTACTGATTTAAATAAGCGATGAGCAATATATTCTTTACATGAATGCCAAACTAACTCAATAATGTTGTAATCAGGGCTGTAAGCAGGTAAGAACTCTAAAACAAAATTCGGAAACTCTTCAGATATTTTAGCTAGTACATCTTTACGTTTGTGAAAGTTCGGGTTAAGCAGGTTGTGATAAAGCCCACTCTATGTGAAGGCTATATCTGCCTTTGTTTATTCCGAGGCTTTGTTGCATGAAAGAAAAAATAACATTCTAACCCTGTTCTGTCATTAGACTTGTCCGAAAACTCCAAAGCCAGACTGTTCAAAGCTTTGAGGCAAAACTTTGATATTTACGTAAAAACGCAATAATAAGGCTTTGAGATAGTTACTGTCAGTTTAGAGGCATAAAAAAAAGACTCCTTTATTTGAGATTTTCCTGACTATTCTTATTAGCTAAGTTGGCAAAATTAAACTACCAATTCTCAGCCTGACTAACCCACAAACTGTTAAGATCATCTGCTCGTAAGTCTCAAGATTTAGCCGAAATCTCTGTGAGGAAATCCGAAATATTTTGAGCAGGCGGATTAAATGCTCAATAAATATCCGATTACTGGACAAAGCTTTGTTTTCATCTTTTTGCTGTTGAGTTAATTCTCGTTTTGATTTCCTTTTATGAGGAGTAGTGATATTTTCGCCTCCTTGGAAACCTTTATCACCTGAAAAGGGTTGAGATTTATCAAATTTATTTTGAGATTTACGAAACAGTTTTATATCTGCTGTTGGCCCAGGAACACCTATTTCTACCTTCACAATATCTTTCCCTTCTGGTATGCCAATTACCAGGCTTTTTAATGTATGTTGTCTTTTCTTAAAAGAATTATATTTTTGTTGCTCTTTTTGGTCTGATTTCCTATATCTTGGCTGTTCCAGGCTATCGACTAATAACCTAAAAGTAGTTAGTAGTTCTTGCACAAACAGTAAATCGCTCTCGTTATTTGAGACTTCTTCTAACAAACTGGATGGTAAAATGTCTCGAAGAATAGGTATCCATTTATGGAATGTATCGTTAGCTTCCGTTTTGGAAACACCAAACAACATTCCTAATACTTGAAATGTTGGCATCTGTCTTAAATAAAATAGACATAAACATACTTGCTCTTGGATTAGTAGTTTTTCTTTGCGACCACCACCAGCCGCATTAATTCTTATTTTTCGGTTCTCTTGTTTAGTTTTAATTTCTTGATGGCGTTTTATAGCGCAATTTAATAGTGATTGCAATTGTTCGTAACGAATACCTAAAATTTGTTTTGTTTTATGTGGATATTTCTCGATATAATCAAAAACCATACCTAATTCAGTAAAATGGTAAATGCTCAATTTATCATTTTACCATTCTTCTTTTTCTAAGTTAATATTTCGGACAAGTCTATTTAGTTTCCCGCTTGTGCGCTCTAACGGTGGGTGTACTCTCGGACTTCAATAATTTTGCTGGGCATCGGTTCTGTAATCGCTGTTCTATTTATAAGGATAGTTTCTGGTATCAATATGTTCATGCATCATTTGATTGAAATAGTGGCAATCTGATGATTTTTCGCCAGGGACTAAGCAGAGGCGATACCACCGGTTCATGACAGGTACGCGATCGCACTCCTGAGTGCCCCAATTGGAGGCATCTTTAACAGCAGTGGCGGTTTGCTCTCAGTCTTTGGAGTACGAATTCGACTTTTCGACTTATATACAGCGCTTCCAGCTATTATGCAATATAGTTTTCTCCTTGCCCCTCCCCTATCATCGCTTTCAACTTTTAGGATGTACCTCATAGCTGCCGGAAGTGCTGTAATGAGCCAAAGCTTAAAGTTTAGCCAATTTTGGCAAGTCATTCTTTACTACATAATGATCGCTTGGATGAATTGCGAGGTACCAGTATCGTTGCCGCGAAAGCCGTACCTGTTGCACGCTGGCAATTTCGACAGTAACAATTACCCATTATGATTGGCTTTGCCGAACATTCATAGCGGATTGCACCACACATACAACCGTCAGTAAAGTGTTTTCACGTTCTGACTTCTGTGTATCTAGTAGAATATACCAATGAGAACACCCCGTTCGGGTCGGTTTCTTTTCGCTCGAAGATCATTCCAGCTTTTTCAAGCACCCGTTGTGACGCTAAATTTTCTGGATAGATTGTGGCAAAAATCTGCGCTAGTCCGCACTGTGTCAGCCCATAGTCAAGCAAGGCTGGAACCAGTTCACTAGCTAAACCCTGCCCCCACCAATGCGGCTCAAAACTGTAAATAATCTCTGGGATTGGGGGGTTAGTCCGTTCTGGATCGTACACAATTCCGCAACACCCGACAAATTCATTTGTGCTCTTCTCCACCACTGCCGAAGCCCCGAAACCTTTGGTTTGATAGTTACACAGCGAAACTTCAATCCATTTAACACACTGTTCATAAGTCAGGGGCTGCCCATCACCCATCCACTGCGCTACCTTAGGATTACTATGTAACCGAAACAGTCCAGCTGAATCCTCTGGCAAAAAGTGACGGACGAACAGACGTGGCGTTTCTAGGAATTTCAAAACTACCTCTAGATATTTTATTCAGTTATGAAGCATTAAATTATGGCTGCGGAAATGTTGTACTAAAAACGATAGTACACAGATAGTTAGATTGTCAATTATTCTGGTAGGTGCGAATACTCTTGTTTGGGGTGGGGACAACCATTTGAGTAATATATTGTAACATTTTTACCTGTGAGTCCGGCGTATGCTTTCCTCTAGCAAAAGGTACAGGGTGAGCGGTTAGGAGTATGTCAATGCACTTTTGCTTTGAACCGATGAAAAAGCTGAGGCAGAAAAACTTACTCGCTGGCATTCTAAGAGGATGTTTTAAAAGTCGAAGCGAGTTAAAAATTATGCCAGTCGCCTGACCATAATCCGGATCATCGCAATGTAAATAAAAGTCTCAGAGGTTTCTGGTAGTCGTTCATAATCTTTACTTAAACGTCGACACCAGTTAAGCCAACCAAAAGTTCGCTCAACAACCCAGCGCTTTGGTAAATGGACAAAACCTTTCTTTTCCAATGGTCGAAGCACAATTTCCACAATCCAGCGAAACATATCCATCACCCAACGCATAAATTCTTCACCACGGTATCCGCCGTCCATCCAAATAAGATTTAAACGTTTTACCTGACTGCCTGTATTGTGAACTCGGTTGAGAACTTTTTTCGCTCCTTCTCGTTCTGGAAGACTGGCTGAGGT
>NZ_JACJSI010000342.1 GCF_014698065.1 Nostoc flagelliforme FACHB-838
CATCAGGATGCTCTTCTCCCAGCAGGCGTTGCGACAGTTCTAATGCTGTTTTATACAAAGCCTCTGCCTCGCTGTACCGACCTTGGTTTCTGTAGAGTCCTGCCAGGTTGTTGTAACTGCTAGCGACATTAGGATGCTCTTCTCCCAGCAGGCGTTGCCAGAGTGATAATGCTGTTTTATACAAAGGTTCTGCCTCGCTGTACCGACCTTGGGATTCGTAGAGTACAGCCAGGTTGTTGTAACTGGTAGCGACATCAGGATGCTCTTCTCCCAGCAGGCGTTGCGACAGTTCTAATGCTGTTTTATACAAAGCCTCTGCCTCGCTGTACCGACCTTGGTTTCTGTAGAGTCCTGCCAGGTTGTTGAAACTGGTAGCGACATCAAGATGCTCTTCTCCCAAGCGGGATTGTACTACTGATACACATTGCTTACACCAGAGTTCTGCGATCGCATATAATCCCTGTCCAGAATAAAATCTATTTAATCCAACAAAAACCCAAATTAAATTTTCATCACTGACTGCATCAGTCAGATTTTGTGCTATCTCTTCCAAATGTGGGATAGCATCTTTGACACTTGTAATTAACTGTAGAGTTGGTAAATCGGGAATTTTTTGAGTGATCGCAACAATAGTCTCTGCAAAAGCCTGCTTTAATTCAAAAGCTTGCTCAATAGCATCTAGTTTAACTTTCAAAAACTCTCTAATTAAGGGATGAATTCTAATTTTAGACTCACCTTCTGTATCTTCTACCCATTGAATCAAATGGAGTTCATATAGTTGGTCGTTAGCAGTCTCAACATCAACGCTCGCCCAATTTAGCAATCCCGTTGCAGACTCTACCGATTCCCAAGCAAAAATATTTGGTGCAAATAAGCTTAATAATGCGGCAACAGGCTGCGTCGTAAGAGAAAGTTCCTGCCAGCTTAATTCAAATGCTGCTAAAACTCCTCGCTGTGCAGTGCTTAGGGTTTGCTGTTGCTCTAATTTGAGGGCATCATTTGAGAGCCGTTGTTCTTTGAGTTGTTGCAACATCTTTTCTAAAGACCAGTTGGGAGGTTTTTTCGCCAAATACCTCCCAACTAACTCCAACCCCAAAGGCAAATATCCCAACCATTCACACAATTGTTTAGCTACTGAGAGTTCTTTTTGTACTCGTTTAGTACCTACGAGTGCTGTCAATAATTCCAAAGCTTCTTCTGGTGAGAGTACATCTAAGGAAATTTCCTCAATATTGGAGTCTAGATTCCGCGATCGCGTTGTCATCAGCACCCGAAAACGGTTAGTCTTTGGTAGGAACTCTCGACAACTATTCAAATTTTGGACATCATCTAGTACGATTAATGCCAGTCCTTCTGGTGGTTGCCAATTCTGCCAGCACCACGCCACTTGTTCAGTGAGAGTCAATAATCTGTCACGAGAATCCTGCTGTGGGACTTGTAGATTCATATCAAGCAGCGCGAACTGCACAATACTAGCCGCTAAATCGGAATCTCTGGCTGATAACCAGCAAATACCACCAGGATAATCAATTTCATGAAGTCTAGCGTATTGCGTTGCTAATTCAGTTTTACCCACTCCACCCATACCAGAAACAGCCGTGATTGCAACTGCGCCTGTTCGTTGCAACTTTTCACGCAGTATGGTTAGTTCATGCGCTCGCCCTACAAAGTTGGCTGACCCTTGAAACTGAAGATTATTTGGGGGACGTAACTTTGTCCGTTTCCCATCGGACGACTCCAGTCAGTTGAATGTGATATTATGTCCACTGCCACCTTGAATGACTGGAGCATTAGTGTTATTAGCATTATTCTGTTGCGCTTCTCCACCATAGACATTCTGAAGATTTTGACCAGTAATCTGACCAATATTTATTTCTTGCTGAATCTCATGAGCCAGTTTCTGTATCTCTTGGGCAAAATTCGGGTCAGATTTCATCACTGGCTGCAAGTAAGCAGCAAGTTTTTCTAAATCTGGCTTAGACCCTTTTTCTGCTAAAGCAAACGCATTCGCAGCCTCTTGGTTTCGATGAATCTTGTTCCAAATCTTGTCACGCAGCACTTTTATCTTCCCAAGAGCTGCTTCAGTTAATTTCTCTATTGTTGTCTCAAAAGCTTTAGTAAAAGCAAGAGTAAGGATTACACCAGCAGTAAGCATTTCCATGTACAACCTTCTAAGCGCAGGATTCTATCTATTTATTACCACACTTTCTCTGTTTTCAATTCCGCACTACACGATTGGGCTATTACGTGTAATGCAGTCGTGGACTACTTACCAAACCTGATAGTCCAGCAGTCATCTCGTAAATCTGGCGGGAGTTTTGCTGGAAACTCATTACTAGCATCTATCATGACGCTAAAGTGTTGATCCGCCTGTTTTCCCAGATCGAAGGCTCCTAATTTTCTGAACACTCTTTATGATTAATTTTTAGCTCTTAGTAACTTTTAGTAATAAAAATTTATCAGTGATTACTTGACTTGACATCATTAGAGACACCTTCGGCTTTTAGGTTACGTTTAGGAACAAGTTCAAGCTGCCCCATCCGCGCTGGATGCTCATTAAGTAGTGTCATCACCATCTTTTCTAGTGTTGGAAATGTTATTTGCAATAAATTGTGCGGTTCCTGTGCGCGTTCATCAGGAGAACGATCATCGAGGCTTGCATGTGCGACCAAAGCGCGTGTCTGTTCTATCAGTCCGTGCAGTTTCTGATTGTTCTTGAGGTATGGCGACAGATCCGCGCGAAAGCGTTCAAGAAATTCACGCCATGCAGCCGAGTTTGGGAGATCAGATTTATTAGAAGTAAAATGCCATTCAAACATTTTGTAGCCGTTGAGCCATCGGAAATCGAGTGGCAGCGACTCGTCAATAAATCTGCGAAAATAGAAGAGGTGATATCGCAAATCAGGCCCCCAGTTTGCAAGACCCATGATTACTTTAGTGTAGTCAATGGCAACGGCGTTGCAGAACTCTAAATTCAATTTGAGTGAAACGGCATCCTCGCCACCTTGTCCCAGAATTGTGCAGAATTTTGCCGAGTTAGGAAGGGTTGCAACACTGAAGGGAACCCCCGTGGTTAGTATGGTAGCAGTTTCTAAAGTCCATATCCACGCTTGAATGTTTGCGTTTACGCACGCTTGAGCAACTTGTTGATCATCAGTATGGAGGAGTACGCGCAAATGACGGACATTAAAATCATCACCATAGATCAGCAGTACAATATCAATCTGCTGTGAATCAGAACGTCCACTAAGTCGGGCCTTGGGGTTGGTGAAGTGACCCTCCTGCTCAATAAACCAACCAAAATCACAAACAACGTCTAGAAACCACATGGCTTGTTCCTAGACGCTAACCATCTCTCTGTATGTATCGAAAATTTCACAAGTAAAGGTATATTTTTGACAGTAACTATTGTCTCATAACCTTTTTCAGAATTGGTACGGTAGCCAAAATTTTTCGGAATATTTACCGTATTTTGGGTAAATATTCCGAAAAATTACGCATTATAGCCGTAATTCAAGCAACTCTTAACAAATAGGCGGCGAAGCGGAGTGTCTGCCGCTGCCTGCAACAAATTGGTTGACTCAACGAGTGAATTTGTGGCAGTGGCAGACACCGACTATTTGAGCGAAGCGGTTAAGAGTTGCGCCATCACCTAGAGAGAGATCCCTTTACTTTGTCTGAGTTCTTGTTGCTGTTCTGATTCTATTATTTGTTGCAATACGCGCTCTGCTTTTTGCCAAAGCTGAATATCTTCTATTTCTACTGACCCAATATAAATCGGTGAATACTCAAGCTCACCTGACTGGTTTCGGTTGACTGCCACTCGAAAAATCTCACCTCGTTCATCATGGGTAAATACCAATTCTCTACTCTGCTTCTCCAGAGTGGCACGTTTAAATCTAAGGCTATTTGAGCCACTTTCTCTTAGTTGCCAATTGATGAGTTCAACAGCAATAGGCACAGCTATAGCTAAGAATTCTGATTCAATACGCTGCTTTTGGTCAAGTGACTGTTCTAGTTCTGACTTTTGAGTTGCCAGTTGATTACTAGCGATTAGTACCAATTCTCTGGCTTCATCTTGTGTCCATCCGGCTGGACTGGCAAAGATAATTTCTTCAACCTCCTCAGATGGCTTATTATCTAATAATGCCCTGATAGCAATTTCTTTATCTCGGTCAGTCACTAATAAGTTTTGCAAGTCGGCACTGTAATACTGATATAACTCGGCTGTTTGATTCGGGGTTAGTTTTAGTTTATCTGTGGCTAGAGTTTGAGCTTTATTGAGAGCAACTGCATCCACTGGTTTTTGTGATCTATGGAGTTGCTCCAAATAAACAATCGCTGCTTCCAGGTCGTCGAATATGGTTCTTCCGGCTGATAGCTGCTGCTGATTTTGAGAAAGTTGTTGTGTTAATTCTAATACTGTTTCAGTTAATGCTGAAGAGACAGTCGATTGCTCAACATAATCAGAAATTGATGAAATAGCTCTTTTCTCTAGATATGATTGTAACTCAGTCGCAAGCACTGCATTCAGGTCATTGAATGTAGTTTTAGCTATAACAAGTTGCTCTTTATATTGAGAAAGTTGTTGAGTTAATTCTAATACTGTTTCAGTTAATGCTGATTCAACTACTGACTGTTCAATAAAGTCAGCAATTACATCCACAATTCTTTGTGATAAGAGTTGTTCTCTTTCAGCAATCGCCGCTAATAGCTTGTCGTATGTGGTTCTTGCGGCTGATAAATTCTGGTGATACTCAGACAGTTGTTCTGTTAACTGTGGCAATGTTTCAATCAAAGTTGACTCAACTACCGACTGTTCAATAAAGTCAGAAATTGTATTTATGAGTTCTGAACTGGCTCGTTGTTTTGCATCTGATTTAGCTGGGGTTAGCTGGTATTTAATTTCGGCTATAGCTTGAGCATTTTTCGGGAATATGGTTGGTATTAGCTGTTGATTAAGTTGGCTATTCTCTACAGTTTCTAAGAAATTATTTAAACGTTTAATTTCACTATCGTCCCGTAAGGGGTCGTAGTTTATCCCCAACTCGGTCTGAAGCTTTGTAAATGAACACTTATATTTATTGAGATTACCTCCCTGTTTCCAGAGCAAACGGGGGCTACCATCTTCATTAACTGAGCCAACATCAATACCAAACTTGATACCCCTTACCCCACCGTGACCGTAATAACTGACGATGGATTTGACTTGATGCTCTCTCCATAATCGCTCAATTAGCTGGGGCATTGTGGGTTTATTTGCTGCCACTTGTTCAATCGCTCGACGCATTATTTCTTCGCCTGGAAGTCCCAAACTCTCGACTCGTTCCAATTGATTACGAGTCATAGCTTTCTGCTTACTTTCCCAACTACTTGGGAGTGGGGTTAGCTGAAATTCTCGCTCTAGTAGTCGGGCGGAGTGTTCAGAGTGGGCGTAATTATTCCAAGTGCGAATAGATTTACCATCTAGGTTATTGACTCTAGATGCAACGATGTGGGTGTGGTCGTGTTCTTTGTCTGAGTGCCGCGCTATGAAGAAGTCATAGGCTGGTAGTTCTGTTTCAATAAATTCATCAACTAGCTGTTTGAGTTTGGTGTCTGATATCCTTTTATCAGGTTGTTTAACTTGGGATTCATCACCCTTAATCCGTGATAGTACAATGACATTCGCAAAGTGACGTTGAGATAAATTAGCTAATTCGTCATCACTGAGAGTTCTGTCAGTCTGAGGTACACTAAGCATTAGGTGATAGCATGGGTCTTTTAGCTGGGGGTTAAGATGGGCTGATAGGGTAAATTGCTCTACCAATTCATTGGTACTTTTCCCGTACATATTCCCGCCAATAATTTTGGCTTTCTCTTTCTCAAGCACATATTTAGTAGTGCCACGAAATGATTTGTTAGCCTTGACTTTGGTAATCATTGCCCTACCCTTCTACCGATGCTTGAGTGAGTGATTGGCGAGTCTGCTCTAAAAGTGCTGTCAGTTCTTCAAGAGTTTTCAGATATGATTTCACCTCGTTAGTCAACGGTTGGCTACCAATTTTCACAGCTTCATTAATAGCTCTGGTCTGTTGGTTTAGATTGCTACCAATTTTCTTTAACTCATAGATAGCCTGTCGGTTAAGTTCGGGTATAACTAATTTAGGATGTGGTAGAGGGTAGTCAAATAATCTCGCTCTTATATAGTCACTTTGCACCACTCCACTGCAACGCTGCTCTAGTCTAGCTTTCTCGGCATAGCTAGCCCTAAACGTGATGGTTACTTCTCGCTTTTCATCTGGTGCTACTGACCGATTTTTTAATGTGTCAGCTAGTTGATTACTGAG
>NZ_JACJSI010000343.1 GCF_014698065.1 Nostoc flagelliforme FACHB-838
CAACCAACTCCTTCTTTACTTCCACAAGTTCCTGCCGAGTAAAGTTGCTGCTCAATTATGCTGCTTAAAACCCACGAATTTATACAGTTTGATTTCCCAAATTGAATTAGTCTGCTGTCTGCTTCTTTTGAGCTCTAACTCTTTAATGTCAATGGGTTTTACTTTCTTGTAATTTGCGATCGCCCCGTGGTCGATTACCCGTATAGTGTGACCAACTCAATTTGCCAGACAGTGTTTGGCAATTCTCATAGTTCAAATAAAACAGACGCATATACTGCTTTCTTAGAACGGCTAAATCCCTTACCATACGACGCTTTCAAATCTCGTGAAAGCACCTGTAACAACTTACTGCCATATTCTGCCCGTTCCTTGCCCGCTTGCTCAAACTCGACAATATAACGCCCAATCTGCCAGTAAGTTTCTACTAAAACTGAATTAACCTGCTCAAAAGCCCGTTGTCGCCCCAACGCCAAACACTCACCAATGCGATCTAACAACTGCTGATATGAATCATCATTAACCGTTAAATCACTCATAACTCAAACCCCAACGAGAGCCAACTGCGTCTGAAATCTCCAAACAGTTGTAATAATGTAATTATGTAAATAAATACAAATGTAATAATGTAATAAATTACATTAGCTTTTTAGCTCCTCCTCAACTAGAGCAATCATATATTCCTTAATGGTCATACCTTTTTTGGTAGCACGGATTTTAATCTCCTGGTGCTGTGCTGAGGTAACTTCAAAAGTAACTCGTTTGCTTTTGCCGTTGTTAACTTCTTCTGTCCCTGTAGTACTAGGTGTTTCAGCACTATTACGACTTTCCACCCACGCTGCTGCTTCATCTTTTACAGGCGTTTTCTGAACACCTGGCCTCAAGCTTAGTTTTTGTAATTTTTTAACTTCTGCCATGATTCGTTTGCTCTCTTGCTTCTAATATCTCCTCAACAACTGCTCGTACTTCATCACTGGCAGCACTTTTCGGGGCAGCCTCCAAAACAGTACTCCCAATGTTCAAACACTCAGCAAATGCGACCCTTTGACTTATCTGTGCTTTTAGCACTGGAAAGGGGTATTCTCCTAAAACTTCAGTTACTTCTCGCCCAAGAGCAGTGTTCGCTATCTTTCTGTTGATTAGAAATGCTGCTGTTAGGTCTGGCTTATATATAGTGGCCTCTTGTACAAGTTCTACTACCTCGTGCACCGCCCACACATCCAAAGGAGATGGTTGTACAGGAACCAGCACAAAATCCACTGCCATGATTGCTGATCGGGTTAAGTCAGAAACTCTTGGCGCACCATCAATGAAAACAAAATCATACCCCTGCGCTAGTTTGGGCAATTCTTTATGCAAGATAGGACGATCCAAACCAATAACGCTAAATGGAGCTTCACTATTACGTGCTACTGCCCAGTCACGGGTTGAGCCTTGAGGGTCAGTATCAACAAGTAATACTCGATACCCTCTTATAGAAAAAGCATGAGCCAAATGGATAGATACTGTGGTCTTGCCACTGCCCCCTTTCTGGTTCAAAACTGCAATTTTCATAAATGTATTTTTGTAAAAATGTAATTCATTAGGTGATGACAAATTCCAGAAAGTGACAATACCAAGCTTAATCCCTAAATTACAAATTTACAAATGCACAAAAGAGTATTAATACAAATGTAATTAATTACAAAAGTACATTTGTAGCTAGAAATTGGCCACTTTTACACGGTCTTTGTGTCTCAGTAATCTAAAGCTAAATTAATTACAAGCTTATCTAATGTCTGTTGTGATCTCAAGGCAGGCTTGTTTGTAGGGGTAAAAGTAGCGAGCCTGTCATGAGCCGCCACGTAACGTCTGAAAGCCTTACTCCGAAAGGGTTACAAAAATAAAATTGCTCTATGAGATGAAAATCGCCGAAAAACCTTATTTTTACTGTGCCAATTGAAGTCTAGGCTATTTGGTACTGCATTTAGTAACGTAGCCATGAGGGTTTCAGGCTGTAAAAATCAATGAGGTTTAAATGGTACAGCTTTAAGTGTGCGTCCAATTGGTCAAAATCTCATTTTCGGGTAAAAGTGGAAAAATTTTTCTGAAACTTTCTCTGGGTAGCGTTTTCAGCCGTTGCATGGCGGCTTATAGCAGCTTCGCTACTTTCTCCCCTTATAGAGCCAGAAATTGGGTAGAAGTTTTCTATCGAGAAGCTAAGGGCTGGTTAGGACTGAAAGAATATCAAGTCCGTGATAAAAAGAGTCTAATTCGGCATTTTATTTTGGTCTTCTGTGCCTATACTTTTATTCTTTGGCATCAGCTGACTGGGGGATTAAGGCGCAGATGGGCTAACAAATCTTTGAACACCTTTATTGAAGCCTTAGAAGCGTTTAGAACAGCTATGTCTTTTCGATTTGTTGATTGGTTGAACTTGAATCGTGACGTGTTTGCTGCTTATAAAGCTAGTTTAGGTTACATTTGGGCTTAATTTTTGTCTAAGTCCCGTTATACAGCGCTTCCCGCTATTATGCAGTACAGTTTTTTCCTTGCCCCTTTATTAGCATACTTTTCAGTTTTAATGATGTACCTCATAGCTGCCGGAGGTGCTGTATAATAGTTTTTTTTGTATAAATTGAAAACACAGTAGGGTAGCATAAGTGTCCTACCTTACTGAAGTTGACACAGATAACAGATGTGCGCTCCTACGCTTGCACCACAAAATCTGATGCACAGAGACTTGGCGCACCAGCCAGAGTTGCAAATAGACCACCGTTGCCAAAACCAGTCGCACTACCATTTTGGTTGTAGAACAACTGCCCACTCACAGCGTGGTAGATAATTTTCGCTGTGCTAGTCCCCGCCGAAGAAGTAATTTTAAAATCACTGGCATTACTAAAACCGGTTCCGGCAGTTGAAGTGATAGCACTAAAAGTAGTTTTATCCAGGATAATCTTATCGCCTTGGGAATGTTTGAAATCAGCGATCGCATCTACACCAACAGCAGCACTGGCAAATACAGCATTGGTGTTGTAAAGGAATCTGTCAGCACCCCCACCACCTGTGAGAACATCATTACCAGAACCGCCGGCGAGAGTATCATTTCCAACGCCGCCTCGCAATAGATCATTGCCACTCAAGCCGTAGATAATATCATTACCCCCTTGAGCATTAATCACATCATTGGAGTTTTCAAAACCTATGATGCTGTTATTCAGGTCATTGAGGAATGTGACTGTGTTCTTGTTGAACAGGCTAGTTTGAGTGGAGTTGGCATTAATCACATCAAAGCTGTCGGCAATGTTGGTTTGCCCATCAAACAGGATATTGGCAATGGCAGGTCTAGTTCCAGAAGCAAGTATGTTATCGAGGTTTTCTAGTTTGAAGTTTTGCAGAGTCACTTTGGTATTAGCCACATTTTCAAAGGTAACTTCTAAGTTGTTACCATTTTGAGTTAATTGCAGATTTTGAGCAGTTAAACCACTACCTGTAAATTGCAGTGTATCAACATTGGCAATTACTGCCGCCGACGGGTTTGAGCCTTTACCAACGCCACCAAAATCGGTGATGGTGTCATTGCCATCACCTCGGCGAATCACAAACTTATCTTGACCACCACTCCCTGTTAGGGTATCATTACCAGCTAAACCATCGATGATGTTGTTGCTAGCTGTGTCTACAAGAGTATCTGCACCAGGAGTTCCCGTCAGGTTAAGAGTGTTAACTCCGATATTTGGCCCCCCAAACAACACATAGCTTTGCCCAGCGCCAAGGATGCCATTGGGTGAGGCATCAGGTGCGCCTATAATCAGGTCGTCAACGCCATCGTTGTTAATGTCACCGGCAGAATTAACTGAAACACCTATCCCGCCCTCCCCAGAAATAGTGAAGCCATTAGTGCCATTCAAGTCAGAGAGGTTGAGGCTGCCACTTTTGCCGACATTCCTTCCCCCAAAGACTACATAGGTTTGGTTTCTCTCAGGTGCGCCAATAATCAGGTCGTCAATACCATCAGCGTTAACGTCTCCTGCATTGCTGACTGAGAAGCTTGAGAAGCTATTCTCAGTAATACCGTTAATGACAAAGCCATTAGTCCCATTCAAGTCAGAGAGGTTAAAAGTGCCGCTAGTGCCGATATTCGTTCCCCCAAATAGCACATAGGTTTGCCCAGCTTGAATGACGCCGTTGGCGGGCGCACGCCATGCCCCAATAATCAGATCATCAATGCCATCGTTGTTAATGTCCCCCCCATTACTGACTGAGAAGCCTGATTCGTCATCTGCTGCAATACCGTTAATGGCAAAGCCATTAGTACCATTTAAGTCAGAGAGGTTAAAAGTGCCGCCACTGCCAACATTTTTCCCCCCAAATATCACATAGCTTTGCCCAGCATTTTCTTTGCCGTTAGAGTTGGCTTGATACGCCCCAATAACCAAGTCGTTAATGCCATCATTGTTAATGTCCCCCGCATTGCTGACTGAGAAACTGATGAAATTGAAATTGTTAGCCATAATATTAATGACAAAGCCATTAGTACCATCTAGGGATGAAGGGTTGATGCTGCCACTACTGCCCACATTCGTCCTCCCAAACACCACATAGCTTTTCCCAAATCCCCCAATAATTAAGTCGTCAATACCATCGTTGTTAATGTCTCCGGCATTGCTAACTGAGTTGCCTATGGTGTCTATTTGATTAATGCCGGTGATGGTAAAGCCATTAGTGCCATTCAAGTCAGAGAGGTTGAGGGCACCGCTACTGGCAACATTCGTCCCCCCAAATACCACATAGCTTTCCCCAACTTGAGAGATGCCGTTGCGGCTTGCAAAAGGTGCGCCAATAATCAGGTCGTCAATACCATCGTTGTTGATATCCCCTGCATTGCTGACTGACCTGCCGGACTCGCCACCAATGCCGTTTATAGTCAAGCCATTAGTGCCATTCAAATCAGAGAGATTGAACACGCCGCTACTGCCAACATTTGCCCCCCCAAATACTACGTAGCTTTGCCCTGCAAAAAAGTTGTCGTTGGGGTTTACAAGAGGTGCGCCAATAATCAAGTCGTCAACGCCATCATTGTTGATGTCTCCTGCATTGCTGACGCTATAGCCTGAGTACCTATCTAAGCCGTTTATAGCAAAGCCGTTGCTGCCATTCAAGTTAGAGATATCAAATGATGAATTAGCCATGATTTTTTCCTATATTTAGGGACTAAGCTTCAAAGGTTTACTACGCTTTATACACACAAGTCTCTTGACCTGCAATAGCATTGTATCGACTAACAATGGCATTGCATCGACTAACGGGACTTAAACAAAAGTTAAGAGCGAAAAAAAGTATAATACTTAGCTAGCATAGCTTTCACGTTGAAAAAAGCTCATGAAAGAAACCACTCCCGCAGCCATGCCCCCAAGATGAGAAAGATGGTGTCAACGGTTTGATGATGTGTTTACTCATAAGGCTCAAAAAAGAGAGTTTAGACACTATGTAGGGGGATTATTGGGTGAAAGTGAGAGAAAAAACCTGTCTCAAATAGGCTTCTAATGCTGTAGGAGTGACTTACCACCGATTACACCACTTTTTAACTGAAGCACCTTGGTCTAGTAGCCAGGTGAATCAGTGTCGGTTAGAGATCAGGGAGCAACGCGATTTGGTGAGGTTGAGCAAAAAAGGTGCGATCGCTAAAAACCTATTTACCTGTACTTAGGATATTTGCCACCTTGAGTTAAGCATCAATACTGGTTAAACTTGTAGATGATTTTAGGATACAAAAAAAGGTAGGATTCCCCTTGGAGTAAAGGTTTTGATATCTGACATCAAAACAGGGAATGCCTACGCGCTTATGAAAAATCATATATATTCTACTTTTGATTTAAGCAAATCGTTAGAGGATGTTTTAAAAGTCGAAGCGAGTTAAAAATTATGCCAGTCGCCTGACCATAATCCGGATCATCGCAATGTAAATAAAAGTCTCAGAGGTTTCTGGTAGTCGTTCATAATCTTTACTTAAACGTCGACACCAGTTAAGCCAACCAAAAGTTCGCTCAACAACCCAGCGCTTTGGTAAATGGACAAAACCTTTCTTTTCCAATGGTCGAAGCACAATTTCCACAATCCAGCGAAACATATCCATCACCCAACGCATAAATTCTTCACCACGGTATCCGCCGTCCATCCAAATAAGATTTAAACGTTTTACCTGACTGCCTGTATTGTGAACTCGGTTGAGAACTTTTTTCGCTCCTTCTCGTTCTGGAAGACTGGCTGAGGT
>NZ_JACJSI010000344.1 GCF_014698065.1 Nostoc flagelliforme FACHB-838
CCTTCGTTCTCTCATCTCAAATGGATGTTTGAGTGGTTTCTCCGAAACACTAACTTTGATTTTGCGACTCTTCAAATGTACGGAGCTTTTTCAGAAATCAAATACTAGTCCTATATACCAATAAGACAGTCAGGGATTCCAACTTTAATTGGAGCCAATATTCGATTTTCATATAGATTGATTTATCAATCATTGTATTGTATAAACGTTTCAACTCTGACTGAACTATAAACCAGAGCCAATTGCATATATTGAATTTATGCAAACACAAATAGCAATTTGGTTGCAATATATAAGTCTGCTTTAGACGTAAATATTGCTGTTAGAAAATAAAGGCTCAAAGTCTTATCAGATAAAAGCTCCAAAATCAACTTCGACTATTGTTCTCTGATAATGACAAAAGAGGATATTTGTTTGATTTAATTCCTTTTTAGGATTTAGAGAAAAGTAAGAAAAATTTACTTACTTGCTGGATAATCAAATTTACAATCCTAATTTATATTCAAAAAACATCATCATGCCACAAAAACTCTTAGAAAAAGTTGCTCTTGTTACCGGCGGTACTAGCGGCATCGGTCTTGCCACTGCCAAGCGCTTTGTCGCCGAAGGTGCCTATGTTTTTATCACAGGTCGTCGCCAAACTGAACTTGATGCTGCCGTGAAAGAGATTGGTGAAAATGTCACAGGTGTTCAGAGCGATGCCTCCAAACTGGAAGACCTTGATCGCCTGTTCGCCACGATCAAGCAAGAGCAAGGACACCTCGATGTAGTCTTTGCCAATGCTGGCGTTGGAGAACTCGCTCCACTCGGATCGATTACCGAAGAACACTTTGACAAAACGTTCAACACTAACGTCAAAGGTCTGCTGTTCACTGTACAGAAAGCACTGCCTCTTTTGCCAGAAGGCGCTTCCATCATTCTAAACGCCTCGATTACTTCTATAAAAGGCACCCCAGCCTTTAGTGTTTACAGCGCTACTAAAGCTGCTGTGCGAGCATTTGCCCGTAATTGGACGCTCGACCTCAAAGAGCGTAAGATTCGAGTTAATGCGGTTAGTCCTGGCGTGGTTCCGACTCCTGGTTTCCATCTCACGGGACTGAGTGATGAGCAGTTGCAGGAATCCGTGGACAGCCAAGCCAGCACCATCCCGATGGGAAGAGTAAACACGCCTGATGAGATTGCCAAAGCTGTTGTCTTTCTCGCATCCGATGACAGCAGCTTTGTGAACGGTATCGAGCTGTTTGTTGATGGCGGTATGGCACAGGTTTGAAGCGCTCCAAAAGCTGACTTTTCAAGGTAAGCCCTCAAGTCTCGAAAAAGCGTAAGAGCCTTTCAAGAAACAACTTTTACAATTTATTATCTAGAAAGCTTACTGAAAAAGTATTTTTAGCTCAAAAGAGGCAAGGTTGTTACATCTGACTTTTCCCGTTAAGTCTCTTTTGCAAGCTGCCAGCCCTCACAGAGGTCGTGCAATTTTAACCAACCTCGCCACAGTACCTGAATACCAATGGGTGTTTTACTTCGATGTTCTAAGTAGCCGCCAAGACGAGCAACGGCTTCAATAGCCCAGCTAACTGTTAGTACTTTGGGAAGTTTGGGAGACTTAGCTTTTAAAATCTTGAGTTCAAGGGGATTAAGAATTTCAATGGCAGGGGCTAAGGGCGAATGGCACTAAGAAAAGCGGAAAGGCTTATCAAAAATCTGTCTCACCCTGCAAAGTTGACTTGCCAGACCACTAGTGATCGCGCTAACTTCTCTTTTCCTGCTGGGCTTTCTTATCCCTATGATCTCTACCACTCATAGTAAAAGCATTGGCTATTTGAGTTGCACGATATTTTTCATACTCTGGAGTTTTGAGATATTTCTCAATCCACAGATCGCCTTGTATGTCGCCTAAATCTCTTGTATATACCTTATAAGTTTTGGGATCTACGCCGCATTTGTGCAACTGCATTAAGGTGGTATACATTTGATGCATGTCGGGCTTGTAGTGACCGCTTTTATCAGATATCTCTTCAAGTGTGCCACCTATAACTTTGATTGCTCCAGCACCCTTGACTGGAATTCCAGCTAAGGCGCTTGAGTGGTGATACTTACCTTCCTCATGAGCATCTGTATAGAACTTACCATCGGGGCTTAAAACAAAGATCATCCAATTCTGTCCACCATCCGGCGCACCTAAAGCTGTTTTATCCATTGAGCTAACAGAATCTCCAGAGGCATCTGTCCATTGACCGCCGCTAATCGTGACCTCTTTGTTTTTACGCTCTTCTTTTGACTTTAGGTATGTAACTCTCTCTTGCCTTTTTTCTCCTCTGGTTTGCTTTATTTCCTCTTCTTGTTCTGGGTCAGACGGTATTCCAAGGTATGAGTTTCTCTGCTGAATGGTCTTGTCTTCTTCAAGTTCTTCCTTTTGCATTTTTAGCTCTAGCCAATCCCAGAAGGAAATTGTATCTGGCGGCGGTGAAGAATCTGTAGCGTATTCTGAAGTTTCTTTCCACTTCCAGAAATCAGCAACACCATCTTTCTTTTGTTTATCGAACGCCGCTCTCATGTCTTGATCTCTCTGCTCCTTCTCATTCAGCCATTCTATAATTCCACACTCTTCGACCCACTTGGCAAATTTCCCACCTTGGTTAGAATAATTCCCACCGACTTCAAAGGCAGGTCGATGCAGTGCATCCCATGCCTCTAGCCAGTAATTTTCATCGCTATCTTCTCCGTCCATCGAATTCGAATAGCTTAAAGTTTTCGTCTTGCCAGGTATTTGACTCGTAGATGAATCTGTTTTGACTATCTTCTTCAATTTCTGCCAGCGTTGTTTCCCGGTTTTATCTCCCTCTAAACTCTCACTTTCCTGCTCTTGTGATTTTACCTGCGATTCTTGAGGTTTAAAGTCCGATGCTTGTGATTCAGCCGAAATGCTTGATAAAGGTTGTGATTCCAATTACTGTGCTTCTATCTCTGCTTTGATAGGCTCAGATGCTACCTGGGCTGCTTTTGGTTTTCTCGCTCTCTGCTGCCTTGCTGTTTCTACATCTACTCTTTGTTCTTCTGCTATTTTTTCAAACTTTGTAACAGCTTCTTTAACACTAACCTTTTGGATAATATCCCCACTTACTTTGGTTTCTTTAGACTGTATGGCATCTGTGACACTTGCCACTTTAGCTGACTCACTATTTGTCGTTCTCCTGTTGATTACATCTACCTCAGTTCCTAGTCGATCGGCCTGGCTCTTATCTATTTTATGATTAGGCATCGGTGCATGAATCTGCTGTACTACCTGACTTGCTATTTTGTCGGCTTCTTGCTCGTACTTATCCCCCGTTTCCCCAATAGAAAGCTGAGGCTGAATTGGTGTGGCTGACTCTGTTGTCGGAGTTCTCTGCTGATTCTTGATGAGAATATCCATCAAGTCATGCTGTCCCTTAGCCTGTTCCTTTTTCTGAACCCAGAAGTCATCTATCTTGGCTTGTAGTACGCCGAGCTTTTCTTGCTCCTCTGGTGTGATCGTGCCATATTTCTGCTTAATTTCCAGCCCCGTCACGTCAAACTTTTGCTGCTGCAAGGTCTGATTTTCTATTTCCACCTTTGTCAGAGGGGTTTTTGATACTTGTTGACCGGAAAGAGAGAAGGGAAGATATGTCAACTGAGAGTTTTTCTGGGGTGTTTCGGATCTGGTTGGGGTCAATTCACCATTAATTACAGTTAACAATCTAGCTTGTACCGTGCAATATAAAACTGCCCTGGACAAAACCCAGAGCAGTTTTTGATAGAAGTTAATTGTATAGGAGACAATTAGCTTTGTCCCCGGTTTATCCATAATAGATACCGTTATATAATACTATTCACCTGAATTTTCGGAGTTTACGCAAAAAACGAATAATCTTGAAGTTGGCATTACAAAGGTTAGAAATCAGCACAAGCTAGCCGTATTACAGACGGCATCCGCGAACTTGAGCTTCTTCCTTGCGGAAAAAGACAAGTCTACCGCATTACCTTTTATCAACTGGCATTCAAAATAAAGCAGGTAAGGAAGATTCGCTGTTAAAATACCACCAGTCCGCTAAATTAAACGAGACATACAGCTTATGATTACTCAAATGATGGTTCAACCCTCATTCTGAGTAGATTCTGGAATCAAACTCAGTAAAGTTAGGGACATACATTTGTTTAAATTTACTGAAGAATTACAGTCTCGACTCGAAAAATTGTCTGAGAAAAAGAAAGCTGGATTGCTAACCACAGAAGAAGATGCTGAATTGGCAGGCATATTGGAACTAGATAGAATTTTTACCTTGCTTAATGCCAAAATCATTTCTGAATCATGACAGTTAATGATGCAACCAAAAAATTAGTCAGACAAAGAGCAAAATTTCTTTGTGAATACTGTCATTCTTCAGAAGAAGCAAGTGCTGCTCTATTTTCTATTGACCATATTATCCCACGCGTAGACCATCACCTAAGAGCAATCGATTCGTCTCTCTGATTGCCGAAAGCCCTGCTGATGTAGGCTATTGGAGTGATGAGTGGCGTGTTGGTGGGAAATCGCGCAAAGATTCGGCTTAGAAGCTTTTGTGTTAGAGAAGCTACTAGCTTTGACATTTTTATGAGACGTGTTTTTGAGAGTTGCGATCGCTAGAGGGATTAATTTATGGCACTGTTGGATGGAATGATTGCACAATTCAATTGCCGAATTGCGTGATTTTGGACAATATCAGTTATATTCTTAACCCAAAGCGAAAAACAGTTACAAAAAAGGTAGATACAACATGAGTAGCAAAACATCCAAGGTCGGGGTGATTGGTGCGGGGAATGTGGGTGCAGACGTAGCAAATGCTTTAGTGCTACTCCGAAAATGTGTGAGAGTCGTGCTTTTTGACCGAACCTTATCAAAAGCTGAGGGGCAAGCATGGGATATTGAAGACAGCATTCCCTTACTTGAAGAAATGGAGATTATACCATCAAATAAGTATGAGGATTTAGCTGATTCTGATGTAATTGTCGTAACTATTGGGGTACAGCCGAAACTTGGACAGAGCCGATTAGATACGTTGAGTGACAATGCAGAAATCATACGTTCGACGATGAAAGAATTGGATCGAGTTGCACCGAATTCAATTGTGCTTATTGTTAGCAATCCAGTTGATGTACTAACGCGGATTGCAATCGCCAGTTCCACGAGAGCAGAAAACCTAATTTTCGGTTCGGGAACCGTTCTTGATACTGCTAGACTGAGATATCAACTTGGTAAGCGACTGAATGTTGCAAAACAAGATGTTCATGTTTATGTGATTGGAGAGCATGGAGACAGTGAATTTGTCGTTTGGTCTAGTGCGTTTATTGGGGGAATTGCATTAACGGAATTTCCTATACCACAAGGAGCGACGCTGGAGCAAATTCACCAAGAGTACGCAGATTTAACCCGTAAGCGAGGCTATAACATTTCTGAACGTAAAGGAAATACTAGCTATGGCATATCAATAGCAGTTTGTCAGTTAATTGATACTATCCTGCGAGATGAAAAACAAATATTTCCAGTATCAGTGAGAGCAGATTCTAGCTATGGAGTTGGCAATGAAGTTGTTTTTGGACTTCCATGTATCGTTAGCTCAATAGGTATTGAGCGCCAACTGGTGTTACCAAGAAATGCTGATGAACAACGCTTATTAGAAGAGTCCGCCACCCAACTGAATCTTGCCTATAATTCTTTAGATAATTAAAATCAACTCACATAGCCTGTCTAAAAATATAGTATAAGCTTAACTAATTTAGTAGGTATCTTCTAATAGGCTATAGCAATTGATTTTTTTATAGGTATTTTTGACTTATTTTTCTTTTGTGCTTACTTGTTGAAGGAGACGTGCATATCCTAAAGTTAGGATATATAAAGACTTTTCTACTTGTACACAGCCTTTAAATAAGAAAATCTGGTTACAAAACCGATATTTTGTATCGGCTCAAAATTTCGGGGTAGAGATTTATTCAGGTAGCCACGACCAACCAAATGGGTTAGAAGAAGACTTCTCTCGAATAATGTTACCCAAACAGGGAATATCACCGAGTTGCAAAATCCGGTCATGCATATACTCAAAAAAGCTAATACCTAACTTACGAGTAGTGGCAACCAGGGACATGAAAATATCCCATGCTTTGGTACCAAGTTCTGTTTGGGTGGCATAACTAATCTTGCGTCGCTGTACCATAGTTCTAGCAGCCAACT
>NZ_JACJSI010000345.1 GCF_014698065.1 Nostoc flagelliforme FACHB-838
ACCTAACAATGTTGCCGACTTTTTACGTCGTTACAATACTTTTTCATCTGCTGTTTAAGCTATTAAAGACTTTTAAGATAATGATAATCAAAAACAGGGGGAGGAGGCGAGCGTCGCTCGCCTCCTCCCCCTTCCCTCCATACGATTATCATTCTTATTAAGGATGTTTT
Source organism: Nostoc flagelliforme FACHB-838 (assembly GCF_014698065.1). Taxonomy (GTDB): domain Bacteria; phylum Cyanobacteriota; class Cyanobacteriia; order Cyanobacteriales; family Nostocaceae; genus Nostoc; species Nostoc flagelliforme_B. Next base: position 171 of record NZ_JACJSI010000345.1, read on the forward strand.
GAGTATTTTAACTGATTGACAAAAAGCGCTTTATCTTAACCTTTCACCGATGGTCCCTACCAGGGGTGGCTCAGACTCATTGCGTCATTTTTATACCCAATTGATTCAGCAGAGTGATGTGCTTTGCACATGCTCCGCGATCGCCAAAACCATTGGATACTTGGTCGTCCTCTCGATGATCATCCCGGATTGCCCGGCCTCAATCTTTGAGAAGCCAGAGCAATGCCAATATTTCTCACAAACCACGCTTATGAAAGTGAACCAGCACGGCAGGCGGGTTTCCACCTGTTGTAGATGAATCTTTCACTCCTCAACAACTATTTCAATGGAAGTATAAAGTGGCTCTGGAGGTGAAAGGTTGGGTAGAGAGAATAAAACAGTTAGGAACTTATTTTTTAGAGTAAATAAGGATGAAAAATCTGCCATACTCGTAGTTTATAGCATTTAAAAACTATAGTGAATTAAAAGTAAAGGTTACACCTTAGAACAGAATTTTAGATATTCGGAAATGCATTGATCTATGCTGAAAAATACAATTTTCAAGACATTTGTTACTGCCACAGTAAGTAGTGCGGCTTTTTTGTGTGTAAGTGTTAATAATGCTTATGCTGCTTCTTTCAACTCTATTTCTCGTATTTATGCTTTTGGTGATAGCTATTCAGATAATGGGGCAGCACTTCGGATTACAACAGCAGCAGTTAACTCTGGGGTGCCTGGAGCATTTATATTCCCCCAAGTAGATGTGTATGACTCTGATGGTCGATGGACAAATAATCCCGGCTTAACATCAGTTGAGGTACTAGCAAAACAAAAAAATTTACAATTAACAGATTATGCTGTGGGTGGTGCAAAAAGCGGTGATGGCAATTTAAGTACTTGGCTTGATAAATATCAAAATACTGGTTTATTCGGTCAAATCGAAGAATATAAAGCAGAAGTTAATCGTGTGCCAGATTCTAAGGGATTATACTTCATTTTTATATCTACAAATGACTTATTAGAAAGGTTTTTTAATAATCAGACTGGTTCGGTCGATGTATTAGCTGATGCTGCTGTTAACAATATTGTTTCTGGAATATCACAACTTGCAGTGCTAGGTGCAGAACAGTTTTTTGTTGTAAATTCTACAGATTTAGCTGCATTACCACTTTTTGAGCAATACTCAGAAGAGGCAGCTAAGTTTAGAGATGTTATCAATAAAAGTCTTCCCGGTCAACTCGATACCCTGAATAAGCAATTAGGTGTCGAAGTTGCACTGTATGACCATGTTGCAATTAGCAACAAAATTCGCTCTACCCCAGCGACATTTGGTTTTACCAATATAAATGATGCCTGCAAACTTTTATACACCACTGGGGGGTTAGAGCCTGGTTGTTCAACACCTGATAATTATTATTACTTCGACGAGATTCATCCTACTCGTCGTGTACATCAAATCATTGGTGAAGATATGGCCAATTTCTTAGATACACAGAAAACACCAACTGTTCCTGAACCATCAAATGTTGTAGCTTTGATATCTTGTATAGGTATAATAAGTTTACTACGGCGTAAAGTTCATAGTAGCTAAGGGTATCACCGTGCCAAAGTAGGTTTCATTGTACGCGCTTGTCCCAAACTTATAGCGGTTCTCAGTTGGGTGCAATATAGTAACAGCAGTGCGTGAACCATCCAATGATGTCTTTTTTAGTTACAGCATTTAAGGCATTTGTAATGGACTCATCTAGGTATTGAGCCGAGATGCGCGACGTGAAAGTTGTGCGTAGAGGCAGTAGCCTATTCCGCCCGATGTAGAAGCAAAGTTGGTACAGCGCCTCAGCAATCCAGAACTGAGTGAAAAAGAACTAGCAGTACTCCGCTCACTGGCGACAGGGGATGAGTAATGCCGATATTGCGACTGCTTTAAGTATCGGTGAAGGTACTGTTAAATCTCATGTTAATCGGATTTTGAATAAGCTAGATGTCAGCGATCGTACTCAAGCGGTAATTGTTGCCGTTAAACGCGGCATCATCAGTTTGTAGGGTGTACTTTCGATCAGATTCGGATTCTAACTTAAGTTATAGCTAGCCTTCTACTTTGCGATGGCACGGTTACTCTATCGATTTGTACTGTAAAAATTTTAACTTGCTATAGACGATAGCTTGAAGGCGATCTCCTATATTGAACTTATTCCGAAAGAAGCTGAGTACTAGAACTGGACACGCCCCAGATAGCTAGGAAAAAATGACATTGATTGAATTTGAATGAAAAAGGAGACAAACCCATGAGCAACACCATTGACACAATGATCGATCCCAATGACGCCGTTCTGCTGCTGATTGATCATCAAAGCGGACTCTTCCAACTTGTGCGTGACATCGAACTCCCAGTCCTCCGCGCCAATGCCACCCCAATGCACGGCATGTGCCGTGCGGAGAAGACTTTACAGGAGTAATGAAATGAAAGGAAATCAAACAATGTTTGACGTCATCATCGTCGATGCCTCGATCTGGCCTGACGTGCCCTCCGTCGCAACGGCTTTCCCGACCATGATGCTGGCCGAAAGCATCGCTGCCCGGATGGCCTAAGAGAAGTACGCAATCAGTGAAAGCAACCCCGCCCGAAAGAGCGATAGCTCTGAGATTTGCCGCAGGGGCATCAACATCATCAACCCCAACTTGGACACAATCAGATGAAACAAGATCATCTCACAAGCGACATCACGCTCGCCACCGCTGCACCCGCACACACGCAAGAGGCTGGCAAGGGTCTGACCGCAGCGCAATTGCTGAAGCTCAGTCTGGACACTTTCCTAGCCAAAGATATTAAGGGCTGGGCTGAACTCTGGGACGAAAACGTCGTCGCCGAATTCCCCTTCGCGCCCGACGTGGCGTCCAGAAAGCTGGTGGGCCGAGCGGCTTTCTACGAGTATTTGAAGAACTATCCCAGCGTCATCGACATTCAAAGTACTCCCACGCTAAAGATCAACGCCACCGACGACCCCAACATGGCTATTGCCGAATGGAGCGTCTCAGGCCGGGTGATCAGCAACGGCAATCCCTATGAAATGAGCTACGCCACGTTTGTCACGTTCAAGAACGGGCTAATCGTCACCTACCGCGAGTACTGGGACCCGATGGTGTTCATGGCAGCCATGAGCGGCGCAAAGTTCTGGTGACCTTGGCGAGTTGCTAAAACCGTTCGTGTTCCTTGACCTAGCCAGTTTTGATGCCACTGTGGGGAACCCTTGGTTCCCCATACACCCGCACTCCGGCATCACGACGCTGACGTTCATGACTCAGGGTAACTTTCGCTATGTGGACACGGCTGGTCAGCAAGGCGTTTTGGCGGCTGGCGGTGTTGAATGGATAAAGGCAGGAAACGGCGCGTGGCACTCGGCACCCCCGTTGGCGACACGCAGGTTAAAGGCTTCCAGCTCTGGATCGCCTTGCCCGCTGCGGAAGAAAACACGCCTGCGCATAGCATCTACCTGGCTCCGTCCGACGTGCCGCAGGAAGGGCCTGCTCGGGCACTATGGCGAGGCGAAAAGCCCTATCAACGCACTGGCGCAGATGACATACCTCTCCGTCTCCATACGTCGTAGCCAATGCTTGAATTTCTGTTGACTTTCCATCGCAATATATTCAAAGGAATTTACGTTGATTGGCTACAGATTGTTGCGATCGCGCAGCGTGTGCATAGCACGTATCGCCTTTTCCAACCAATCTAAATAAGTCTGTTCCCGTTGCTTCACTAAGAGCCTGTCAAGAAACAACTTTTACAATTTATTATCTAGAAAGCTTACAGAGAAAGGATTTCTAGCTCAAAAGAGGCAAGGTTGTTACATGACAAGCTCTAAGTTCAAAACCAGTCGATGCAGTTTTTGTTCGCGCGATGCAGTCGGATTACTCAAAGATAGAGACGCGATCGCCTCACACTGGGCTAGCTTTTCTTGCCGTGCTTCCAGTTCCTGCTCTAGCAGATACACGATCGCCTCGTTCGGCAACTGAGCCGCAAAATAGAGTTGCGCCAGCAACGGCTCTCGCAACACGGGCAACGGATGATGCGTCTGGAGCCAGTGGGTTAACTCTGCTTCACCTGCTTCAGTAATCCGGTAAACCTTGCGATTAGGGCGATCATGCTGAATTGAATCTCGACGGTACAGGTAATCCACCCCTGTGACTCCAGTTTGTCCAAAGTCCGATAAATCTGTGCCTGATCTGCTGGCCACAGATGGGAAATGCAATCGTCAAAGCACTCGGTTTTGAGGTCGTAGCCGGTCCGCTCCTGTTGCTGGAGCAGACCCAGAATCACATGGGCAAGAGACATAGGCGGTTTACCGAACGAACAGGGAGGACAAGCCCTACCCATAGAATTTATATCTTTCTATGCTATTGTATGATTAATCAAGTATAAGACAAATCTTATAAGCTATCTGATTGGAGGCAACTGTATGACAACTCAAACTCAAACACTCCGAACCGTTGCTGGAATCATTAATAGTGTAGAAACGCTTGAAGGAGCAGGCTTCTTGGTGCGTCGTCCCTTTCCCAAGAGTAGCTTTTCCGAGTTTGACCCCTTTCTCCTCGATGAATTGGGTCCCGTGAATCAGAAGCCCGGTCAAGCAAAGGGCGCACCGGATCATCCCCATCGTGGCTTTGAAATCGTCAGCTACGTCCTAGATGGGCGGCTGGAACACAAGGACTCGGTCGGTCATGCCGGACTGCTCAATCCCAGTGATGTGCAGTGGATGACCGCTGGGGCAGGCGTAGTGCATTCCGAAATGCCAGAAGCTGAGTTTACCCGCACGGGTGGGCGACTGCACGGCATTCAACTCTGGGTCAACTTGCAATACGGTTCGGTTAAGCCCAAAAAATAAAAATGTGTAGGTTGGGTTGAGGAACGAAACCCAACATTTTGCGGGGTTTGTTGGGTTTCACTTCGTTCAACTCAACCTACAAATATTCTTAACCGAACCGTATTGGGTCAACTTGCCGCAGCGGGACAAGATGATTGCTCCTCGCTATCAGGAAATTCCATCGGCGCAGATTCCGGTGGCTCAGACCAAAGATGGGTCTGTGACAGTGCGCGTGATTGCGGGAGAAGCGTTGGGGGCGAAAGCGGTGATTGAAACCCGCACCCCGATTATCTACCTGCACTTCACGCTACAACCGGGAGCAAGCATTGTTCAATCGGTACCGAAAGAGTACAACGCCTTTACCTATGTCCTCGATGGGTCTGGTTTGTTTGGTACTGAGCAGGAACGGGGTGAGGATGGGCAAATGGTGATTTTTGCACCTGATGGTGAGGAAGTGGTGATCGCTAATCCTGCGGATGCCACCCAACCCCTTGATCTACTGCTAATTGCTGGAGTGCCACTGAATGAACCTGTGGTGCGCTATGGTCCTTTTGTGATGAACACTGAAGCCGAAATACTTCAGGCGATTGACGATTACCGAAATGGAAGGATGGGACATATTCATGCTTAACACGCTTGAACACCGCATTACCCAACATCAACTGCTGGCCGATACACGCATCAAGCTATTGCATTTGCATAAACTGTTGTTGGATACAGAGCGTATTCGTTACGAACAAGTGCGCGGACAGGTCTCTAAAGGTGAATTGCTGCAACTGGTGATCAATCACGATCAATTTGCCTGGTTGCATCACCTCTCAGAATTGATTGTGCAAATTGATGAGTTAATCCACTCTGATGAGACTATCACCTCCAAGGCGATCGCTCACCATATACTTCCAGGACTGGGAAAAACCGTCAATAATCGCATCTAATAGTGTATAAGCTAAATAATCAGCTTTCTGCTTACGGATAATACCGAATGGCACTAAGAAAAGCCGAAACACTTGCGGGTTAAGCAGTTTGCAATTGGTTTCGTAATTCGTGCCGAGGTTTCGTCATTAAAGGGTAAGCTTTCGGGCGACGTTTACGAACTCGTGGTTCACTTCTACCGGGGCGATCGCTGACAGGCTTGTGGGCAATAACTTTTAGTAAAGTACGATAAATTCGCTGACGTTTTGTTGAAGTTGCGGCTA
>NZ_JACJSI010000346.1 GCF_014698065.1 Nostoc flagelliforme FACHB-838
TTCTCCAGCAACAGTTAATATAAGAAACTTTGTAAATTGTGGCTATTTTAACTTCTCTAACGTTAAGAAAAATAACCCTTCATTATACCAAAAAATATTTATGCAAGAGTTCTTGTAGCGATCATCATGGGAAAGATGCAATCCATCTCCCGCCAATTCCACCGGATCGCCACCGGTAACGACGTTAATCAACAACCTTCCACCAGAGATGCGATCAAAGGTTGCTGCCATTCGCGCTGCTACTCCCGGCGACATTAACCCCGGACGAATAGCCACCAAAAACTTCATCCGCTTGGTGTGTGTCACCAAAGTTGATGCCAAAACCCAGGCATCTTCACATGAACGGCCTGTAGGTAGTAATGCCCCTGTAAAACCTAAATGATCTACTGCTTGGGCTATCTGCCGCCAGTAATCAAAGTTGACTGCCCGCCCACCTATGGCAGTACCAAGATAACGCCCTTCACCGTGAGTTGGAATAAACCAAAGTAGCTGCATGATATCTATAGTCAGAGTAGCTGCAATATTTCCTGGTCTTTAAGTACGGTAAATCTATCAAGTTACCGTATTATTTAATTCACTTTTAGACTATCGCACAGCCAGTTAAGCAAAGCAATACCTTTACAAAACTAAATACTGTTAGTCGGTAGAGTTTTAGTATTTTGATGCTTGCGGTTTTGCAATAGCTATGACATACTTGAGCTTGCAATTACATTATCTCTATAGATTTACCGTAGTTTGTAGTTTGCTTCATAAATCTTGCTGCAAAGAATTAATCATGCTTAAAGATGCACAAGGACTAGTAGTTACAACAGATTCAGCCAATGCGAAAGCAGCCATTAACCGTTTTATCGATCAGATGCTTGGTTATGGTAAAGATGCAGAAACAGCAGTTTTACAAGCAATTGCAGCAGATCCTACTTGTGCATTAGCTCATGCTTATGCGGCTGCTTATTATCTTACCCAAGAAAACCGCAAAGCTTGGCAGCTAGCTCTACCATATCTGCAAACTGCACAACAGCATTACACCCAGATTACTGCCAGAGAACAGCTATATGTGCAGGCAATTTTAGCTTGGGCAAATCAAGAAATTGATGTAGCGATCGCCACTCATGAAGAGATTGCTAATCAATTTCCCCGTGATTTAATATCTGTGCAGCAGGGACAGTATCACTATTTTTATACAAGCAATAAAGAAAAATTACTAGAAATTGCTCAGAAGGTTTTACCTAGCAATCCCCAACAACATTATTTATATGGCATGGTGGCCTTTGGATTAGAACAATGTCACCAACTCAAAGCAGCGGAAAAGATAGCTCGTCAAGCGATCGCATTGAATAGATATGATCCTTAGGCGCATCATGCGATCGCTCATGTCATGGAAACTCAGGGAAGAGTTGAGGAGGGGATAGCTTGGATGGAAAGTTTTGCAGATACCTGGGAAAACTGCAACTCCATGCTCTACACTCATAACTGGTGGCACATTGCACTATATTATTTGCAGTTAGAAAACTACCAAAAAGTTCTCAAACTCTACGATACGCATATTTGGGAGCGTGCTAACAAACAATCTCCTAAAGACCAAGTAGGAGCAATTTCATTATTATTGCGCCTAGAATTGCACGGTGTAGATGTGGAGAACCGTTGGCAAGGCATTAGTCCTTATCTTTACAGCCGGATTGATGAACACGCATTACCATTTCAGGATTTGCATTATGCCTATGCCCTTGCCAAAGCCGGACACCATGATTGGGTGAACCAAATGCTTCAGAGTATGCAGTATCATACTTTGAGTATTAATCCTTTCCTGCGACGGAGTTGGGTAGAGTTAGCAATTCCCGCAGCTAGAGGAATGGTAGCTCATGCCAAAGGCGATTTCAAGACGACTGTTGCAGAACTGAAACCTGTTTTACCACGCTTGCATGAGATTGGAGGGAGTCATGCACAGCGAGTGTTGTTTGGGCAAGTTTATCAAGATGCGGTATTGTCGGCACAACAGCAGAGTTGGGATTATGGTATTACCGCTTGATGTGAAATCTACCTTTTACCCGGCGTTTCTGATTAATGGGATGATATATTATCTCACTCACTAGACGCAGTACCGCTAAGGCGGAACCCGCAGGATGGCGCAGAGAGTAAGAGTTTGATAGATGAAATTTCTAACTTGTATACCGCGATTTAGCAAAGCCTTTTATTAAGGAATGCATGAGGAAAACTCCTACAGATTATAATTGCGATCGCAATCAAGCATATATTTTCTGCCCAAAAACTCAATCTTTCTCTTTGCGTCTTTGCTATTTTTTGTAAGCTTTTCCGCTTTTAAACGATGGCACGGAGGCGATGTCTACGACGGGCTACGCCTACGCTGTAAATCTGATTTAATATCTGATAATCTTCCAATCTCACTGCGGCAAAACGTCTGACTCCGAACTGTTTCATCACTCTTTGCAACTCTGCATCTGGTTGCAGTAATGCCAACTGCATTTGCTGAATTAAAGATATACCTAGACGCTGTGCTACTACTAAAGGTGGCATTGGAGAAGGCCCCAGCACTTCCACCACACGCAAATGCTGTGATAATTCGGGAAAATCTTTTAATTCCTGTTCTAGCACCACACTATCAATTGCTGCACAATCTGACAATCCCTCAACTACCCAGCGAATTGAACGCTGATGTGAACCTGATTCTAGCGTTTTGCCAAAGAAATTTTCAGGATATCTTTCTTGAACTAATCTATGAAAAAGTAAATTATAGCCACTATTAGAACCCAAATCATTATAACAAAATGTTTTTCTTGCTAAATCTGTAAACTTTTTGATATTACTATTAGCATTGGCAATAACATCTGCATAGTAAACAGGGCAGTTGCTATATCGTGATGATTGCATTACTGGCGCAACTAAAGTCTGAAATTGGTTTGAAACTATTTGACTATAGTGAATTAGTGGCAATCCACAAATAAAAGCTAAATCTATTTTATCTTGAAATAATAAGGCATCTTCTAAGGGATCATTTTCACTTTGTTGTAGTGGAAATTCTATTTTTAAAGCACGATCTAAATAAGCTGTGATCGCTTGATAAAATTCAAACCAATTGAAAGCTAGATAAGATGTAATTTGCAATCTTTTATATATAGTCATTTTTGTTCTACAACAGTTTCATGTTGAAAAAATTGACTTATTTTTTTTCCAGACAAATAATGTATATATACAAATTCGAGACTGGCAAAGGTCAACAACATAATACCCAAAACTGTTGTATATGCTTTAGTATGCCACCATAGCTGCTTTAAAAAATCTGTACCAAGTAGTAATATCTTCCACAAGAAATAATCATTTACTTTTTTAGCGACTTGGATATTAATGTGTTGAGCTAATGCCATTCCGATTTTTGCCTTTAATACAAATAAAGAGCGGTAATGCGATAATTTTAATGTAGATTATAATATATATTATCTAAGATCGTCAAAAAAGATGAATAACCGACGTTAATAATTTTGGAGATAAAAGTCATATATTCTCAATCAATAAAACTTCAATCGTCATAAAGTACAAAACCCCGGTTTCTTGAAGAAACCGGAGTTATTCTATTTCAAATTATAAAACTCATATTTGATTTTTGAAAAAATTAAGTATAGCTCAAAGAGGCTTATTGACTGTTGCCTATTCCCTATTGCCTTTCTACGCAAGTAAGTATGGCTACGCCACGCTGTGCGAATAGAAATCAAATCGGATGACTCTATATTTTTTCAAACAAATGGGGTTTTTCCTCAAAATGGACGGCTACCCGCTAAACTTATCCGTTTCATCACCCGGCGCTGATTGGGATCAAATGCTTGACGATAATGCAAAGTTGCTTGATTATCCCAATAGACAATATCGCCTACAGACCATTTGTGTTGATAATAAAACCGAGGTTGATGTAAATGCAATCGCAGCTGTTCAATTAATTCAGATCCTTCTTGTGGATCTAGACCAACAATTTCTACTTCTGTGGCGTAATCTAAATATAAAATCTTTTTTCCACTTTCTGGATGTGTCCGTACTAGTGGGTGAGGAAATACAAGACTAATTAAGGGAATACTCTTGTCTAGACGGTATTTAGAACGAGGTGTATTTGATTTATTTAAAAAGGGATTGTATGTAATTAACTGCAAATCTGCAATCCGGCGCTTTGTAAACTCATCCAAAGTTTCATAGGCTAAACTCAAATTTAACCAGTAAGTATCTCCACCTTCAGTCGGTACTTCCAAAGCATAGAGTAAAGAACCACTAGAAGGATAAGGAGTCCACTTATGATCAGAATGAAAAGTTAGTTCAGCAGTTCCAGTATAGCCACCATCAACATTAGAAACAGGAATTATTACAGGTGTGACTCCTGGCTGAGAAGCAAGAACTGGGATATCATCCGGCGGGACAAATAGAGAAAAACCTTCTTTTTCTAAGGCTCGAAGTATAAGATAATGACCAATCGATGCTTTTTGAAAAGCTACTTTTTTCCCTTTTAAATCTTTGACACTTTGAATAGGAGAGTTTTTAGGAACTAACAGTGAAACTGCTTGGCCATCAGAAGAGTTAGCCGCTAGATATACAAGAGGTGCGCCAGCTGCTTGAGAGAAAACAGGAGGAGATTCTGCTGTAGAGGCAATATCAAGTGCGCCCGCATTTAAAGCTTCTAATTGTTGTGGCCCGGCATAGCAATTGCTTCACCCAAAGCTGTGCCAGCAGAACCATCTGTGCGCTTCTGCGCTTACTCTTAGCTACGCAACGCTACCGCCTAACGGCGAATGTATGAAATTTGGTCTATTTACTTAACTAAATCCGCAATTAAAAAAAGGAATTAAAGTGGGTAAAACCAACTTAAGCAACCGATTCGAGGTCTACTGTGGCGGAAACTTTAGGAATATTGCGTGATTATGGGTAATTGCTCATTCAGTACCCAATTGCCGATATCGCGCAATTTATAATCTATAGGGTCATGAAGCGTAAAAGTACGTAAATCTCGCCAGTAACGGTCAAAGCCGTATTTACTACCCGTAGAACGAGTTCCCATAACTTCAAAAATACCTGTGGTGAGATTCAAACCAACGCGAGTAGCAAAAGCCTTGGCTGCAAAAACAGAAACTGCTACTTCTCCCCTTTCTTTAAAAGTCAGGTTAACTTCTTTGTCCCATGCTTGTTGTACTTGGGTAGCAGCTTTGTCAGCTAAACTAATTGCTGCTTGCAGTTCTGCCCACAAGTTTCCATAGTGATTCAAAATATAGGGGTCTTGAGTAGCACTATCGACACCAGACGTAATCCAAGGTTTTGTTTGAGTAACAGTGTATTGTTTTGCAGCCGCCAATGCTCCTTCAGCAATTCCCAAATAAACATAAGTTTTCGTCAGCTGGGCGATGATTCCCAAAAATGTACTAAAAGCACCATCAGGAGGATGAGGATATCCCAAAATTTCATCTGTTTTTACCAAAACATCGTAAAAAGTGAATGTATCGCTATCTGTGCGCCTTTGCCCAATATTGTCCCAGTCTTGATTAGAAGCGACACCAGCCCTATCTTTGGGAATTATGAATACTAACGGTAGTTCCACATTATCTTGAATGGCAGCGAAAACGCGGAAATCTGCAATGGCGACACCTGTACCGAAACTTTTGATCCCATGAACACGAAAATTTTCACCTTCTGCGGTAATTTTCAGCCTTGTATCTCTAGTGTTGATGGCGTTAGCCCAAAATAAATTTTTCTGGGCAGTTTCCCGATAATATCTTTCCTTTTGCTCTGGTGTTCCCGAAACATGAGCCAAGGTAGTTAAATTCAAATGGTTGCCATACAACTCTCCAATTGAACCGTCTGCTTTCGAGAGTTCTTGGACTATTTTTAAAGCTTCTGCCCAAGTCGCACCAATACCACCATACTCTTTTGGTACAACCAAAGGCAGTAAACCAGTTTCTCGCAACCGTTGGATTTCTATATCTGGCAGCCCTGCTTTGTTATCTCTTTCCACTGCGGTGGCTGCCAATTCCGTAGATAAAGAAGTAGCAACATTAATCCAATGTTTGGATTCTTCTTTAACTAATAGTTGCACCATTAAGTAAGTCGTGGAGAAAATTTATAAGTATGTAACAAAGAGTTAAGCAGAAGAATTAGAGTTAAATCTTACACGTTGCGTACTGTAATTTCCTTTTTCTCCTCTCGTTTGGAC
>NZ_JACJSI010000347.1 GCF_014698065.1 Nostoc flagelliforme FACHB-838
GTCTATGAAGGCATGGCTTATCAATTAAATTTGTTGATGAGAGAAGGTATGCAGCGTCTGACTGTTTGGCGCAAAAGTGATAATCAATCGGCTTTTAGTGCTTATAAAGTAGAAGAAGAGGAAGGATACAAAGTAATACACAATCACCTTTCACCACAAGAAATACAAAAGCTAATCAACTTTGATACAAGAGTGCAACAGCAACAGTCACCGTCACAGCAACAACAAAACGAGCAATCTCCCGACGGACCAGAGTTAGACTAACTAAAATACCCGACAAACAACCCAAGAATATAGGCACTTACTAAGACATATCGCTTAGTCACCCGCTCGAATTGTGACCAGGGTGAGATGATGACAGCTAATACTATGTAAAACAATGCTTGTAGAAAATCGTTGTGCCCCAGTTTAATGATTGCCGCTATCATCAAAGCCACAAAAATTAGAAATTCCACTCCTGTTTCGATTCTGTCCCAAAGTTTCACATCATATAGGTAACGCATCTTGTAACCTCTGCGATAAATAATTCGTAATTCGTAATTCGTAATTCGTAATTACGGACAAAATTAATAATTAGTTCATTCGGGAATAAGCCCCAAGATCAGTTATGGAAGACAAAGAAATGCTCCCGCTCTATATTCTAAGCCCCTGAATTTATTCATGGGGTATTAATTACGAATTACGTTAGCGTAGCGGGGCGCAGCCCATTAGCAATTACGAATTGGAGCAGAGCGACTTGACGAATGGCAACATCCTACCATCAACCCCATAGATCCCGTCATCTTTGTAAGGAAATATAATGGTGAATTTGGTTCCTTGTTTAGCTACTGAGTTTACGCTTATCCTCAAACCATGAGCATGAGCCACACATAAGGCGATGTACAGTCCTAATCCCATCCCTGATTGATGTAATAAATTGCTATTTGGCGCTCGCCATAATGGGATAAATATATTTGATAGTTGTTCTGCGGCAATTCCACAGCCGGTATCTTCAATCTCGATCGCTAAATCATCTTCTTGATTGAGCAGCCTTAAAAAGATATCTCCGGCAAGAGTGTACTTAATAGCATTTGTCACAAGATTACACAGCATTCTGTCAATACTTATGCTGTCACCCTGTACTTGCGTTCCATGCTTGTACGATGATTGAGTTTCATAATGGAGATTCAAGGAATGATACTGCGCTATTGGCTTGAATAGAGAATAAGTTGTTTGTAAAAAACTCAACATATCAAACTGAGCTACTGTTACTGGTTTAGCTTCTTGAGAGACTCTATTAGCTTCAACCAAGCTCATACCCCGGTCATTAGTATCCCGTAGGGCTATCAGAAATGGTCTGATTTCTTCTAAAGAGTATCCATAAGCGCCATCAATTAACTGATTTACAATCAACGATGCCCCTTTAAAAGAATTTGACACGTCATGGAGTAAGGCTGATAAATCCAACTGTTTGCTTAAAACTTCCTGTTGCATAACTATGTTTCCAATGACAGATGGTTATTTTGGCTACTTTTATAAATAAGTGCTAATTATGTCTACAAGATTTAAGAATACTTTTATTTTAGTTATAAAAAAAATTATCCAATCCAACTTTAGTACTAAAGTTTTTTTCATTTATCTGGAAAAATTTTTTCCTACTTATATTTTATATTACAGACATAAAAAGTAAAAGGCTTAACACCAACAACTATGCTATAAATATTGAGTCATCTTATAATCGAAGTGATTTATGATTCGATTAACGCTCATTGAGGATGAAGAACTCATTAGGTTGGGGATCACTACTGCTATCAATCAACAACCAGATATGGAAATGGTCGGCGTTGCTCGTACTGGTATTGAAGGGATTAATTTAGTTAAGAAATTAAATCCCGATGTGATTTTGGTGGATATTGGTTTACCCGACATATCGGGGCTAGAAGTGATCAAAGAGGTCAAAGTCAATAGCAAGACTAAAATTGTTGTTCTTTCTTCCCATTCTTCTCAAGGCACTGTTCAATCAGCTTTAAATGCCGGCGCTGATTCTTACATTCTCAAAAAGAATAATGTTCCTTTGATTTTAGAAGCAATTAAAACCACATTCTACGATAACAAGTCTTTTTTTGACCCTGATATTAGCCGACATAATTTTTTCTTCCAGCAGAAAATTAAGGGGAAGAGTTACCAAGATCATCTTAGTGCCACTGAAATGCAAATTATCTCTTTGATGGCAGATGGTTCTTCTAATAAGCTGATTGCCGAGCGGTTATTTATTACTGAAAGTACCGTTAAAGGCCATATTAACAAGATTTTTGCGAAGTTAGATGTCAAGGATCGCGTCAATGCTCTGATTGAAGCTAGTAAACTTGGGTACATTGAACAAGATTACCTAAAAGTAGGTTAGCTACTTACTTACCTACTTGAATTAAACAATAGCCCTGGGTTTTACTCTGCTGTGTTTGACAGGCTTCAATTGCTGCTTGATTCTTCAAGATTATCTGATACATTTGCTTACCCTCTTGGGATTTTGCCCATTGGAGAATCTTAAGATCGTTACGTGAGACTACTACTGACTGATTCGTTCCTATATTTTGCACCAGATTCCATGTGGTCAGCGAACCCAGCAAGGTACTGCCAGCCGCTACTAATCCACACACAAGAGATACTGTTCCCAATCCCCAGCCTGCCTGCACTTTCATGCCTGTGTCGGTGGGCTTGCTTTTTTTGATCTCATCACGCACGGCACTAGAGACAACTGTATAATGCATTGACTCGGCTTGTTTGCTTGTCTTTTCCAGTTTTTGGTCTATCAGCGCCGCCCATGCTTCTATCATTGCCTCCATTCTTGCCTGGAGGTCTATGATCGTTTCTTCATATCTGCCCAGTGTCGCCATCATCCTAAAAACTGGATCATCAGGTGTAATTCCTAGTTGATATGCCCCTTCAACTATGCGTTTTTGTTCTGATGGGGAGTAGCCTTGTAATGTGTCTTGTAGTGTCATAAGGTAGGGTTGCAGGTATTGGGTGTAGGGTGTAGGGAAAATTAGTGGGGGGAATGGCACGCTTGTTAAGCGTAAATCCCTGGTATTACTGGATGAAAGGGTGTGGGGTTGCAGGTATTGGGGAATCAAGAAAATGTTCAACTCCTTGACGCAACTAAAATTTAATTGTCTTAAACACTACACCCTACTTTTGGTCATCAATCAAGCCCTAGATATTTAATAGCCAAATTGTTATTCATCACTGAATGACGAAACTTTTTAATCCACTGAAAAATGAAGCTTCTCCAAAATAAAATTATTGATAGATCCTGGCAAACTTGTGAATATGGTTTATCAGCCTTTTCCATCGCTTGATAATGATTCCGATGTAGAGCCATTAATTCTACTTCTGTCCCTCCTATGATTAACAGCTTTTTCCGCATCTTCTCCTCATATTCTCTAAACTCTGGCGCAAAATGGTAATTTTTCACTACCACGTAGTTGGCGTTATTAGTCGCGTTCTGGATGATTGCATTTAAGTAATATATGCAGTCTTCCCTGTGAGAAATAGGTTGGAGAAATGTTAAATTCCAACCAAATTTTACTAGAACCTCAAATAAGCTAGCACTTTCAATATATTGAATTACTTTTTCAATATCTTGTCCGGGCATATCAACAATCATCACATCTAACTCAGGATGATTTAAGCCATCTGTTATTGCATCAGCATCGTCATTTAATAAATTAAACTTCTTAATGGTTGCTATATGTTCATAAGCCGGAAATACAGGAAATGATTCTTGGTTATAAACCTTTATCCGTTTTCCTTGTTGGGCGAACATTTCTAGCAATAGCTTGATAACTGTAGACTTACCCACCCGCGCATCTCCTACAGTTATAATCATTCTCTTTGACATCTTTATTCCTATTCAGATAAAATCTTCTCTATACCAAATAAATCTTTTTTTAGCTTTATTTGCCCTTTAAAGTTGTTCAGCCAGCTTAAGACTCTACCAAATACAGACGGATATTCATCTTGTTCAAGTCCTTGTCTAAATGTCAGATTTTTCACATCTAAATAATCGTAGGATTTTTTCGCTAGTTTTGGCATAGTTATACTCGTGAAATCATGCCCTGTTGCTTTTACCTGCTGTTCTATTTCTTTGACTTTTTGTGAGTTATCATAAAAAGCAAATTGTTCCGCCTCCCCGTAAAACGAATTTTTTACTATTACATAATCAACCCGATCACCGCAGAAACTATATAATTCTAGTAGTTGAGTTATACAATCAATTATTGTGCTAATAACTACTACTATCGTCACCCGCATTTTACATTTATTATTTACCACATCTAAAAACCCCATCTCGGTTATTAAAATTTTTAAAGTTGGCAGAAATTGTGATGGCGTTTCTAGTAGTATCAAAGATTTTTCCTCTTGATTTTTCCCAGATTCTTTTGATTTGGGATAGACTAATTCTTTTAAATTATCTACAAATTCGTCTAATTTATCTGAATTAGATATATCTAAACGATGAATGTTTGCAGCGTTTTCATAAAATCTGATCAAGTGTGGATTAGAATTATCCGCGTCCAACCCGACAAATTTTACTGCGTTATCTATGTAAGTTTGCGCTAAACCTCTGGCAAACGTTGACTTACCAACACCTCCTTTATCTCCTGTCACCATTACTAATCTTCTTAGTTGTTCTGGATTATTTTTATTGTTGTTATTCTTATTATTATTTTCGGATACTGGATTATTAGACTGTGTATTACTAGTGTTTTCTTCTATCGCATTGTTAAGTGCTATATTGTCGGGTGCTAGGCTGTCTAACTCTGTATTACCAATGTTTTCTTCTGTCACATTGTTGGGTGGTAGATTGTCGAGTACTGTGCTATCGGGATCTGTATTGCTAGTGTTTTCTTCTGTTACATTCTTGGGTGCTATATTGTCGGGCACTGGGCTGTCGGTATCTATATTACTAGTGTCTTTTTCTATTGCATTGTTGGGTGCTATATTATTAAACGGTGTATTACTAAAGGGTTGATCTGCCAGATTGTTGCTAGTATTTCGGTTATTATCGTTGGCTATCTTAATAGTCATTATTCTTCTTCCTTTTGATATTGACCGAGAAGATTGGAGATTGAATAGGGCAGATTGGAGATTGAATGTTTTTGGTACAAGCCCAGCAGGAAAGTGGGCGGAATAAATCTAAAAGACGCTCCTACGTCGCTAACGCTACGCTATCGTCAATTCTCTTATCTACAAGACGCTCCTACGGACGCTCGTTCCTCGCTACCGCTTCGCTAACGCTACGCTATCGGCAATCTGCAATTGTTTTACAGATACTGTCTTTGAAATATCGGTCGAATTTTAATTCGTACCCAATGCAGAAATTTATTAATCAAATCCGCTTTGACAATCGTCTTCAAGCTATTGATGGCTGTAAAATTTAAAGTTTTTATTTTTACTACCTCTTCTTCAATAACTACATAACGTTCTTGACTGTGAATATTCATCAGTATTACCTTCTCGTTATTTAATTCTGCTGCAACAATGTTGAACACATCTTCAGTAAATATCTCTAGCCCTAATGGGGTAGAGATTACCCGCACCGTGCTACCCAAAGGGTGATCAAATTCCCAATATGTCCATACTCTTCCCATAAATAGATTGCCATATTTGATTCAACACACGAAGCTATTTAGGTACTGTTTTTTTCAGTACTATGGTTTCTTGATTTTTCAAAAATACGTTATACAATTACTAGCGATTATTTTCGGTTCTCAAAGAATTACCGCTATCAACACTGATATTATTCTTTGGCTGATGATAACGGTTGGATGTTAAGCCGATCGCCAACCTTGATATTGGCAGCGCCTGTTGCTAGCTCTAGCACTTGATTGGCAACTTTCCCCTTGTAGATGGGGCAAGGGTTTTTGTAGCACGGTTTAGCATTGTAAACCGCAGTTGTCACCACATTGTCCTTAAGATAAAAGATGTCTAAAGGAAAATTTACCTTGTACATGCAAAAAGGCACATTATAAATTTCTCCTCCCAGATTGAATAACATTCCGTCATCGCCGTTTAAGGATGAGCGAAATTTCAGCCCTTTCTCTAATTGCTCTGGCGTAGAAGCGGCTTCCAAGTTAAATGTGCGC
>NZ_JACJSI010000348.1 GCF_014698065.1 Nostoc flagelliforme FACHB-838
AGAGTTCACTGCTCATCCGCGCACCCATCTCAACAGATGTCCTCCAGACTACCGGGAAATGGTGCTAATAATGTTTGAGGATTCGTACAATTGCCGTATTCCTTTCTCCTCAAAGCATTAATTCTTCTTGTCATCCTCAAATGAGCGAACCGACAGTATTTAGGTCGTGTTTTAAAAATAGAATTCCAACTACAACAAGGTGAATATGATCCCCTAGAAGATGATCTATTATTCCAAGACCAGATAGACTTAGCTTTTATTTGTGGATTGCCACTAATTCGCTATAGTCAAATAGTTTCAAATCAATTGCAGACTTTAGTTGCGCCAGTAATGCAATCATCACGATATAGCAACTGCCCTGTTTACTATGCAGATGTTATTGTCAATGCTAATAGTAATATCAAAAAGTTTACAGATTTAGCAGGAAAAATATTTTGTTATAATGATCTGGGTTCTAATAGTGGTTATAATTTACTTTCTCATAAATTAGTTCAAGAAAAACATCCTGAAAATTTCTTTGGCAAAACGCTACAATCAGGTTCACATCAGCGTTCAATTCGCTGGGTAGTTGAGGGATTGGTAGATTGTGCAGCGATTGATAGTGTGGTGCTAGAACAGGAATTAAAGGATTTTCCTGAATTATCACAGCATTTGCGTGTGGTGGAAGTGTTGGGGCCTTCTCCGATGCCACCATTGGTAGTAGCACAGCGTCTAGGTATATCTTTAATTCAGCAAATGCAGTTGGCATTACTGCAACCAGATGCAGAGTTACAAAAAGTGATGAAACAGTTCGGAGTCAGACGTTTTGCCGCAGTGAGATTGGAAGATTATCAGATATTAAATCAGATTTACAGCGCTCGCCTCCGTGCCATCGTTTAAAAACAGAAAAGCTCACAAAAAATAGCAAAGACGCAAAGAGAAAGATTGAGTTTTTGGGCAGAAAATATATGCTTGATTGCGATCGCAATTATAATCTGTAGCAGTTTTCCTCATGCCTTACTTAACAAAAGGCTTTGCTAAATCGCGGTATACAAGTTATAAATTTCATCTATCAAACTCTTACTCTCTGCGCCATCCTGCGGGTTCTGCCTTAGCGGTACTGCGTCTAGTGAGTGAGATAATATATCATCCCATTAATCAGAAACGCCGGATAAAAGATAGATTTCACATCAAGCAGTAATACCATAATTCCAACTCTGCTGTTGTGCCGACAATACCGCATCTTGATAAACTTGCCCAAACAATACTCGCTGTGCATGACTCCCTCCAATCTCATGCAAGCGTGGTAAAACAGGTTTCAGTTCTGCAACAGTCGTGTTGAAATCGCCTTTGGCATGAGCTACCATTCCTCTAGCTGCGGGAATTGCTACCTCTACCCAACTCCGTCGCAGGAAAGGATTAATACTCAAAGTGTGATACTGCATACTCTGAAGCATTTGGTTCACCCAATCATGGTGTCCGGCTTTGGCAAGGGCATAGACATAATGCAAATCCTGAAATGGTAATGCGTGTTCATCAATCCGGCTGTAAAGATAAGGACTGATGTTTTGCCAACGGTTCTCCACATCTACACCGCGCAATTCTAGGCGTAATAATAATGAAATTGCTCCTACTTGGTCTTTAGGAGATTGTTTGTTAGCACGCTCCCAAATATGCGTATCGTAGAGTTTGAGAACTTTTTGGTAGTTTTCTAACTGCAAATAATATAGTGCAATGTGCCACCAGTTATGAGTGTAGAGCATGGAGTTGCAGTTTTCCCAGGTATCTGCAAAACTTTCCATCCAAGCTATCCCCTCCTCAACTCTTCCCTGAGTTTCCATGACATGAGCGATCGCATGATGCGCCCAAGGATCATATCTATTCAATGCGATCGCTTGACGAGCTATCTTTTCTGCTGCTTTGAGTTGGTGACATTGTTCTAATCCAAAGGCTACCATGCCATATAAATAATGTTGTTGAGGATTGCTAGGTAAAACCTTCTGGGCAATTTCCAGTAATTTTTCTTTATTTCCTGTATAAAAATAGTGATACTGCCCCTGCTGCACAGATATTAAATCACGGGGAAATTGATTAGCAATCTCTTCATGAGTGGCGATCGCTACATCAATTTCTTGATTTGCCCAAGCTAAAATAGCTTGCACATATAACTTTTCTCTGGCAGTAACCTTGGTCGAATACTGTTGTGCATTTTGCAGATGTGGTAGAGCTACCTGCCAAGCTTTGCGATTTTCTTGGGTGAGATAATAAGCAGCCGCATAAGCATGAGCTAATGCACAAGTAGGATCTGCTGCAATTGCTTGTAAAACTGCTGTTTCTGCATCTTTACCATAACCAAGCATCTGATCGATAAAACGGTTAATGGCTGCTTTCGCATTGGCTGAATCTGTTGTAACTACTAGTCCTTGTGCATCTTTAAGCATGATTAATTCTTTGCAGCAAGATTTGTGAAGCAAACTGCAAACTACGGTAAATCTATAGGAATAATGTAATTACGAGTATGTCATAGCTACCGCAAAACCGCAAGCATCAAACTACTAAAACTCTACCGACTAACAGTAATTAGTTTTGTAAAGGTATTGCTTTGCTTAACTGACTGTGCGATAGTCTAAAAGTGAATTAAATAATACGGTAAATTGGTAAGATTACCGTAATTAAAGACCAGGAAATATTGCAGCTACTTTGACTATAGATATCATGCAGCTACTTTGGTTTATTCCAACTTACGGTGAAGGGCGCTATCTTGGTACTGCCATAGGCGGGCGGGCAGTCAACTTTGATTACTGGCGGCAGATTGCCCAAGCAGTAGATCATTTAGGTTTTGCAGGGGCATTACTACCTACAGGCCGTTCATGTGAAGATGCCTGGGTTTTGGCATCAACTTTGGTGACACACACCAAGCGGATGAAGTTTTTGGTGGCTATTCGTCCGGGGTTGATGTCGCCGGGAGTAGCAGCACGAATGGCAGCAACCTTTGATCGCATTTCTGGTGGAAGGTTGTTGATTAACGTCGTCACCGGTGGCGATCCAGTGGAATTGGCGGGAGATGGATTGCATCTTTCTCATGACGATCGCTACAGATTAACAGATGAATTTTTGGCAGTGTGGCGAGAGATTGCAGCTGGAGAAACTGCCGACTTCCAGGGAAATCATCTGAATATCCAAAGTGGTAAGCTATTATTTCCCACAATCCAGAAACCTCATCCGCCTCTGTGGTTTGGAGGTTCTTCTCCGATTGCTCAAGAAATTGCAGCCAAACACGTAGATGTATATTTAACTTGGGGCGAACCACCAGAACAAGTTGCCCAAAAGATTGCCTCTGTACGTCAGTTAGCAGCAGCCCAAGGGAGAACATTACGTTTTGGGATTCGTCTCCACGTGATTGTGCGAGAGACAGAAAGCCAAGCCTGGGATGCAGCTAACAATTTGATTCGCTACGTAGATGAAGATGCGATCGCCAAAACGCAACAAGCCTACGCCCGCATGGATTCCGAAGGACAACGCCGGATGAAAGAATTACACAACGGCTCTCGTGAAGCCTTAGAAATTAGCCCGAATTTATGGGCAGGAATCGGTTTAGTCCGTGGTGGTGCTGGCACAGCCTTAGTAGGCGATCCCGATACCGTTGCTCAGAGAATGCGGGAATATCAAGAAATAGGTATCGATACCTTTATCTTCTCTGGTTATCCTCATTTAGAAGAAGCATATCGAGTAGCAGAATTACTTTTCCCTCGTTTACCCCTAGAAAATCAGCCAACACTAGAACCGCAACTATTGAGTCCCTTTGGCGAGGTTGTAGCCAACCAAGAATTCCCCAAACAGCAAATCGCCACCGTAGATTAAAAAACACTCCGCGCACCTCTGCGCTTCCCTTTGCGTACCTCTGCGTTTAAAATCCCAAAAGGTTTAACTTACCATGACAAATATATTAGCGATCGCCGGCAGTCCCTCCCACCCTTCCAGAACCTACGCTATTTTGGAATACGCTGCTCAAATTCTGTCACAGCAAAAAAATTTACCCACAAATATCATCTCTGTGCGTGATTTACCAGCCGAAGACTTAGCTTATGGACGTTACGATAGTGCCGCATTACAACAGCCAAAAGCACTGCTAGAAAAAGCAAGCGGTGTAATTATTGCAACTCCCATTTATAAAGCAGCGTACACAGGTGTACTCAAAGCATTTCTAGATTTATTACCCCAGAAAGCTTTGGCTGGCAAAGTTGTGCTACCTATAGCTACAGGTGGAACCATAGCACATTTATTATCAGTAGAGTATGCCTTAAAACCTGTGCTATCAGAACTAGGCGCACGGCATATACTGAGTACAGTATACGCAGTCGATAAGCAAATTCAAATCCAGTCAAATGGTAGCGTGCAACTTGATGAAGAAATAGACCAAAGATTGCAAGATGTCCTCAAAGAGTTTGCTCTAGCGGTGAATCATTCCCAGAATGCTGCCAAAGAATTTGTCCATGCTGGCTAGTTAATCAGAGTTATCCTTACTCCTTTCCTACCAGCAGCTGGGTGATTTCCATCCATCTGCTATTTTTTATAAAATACGGAGACACAATTCATGGATATTCGGTTTGCGTACTGGATTCCCAATGTCAGTGGGGGATTGGTAGTTAGTAAAATTCCTCAACGCACTGATTGGACTTTCGATTACAATCTGCAACGGGCTCAAGCAGCAGAAGCAGTAGGTTTTGACTACGCATTAGCACAAGCTCGGTTTATTGCCAGTTATGGGGCTGAGTATCAACTAGAAGCACTCACAACAGTAGCGGGGTTAGCAACCCAAACACAACGGCTGAAACTGATTGCCGCAGTACATCCCGGCTTGTGGCATCCTGGTGTTGTTGCTAAAATCGGAGCCACTATTGACTTTAGTTCCCACGGGCGTTTTTGTCTAAATGTAGTGAGTGGCTGGTTTAAAGATGAATTTCTGATCTATGGTGAACCTTGGCTGGATCATGATGAACGTTACCGTCGTTCAGAAGAATTTATTCGAGTTCTCAAAGGAATGTGGACAGAAGATGAATTCCACTTCAAGGGTGACTTTTATCGGATTAATGGTGGCTGGGTAAAACCAAAACCAATTTCCCAACCTCATCCAGAAATTTTCCAAGGTGGTAACTCGAAAGCTGCTCGAAGTATGGCATCCCGTGTTTCTGATTGGTATTTTATGAATGGCAATACGGTAGAAGGAGTGCGAGAACAAATTAAAGAAGTTTCAGCCTTAGCACGTCAAGAAAGGCGGAAAGTCAAGTTTGGACTGAATGCTTTTGCAATTGTGCGAGATACAGAAGCCGAAGCACACAAAGTTTTAGCAGAAATTATTGCCCAAGCCGATGTAGAAGCAGTTCATGGGTTTGGAGAAGCGGTAAAACAGGCTGGTGCTGCTACTCGTGAACGCCAAGGAATGTGGGCTAATTCAGATTTCTCTGATTTAGTACAGTACAACGATGGTTTCAAAACCGGATTGATTGGCACAGCAGAACAGGTGGCAGACCGAATTCGCCAATACTACGAAGTAGGCGTAGATTTGGTTTTGCTAGGATTTCTCCACTATACCGATGACTTACCTGCATTTGGTCGGACAGTTATTCCATTGGTGCATCAGATAGAAGCTCGGCGTTCATCTGAAGAATTACTAGCTGTGTGATCTAAGGATGTAAATATATGACAAATGTAGTAGAAAGTAAAGCTCATGTCATTACCAGTGATGTAGAAGTGATCGCGATCGCTCAAGAACTGGCAGTAGAATTTGTTAAACAAGACTCAGAACGCGATCAAGAGCGACGTTTACCTACCCAAGAAGTCCACCAATTTTCTCAAAGTGGGCTGTGGGGAATTACTGTTCCCCAAGAGTACGGCGGAGCGTTTGTCTCAAATGTGACCCTTGCAGAAGTAGTCAAGATTATTTCCGAAGCCGACTCTAAACCTCGTCTAGGTTGAGACCCGTAGTTTTTCCTCATCAGGTTTGAGATGAGTTGTCACCCACAAACGATCTGCTACTGTATTGGGAGAGGCATTAATTTGTTGTTGAAATACTGAAACCTGTTCAATTAGGTCAGACTGACGCTCATAGCAAGTATGATATGTAACATC
>NZ_JACJSI010000349.1 GCF_014698065.1 Nostoc flagelliforme FACHB-838
GAAAACTCTCAAAGTAGCCGCAGCGTATCTGGGCGAGTATGAAAAAATCTGGAGTGCCCGCTTTGATGCTCTGGAAAAACTATTAGAAGATCGATAACAAAGTAGCAGGAGGCTAATATGGCACATCTGACAGTAACAGTTCCAGAAAATTCACAAAATATCTTCGGTACTGTCACAATCAAGGCTTCGTTAGAAAAGGTATTTGAAGCATATACCAAAGAGGAACTGTTTGCTACTTGGTGGTGTCGCGGTAATCCAATGAAAGTGTATCACTTTGATTGTCAAGACGGCGGCAGTTGGCACATTGCTGAACAATCAGAAGACGGTCACGAGTATGAGTTTACTGGCTGTTTTCATGAAGTCGCTCTAGATAAACGAATCGTGCAGACATTTGAATTCTTGGGGATGCCGGAACGTGGGCATGTCATGCTGGAAAAAGCTGAGTTTGTAGCAATTGACGAACATACAACTGAGATTCGTACCCATAGCACAGCAATGAGCCAGTCAGACCGTGACGGCATGGTTGCCAGCGGCATGGAAAGCGGCTGGCGACAGTCCGTTGAAGCTCTGGGCAAGCTTTTAGAACCAAACGACTAATTACAACTCGCTCGCCGGCTTGATATTTACCAAAGCGATCGCTGAGGTAGATGTCAAGCCGATATTTTTGTAATACATTTGTGCTATATTTATAAGACAAAAGTGTGAAGACAAAATAATAATAAGATACCCTTATCTTTTATCCGATATAAACTACGATTAACACTTCTTCCCCCCAGACACAACACTTTCACCAACATGCAATCGCGGAGGGTGCATGTTGGCAACGGAATACAAACTATTACGCTGCCGATAAATTTTGCTTGTCTTGGTATCGCCTTTGATGTGTAATCCAAGCGATAACCATTTACAGGGTGCTAACTTTCAGTTATAGTTAGCCGTAACTTATTATAAGCACGATTCAACTATAGCTTTGACGTGGTGCAAAAATAGTTTACGAAAGTTGCTCAGGCGGTTGCCATAATATTGGTTCAGCGAAGAGACAAAGGTATTGCTGCACAAATATGCATTCGGGAAAACTTTTCTCCCTGAAGCGGTTCCTGTTCCTCAATTTCTAAGATTCTGATCGTGGATAACTGCAACCGCCTTGATGCAGAACTGTCTGGGAATACAAATTGCCTGCTTTAATTACAAAAATCATCCACGCGGATATCCCGCCAGATATCAGAAATCTGCCAGCCTGATTTGCCCACAGATTGTACTGGAGGATTGTCAAGAAATGGAATATAGTCAGGAACTCTAAGCTCTTGAGTGATTACTGCTTTCTCCTCAACCACAGGGTCTGGAGAATTGACAGTATTAGCTTCTTGAAGTTGGTCTTCTGCCTCCTCGATTAGCTTCATCTGTCTCAGGGTAAGCTTGTCGGATTTTTTGATGATTTTCTTCTTGGTATCTATATGATTAGAAGTATTCATTGGCTGTTCCCTCGAAGGCATTGGCTTAAAATTTGGTTGGATGACAGTAGATTTCTGGAAAGTCGGGGTCAGTCGGGTGTAAATAATTTGCACAGAATTCACAAGATACACCAAATTTATGGAAAATACGAGTCCCTTGCTCAGGGATTTACGAATTAGGGAGAAATATCTTTTTCGAGCCGCTTCAGGCTGATAACGGAGAGTTAAGAGTTCTCGCCGTTGGGGAGGATTAAGAAATTTGTTAGCATAGAAAGGAAAAATCCTCGTAGTAGACGACGAAGCCAGCGTCCGCCAAATTTTGCAGATACGTTTAGAAGTGATTGGCTACGATGTAGTACAAGCTGAACCACTAAATTTACGTTGACGCAAAAGCCAATTCTATTGAAACCGATCGCAGCAAGTCTTTAAATGAATTTAACTAATCGCTGTGAAGTCAGGTTATTTTTTGGCTGTCTCAGGTTAACGGGAAATCTTGGTTAATAAATCCAGCAGCACTGCGTGTTGCTTCTAAGATTGTGAGTAATCCACTTCCTGGGTGAACTGCACCACCAATCCAGTACAATCCACTAATATTTTCAGAACGAATTGGAGGGCGAAATGGCCCAAGTTGGCTCCAATTGTGGCTGAGATTAAACACAGCACCCAAATGAACTAGATAATCATCGCGCCAAGTTGGTGCAGTGTAACACCTTTGGGTGACAATATGTTGCTCAATATTGTCATATCCTAATAAATCTAGACGTTTAAGAATAAAGTCTTGGTAGCTTTTTTGTTTAATATCCCAGTTAACATTATAAGAAGTATTTGGAATTGGCACTAACACAAATAATGTGCTATGTCCATCTGGTGCATTACTGGGATCTATAATTGTTAGATTGCAAACATAAATCGGCGGATCAGTTTCATCTAATGCAGAATCATCTACCCAAGGGCGATCGCGTCGTCGAATCTGTTCTGATAAATAGATTTGATGATGTGGTAAGTCTTCGTAGCGGCGATTTATACCTAAATAGAGTATGAAGGTAGAGCATGAAAATTGCATTTGGTTAAGCTTGCGGTCAGTGTAGCGACCTCGTGCTGAAGTTGGTAGCAAATGACGAATAGCGTATCCAAAGTCAGCATTGATCACTACTGCATCAAAATTTAGCCGCTCACCATCGGCTAATTCAATACCACACGCCTGCCCATGCTCAATCCAGACTTGATGCACTGGACAATTAAGGTGAATTTGCACGCCCAAGTCTTGAGCAGCCTTGCCCAACCCCTGCGCCAATGCCCGGAATCCTCCCAATGGGTGCCATACTCCTTGAGCAAATTCCAAAAATGGAATCAGACTGAATACACTTGCTGCCACAGTAGGATGCATTCCTAAATATTTCGAGGGATAGCCCAGAGCATAGACTAAACGCTCATCCTGGAAAAATCGCCAAAAGTGTTGATATAAACTTTCCCAAGGACGAAATAAAATTAAAGAGACAATTTCGTTCCAACGCAAGTAACCCAATAGAGTTCGTACAGGACTGCCTAGATAAGGTTTATAGCCCAATTGATATTTACGAATATGCTCTGTGTACCAGCGCTCAAATGCTAATGGTAAATCTGAACGCAGGTTTGCCAATTGTGCTTTAAAGGCTTCTAAATCCGAGGTTAAATCCAGTTGTGTACCATCCCAAAATCGAATGCGAGTATAGGGTTCTAATTTTTTGAGTTGAACATAGTCAGAAAAATTTAAGCCAGCTTCCTGAAAAAGCTCTTCATACAGGTGTGGCAGTTGGAGAATAGTCGGCCCTGTATCAAAAGCGTATGAATCAACTTCTAAGCCACGCATCCGCCCACCTACACGTTCAGCCGCCTCAAATATTTGCACTTGATACCCTAGTCCAGCAAGACGGATAGCTGTGGCTAGACCACCAGGGCCGGCTCCGACAATCGCAATTTTTTTAGACATAGATAAACTCCTCATTTACTTGGTCAATTGATACTGTCAGGAAAGAGTGGTTGAAGATAAGCAATCAAAACTTGTTTAGTCTGTGCTACTAGTTGCCGTCGTAAGTGATCGTTTTGGGACAGCGACATTAACTGAAGCGCCCCCGCAATTTCTACACTGACTAAAGCTACTAAATGCCGTTGTTGTGAATTCATTTGCGGTTGCCGTAAAGCAAAGAACTTATCTAATTGCTCTACAATCTCATGGTCAACTCGCTGATTTACTGCCTGCAATTCGCCAGATATTCGTGATCGCAGCATAGTTACCCGACAACCTGGTTGAGTAGTATAAAATTTATCAAAGTCTTCAATTGCTTCACTCAACAATATTGCTAAGGGGTAATTGATCGTTGAGGGATTAAACCTAGCCGCAAATAACTCTCGCATTTGTTGTGCATATCGCTCTGATAGCGCATGAACAATAGCCTCCTTGTCAGGAAAAAAGCGGTAGAGTGAACCAATTGAAATATTTGCCTGTTTTACAATCAATTCGGTTGAAACCGCTTCATAGCCTACTTCTTCCAATAACTGAGCAGCTATATCCAAGATTTGATTGACCCGTTGGCGACTGCGGGTTTGTTGCGGTAATCGACGAAGTGTTTCGGGATTGTGAATCCTGGAAGACATGGATTGATTAAGAGTAAACACGAGCAAATATCATATTATCACTATAAAACGCGATAATTATTCATTTTTTTTGATATTTAGTTTTGGCGAAGAAACAATTTCGGTCGTTTAGCTTCAAAAAGCAAAGCTCAGTTCTAGAGTGATCGGCTATCGCTACCACTCAGATGCAAGAGTTCTCATGTCCAGGCAATCAACCATAACCCTGTTTTGTCACTTTGGAAGAATGAAATAGCCATTCATTACAGGGCTTAATTTCCAGCTTTTGGCTATAAATTTGAGTTTCTATTAGAAAATAAAGCCTCAGAGTTGGTTATTTTCTCAAGTGCCAGCAGTAGTGCATCACGGAGGAGCTAGTACAACGGCGGCAGTGTTACGTGCGGGGACACCATCACTTACCGTACCCTTCAAAGCATGTCAGCCAGTTTGGGGTGAAAAGTTAACTCGGTTGGGAGTCAGCCCACAACCGATACCGTACCGCTCTAAAAGAAAAACCTAAAAATAGTACCCAGAAATACAAAATCGACTAACAACAAACGAAATTGAGCAGATTGGAAGTTTGCGTGTCTTTGCCCAAAAAGTATTAATACATCTAGGTTAATGTTTTAAGCAGTTTGGTTACGTATGAATAAACGTAATATAACTAATAAAATACTGGAGGAATGCGGAATTTTTCTAAGCAATTTTAAGAGAGTGTTTTGATTGGAAACATTGATTTTTTCATTTTCGGAAATATGCAACAAACAAATGTCTAATTCTTCAAAAAACTGTGACTTTTCAATATCGAGAACTATAGGTAAATCTTTTCTGATAGAGTTGTTGACCTTTGTTATTGTAGACACGTAGTATTCTCGAGCATCTAGCCCAAGCGATGCAAGGAGTTTATCATTACTTTTATACTTGAAGTATGTCATACTAAAAATCAGCAGCAAGAAGAACTTGCAGACTAATCTTGCCTTCAAACCATTAGAGAGTTGCAGTTGGGATTTAATAATTGCACCAAAAAAGTCTCCATGTCGATTTTCATCTTCACTCCATGATTTATAGAAACTAAAAAGAGGATAGATGGAGCATTCAGGATGAGATTTTAAATGCTCGAAAATGGTTATGTAATAACAGCTAGAAATTCTCTCAGACAGATAGGTAGAGTAGATAAACCATGAAAAAGGTAGAAAAATATATTTTCTATGTTCTTTCTTTAGAAAACCTAACCCAGGTTTAATATGAAAATCTAAGAGGGCTTTATTTAGAAAACTAGCGTGACGAGCTTCATCACGAGACATCAGGGAGAATCCACTTGAAAGGACGCTGTTTGTTTCCTTAAGTTTATATGATAATTCTTTGTATAAAATAAATCCTGAGTACTCAGCAGCACAGTATATTTCCAAAAGTTTAATTATGAGTTCTCGTGCCTCACCTTGAATGTGATCCCAAGACTGATCAAATCTCTCGTCACGTATGTACTTGTCTTTAGTGTAGTCGTTCTTTAGATTGGCGATAGCAGTACTAAAGGCTCCTTGAAAACTTGAGGTATCAGTACTAGAAAGTTTCCTGATGTTAGTTGTATAAAATCCTGGAGAAATGAGAGTTTCTTTCGCTAAAACCTCAGTGTTTGACTGTGTGTTTTCAACATATCCCATATTCTAAATCCTCTATTAAATGTCAGTCTAGATGCTACTTCAAGAGAAGAATCTTAGCAATTCCTGAATCTCAGATCAGGAATTTGAGGTTTCAGTATTTGACAGTCCCGCCTCATCAATAGAGACTCATCGCTTTTGCTGACAACTTCAAAGCCGAAACGCTCATACAGGCTTACTGCTGGATTGTCGAGCGAGACGCTCAGAGAGATGGATAACTGTCCACAAGGTGACTCCAATAAATGTGTGATACCAATTTTATATGAAGGTGCATATAATAGAGAAAACAAACTCTATAAATTAAAATAACCATGAGCCGCCCTTTTAAGATTGAAATCGCAGAGAGCGAAGAAGAACTTAAA
>NZ_JACJSI010000035.1 GCF_014698065.1 Nostoc flagelliforme FACHB-838
CGAAGCAGGCGGTAGCGGCTAGCAGGGTAGGAATCATGACTACGCCGAACCAACCGATGTAGATGCGGTTATTGGTGCTGGTGATCCATTCGCAGAATCGATCCCATACATTGACGCTTGAGCGCTGTTGTAAGGTTGTTGTCATTGTTTTATAAGTGCGGTTAGTTATTTATGAATCAGACGGTTTTGTTTTCGCCTGTGAATCTACTTTACAATGCTTTACAATTTTTAATCAACTTTTATTACTTCAGTAAAACTGATACAACTTATTAGTTTTGCTTATTTAATATCATGTCCGGTTAATCAAGCTGAATAAAAAATGTTTGTAATCAGGACTAACGCTCAATTCGCGCAGCCTTTGGTAAAAAATGGAAGAAGGTTTTGATGGTCGGAAGCCACTTCTGTTTGCAACGGTTGCCTCCTTACACCAGATTAAAAACGGCTACAAGTTTAGATTTACTTGCTTGTCTGGGAATAATAGCTTTTTATATTACCGCTATTTTAGAAAAAATAACCCTCAGCTTACTACTGAGGGCTTTTTTTGTTTGGCAAAATGGCATATCTGTAAATTAGAGGGTTGCTATGGTATTGGAGTAGGATACATTCCATGCGAAAGTACTGACTTGCATTACCTCTGGTAGTTTGCCAGGGGTTTTTATTTTAACTGAGAGCGATCGCTCTTAAATATTCTGCTGAAAAGTTTATTTTTAACGATTTTCATACAAGTCATTCTATAATTCCTTGCTTTTCGGAATTAATCAGAGATAGCGGTTTTAATTTTAAGCAGGGAACTGACAATAAATATAAGCTTATATTTAAGTGGAAAAATCAAGTACAACGAATTAACGATGACAGACGCTAAAAACGTAATCGATGGAAACCTAGAGGTTTGCTGTACTTCTCCCGTGACTGGGTTTTACCGCGACGGTTTTTGTCGTACAGGTGGTCAAGATTTCGGATCGCACGTTATATGTGCCCAAGTGACATCAGAATTCTTGGAGTTCACCAAATCGCAAGGGAACGATCTTGGCACAGCTGTTCCTGATTTTAATTTTCCTGGATTGAAGCCTGGCGATCGCTGGTGTTTGTGTGCTTCTCGTTGGCAAGAAGCTCTCGAAGCTGGCGTTGCTCCACCCGTAATACTTTCAGCAACTCATGCTAGGGCTTTGGAAGTGGTTTCTCTAGATGAACTGAAAAAGCATGCTCTAACTTCGTCTTGATTGGGCATTGGGCATAAGAGGCAGAGGTGCAGAGGGGAAAAACTTACTGTAATTTTTCTCCTGCTCCCCTGCTTCCACTGCCTAATCAACTCACTGGAACTTCCAAAGGCAGTTCTAATACATTGGCAACCGCAGCAATCAATTTATTGGGGTCAATTGGCTTAGATAAATGCTGTTGAAACCCTGCTGAAAGGGCTTCCAAGCGGTCTTCTTCTCGTGTGTATGCTGTTAAAGCGATCGCTGGGATGCGTCCGCCTTTTTCTGGTTCTAAAGAGCGCACTTTCCGAATTAGCGTATAACCATCTTGTCCTGACATCCCGATGTCGCTAATTAGGATATCTGGTTTTGCTTGTTCAAGTACTGTTAGCGCTTCATCAACTGATGCTACCGCAGTGGCAAAAGCCCCATACTCCTCAAACATAAAACTGAGAAAGTTACGGGTATCTGCCTCATCATCTACAACTAACACTCTTAATCCAGCAAGGGGCGTAGATGCTACAGGAGAGGAACTTTTTCCTGTTGCTTCTCTATTCCCCCTATAATCTTGTAGCAGTGGTAGTCTCACAGTAAAGGTTGCTCCTTGTCCAGTGCCTGAACTTTGGGCAAAGATTGTACCCTTGTGCAGTTCCACTAAATGACGAACGATCGCTAATCCTAGTCCTAGTCCGTTGTGCGATCGCGTTGTGGTACTGTCTGCTTGCCGAAAACGCTCAAATACTTTGGGTAAAAACTCTGAACTGATACCAATGCCCGTATCGATAACTTCAATTTGGGCGTACTGAGATTTTAAATTTTGAATTTGGGATTGTAGATTACTGCTTTCATCAGTGTTTGAACAGGCTAAATTTTTACCATCAGATCCCAATCCAAAACCGTTCGACTGAGAGCTGACGCTGAAGTCTGAAATCGAAAATCCAAAATGCTTTGATAGCCTAACATCTACCCTACCACCTTTAGGGGTAAACTTAATGGCGTTAGTTAATAGGTTCCAGACAACTTGCTGTAAACGGGCTGGATCGCCATAGACTGACCCTACCGAAGTATCCAGGATAGTATTTAACTTAATATCTTTCGGTTCTGCTAAGGGACGAACTGCCTCTAATGCCGCCTCCATGACTGTGAGCAGATTCACCGCAGATACATTTAACCGCAACTGACCACGGATAATCCGGGATACATCCAAGATATCCTCAATTAGTTGCATCTGAGACATTGCGTTGCGTTCGATCGCTTCCAAGGCGCGGGAAGTGGCTTTTTCGTCAAGTTTCTTGGCGCGGAGGATTTTTGACCAGCCCAGCATTGAGGTTAGAGGTGTGCGGAGTTCGTGGGAGAGAACAGCAAGAAACTCATCTTTCATCCGATTCGCTGCTTCTGCTTCATGTCTTGCCGTCTGTTCTCGAATCACTTGAGCGCGGACTTCTTCTGCTTGCTTGCGTTCTGTAATATCTTCAAGGGTGCCTACATATCCCAGTAATTCCCCTTGACCGGAAAGCATCGGTGATGAGCGAACTTGAACCCAACGGACGCTACCGTGAGCAGTTTGAAAGCGAAATTCTTCCGAGTAGTCCCGACCTTCACAAATGTAAGCAGACCAACTAGCGATCGCTCGTTCTCTGTCTTCTGGATGAACAGATTCCAGCCATATTTTTTCTAAACTTTCGGCCGCTTTTAAACCACAAATTGCCTGATAACGAGGATTTGTATATCTACATCCTCCTTCAGTATCAATTTCAAAAATGCCAACGGGTGAGCAAGTACTTAGCGATCGCAATCGTTCTTCACTTTGCCTCAGTTCTGTATTTACAGCTACTAACTGCGCTGCTTGTTGCTTGACAGCTTCTGTTTTCTTAAATAGTTCTACGAATACTGTAACTTTAGAAGTCAAAATATTCGGGTCTAGTGGTTTGAGCAAATAATCAACGGCACCCAAGGCATAGCCTTTAAATAGCATTTGGTCGCTGCTGCTAAAGGCGGTGAGAAAGATAATTGGAGTGTGACGCGATCGCCCCCGATTGCGAATTAAGGTAGCAGTTTCAAAGCCATCCATCCCAGGCATTTGCACATCAAGCAAAATAACTGCAAAGTCTTGATGCAGCAGACACCGCAAAGCTTCCTCCCCAGAAGTAGCTCTCACGAGATTCTCCCCTAGTTTTTCTAGGATTGCCTCTAGTGCCAGCAAATTTTCTAGTTTATCATCCACTAGGAGGATGTTTACTTGGGGTTCCATTTGCATCGGTTTCTTTCTATGATGAATAACAAAGCTTGACCATCTGGGAAGCAATGTTTGAGAGTGTCAAAATCCAGTCTACTGTAACAGCAGAAATTGCGGCCTCTGGCATAACATAGCTCTCAGCTGTGGCAGGTTCTTGTACAATAGTAATTCCTCCCCGCGCTTTTATTTTCTTAAGACCTTGCATACCATCTTGGTTTGCTCCAGTCAATATTACACCAATAACTTGCTCTGTGTAGACATCGGCTGCCGACTCAAACAGCACATCAATAGATGGTCTGGCATAAGAAACAGGTTTATCAGTTGAGAGGGCAAAATGACCTGGTTCAACCAGTAAATGATAATCTGCTGGGGCTATGTAGATATGTCCTGATAGTATTTCGTCCTTGTCTTCCACTTCTCGAATTTTCAACAAAGTGGATTCTTGTAATAAATCCTTGAGTGTGTTAATAGACTCTTTATGACGGTGTTGGACGATCGCGATCGGCACAGGAAAGTCTACTGGTAAATTCCCTAGGACAATTTTCAATGCTGATAATCCGCCTAAAGAAGTACCAATTACTACAATTTTAAATGACACTTGTTTCGCCCTCACACCTGCGGAATGTGGGTTAGGTAGATAGCAAAGGCTATTTCATACTGAATCAGTCAGTGTTTTCTTGCTTCTTTGCTCTTACCAGTAACCCATGTTTAGGTGCAAAAATCATTGCTATGACAAACAACAAGGTTTGTAACACCACTATACAACCCCCAGTTGCACCATCGATATGATAGCTGATGTAAGTCCCCATAACACTAGAAAATACTCCAGATGCCATTGAAATTAGTATCATCTGGTCGAAACGGTCTGTTAATAAATAAGCCGTTGCTCCTGGAGTCACTAACATAGCGACAACCAGAATAATTCCCACTGTCTGGAGTCCGGCGACAGCAGTTAAAGAGAGTAATGATAGTAAAATATAGTGCAGCGCTCCTGTGTTTAAGCCAATGGAACGTGCATGAGTGGGGTCAAAACAAAATAATAGTAAATCTCTGCGTAAAATAGCTATTGTTACTAAAGTAATCCCGCTAATAATCACCGTTTGGAGAATGTCTTCATTAGAAATACCTAAGACATTCCCAAACAAAATATGCGTCAAGTCTACGCTGCTTGGAGTCTTGGAAACTAGTACCAAACCCAGAGCAAAAAATCCTGTAAATACAAGTCCAATGACAGTATCTTCTTTAATCCTTGTCTTCGCTTTGATATAACCGATCGCAATAACTGAACCCACTCCAAAGACAAAAGCGCCCACAGCAAAAGGGATATTTAAGACATAAGCAATTACTACCCCAGGCATTACCGCATGAGAAACAGCATCTCCCATTAAGGCCCAACCTTTAAGAGTCATAAAACAAGATAAAACAGAACAGACCACACCAACTAAGGCACTTACACAAATTGCCTTCACCATGAATTCATGCTGTAGAGGTGTGGTGAACCAGTCTAAGAATGCGAGAGTATTCATATTTTTATAACTTTAATCCAAACAATATAAATTAAAAATTATCAATCAATCAGATTCATTTTTATTTCCACGGATTATCTGACTTTTGCCGAGAGACAAATCTCCTAGAGAACCGCCAAAAGTCCGTGATAGATTCTCTTCTGTGAAGACTTCGGATGTATCACCATAAGCTAGAATAGTCCGGTTAATGAGTACTACTTGGTTACAGAAAGTCGTGATAGATGCTAAATCATGGGTAGAAATCAAGATTGTATGACCTTCTTCTCGCAATTCCAGCAATAAGTCAATCATTGCTTTTTCTGTTTTAATATCTACCCCAGTGAAGGGTTCATCTAATAGTAAAACTGTTCCCTGTTGTGCCAAAGCACGGGCAAGAAAAGCACGTTTTTTCTGTCCACCAGAGAGTTCTCCAATTTGGCGATCGCGCATTGACCACATTTGCACCCTTTCCAAACTCTCCCTTACCACTCTTTGATCGTTCGCCGAGGGGATTCGTAGTATATTCATGTATCCATAGCGTCCCATCATCACCACATCATGGACACTTACTGGAAAATTCCAGTCCACCTCTTCCGACTGTGGTACATAAGCCACCAAGCTTTTTTTCTGCACAGTTTTTATCGGTAAACCATTAATCAAAACCCTTCCTGTGACTGGCTTCAAAAACCCCATAATTGCTTTAAATAGGGTTGATTTACCGCTACCATTCATCCCCACCAAACCACTGATTGAACCTGTTTGAATTTGCAAAAAAGCACCATGCAAAGCAACTTTGCCGTGGTAAGCAACTGTCAAATTTTCGACATCAATACTAATGGATTTCATTAAAAATCACCTCTAAAATTAATTAATAGCTTGTAGTAAGCAGCTTCAGCCCTCTTTCCAAAGATGTAACGTTTTCCAGAGAACAAAATAGGACTAAATTCGTTACTACAAGCTTATTTTCAATAGTTAGATTTATTCTTGCATACTTGCTCACTTTTCCCCTAATCCCTGAGTTAGAGTATTAATATTACCTTCTAACAACTTGAGATAAGTTGGTGCTGGCCCATCCGCTGGAGATAGAGAATCAACGTAAAACACTCCACCAAACTTTGCTCCCGATTCTTTAGCTACCTGACGTTGTGCCCCATCATTAACTGTACTTTCGCAGAAAACTACAGGGATTTTATTTTTTTTAACTGTATCAATGACTTTTTCTAGCTGTTTGGGAGTAGCTTGCTGTTCAGAGTTGACTGCCCAGAGATAAGCTTCTTTCAAATTATAATCGCGGGTAACGTATGAAAATGCGCCTTCACAGCTTACTATGTAGCGCTTCTCTACTGGAACTACCGAAACAGCTTTTCGCAGTTTCTCATCAACGTCCTTAATTTTTTGGCTGTATGCTTTGGCATTGGTATTATAAGTCTCTGCATTTGCTGAGTCCAAATTAACCAATGCCTTGCGAATATTCTCTACGTAGATCAAGGCGTTTTGTGGTGACATCCAAGCATGGGGATTAGGCTTTCCTTTGTAAGTATCCTCCGCAATTTCTACAGGTTTAATTCCCTCAGTGAGGGTAATGTGAGGCACTTTGGGGACGCTGTTATACAACTTCTGTGCCCAACGCTCTAAATTCAGACCATTATTCAAAATTATGTCTGCTTTTTGCGCCCTCACCAAATCGCTAGGAGTTGGTTCGTAACCATGAATTTCCGTCCCTGGTTTAGTGATAGATTCGACAATCGCCTTGTCTCCCGCCACGTTTTGCGCCATATCTGCAATGACTGTAAAGGTGGTAAGAACTACTTTTTTATCTTTTTTATCTATATCTAGGTTGGTGGTAGTAGCTGTGCCTGGATTTGAACTTAACTGTGGTTGAGAGTTAGAGGTTGGGCCACACCCACCCAAACATAGACTTAATAGTAGCCCAGATGCTACAGCCAATTTTTGCCCGTACTGCGGTAGTTGCATCTTAAAATTATTGATATTAAATCTCATTATAGCAATTTCATAATCTTCTCACTTTTGTCTCACTTTAGCAGAAGCAAGATAAAAATGAAAGAATTATGAGAATTTTATGAGAAGGAAAAAGTGAACCTGTGGTAATCCACCTTATTTCTAGGTTCTGACTTAACGTGGTTCGATACTTTTGTGTCTTGATTCTTTACTTTTCTCATTTTCAGGGGCATTTTGAGCAGTTTAAATATTTTGTTGTTTGCATCACAAACAAATATTCGATGATTGTGAAATACTTTACAGACAAATCTTGTATTTAGGTTTTGTAGTATTTAAATTATTGCAAAAATCAATACATTATGGAAATATTTATTTGTTAGATAACTAACTGTTAAAAGTTTAATATTTATTGTTTTGACAATTCATAAAAATTTACTTAAGCTAAAGGATAGGTTAAGCAAATCAACAAACAACAGCAATTTGATTTAGCTACATCAAGAATTGCTGTTGCAGACTATCCGCATGAGGGAATGAATCGAAACCAAAATTATTCCATGTAGGCAATTAAACCTGATTTGGCTACAAAAGCTAAGACAAGATTAAGCGTATTGCACCGCGCATAAATTGAACAGATTCCAGTCAATTATCGATGGATACTTGTGGTGATGTTAGTGAGTATCCATCAATTATTGAAGTTTGACTAGTGATTTTAGATTTTGGATTAGGGTCTTCTGGTTTATCTCTCGTCAGGGATGGAATAAATCTAAAATCCAAAATTGATTGACCAAAGTGCGGTAGATATGTCCAGGAGAAACAATGCTTGAGTATTTGACATCTTTGAACGACCACAATTTACCTTATCCAGATACGATTCATCCCATCGTTGTCCACTTCGTAATTGCGATGGTATTGTTTTCCTTTTTCTGCGATGTAGTTGGCTATTTTACTGGTAAATCCGGTCTTTTTGAGGTGAGTTGGTGGAACATGGTAGTTGCCACGATCGCCATCTTCGTTGCGATTATTTTTGGTCAGTTTGAAGCAGGTTTAGCACAACCTTACAGCC
Organism: Nostoc flagelliforme FACHB-838; assembly: GCF_014698065.1. Classification (GTDB taxonomy): domain Bacteria; phylum Cyanobacteriota; class Cyanobacteriia; order Cyanobacteriales; family Nostocaceae; genus Nostoc; species Nostoc flagelliforme_B. The sequence continues at coordinate 7,960 of NZ_JACJSI010000035.1, forward strand.
TAGCTAAATCGGTGCTAAATTTGCATACGCTGATTGGTTGGTCACTTTCGGGAATCATCACGGCAATTACAGCTTGGCGCTATGTAATTCGTGCCCGCAACCCGCAAAAAGTACCAATTTATTATTTGGGAGCCGGACTAGTTTTAACTTTAATAGTTGGCTTGCAAGTATATCTCGGAGATGAACTTGTTTGGGTGTATGGATTGCATACAGTGCCAGTTGTAGAAGCAGTAAAGGATGGTCTGTTGCGATGAACTCAGAATTAATTGATCAATTAAGCGGCTCTCTAGGCGCAAACGGATTACCTTACATAATTCCCATTCATCCTAACTTAGTCCATCTGACAATAGGTTTGTTCATTATTGGAATGACCTTTGATATTGTCGGTGTTCTGTTCCCCTTTGAAAAATGGGTCTTCAAATTTTTAGCAATTACTGTGGAACGTGACAACTTATTTGATGTTGGCTGGTACAACATGCTAGGTGCCAGTATCATCACATTTTTCACAGTGGCAGCAGGCTTTTATGAAATGCTGTTGGCAACACCACCAGCTGATATGAAAAGTGCCTGGGGATTGCAGGCAATGGAAACTATGCTTTGGCATGGTGTGGGTGGTGTGTTCTTATTAGCGCTGATTGTTGTCTTGACCATCTGGAGAGGATGGCAGCGCTTCGTTTGGGCCAAACAAGAATATAAACAGACAGATAGAGAAGTGCAATGGATCTATCTGTTGGCAGGCATAGCAATCATGTTCATTCTGTACGTCCACGGGACACTAGGGGCACAAATGGCTGCCGAGTTTGGCGTACACAATACAGCAGATAATTTGCTGCGATCGCACCAAGACCTCAATACAACACTCAAATAAGTCATTTGTCATTTGTTTAAAGTTACTAACCATCAAATGACCAATGACAAATGACCAATGACCAATGACCAATGACTAATGACCAATGACCAATGACCATGAAAATCCAGAAGATTTTAAATATTTTGACGCTGCTTACAGGCGCGATCGCAGTGACTATTACAAGTCTCTGGATCGGGCAGCAGGCTTACTCCTGGCTTCCCCCCCAAGCAGCAGCCGAATCCGTACTAATTGATGATTTGATTAGCTTCTTAGTAACCCTCGGCGCTTTCATCTTCTTGGGAGTAACAAGTACTCTGATGTATTCTGTGATCTTCCATCGGGCAGTCAAAGATGACTTTACCGACGGCCCCCCAATTGAAGGTAATATCACCTTAGAAGTTGTCTGGACAGCAATTCCAATTCTGTTAGTGTTGTGGATTGCGGGCTACAGCTACCAAGTTTACGAACAAATGGGGATTCAAGGCCCATCGGAAATAGTTCACCTGCATAATCCATTGGGAATGGAATCGGCTTATGCAGAACCAAAAGATGCGCCAGCTAACGCTTTAGCGGAACCTGTAGAAAAAATCGACGTACTAGCTAAACAGTGGGCGTGGGTTTTTCATTACCCAGAAAGAGATATTACCAGTACCGAATTGCATTTACCGAGCGATCGCAGAATACGTTTAGCGCTGAAATCACAAGACGTTTTGCACGGCTTCTATATACCTGCATTTCGCCTCAAGCAGGATATTATTCCTAACCATGCGATCGACTTTGAATTTACTCCCATCCGCGCTGGCAAATACCGATTGACCGATTCCCAATATAGCGGTACATACTTTGCGACGATGCAGGCGAATGTGGTTGTCGAATCTCCTGAAGATTATCAGCAATGGCTAGCACAAGCTGCAACCCAAAAACCATCCGTAGCAAATAATCAGGCAGCTTCTGAGTATGCTCAAACATCCAATCAATCGGTCCAAACTGGTTGGGTTACAGTTCCACCTGCTGCACCTCCTCTAGTCAATTCACCTGGTTGAAAGGAAACTAACCATGACTAATGTTCCTATTGAAGGTATCCTTCTCCCTGATGAGAAGCATAACCACGAATCTCCAAGTAACTGGAAAGAATACTTCAGCTTTAGTACTGACCACAAGGTAATTGGTATCCAGTATCTCGTTACCTCCTTCTTCTTCTTTCTCGTCGGCGGTATCTTTGCGATGGTGATGCGGGGAGAACTGATGACACCCGAATCAGATTTAGTCGATCGCACCATCTACAACGGTATGTTCACCATGCACGGCACTGTGATGCTGTTTTTGTGGACATTTCCCTCACTCGTTGGTTTTGCCAACTATTTAGTACCCCTGATGATTGGGGCGCGAGATATGGCATTTCCCCGCCTCAACGCCGTCGCCTTTTGGATGGTGCCAGTAGTCGGAATTATCATGATGGGTAGCTTCTTTGTCCCTGGTGGCCCAGCCCAAGCCGGTTGGTGGTCTTATCCGCCAGTCAGTCTTCAGAATCCCACAGGTAACTTGATTAATGGTCAAGTTCTCTGGCTCTTGGCGGTGGCAATATCCGGCGTATCCTCAATTATGGGGGCAGTGAACTTTGTCACCACAATCGTGAAGATGCGGGCCCCAGGAATGGGCTTCTTCAAAATGCCGTTGTTTGTCTGGGCAGTATTTAGCGCCCAAATCATCCAACTATTTGGACTACCTGCATTGACAGCTGGTGCGGTAATGCTGCTACTCGACCTCACAGCAGGCACTGCCTTTTTCGATCCCGCCAAGGGTGGTAATCCAGTAATGTTTGAGCATTACTTCTGGTTCTACTCCCACCCCGCCGTTTACGTGATTATTTTGCCCATCTTCGGCATTTTCTCGGAAATCTTTCCAGTTTATTCACGTAAACCCTTATTTGGTTACAGAGTAGTTGCCGTTTCATCCATTTTGATTGCGATCGTCAGTGGTATTGTTTGGGTACACCACATGTACGTCAGTGGTACACCCGGCTGGATGCGGTTGATTTTCATGCTGACGACGATGTTTGTATCTGTCCCCACAGGAATTAAAGTATTTGCTTGGGTAGCAACTATTTGGGGCGGTAAACTGCGGCTAAATACCCCCATGCTGTTTGCCTTGGGTGCATTAATCATGTTTGTCTTCGCAGGAATCACAGGCATCATGCTTTCTTCCGTGCCCGTTGATGTCCACGTTAACAATACCTACTTTGTAGTGGGACACTTCCACTACGTCCTCTACGGCACAGTGACGATGGGCTTGTATGCTGCCATCTACCACTGGTTCCCCAAAATGACCGGGCGAATGTACTCCGAAAGCTGGGGTAAAATCCACTTCTGGTTAGCCTTCATCGGCACCAACCTCAACTTTTTGCCCATGCACCCATTAGGATTGCAAGGGATGTTGCGCCGAGTTGCTTCCTACGCCCCAGAGTACACATCCTGGAATATCATCGCCAGCCTGGGCGGATTTCTCTTAGGAATGTCCACCTTGCCCTTTATATTCAACATGGTGATTTCTTGGATGCAAGGCGAGAAAGCACCCGCTAACCCTTGGCGAGCAATCGGACTAGAGTGGTTAGTTTCTTCACCCCCCCCAGTAGAAAACTTTGAAGAAATCCCCATCATCATCTCCGAACCCTACGGCTACGGCAAATCAGAACCCTTAACATCCAACCTCCCAGAATAAACGCAAACTATCGGGAAGACGCAAAAACCCTCCGCGTCCCTCTGCGCTTCCCTCCGCGTTCCTCTGCGTTTTCAAATTCCCCCTCAAACCAACAAAAATGGACACCTATATCAATCCCCACGAACTGCACCACACACCCGCAGAACATACCCACGGCGAAGAAGGCAACAAGATGTTTGGCTTCATTGTCTTCCTCCTCTCAGAAAGCGTCATTTTCTTAAGTTTTTTCGCCGGATATGCCATCTACAAAACAACAACCCCTAACTGGCTACCAGCTGGCGTTTCCGGGCTAGAAGTAAAAGAACCGACAATCAACACGATAATTCTTGTCGCTAGTAGTTTTGTGATTTACTTAGCAGAACGTGCCCTTCAACGCCATGACTTAGTAAAATTTCGCCTGTTTCTCTTGACAACAATGGCGATGGGAACTTACTTTTTGGTTGGGCAAGCGATTGAATGGAACGGCCTCGATTTTGGCTTCACCACAGGGGTATTTGGCGGAACATTTTACCTGCTAACAGGTTTCCACGGTTTGCACGTTTTCACTGGTATTCTGTTGCAGTCAATAATTTTGGTACGTTCTTTCATTCCTGGCAACTACGACACAGGCCACTTCGGCGTGAACGCGACTTCATTGTTCTGGCACTTCGTCGATGTTATTTGGATTATTTTGTTTATCCTAATCTACGTTTGGCAATAAAGATTGATGGGAAGAAAACCCAGATAATTTATCTGGGTTGGTGTATGGGGCATTATTGATTACTTTTATGCCCCATACACCATTCACTGTAATAACTATAATTAGGTCTTGGCTCAACTTTTCAAATTAACCTTTCCCTCAAACTTTGACACATCTTGATGAGATAGAAACTTTTCAGTACTGTGATAACTCCTTCGCCATTGTTCGAGCTTATCTATAGATATTGATTTAGATGTGACATTCACACCATTTCCTCGCCAAGCAACTTCTGAATCTGTTGTGAAAACCCCGCACTCTAATTGATCTAGCCTCATATTCCAATATTCGCTAAATCGACCTTTTAAAGTAATAACTTGCTCAAATACCTTGTTTCTATGTTTATTTCTTCTTTTTCGTTCTGTTGCTCCAGTTGCTTCTGTATCAATAAACTTAGTTTCAATTAAAAACAAGCTACCTTTAAAGGTCAAGAAGACAAAATCACACTTCCCTAAATCTGTATAATCTGAAATTGGAGACTTTTCAAATAGCAGCAATTCAGCGCAGGAGGGAAACAATTCTTTAATATTCAGAAATAAATAAGCTTGCAATAGAAGTTCCTTATCATAAGGAAACAATATTACTCCTTCAAAAAATTTTTGAATGTCCTCGTGAGTTTGGGGTTGAATTCTTTTACAGTATGAGACAAATTTATGTAGCTCGTTTACAATCATCAAGTTTTAACTCCTTCCCCCGGTCGCAGCCTTAAGGGTCTTAGCATAAAAAGATACCACTCCCTCAAGGAAATCATCATCCGCATAAGTAACTAAAAAAACGATAAAAGTCCCAAGTACTTAAGGCGATTTACTGTTGACAGTTCAATAAAACTAATTTTTAAGCTGCTTTTCAGTATTGGTGGATTTTTCACTCCTGGCCTCAGCTACCAATCAGCGATTTTATATGAGCAGGAAAACTAGCGTTTTGCAAAGCTTGAACGGTTATCCTAGAATCTTGTACGCAAAATTGCCAACCTAAGCGAACAAGCTTACGAGAAGTTTCAGTTTGAATAATTCCAATCACTGGCATTCTCGCCTTTTCTTTGTCTACTGAGTGGTCTTGCAAAATTGTTTTTAAGCGATGTAATTCTTCGATATTACCTGCTTGTTGGGGATTTAACTCGACCATCACCATTTGTACTGTTTCCACTGGTTCTGCATCTTCAAGAATAAATTGAGTTTGCTCGTCTCGTCGATCTACTTTTCCCCAAATAATCAATCTAGTATCAACTTGGAGTAGTGTACTAATGCGTTCATAAGTTTTTGGAAAAACTACAGCTTCTGATTGTGTAGTTAGGTCTTCTATTTGCAGAATTGCCATCTGATCGCCTTTTTTCGTCACCACCTTTTTGACGTTATTTAACATCACAACTGCACAAAGCCTTGTATCTTCCCTTTGTTCTCCCAGTTGTGAAAGGTTAATTGGAGTCAAAAGTGGTGCTATTTGCCGTAAGGATTTCAGTGGATGATCTGATACATAAAAGCCTAGTAATTCTTTTTCCATCTGCAACTTTTTCTGTGGGGGTAAATCTGTCACAGGTTTAGATTTAGGAGCAGTTTCAAAAGCGTTATTTGCTCTTTTATTCTGAGTCGAAGAAAATCCGTCGCCCAACAAATCAAATAGATTCCCTTGACCACTGGCTCTGTCTTTAGCGCGAGATTGTGCCCAATCATACACTAATTCTGAGTCGTTAATTAACTGTTGACGGTTGGGTTCAATTTTGTCAAAGGCTCCACAGTAAATCAGCGACTCCAGAGTTCGGCGGTTAACAGCACGTAAATCCACCCGATCGCAAAAATCAGCGAGGGATTTAAACTCTCCTGTATCATTTCTCGCTTCCAAAATACAAGCGATCGCATTTTGTCCCACGTTACGCACCGCCGAAAATCCAAACAGAATCTTTCCTGCCGTCGGTGTAAAGTCAACACCAGAACGATTAATGTCTGGCGGATCTATGGAAATCCCCATATTTGTACAGTTAGTAATATATCTCTGTACCTTATCGGTATCACCACTGTTAGCCGTTAACAGTGCCGCCATATATTCCAATGGGTAATTAGCTTTTAAATATGCTGTTTGATAAGTTACATAACCATAGGCAGTGGAATGGGATTTATTGAAACAATTGGAAGCTATCAAGCCATTTTTAATCGCAAAATTATGGTCACGCTCAACCCCAATGTCATAAACATTTTGTTTGCCTAAATATTTGCGTGTGGCTATTTTGATCATCCTACCCTACCCCTGAAAAAATTTTTGCAAAATTAATTAATTGATAAAATTATGAACCTTGTAGTATTGATAGCCCTTAGAATATAGAATTATATCACTAGAAAACACTGCTATACTCTTACAGAAAGTAGTAAATATATATCAATGTATATCAAAACTTTAGTAAACTCTTCAACGGATGGTTGATAGCTATATATTTGCTGTTTTTAAAACATATTAAACACGTTTCAATAGATATTAATTTGCTTAGATTCAGATGTGCCGGGAGTAGGGGATAAGGAAGTAGGGCAGACAGGGGAAGATAAGGGTGATGAGGGGCACAAGGAGAATAACCAATGCCCAATACCCTATACCCAATTTCGGCCAATATGTACTAAAATCAATGACTTGAGTCACAAAGAGAGCAATCATGGCATCCATCCGCGAGTTGCACCAACAACTGGTTAAAAAAGAACGTTCTGCTGTTGAAATTACCCAAGAAGCTTTAGAGCGTATTCAAGCATTAGAGCCGAAATTGCACAGCTTTTTATGTGTGACGGCAGAACGAGCATTAGAGCAGGCGGGTGCTGTGGATGCCAAAATTGCTGCGGGAGAAGAAATTGGCCTGTTAGCAGGGATTCCTGTGGGTATCAAGGACAATTTATGCACCAAGGGAGTTCCCACAACCTGTGCCTCCCGGATTTTGGAAAACTTCGTGCCGCCTTATGAATCAACAGCGACACAAAAACTGGCAGATGTTGGGGCGGTCATGGTAGGCAAAACCAACTTGGATGAGTTTGCAATGGGTAGTTCTACAGAAAACTCTGCCTACCAAGTCACGGCTAATCCTTGGGATTTGTCACGAGTTCCGGGTGGTTCTTCGGGGGGTTCTGCGGCGGCGGTGGCGGCTCAAGAATGTGTAGTTGCTCTCGGTTCTGATACTGGCGGTTCGATTCGCCAACCTGCATCTTTCTGCGGTGTTGTGGGAATGAAACCAACTTATGGTCTGGTTTCTCGTTATGGTTTGGTGGCTTACGCTTCGTCTTTGGATCAAATTGGGCCATTTGGAAACACAGTAGAAGATGCCGCAATATTATTGAGTGCGATCGCAGGTTACGATCCTAAAGACTCTACCAGCTTGAAAGTTCCCATTCCCAACTATGCTGCTAGCTTAAAACCAGACTTCAAACCCAGAGGTCAGCTAAAAATTGGTATCATTAAAGAAACTTTTGGTGAAGGTTTAGACTCTGTAGTGGAACAAGCTGTTACTAAAGCAGTAGATCAACTACAAAGTTTGGGAGCAGAAATTCATATAATTTCCTGTCCCCGGTTTCGCTATGGCTTACCCACCTATTACATCATCGCCCCATCAGAAGCATCAGCAAACCTGGCTCGTTACGATGGCGTTAAATATGGCTATCGCGCTCCTGATGCAGATAATCTGTTATCGATGTACACTCGTACCCGTGCGGCTGGTTTTGGTACAGAAGTCAAGCGCCGAATTATGATTGGCACTTACGCTCTTTCGGCTGGCTATTATGACGCTTACTATCTAAAAGCGCAAAAAGTCCGTACTTTAATTAAGCAAGACTTTGAAAAGGCTTTTAGCGCGGTTGATGTGTTGGTTTGTCCCACATCTCCCACTACAGCATTCAAAGCAGGGGAAAAAACTACTGACCCCTTGAGTATGTATTTAACCGACTTGATGACTATTCCTGTAAATCTTGCTGGTTTACCTAGTTTAAGTTTGCCATGTGGTTTTGACGATCAGGGGCTACCGATAGGATTACAGCTAATTGGCAATGTGCTGCGAGAAGACCTACTGTTTCAGGTAGCTTATGCTTATGAGCAATCCACTAGTTGGCATCTGCATAAACCGAAAATATCTTGAAATTTGTCATTTGTCATTGATTCTGCTTCTACCACTCCCTACTCCCTTTTGGTCATTTGTTAGCCTGATTACTGACTATTGACTGTTGATTATTGTTTTCTGGAGTCACCGATTGAGATATAAGTTGTGGATTCAGTGTATGAAGAAGACCAGCAGATGCAGCAACTAATAATAAAATATAGGTCAGAACAAGAGGAATATATGAATTTCCCTTGTTGTCTAAGTTCTTATGAGCATTTTTGGAGTCTTGAGGGACAACATTGGTTATAAGGCTGTATGATAAAGCATTTCCATCCAGCCCTAATGCATCTCCATAACGACGGATGAATCCTTGCAGAAAAATAAGCTCAGGCAATTCTTCAAATCCTTCTGCTTCTAAAGCTTGCAAAACACCTGCTCTAATCAATGTTTGAGCAGCTATTTCTTCTATGGAGATAGATTTTTCTTGTCTTACTTGTCGTAAGTGTGTGGTTATTTTTTTTAATTGCTCTACTTGAGCTTCGTTTAAGAGCGTCACAGTCTTCTCCTCTATAGGCTAATTCTACTATTCATTCATAGGCTGAAATGTGCATACGTAAATTTACTGAATATTTGATTTTTGGATAAAATTTTTTGTTCATGGCTTAATCCTGCATTTTAAAATGCTAAGGCGGCTTAAGCTAAGTATTTTTTTTGTTAGAATACATACCTTGAAAATCAAAAAAATTGGGTATGAAAATTAACAGGTTGCAATTTCTAATACAAGTATTTTCCCGACGGCTACTCTGGGCTGGGATAATTGCAGCGATCGCTTATAGTGCAATCTGTCTATTTCTTTTTATTAAGCAACCTCGATTCATTTTCGTTCCCTCTGCTGTTATTGAAAAGACACCAGAGTTTTTTAATCTCCCTTATGAAGAGGTGTGGTTAGCTGTACCAGTTAAAACAGGCAAGGTAGAACGCATCCACGGTTGGTGGATAAAAGCCAAGAAACCCAATGCTAAAGTGTTGCTATACTTGCACGGTAATGGTATCAATATCGGCGCAAATATAACTCATGCCAATCGGTTTCATCAACTAGGATTTTCCGTGTTGCTGATTGATTACCGGGGTTATGGTCGCAGTGAAGGCAGCTTTCCCAATGAAAAGCGGGTTTATGAAGATGCAGTTACAGCTTGGAATTATTTGGTACAGCAACAAGAGATTCCACCCAACCAAATTTTTATTTATGGTCATTCTTTAGGAGGTGCGATCGCCATTGATTTGGCTGTGAAACACCCACAAGCCGCCGGTTTAATCGTGGAAAGCTCCTTTACTTCCATCCGCGATTTAATCACTTATCGAAATATGTTTTGGATGTTTCCTGTGGATTTAATCTTGACACAGCGCTTTGAATCCATTAAAAAATTGCCAAATTTAAAAATGCCAGTTTTATTCATTCATGGCGCTGTTGATTGGACTGTACCCTCTTTCATGAGCGAAAAAATGTATGCCGTTGCTCCCGAACCAAAACAACTATTCTTGGTTACAGAAGCAGATCATAACAACACCGCAGTAGTTGGCGGTTCACAATATTTGCAACGGATAGAGTCTTTTGTCCAACAAGCGCAGACTCGTAGCTATTTGAACAGCCTCGACTAGTCGTCTATCAAGCCAACAATGCTTAAGTAAACCAAGTATTAAAATCTTTCTCTCTGTGTTCTCTGTGTCTCTGTGGTTCGTTATTTAACCTAGCAAAGTTAGCGTGGCGATCGCACAGCCGCCGTAGGCAGCGCAGCTGCTTACGTCACAAATCTTCATCCAAATTGTATTCCGATATATCGTGATATATTTTGATATATCGTATATTAGAAAAAGTTGATTTGAGATTTACTTATGTTTAGACACTTTCGGTCACGTTTTGGGACACCTGCATGGGCAGGAGTTAGCGAAGATGATTCATTGTTTGTCAGGTCTTGGTTTGGGCATAGCAAGCATCATGGTAGACATCATGAAAAACACTTTGGCAATGAAATGTTTGGTCGTGGTTGGGGAGATGAATACCGGACTCGTCGCGGTGACATCAAGTTCATCTTGCTGGAATTGTTATCCGAGCATCCTAGTCATGGTTACGATCTGATTAAAGATGCGGAAACTCGCTATGGTGGTTTTCGTCGCCTCAGTCCTGGCTCAGTGTATCCAACACTCCAATTGCTGGAGGAAGGTGGTTATCTCAAGAGCGCGCAGGAAGGTGGTAAGCGGGTTTACACGATTACAGATGAGGGTAGGCAATTATTGGCAGAACGTACTCAACAAGAAACTTCAGATTCTCCTTGGGACAACTTCAAAAGTTTTGTGACAGGTAAGCCTCAAGAGTTTATCGAATTGCGAAATGCTGCCACAGAATTAGCTGCTGTAGTGGTGCAGGTTGCTCGTAGTGGCAATATGGAGCGAATAAATCGAGTGCGTGAGCTTTTAGAGCAAGTTAAACGGGAAATTTACGCGATTCTGGCTGAAAAATAAGTAAAGGCTCGTAGTAAGGACTAAAGTCCTTATTCTTTCAGTACTAAACTGCTTACTACAAACCCTTTAGTAGTTTGCTCACGCTGTTGATAGGGTTAGCGTTCGCGTTCATTATAACGAGTGCCTGCGATCGCAGATGCGGGAATTAGTCTTTTGCAATTTGAACCTCACACGACTTAAAGCCGTCAAAAATTAGAAGCGATCGCACTTAAATTTGGATCAATCAATGAGTTCAGCAATGTCCACAATTGCAAATCAGTAAAATCTGGAATTGCCATAAATGCGCCGACTGACTGCAAAAATTGCGGATCGTGGGTAGAGGCTATACCAATGGTGCGGATATCTGCGCTCACCGCTGAACGAATACCAGAGGGAGAGTCTTCTAAGGCGATCGCTTCCTCTGCTGTAATTCCCAATTTATTCAGGGCGACTTGGTAGGGTGCAGGGTCGGGTTTACCTGCGATACAATCCTCCGCTAAAACAACTGTATGGAAAGCTTCTTTTATTCCCAAAACCTCTAGCATAAATTCTGCATTTAATCTAGGGGCATTAGTTACTAATGCTCGTTTTAACTGATGTGTATCTGTCCAGGCTAGTAGTTCAGAAAATCCATTCAATGGCTGAAGATCGGGGGCAAGTTCGCGGAAAAGCGCCTCTTTATCGTCTGCAAATTTTTGCCCTTCTGCTGCTGATAATTGTGGCAAAATATCTTTGACAATTTCTGGATTTAGCCGCCCACTAATTCGAGATTTATAAAATGTTTCGTCAATTTCAATGCTATAATTTGACAGCGTTTGCTGCCAAGCTCGGTAGTGTATGGGGTCAGTGTTGACAATAGTGCCGTCTAGGTCAAAGAGAATTGCAGCCAGCATGATTTTTTGGTAAAGTGTAAATAATTGTTAACTTAATTTAAATAGTTTACATTGTTTTTTTACTTAGTGATTTTTCCTTCGTCAATACAGGGAACTAAGGAAAAATTCGTCCTCAAAGGGTGAGATTTTAAGCAAATCTCAAGAGTCACAAATTAATCTGCTAAATCTAAAATCTATACTGGATAGGGCATATAAGGGCAGACAGATCAAGCCTTTCAACAAACTGCCATATAATTGATAACCTTCGGTGTAAGCAAATGCCAGCCGCTACAAACTTTTTTCGCGTTGATGATTTAGTAGTGCAGATTTACAACTCTGAAGTCGAAATGGCCCAGGATGTTGCCGAAATCGCGCAAAAGCATTTACAGCAAGTTCTCAAGCAACAAAATACAGCTGCTGTATTGTTAGCAACAGGTAATTCCCAACTCAAATTTCTCGATGCTTTGATTGCATTGGGTGGTGTAGATTGGTCACGGATTATTTTATTCCATCTAGATGAATATTTGGGAATTACTGCTGACCATTCTGCCAGTTTTCGTCGCTATATGCGAGAACGTGTAGAGAAGCGGGTTACTCCTAAGGAATTCCACTATATAGAAGGTGATGCGTTGCAACCAGTAGCAGAGTGCGATCGCTACACTAAACTATTGCAAGCACAACCAATTGACTTATGCTGTCTCGGTATTGGCGAAAATGGACATTTGGCCTTTAACGATCCAGCAGTCGTAAATTTTCAAGACCCTTACAGTGTGAAACTAGTAAAACTAGATACGATAAACCGTCAGCAACAAGTAAGTACAGGCCACTTTCCGAATCTAGAAACTGTTCCACAATATGCTTTTACTGTCACCATCTCAATGATTTGTTCAGCTAAAAAAATTATCTGTCTTGCTCCAGAAAAACGTAAAGCGAATGTGGTAAAACAAATGTTGCAGGGGTCTATAAGTACAGATTGTCCGGCTTCTATTCTCCGTCAACAACCCCAAGCAACGTTATTTTTAGATGTTAATTCTGCTAGTTTGCTGTCGTGAAATCTGAAATATCGATGTGCTGGGCATTTTTACAGATTAGAGTAGCACAGCTGTGTGCCCTTGAGGTGCGATGCCTACGGCGGGCTACGCCTACGCAAAAAAATTCTGTTACCAAAATTGTTACGAGGGCGTTGTGGTTTGGCAGTTACTTTATCATGATATACAGTTAAGCTCCTTACACCACACGGAAAACCGGGAAACATAGTGTTTAACGGTTTTTTCCTTTTCTGTACAGTGACAAATTTTTGTCGTTTAAGACCTGTGCGATCGCAATCACGATGTTGTTTGAAAAGTCTATCGTTGTACCAATATTTATCCTAGACATCCTTAAAAAATGAGAATTGAAGAAGAATTCAGAAGTCAGAATTCAGGAGTCAGAATAAATCAGTCGGGTATTCAGATCGGCGCAGGTCTTGTTGACCACCAAATCTGCGATTTGGTGGGGGTCTTAAACCCAGTTATTCAGACGCGACGCTCGCAGACTCGCTACCGCTACGCTATCGTGGACTCGCTAACGCTGCGCTATCCGCCAGTCATACGGAATCCATTCTGAATTCTGACTCCTGACTCCTGAATTCTGTTCGATAACCTTCTCATTTTCTTTTTAACAGATATTTGTGCAAACAAATTTAATTACATCTGCAAGTCCAGACTGAGTTTTCAAATTAGTAAAAATAAAAGGTTTATCGCCGCGCATTTTTTTAGCGTCTCGTTCCATCACACTTAAATCTGCACCAACATAAGGTGCTAGATCAGTTTTGTTAATCACCAATAAATCAGACTTAGTAATGCCGGGGCCACCTTTGCGGGGAATTTTATCGCCTGCTGCAACATCTATGACGTAAATTGTTAAATCCACTAATTCTGGACTAAAGGTAGCAGCCAAATTATCACCACCACTTTCCAAAAATACCAAATTCAAATCAAGAAAACGTTCCTCTAACTGTTCAATTGCCGCCAAATTCATTGAAGCATCTTCGCGGATGGCTGTGTGAGGACAACCACCAGTTTCTACACCCAAAATGCGATCACTGGCTAACGCCTGAGAACGCACTAAAAACTGGGCATCTTCTTGAGTATAAATATCATTCGTCACTACTGCAATTTGATACTGCTCACGCAACCCCTTACACAAAGCATCAACCAAAGCCGTCTTACCCGAACCCACTGGCCCAGCAACCCCTACTCGAAATGCATTCATTGTTATTAGTCCTTTGTCATTTGTTAGTTGTCACTTTTCCTTGGTACAGGTTATTAGTTCTTAGTTTTTGACCAATGACTAATGACCAATGACTAACTCCTAAATAATCTTGTATACTGCGTTTCATGCTGCATACTTGCTAGTGATAAACCCCAACTACAACAGGCGAGTTGATCGTCCTCCAACGCTAGAATTTCTAACGCCGCAGCAATGAGTAATGGCTGCAAATCTAGCAATAACTGCTGTCCTGCTGTTTGTCCAAGGGGGATAAGTTTCACGCCAGCAGTAATCAAGTTACTTGCCCAACTATGCAGATATCCGAGTAATCCGGCTTGGATACTGATTTGCCAATGGGCAATTGCAATGCCAAAAGCGATTGCATAATTGCAAGGATTTCCTACAGCATTAGCAATAGGTATAATCTGCGGTTCTAGTTTACCAAGTAATTGGATGAGCGATCGCCCCATCTGCCAACTAGAGGCACGTAACTCTTCTGTTTCCCTAGCCGCGGATAACCAGAGATTCCAACGGCATAGGGACTCAACATTGCCCATTTTTGCCGCTTGCTGCGATCGTACCATCACCGCCGCCTCCAACCGAATTGCCCCATAGAGCAACTCCGCTTCTAGCCAATGTTTGAGATGTGGCTGGCTAGCGATCGTACCATTTTCCACTAACATTTCCAAGCCTTCAGAATAACTATATGCTCCTACAGGCAAAGCAGGGCTAGCTAACTGCAAAATACTTAAAAGATGGCTATCAGTGAGCATGATGGTGTTGTCCATAAGCTCCCAATTCTGGCTGAAACGGTGAAATTTCCTCTTTAACTTCTAACCCCAGTTGTTCCAACATTGTGCGTAAAACAGAGTCTGAGGACAAGCGTAAATAAGTCGGAGTAATTTCCACAGGGACATGGCGATTTCCCAAATGGTATGCCGCCCGTAATAATAAAAGTGGTGTTTGGGCAAAGGCAGTTAGCACCAGTTCTGGTTTGGCGATAATTCTGATTAAACTGCTATGGGCTTCTTCTTGCAGAATATCGCCATCGTGTAAAACAGTTCCTCTGGGTAAATGTAAAAACACAACTTTACCAGCTTCCGTTTCAAAGCGATGACGACTGCGGGTACGTTCTTCTGCTGTCAACGGCAGAGTAAAGGTGACTGTGGCATCGGGGTTAGGTGGTTTAAGTTGGGTAAATGTCAGCATAAGGGACTTGCAGTTAAAAAACATCCCACAGTAGGGACGCAAGACCTTGCGCCCCTACTCAGTATATTGGTCTATCCCATTCTGAGGGCTTGTAGAGACGCGAAATTTTTCATCTCTACAGGGTTTTGATAACCAACCAAACTAATCAAATTTAATGACATCAACCAATAGTGGTCTGTCCCATTAATTTTGCTGGGTTGCTAGATCCCCGACTTCTTCAAGAAGTCGGGGATCTGAAACCACTAACCTCTCAAAACTTTTGGGACAGACCAATAGACTTCTTGCATAAGTCGGGAAAAGGGCAAGGCAGAAGAAGGAAGGGGGAAAAGTTCTGTATTGTCCCCTTCCCCTTTAACCTTTACCCTTTTCCCCCTCTTGCAAAAAGTACTTTTGCAAGAGGTCTAACAGTTAGCGAATTGAATACACACTCAACTACCAACTTTAGAACGGAATATCATCTGGATCTGGTTCTTCCTGTTTCACTGCTGGATAAGTGGTTCGCTCATAATTTGTGGGTTGGGGTATGGGTTCGTAACTTGTTGCTTGGGGAGTAACAGCAACAGGATTTGTCGCTGGGGTAGGTGCTGAACGTGGTGACTCGTAATTGGGAACGTCTTTTTGTGCAGGACGAGATGCTGAAGATTGTTGCCGTGGAGCAGTTTCAGTGAATGATGATGGAGTTACAGTTGCTGAGGGCAATGGATCGGTATTAAAACTGCCTCCAACAGGTTGAATTTGTTGCACCGTCAATTCAGCGCGTTTTTCTTTAAAACCTTCCATTGGAACAGTATTCATACCTAAACGCCCTACCAGGATGACGCGATCGCCTTGGTGGTAGTTTTGCTGAATTTCTGTCGCTAAATTTCCCCAGCCGACAACTTTCAGGGTGGCTGGTGGATCTTCTGGTTTCTGGGAATTAGGAAACTGCACCAGCATTTCCGTGACTCCCAGATTATCTGCTGTATAGCGCAGTTGCGGCTCGTTAATAATTTCCGCCATCAAAACGCAGCTGTTCATTAAAATTACTCCTGACTGCAAAAAGTACTGATTGAAAAAGAGAGGGTTTTTCTATGTAGTGCCAATTAATATCTAGATATGTTTAATTGTTTGCATTTTTTAATAATGCCTGAGTTTTTAGTTATTTCTAGCATAAAAGCCAAGCGTAGGTGTAGCCTGTCGTAGACATCACTTTGAACAGCATTGAGTATGCCGCCCGCCACCCTCGCTTGACTAAATGAGCATTGGATTCTGCATTTGAGTAGTATAATTGTACCATTCATTAGTTAAATAGAAAAAATTCTTGGCAAAAATTAAGTCTTAACGTGAACTGGAAAAACACCCAAACCAATCAACCTGCCTGGTAGGTCGCGCAAGATGGGTAAGCGCAAAAACGCAGGTGGTACAAAGGTACGATTTGAGGTGAGAACTGGGGCAAATACCCGCTTTTGGATAAAAGTTTGAAACGCCTGAATGATGCGTGTGGGCAATTCGCGTTGACGTTGTACTTTTGCTAGATCGCTAAATTGTACTTGTCGGTTTTTGAGCGGTTTGCTGAGTACATTCGCCGCGACTACAGCATCTTGAATTGCGTAGTTAATGCCAACTCCACCAATGGGGGACATTATATGGGCAGCATCACCAATGAGTAACAAACCGGGGTGATACCAGCGCTTGACGCGGCTAGACTCGACTGAGAGAAAAGCTATATGTGACCAATCATGTAAATTTTGGATGCGTTGCTGGAATTCTGGCACTACTTCCACAACAGATTTTTTTAATTCCTCCAAACCCCTAGTCCGCAGTTGTTGATAGCCTCCCTTGGGAATAACATAGGCAACTTGCCACTCATCACCACGGTCAAGCATGGCGATGATTTTACCTTGACCAAAGCGCCCCATTCCCCCCTCTGGGTCTTCTGGCTGACGCGGTAAGCGAAACCAAAGGATATCCATTGGCGGCGAGGTTTCGATGGATTCAAACTCACCCAGGTGGCGTAAACGTGAGTGGCGACCATCTGCACCCACTGTCAGTATTGCCCGGATTTCATGCCAGCCACCGCCTCCTCGATAGCGGACACCTTGAATTTCGCCATTTTCGGCAATTAATTCTTGCACATTCGCACCCATTACCAGATGGAAACTAGGATATTTTTGTGCTTCTTGGGTGATGAACTCCAGAAATTTCACCTGGGGAAGCATTGTAATGTATGGGTAGCGGGTTTTTAGGTGACTAAAATCTGCCAAAGTGACAGTATCTTCAGGAGTTTTAAACCTAATTTGGCGCATTTTGGCATGGGGGAGTTCAAGCAAGCGATCGCTAAGTCCCAATTCTTCCATAATTTCCATCACCGACGGATGAATTGTATCACCACGAAAATCACGATCAAAGTCTTTGTGTGCTTCCAGCAGCATTACAGAAATGCCTTGACGCGCTAACAACAGCGCCAATACTGCTCCTGCCGGCCCCCCACCCACAATGCAACAATCTGTGGTTTGTACGTCTACAATGTCATGGATAAGGTTAACGCTTGTGTCTTGGGAAAGATTTTTAGGTATATCGGTAGTCATAACAATACCTCCTGACAGCCCTAAAATTTAGGGTAGTTTGCTTTTG
The DNA here is from genome assembly GCF_014698065.1 of Nostoc flagelliforme FACHB-838. GTDB lineage: Bacteria > Cyanobacteriota > Cyanobacteriia > Cyanobacteriales > Nostocaceae > Nostoc > Nostoc flagelliforme_B. Next base: position 25,767 of record NZ_JACJSI010000035.1, read on the forward strand.
ATGGTGCAAGCTGTTTTTTTAACTTTTCGTATTTACATAGAACGTGTATTATGATGGGCGCTAAACTGTCATTGGTCATTAGTCCAAATCCAATGCCCAATGCCCAATCCCCAATGACAATAATTAGTTGTGTCCCAAGTTGTTTTAGAAAACGTTTATAAAAGTTTTTCCCCGCGTAAAGGGGAAGGTGTCACCTCACAAACCCAATCTTCCCTTCCGTCTGGGGAGAAAAATGATGCAGCGCAAGAACGTGCGGGAACTGTTAACGTCTTGCGGCGGATTAACCTGACGATCGCAGATGGCGAGTTTATGGTGCTGGTAGGCCCTTCTGGTTGTGGTAAAAGCACCCTGCTACGGTTAATCGCTGGGTTAGAAGTGATGACTGGCGGTAATATCTGGATAGGCGATCGCTTGATCAATGACCTACCGCCCAAAGAACGCGACATCGCAATGGTGTTTCAAAATTACGCCCTTTATCCCCACATGACGGTGTATGACAACATCGCCTTTGGGTTACGCCGCCGTTCTGGGAGAGCAGAGGAAGAAATGACCCCCTCATCTCCATATCTTCGGGCGTGGGCGGAAAATCTTTTTGTGGGGGCTACAAGAAAGTTACCTAAAGGATTGCGCTACACTTCTGACAAAGAACGAGCAGTGAATGAGCAGGTGCGTAGTGTTGCTCAACTGTTGCAAATCGAAACATTACTGAATCGCTTACCCAAACAGCTATCTGGGGGACAAAGACAACGGGTTGCATTGGGAAGAGCGATCGCGCGTGACCCCCAAGTATTCTTAATGGATGAGCCGCTTTCTAACTTAGATGCCAAACTACGGGCGGAAACCCGCGCCCAAATTGTCAAATTGCAGCGTCAATTGGGGACAACGACAATTTACGTTACCCATGACCAAACCGAAGCGATGACAATGGGCGATCGCATTGCAATTATGTCTGAGGGTAAAATTCAGCAAGTTGCTTCTCCCTTAGAACTTTACAATCGCCCTGCCAATCTTTTTGTAGCAGAATTCATTGGTTCACCACCGATGAATTTTATTTCTGTGGAATTTCATGCCCCACAGTTGATTACTCATTCTCAGTTGCGTTTCACCCTTCCAGAAGTTTGGGGAAAAGCTTTACAAAAATATGATGGAAAAACTCTAATTTTAGGCATTCGTCCAGAACACTTGAACTTGAGTATGCCTGCTACTAAAAATCTACCAGTACAAGTAGATTTGGTAGAGAATTTAGGTAACGATTCTTTCTTGTCTGTTAGGATTGCCGAACCTGGTTCTCAACCTGCGACTACAGCCAATTCCCTACAAGTGCGAATACCACCAGACCGATTTGTACAAGTCGGCGAGCAACTTTGGTTATCTCTAACTCCAGAAAAAATTCACTTTTTTGACCCAGAAACCGAGTTAGCGATATTTCCCTAAAACTATCCGCGTCTAATTGGTAGAATACGCACTCTGGATTGGGCTTGGTCAACAGTGAGATTTTGCATAGCTGTTGCAAAGTGGGGGTGAGGTTATTGGATTGAACAACCAAAAATGGCCGCGTCAATTTTTTTCATTATCGAACTTTCACCATCTTTCAGGCTAACTGATTGCTAATGTTAAAAGTTTGGAGTACCTCAACACGACTTTGAAGTACCTCAACACGACTTTGGAGTACCTCAACACGACTTTGGAGTACTTCAACACGACTTTGAAGTACCTCAACACGACTTTGGAGTACCTCAACACGACTTTTAAGTACCTCAACACGACTTTGGAGTACCTCAACACGACTTTTAAGTACCTCAATACAACTTTGGAGTACCTCAACACGACTTTCAAGTACTTCAACACGACTTTCAAGTACTTCAACATGACTTCGAGGTATCGCCTTTATTTTTAAGAACACTTATCCGAATGATTACACCTAGCTTGAAAGAATAAACCATCAATAATTAGCGATCGCTGCGTCAACGCCAAAGGCGATGCCTACGGCGGCAAGCTACGCACCTCACGCAGTACACCCAACTTTCACAAGTGCGTAGGCGTAGCCTAGCGTAAGCATAGCTCCTGTATCTTACTAATTTGTAGAACTGCTAAAAGATAGTGCAGATGCTTCTACAAGATGCAGATGGTGGCGTTTCCAAAAACTCAAAATCTCTTCACCAACCTGTTGAGGATAGAAGTAGTGAAAAAAATGATATCCTTCTGGGCATTCCCAGAGTTTATCTTCTGGCTTCAACCAATTCAACCAGTCATGCAATACAGTTGAGTTGACTACTGGATCGCTCTTGCTACCACATACCATCATTGGCATAGAAACTCCACCCTTGGGTAAATAAACCAACTTAAACAAAGAGTGTGGCGAGGGAGATTGTTCTAAATCTCTATCTAAAGCAGCTACTAACTTCTTAGTGGTGTGAGGCGGTTGATTTCCAAAAAGACTGCGAACGCTGCTTGCCAAAACTAGTTCACGGCTGATACTAAAAAGTTGTCGTTGAAAGTAATAGTGAGCTTGCCAATTGTTTGCAGGTTGAGCAGCTACAGCCAGCAAAATGAGCGATCGCACTTTTTGGGGAAATTGCCGCGCAAAGGTTAAGGCGATCGCACCACTCATCCCATGACCGGCTAAATGCACGGGGCGATCGCGCCATTTTAAAAAATCATACAGCAACTCCACAGCTTGATCTATGGAACTGGCTTCATCTTTGGTTTGCTGGTATTGCCACTGGGCGATTCTCATATACGCAGATAAGTATTGAAGTAATGGTTTATCAAAACGCTTCAAAGCAGGACTAGCATTTAACCACAGAACATCAAATGAATCAGACATAAATACCTATAACTTCTAAATTATTAATTTCAGTAGGGGTATACAAGCTGTGCGTCCCTAATCTCTACAGACTAACCGCACTACCAAACTCATCCCGAATTTTTTCAGCATCAGATTCAGTGTTACCAGTTTAATTACCGGAGAATAGACCGGTTTTTTTCGACATATTGTTACCTGATATATAGTTTTGCGATTCTCCTTCCCTATGGGACGCTGCACGAGCGCAATAATTTACGCAAGGATACTTATTTGCCTTGCTTGTTGAAATTTATTAGGGGCCTAATGACTATCTATCTCAATAACTTTAAAGATATCGTACCAGACTTATTGAAATTTTTTATCATTTAATTTGATTTAAGTTTTGTAAAGTATTTCAGGAAACAAACAAATTGCAGAAAAAGCTATACTTGTACAATAAAGAGTACAAGTTGTGGCAAGATGAAAGTTATCTCTTTTAGCGAGGCGAGAAATAGCCTGAAGACGGTTTTAGATCGAGTGACGGAAGATGCCGACTATACGATCATCACCAGACGGGATGCGGATGATGCGGTGGTGATGTCGCTGGAGTTTTTCAATAGTCTGATGGAGACTGTGCATTTACTGAAGTCTCCGGCAAATGCAGCTCATTTGGAACGTTCTATTGCTCAATTTAAGCAGGGAAAAGTCGTGGAACGAGATTTGCTGAATGACTAGAATGCTGGCATGGACGGATGAGGCTTGGGCTGATTATCTTTACTGGCAAGGGCAAGACAAGAAGACACTCAAAAGAATCAATAAACTGATTCAGGAGATGATGCGGATGCCTTTTGAGGGTATAGGTAAGCCAGAACCTCTACGGGAAAATTTAGCTGGATTTTGGTCGCGGCGAATTGATGATGCAAATCGTTTGGTTTATGCGGTGGAGGATGCCTATTTAACGATTATTTCTTGTCGATACCATCATTAAACTTGAGACAAATCGCGTCATGTACGCGATGTTGTCCGTCAATATTAATCAATAACTATTTTAAGTATATTTTTTTGAAAGCACAGTAAATTACAATATTGATATACGGATTACAAAATAAAAACTAGATGAGGCCGCAAGAATACTTGTTGCTTAATTAGGCAGAAACCTCGCACCGACTCGAACAGAAGCGGTGAGATGAATGTCCGAACAAAAAGGATTTCTAACTTACCCTCCATCGACTCAAACTAAGTGCCTTACGATATCCTCACAAAATGTTCCTGATGATTACTGGTTTCAAAAATTACTTCGGTAAAGGAAGCTAGAGGAAGTAAGTTTTTTGGGCATTTATGAAATTAATCCAAATACTAAAAGTAGCTGTAATTCCTGTTTTGACTGTATTTAGCTTTGTGTCTGCATCAAACATAGCACTAGCCGACTACTTAAATAGTCAGGGGTCAGGAGGTAATTACCGTTATGAATTATGGTCTACTGATGATAATAGTTATTACTATGTGAAAGTTTGGTTATATGAAGCAAGTCCAGAAAGTGACCAATACACCACAAGTGCAACATTCCCCTCTAGTAGAGAAGCTTTAATTTATTTTGATTGTAATTTTGCCGAGAAAAATTTGCCAGAATGTTCTCAATGATAATTTGTAATCTCTCTCAGCATAATTCGTAATTGCTAAGGGAATTCCAATAAATAAATTATCCAATCTTGTGGGGTGAGCAATATGATCGCCCAGTTTATCATGGCGGACAAGATGCCTACCCCACAATAAATAATTGAATATTTTTTTATTTGGAAGTCCCTAATTCGTAATTTATAATTGAATTCTTAAATTACGAATTATACTTCAGCAGGTTGGTATTCTTGTTGTCTTTCCACAAAAGTCTGAACACGGGTGCGGTAGTTTCTCACAGTCTCATCTACCCATTCGCGATCGTTGCTATTTGCATATAAATGCACCAGTGGTTCGCTAGCATCTGGTAAAACTAATAGCCAACTGTCATCGTAGGGTTGACAAATTTTCACTCCATCAATGAGTTCTAGGTTTTGGGCTGGGTGAGTTTCTACCAAGTAACGCATCAAAGCACCTTTGGCTGTCCACGGGCAGCGTATTGTATAAGTTTTGTGAATTACACGGGGCAATTCTGACCGCGCAGCAGCAAGCGATCGCTCCTGTATAGTCAACATCTCAATTATCTTCGCAATGCAGAACATGGAATCAAATCCCGGATGCAGTTGTGGGAAAATAAAACCTGTATCTCCACTACCTCCTATGACCACATTCGGGTTTTTTTGACAAGCCTCCATTAAAGCTGTCGGGTTGGCTTTGGTGCGAATCACTCTGCCATCATGACGACGGGCGACTTGTTCAATAGCACTGGAAGCATGAACTGGTACAACTACCGTTCCTCTGGGGTTAGCCGTCAGAATCATGTCTACCATCAGTGCAGTTAAAGTTTCCCCACGAATTGGGTAGCCGGATTCATCAACTAAAATTAGTTGTTCTCCATTAGCGGATACTTGCACACCAAAGTTAGCTTTTAATGCCTCTACTACATGACCTAACTGAGTCAGCAGTCCTTCGCGATCTGTGATTGACATCGCCGTTTTATTGACACTGGCATTCAGTACTACTGCATCAGCACCAAATTTATCTAGCATTTGGGGTAAAACTGCCCCGGATACAGCATAAACATAGTCAATTACTACTTTTGCGCGGCTGTTGCGGAGTGTATGAACATGCAAAAGTTTCTCAAAAGCAGTGCAGTAGCGATCCATGACTTGGCTAGGATAAGATACATCGCCAATTTCATGAATTAGCGCCCGTCGCATATCCTCCTTAAAGTAAGCCCCTTCAATTTTCTTTTCCAGGGCTTTGGTGATATTAATGCCTTTGGTATCCATGAATTCAACCAAAATGTAATCAGGGCGGTCGGGGTGTACCCTCACATGAATACCACCAGCTACCGACATTGTGGGTATAACTGTACGGGCGATGGGGATAGCTGTAGCATCAAGGTTTTGAATATCAATACCTACTGACATTAAACCAGCAATGAGCGATCGCGTCACCATTCGAGAGACATTACGCTGGTCACGGGAAACTGTTACTTTAGATCCTGGTTTTAAGGTAGAACCGTAAGCAGATCCCAATTTCACGGCGAATTCTGGGGTGATGTCGATATTAGCTAATCCTTGCACACCACGTTGCCCAAATAAATTTCGTTGGGCGGTGTTTCCCCAAATTAAGTTAATGTTTAAAACTGCACCTGACTCAATCTTTTTACTGGGCCAAACACGCACGCCAGGGCTAATTTGGGCTTCTTCTCCCACTGTAGAAAGCGAACCGACAACAGCAGCTTCTAATACTTGAGCGCGGCGGTCTACACGAGTGCCACGGGAAATAACGCAGGCAGAAAGAGCTACTTCCTCGCCAATAAATGCCCCATTCCAGACTATGGGACGTTTGAGATTCGCATCAGCACCAATAGTGACATTATCTCCAATTACGGTTCCTGCCTCAATCTGGACTCTTGCACCGATCCGACAATTGTCACCAATTACTGCTGGGGTTTCAATCACAGCCGTCTGGTCGATATAAGTATTTTGACCCACCCATAACTCATGGGAAACTTCTTTGTAGGCAAAATCGAGATTTACCTTGCGATCTAATGCATCATACTGAGCTTCACGATAAGCGTCTAAGTGACCAACATCACACCAGTAACCTTGAGCAATGTAACCATACATTGGCTCATCTTTTGCTAGTAGTAAGGGAAATAAGTCTTTGGAAAAGTCGCATTCAATATTTGCTGGCAGATATTCTAAAACTTCTGGTTCGAGAATGTAAGTGCCAGTGTTGACGGTATCGGAAAAAATTTCACTACTAGAAGGTTTTTCTAAAAATCGCCGAATCCGTCTTTCCTCATCGGTAATCACCACCCCAAACTCAATTGGATTGGGAACCCTCGTCAAAATCAAAGTAGCTTTCGACTTATTTTGTTTGTGAAATGCGATCGCTGCCGTTAGGTCAAAATCTGTTATGCTATCACCGCTAATGACTAAAAAAGTTTCATCAAGAAGTTCAGCAATGTTTTTCACACAGCCTGCTGTACCCAAGGGTTGATCTTCTTCGACGGCATAAGTCATCTGGACACCAAAATCGCTGCCATCTTGAAAATAATCTCGCAAGACATCAGGTAAATAATGCAGTGTCGCAATCACTTCTGTAATTTGATGTCGTTTAAGGAGATTGATAATATGTTCGGCAATTGGTCGATTAAGGATCGGCACCATCGGTTTGGGCAGATCGCAAGTTAACGGGCGAAGCCGCGTTCCCGAACCCCCCGCCATTAGTACTGCACGCATAAATCCTCCTTAGCTATTTAACAGCTTTCGCTGCTTTAAGATCGATGAGATATATTTTGTTCTTCCTTCTTTAGTGTCCTATGGATATTCATATTTGAGGAACTTTCACAAGATGCAATATAGATTGGGCATGAGACACTGGTACTGTGCAACGCCGTAAAGCCTGCGGCATAGATACGCTTAGGGCGCAGCCTCTCGTAGAGAAGTACTGGGGATAGGGAAGAGGACTTGGAGACAAGGGGAAAGATTTGTTGCAAGTTCTCCACTCAAATCACCTTGTTCTGCTCCCTCCCCTGCCTTCCTTTAACTCTCCTGGCAATGATAAAGTTTATATTCGTAGCCATCTACGCTAGGCATTGATTTAGTATCAGATGTAATGCATGTTTTTACGGCTTCTGCTACAGGGGCGTGAAAGTTTACCAGCCACAAGTCAAAAGGTCGTGGTAATTTCTTTAAGGTCTCTGCCAAAGCAATAGTAGAAGTATTCGGGTCTTGGCCTTGATGGGCAAGCAGAAACAGAGGATTTTGGAGTGAATTGGCAAGTTTAATCTCCCTAGCTACTCCCATCATTTCCCCAGTGTGTACATAAGTTTTGTGGGTAGTAGCAATCAGTACTGGTGTTGGGGATGTTTGTTGAATTAGTTCTACAAACAGGTCAGGGCGATAATATTTTTGATAGCCGAGATTGCAGATTACTGTAACTGCACTGAAAAAGCCCATTAACCAAATTAACATCACGGCTTTTTTCCCGTTTATTCCCCATTTACCTATACTTTTTATCCTATTTTTCCCTTGTTCTCTTTCTATCAATTCCTTGGGAAGCTGCCAACAAACTGCGAGACTTGCGCCCAGTAAAACAACGATCGCCGGAAAGTAAACAAAGTTATATCTAGCACCTCTCGTCAGGTCAATACCCAAGAAGTACGTAAAAATAAAGAATAAAGCGATCGCACTGATAACTACTCCAGCAAGCACCTGAATCATAATCCGGTTTTCTGGGTGCTGTAGTTGAATCTTAATCCCACGCAACAAAATTGGTACTGCCCAAATAAAGAAAGTCAGCATCACCACTCCAGAAGGGATCACAACCCATAACTGTGAAGATTCAACTGGTAACAGAGAAATCATGGCAATCAATGTTCCTAAAGCTTGAAAAATTGGGCTTAACCAATCTAGTCCAACGCGCGAACCTCGAATCCACTCGGTCAAATTATCACGATTTCTATTCTCTAACAAGGTTGGAATCCAAATTAAACCCGCCACACAAGTGCCTACAGCAACGGCATAGATGCGCCGCCAGGGTGGAGAAAACAGGAGAGAAAATTTGGTGTTAGTCTGCTGATGCCAAGCAAGAAAAATCAAAACTACAGCTTCTGTGCAGAGGGTGAGGCTGAAGAAGTAATGAGTAGCAATACCCAAAGCATTGATTCCTACCCAGAAAAGTGCTACCCATATAGGTAAAGGTGTGCGGTTTTGAATATGACGTGTGGCAATTAGTAAGCAAGTGAGGGAACCAGTTACCCATAAGATTGCCAAAGTGTAATGACGCGCTTCTTGTGCTAAAAATACGCCGTAGGGTGATACTGCGATCATGGCAGCAGTTAAGTGCCCCACCAAGTTCGAGCGAAACGCTACTCTACCTAAGACGTAAAAACACGGAATAGAGGCAGCACCGATTATTGCTGGTAGCGATCGCGCCGCAAACAGCGATACTAATCCTCCTTCGCTAGGAAATAATTTCATCCAAAAATAAGCCAGCACGAAATACAGTGGTGGATGATTATCTTGCGTAGCTAAGTTATGAACCACATCATCAACAGTAGCCCCTGGGTTTGGTTGCAGTGGTTGCAATAGGATATCAGGTGCGATCGCTTGATCTAGGGGAACTGATAAAAAAGTATTCCCCAAACTAAACACCAAGGTGGAAAATTCATCAGTCCAAGGAGGCTTTGCAGTCAAGTTGGCTAGGCGTAAACTGATGCCAACGATCAACCATATCAAGTTTAGTAAGGGGTGAAGCCAGGAAGGAGGGAGGCGAACCTGCCAATTATGCCACTGCTGGCGTTTTGAGGTAGAACTTGCATCTACTATGGACACGAAATGAGCAGCAGATGCAGGTAGCAACGAGATAATTTTTCTGTAAAAATACAATGCACCTTGGAAAAAAACTCTCATTGCTGGGACTCACATGAATGGATTTGTAGATTTGACGTTTTAGATTTCAGTTCGTTCTAAAGTCTAAGAACAAAAATCAAAATCTCAAATCCCTCGTTGTGATTATTTCACATCGGTGACACGCCAGCTAAGTTTCAAATTAACCCAGAAATTCCAGATCGTAGCAACTGCGATCGCTATCAACTTACCTAAATACTGATTTATCCCCAAGACATTATAGAGAAAGTTGATTATTAAAGCTTGTAATATAACTCCTGCTAAACAGATCGCACTGAACTTCAAGAATCGCTTGAAACGTTGATGCGGATTACGTTGCCTCTGAGAAATATCACCAAAAGTCCATAAATCATTCCATAAGAAATTATTTATGATTGCTACTCCGGCCGAAAGAATCGTACTGCGAGTTAAACCTAAGTGAATCACAGTGCGCAGCAAGTGAAACACCGTTAAATCCACAAATACTCCACTAAAGCCAACCAACCCAAACCGGAGAAATCGACCAACGGGGAAATTGACATTTCTACTCAATTGTCCTCCTTGCCCTGTGGAAAGTCGCAATCGCACTAAGTGGTGGATGTAATCTATATATTGCTTCCATGTCACTTTACTCTCACCCTCTTTACGTTCACGGAACACATACCCAACTTCGGCAACTTGGTCTACCTTTCCCCGCCCGATTACTTCTAGGAGAATTTTGTATCCTACAGGATTGAGTGTTGCATTGGCGATCGCACTCCGGCGCACCATAAAATAACCACTCATGGGGTCGGAAACTCTGCCCAGTACCCCCGGTAAAATCACCAAGCCTAACATCTGAGCGCCACGAGACAAGAAACGTCTAACAACACTCCAGCTACTGACACCGCCTCCTTCAACATGGCGGCTGGCTACTGCCAAATCTGCTCCCTGCTCAACGCTACGCAACAGCTGCATCAGCACCTCTGGTGGATGCTGCAAATCTCCATCAATTACCCCTAACACATTCCCCGTAGCTGCTTGCCACCCACGAATTACTGCTGAAGATAGCCCTCGTTCCTGTTGGCGACGCATCACCCGCAACTGGGGATATTCTGTGAGCAAGGATTGTGCTATCTCCCAAGTTTGGTCTGGGCTATCATCGTCTACCACTATTAGTTCATAGTTTCCTAGAATAGATTCATCTAGTAACTGACTCAATATGCTAACTACATTTTTGATATTGTCACGCTCTTTATAAGTAGGAATTACTAGAGATAGATAGATAGATTCACCACTTATACCTATACCGTTAGGAGGCAACTCTGAAATCTTTAGTGGCCCAGTTGGTACTGCTAACAGTGAGTTGGATGAGTTTGTCTTCATGTTGCAAATTGCAGAACGAGGATGTGTAAATTCTGGGGAAAAGAGAGCCAAACATCTGCTGATTATATTGACTGAACTTAGTTACTTAAAATTTGAGTAATACTTTTTTTACAGTTACCTATTTTGAGAATTTAGTAATTCTTGCAGTTCGATTACCAGTATTTTCACAAACTTAATATAAACTTTACATTTAACCGCTTATTTATATAGTATGCTGTTGGGCATTATATACTTTTCTAAAAATAAACTGTAGCACTACGCTAAATAAATCAATAAATGTACAGATTTTAAAGTCTATTATTATGGGTTTTTAATATTAATATGGATAATATTAATTGAATATAAAAATATTCAATAATTTTATATTGTTAATAAATTTATCAAGAAAATATCCATTAAGATAAAAATATTTTGTTGATATTGTTGATAAATGTTGTAAGAATAAATAAAGTAAAAAGGCCAATTATATAAGCTTGTTATAACTATAAAAAAACTTACTTTTTGAAGTGATGAGTTTTGAATTAATCAAACACCACAATACAGTTAACAATTTAAATTAGAAACTCAAAATTAAAGACATTTAAAGACAGAAAGAATTAGCTGACACGGGTTAAGAGCGTTGGGGCAACTTCAAAAGATTTAAATTCTGGCTGAAACCGAGTCTATGTCTAGACATACTGGTATTAAATCCTTAAATTTATGATAAACTTAGCAAAAATTAACGAATTAAGGAATACGTGTATATTGAGTGGATATTGTATTGTAAGTATGTCAAAAGTAACACTATAAAATCCCCCGGTAGGGCATTGTAAAAAAGAGAAAAGTTTTGTTTGTTATTAAAATGATGACGTAATTTTATTGCTTGATTTGGGTAAATGAACATCTAAAAAACAGGTTAGATCATGCATATTCCTGATGGATTTGTTTCTGTTCCCGTCGCAGGGGCTACTGGTTTGGCGAGTGTGGCAGCACTGTTTATTGCCTTCGGGCGATCGCAAGAGGCTTTTGGTATTCGTCGTGCGCCCATACTAGGGCTAACCACCGCCTTTATTTTTGCCGCCCAGATGATCAATTTCCCAGTAGCAGGAGGTACTAGTGGTCACTTGTTAGGAGGAACCTTAGCTGCGATCGTTTTGGGTAGTCCGTGGGCAGGAACGTTGTGTATCGCCACAGTTTTAATTATTCAAGCTGTGCTGTTTGCTGATGGTGGCATTACAGCCTTAGGAGCGAATATTTTGAACATGGCAGTGATTGGTGTTTGGGTTGGCTGGGTTTTAACCCAAACCTTGCAACGGCTATTGGGGGGGTCGAAAGGGCGCTTACCTTTGGCTTCTGGCATCGCTGCTGGCCTAAGTGTAGTGGTAGCCGCCATAGCTTGTGCCATTGAGTTAGCCCTTTCAGGAACTGCACCCGTAGCCATAGTTTTACCAGCTATGGCCGGTGTCCATATTCTGATTGGTATTGGCGAAGGGATAATTACTGGGGGTGTGCTAACTTATTTAGCCACCGCTCGACCAGATTTATTACCAGGAGAGCAGCAGGAGTTTCGCGGTTGGTCTATACCTATTGTCGCCATTTTCTTGATTGCGGGAGTACTTTCACTCTTTGCCTCAGCATGGCCTGATGGTTTGGAAAAAGTCGCCGAAAACACGGGCTTCATCGACTTAGCCGAGAAAGTACGAGTAAGCGTCCCGACTCCCTTAGCTGACTATAGTATTGAGGGTTTAGGGCCAATTGGTACTAGTATCGCTGGACTTGTGGGAGCTGCGGTTTGTTTTGCTGTGGCCTTTGGGATTGCCAAGGTGGTGAAACCGAATAATGCTTAAACTGTCCTTACCGTTACGTTTGCAACTGTCACTAGTGGTTGTGGTGGGAGCAGCTTTATTAAAGCATTATGCCTGGTATTGCTTAGGTGTATATGGCGCGATCGCACTTTTGTGGGTTTGGCTGTTGCGCGTACCAATTCCCCGCTTAGGGGGATTACTCGGTACAGAATTAATCTTTTTGTCATTGCTGGCATTGCCCTTGGGATGGGAACGAGCCAGTTTTTTGCTAGTTCGTTCTCTGGTTTGTTTGGTTACTATGAATAGTTTTTTGTTAACCTTACCACCCCACAGTTTTGGTATAGCCCTTAAAGGCTTACCTGTACCAGCACCTTTAAAGGAAAACTTGTTGTTAGCTGGGCAATATATGGAAATTTTGCTCTCAGAAGTGACGCGGATGCAACGCAGCGCTCAATTACGCGGTTTGAATGGAACTGCGGGATGGTTGCGCTACGCCAGTGCTGCCATGATTGGAGCTTTGTATCTCCGTAGTCTAGATAGGGCAGAGCGAGTTTATGCGGCAATGGTAACTCGTGGATACAACGGGCAATTGCCCATAGATTCTCCCCTCAGACCAAAAGAGCGTTTTGCCATACTAGCAGCTTGGGCGATCGCATCTGTTGTTACCCTAACTTCTTACAAATATTGAGTTTGTAAATTTTGAAATCATTAACTTCCAATTCCCAAACATCAACCAGTAACCCCAACACAGCCGTGGTTGAGGTTGAGAACCTGGTGTATGCATATTCCCGCCAGGAGCCGGTATTACAAGAAATTTCTTTTACCTTGAAGAAAGGCGATCGCGTGGCATTGATGGGAGCAACAGGTTCTGGAAAAAGCACCTTACTAGAGAACCTAATCGGCTTAAAACAACCGCAATCTGGGAAAATTGCCATTAGTGGCATTACCGTAAAACCGCAAACTTTACCCCAAGTGCGTCGTCAAATTGGCTTTAGCTTCCAAGATGCCAACGACCAACTATTTATGCCCACCATCCTGGAAGATATTACCTTCGGCCCACGTAATTATGGGATGTCACCAGCAGAGGCTAGCGATCGCGCCCGACAATTATTAGCTGATTTTGGTCTAGAAGCCTATGCTAATCGTTCTGCCCACGAACTTTCTGGTGGACAAAGACGTCTAGCCGCTCTAGCCTCGATTTTAGCCCTAGAACCGACAATTCTAATTTTGGATGAGCCAACTAACGGTCTTGATCCAGCATGGCGGCGACATTTGGCGCAAGTGTTGTTAAAGTTACCCATACAGGTGATGTTAATTGCCTCTCATGACCTGCATTGGTTAGGCAGAGTTACGCAACGTGCGTTGGTACTGTCTGCTGGCCGCATTCAAATAGACGGCGATATTCAGCCACTTTTGCAAGATGGTGCGACTTTAGACCAGTTGGGTTTGCCGATAGATTGGTAATTCCAGATGAGGGGGCAGCGGGAGAATACAAAATTAGCTCTTTCTCCCTGCCCCTCTGCCTCTTTCTAATACCCCATGCCCTCTACCTTATTTACCTTTTTTGCTCGTAATATTGGATACGATATTCTGGGCTTTATTGCTGGTGGGGTGTTAATGTCTGTTTTACATAAATATATGGTTATTGCTCCTGTTAGCCTGAGCATTGCTTTATTCATTACTAGTTGCAACGAAAATAAAGTCTCCCAGTGCCAGCGACTGATTAAAGTTGTAAATACTGGAACTTCTTTGATTGATAACAATAAGGGGACGCAAGTCATAACCAGCATACAACTGTCTAAAGATTTAGAATTTGTGACTAAATCGATTAAGGAACTGAACTTAACAGACCCCAAGTTGAAAGAATTTCAAAGCGGTTTTGTCAAGATTTTTCAGAATCTCAGCCAAGCGATCGCTAAGGCAGGTAGGGCACTTGGTGCAACCAAAACAGCAGAGGCCTCGACATCTGGTAGAGAAAGAATTCAAAAAGCTAGAGCCGAAATTGATTCAACATTGACAACAGCAGCTACAACTGTTGGCAAGCAGTCAGATACGTTAGTAAATGAAATGAATAAGTATTGTCGCCAGCCAGAATAATCTATCTGGAGTATTGGGGATTGGGAACTGGGGGTTATTTTTTCTTTCCCTGCTTCCTCATCCCCACTTGCCACCGACACTGCGATCGCCCAATCGAATCTCTTAAGTCACCTTACTCTCTCAACTCCAGCATTACAATTAAAAAAGTCCACCAGAACTTATTCTCGGCATTTTTGTTGCTCAGACTTACTTTCGGTAGTAAATTTTACCTTGATGATTTTCTGGCTATACTAGTACAGTACAGCGTAAATAAACCACCTATTCGAAATCAATGAAACTCGTACTCTGTAGTGATTTTGACTTTTGACTTTTGACTTTTGACTTCCGCCTTGCGGCACTAGTGGCTCAAGCTGATTGATAAATTTTATCCGCCAGCAGGAAATATACAAAAACTCTAAATCTTGGATATATATCAGTGTTTATTGACTTTTAACTAAGACAAAAATATTGTCTAATGCTGGAGAAAATTAATTTTTTTGGAGATTACAAAACTCGATCAATTGTTGAAGTTAGCACTAACACTACAGAGTGAATCTATATCAATCAAACATCTTCCGAGTAAGCACCTATGAAAGAAGAATTGATAGCCAGAGTTGTGCAGGTCTTGCAAATTAATATGAAATGGATGACTTGGAATTTATTTCTGGCTTTTATCCCTTTAGCTTTGAGTGTGTGGCTATTTCGCTTTAAGCGTGGTGGCTCTTGGCTTTGGTGGCTAGGATTTTTAGTTTTCTATGCTTTCTTACCAAATGCTCCATATCTGTTAACCGATGTAATTCACTTGATAGATGATATCCGTACCATTCAATCAGTATGGATGATTACTCTGGTACTCATTCCGGTGTATTTATTAGTAATTCTCGGTGGATTTGAAGCTTATGTAATATCCTTAATTAATTGGGGTCACTACTTACATCGCATTGGTAAAAGCCAATGGATTTGGCGCGTTGAGTTGATTACACATTTTCTCTGTGCTGTTGGTGTATATTGGGGACGATTTTTGCGTTTCAACAGTTGGGATTTTATCACTCAACCCGATGCTTTACTAACCAAAGGGGTAGAAGAAATTCTTGGGAAACAGCCCCTAGTGATTATTGCTATCACCTTTGTGGTACTTGCCAGTTTGTACTGGATTATGAAACGAGTAACTTTAGGTCTTAGCCGACCAGACAGTAAAATAGGCATAAACTCAGGAAGCGCAAACTCTAATACGCCAAACATTTAATGAAGGTGGCGAGTTTGGCTTTTAAATTTTGGGTTTTAATTAGTAATTCTCAAACATGAATATTGCCTGTCAAAAGAAAGATGCAACCAAACCTTCCTTGAGGTGAAATAGATTCAGAAGAAAACGGTTGAACTTCAACCGCCACTATCTGAGAATAACGTCCTATCAGATCATTGAATATTGATGCTCTGAACTGATGTATCTAGCCACGTTGATAGGAGGAATATAATATGCAATTAATCTCTAGAGAGGAAATAAAGACATTAATAGAACAGCCAAAAGGAAATTGTGTTTCAATTTATATGCCAACGCACCCAGCCGGGCCAGAAGTGCGACAAGATCCAATTCGCTTTAAAAATTTGATTAGGGAAGCACAGACTCGTTTAATTGATGCGGGTTTGGAGGAGGAAGATGCGATCGCATTGTTGGAAAAATCCCAGGCAATTGATACCCAAGAGTTTTGGGATCAAATAGGAGAGCAAGGGTTAGCAATTTTTATTTCTGACAATATTTTTCGCTATTATCCCCTGCCAATTGATTTTCAAGAGTTGGTCGTAGTTACAGACCGATTTCACATCAAACCACTGCTACCAATTTTAAATGGTAATGGTCGCTTCTATATACTGGCTTTAAGCCAACAAGATGTCAGGTTCTTTGAAGGAACACGCTACAGCGTCAAAGAGTTAGAAGTAGAAAGTCTTCCTAAAAGTCTAGATGAAGCTCTGCAAAGAGACGATACTGCTAAAGAAGGTCAGTTTCGCATCGCCACATCAAAGGGGGGAACCTCCAATTCTTTTTCGCAACCAGGTACATTTCACGGACAGGGAAGCCCTGACAGAGATAAACACCAAGAAGACATCCTCCAATTCTTTCAAATTGTCGATCGCGCATTGCACGATAAACTGAAATTGCAAAAAGTGCCTTTGGTGCTGGCTGGGGTAGAATATCTCTTGCCTTTATATAGACAAGCAAATAGTTACCAGCATTTAATGGATGAAGCTATCATCGGTAATCCAGAAATTCTCAGCCCCCAAGAGTTACATGACCAAGCTTGGCCGATTGTCGAGGCTGATTTCCAAAAGTCACAGCAAGCAGTTTTGGAACAATTTCACGAATTGTTTGGTGGTGATACTGGTAAAGCATCTAACAACCTCGAAGAAGTTGTCTCAGCCGCTTATTACCAACGAGTGGATTCATTATTAGTTGCAGTTGGCCAGCAACAGTGGGGTTTATTCGATCCAAGCTCAGAAACGGTTTATTTGCACCCAGAAAAAGAAACTGGTGATGAGGATTTGTTAGATTTTGTTGCTGCTCATACTTTATTAAACGGTGGCACGGTTTACGCTGTTCCCTTTGAAGAGATTCCATATAGCACAGCCGTTGCAGCAATTTACCGATATTAACGTTTTCATGGTGTTGTATAAAGTTGAATGTGCTATATACAACACCAACGATGATTACTATGCGCTCAAATGTTGATGATTTGACAGATCCAAGATTTTAGTGAATCCGTTAATTGTATTGACATTCCTCGGCTGCCTAATAATTCTTATTAATTGTATATTTTATGTTCTGAAAGTCCGTTATGGATTCAATTTAATCGTTAAATTAGGATCAATCCCTAAATTAGGATTAATCCCTAAATTAGGATTAATCGTCAAACTAGGAATTACTTTAATTAGGCGAGAAACAGTGATGTCAATCAGCTTATCTTGATTTTGGGTACTATGCACTCCTTGTGATTGTCCAACGGAACATAAATCATTTTTGTTAGGCACAAACAACCAGCTAGAAGGAGAACAAACTGTCCAAAAGTGTCTGATCATTTGAATTCTTGCTGTTGCCACAAACTCTCCCGCATTATTATAAGTTATGAGGCCACTAGCAATTAAGTATTGAGCAGAAGTAGGGGAAGGAGGCTCATCCGTTGGCCCTGCGTGGGAAAATTCTTTTACTACTTTTTGTGGACTTGATGGAATGCCGGAGTTAAATGTCACCTTATTATTCGTAAAAATTGTTAAACCAGGATATGGAATTGGCCATGTCGTACCAGCACCAACATGAGGAACATACTTTATACCATTTTGTTGATAGGATGCAGGTAAGAAGTATTGAGGGCCAATAAAAAATCTTACTGAGTCTCCTGGTTTAATAACTAATGGATTGGGAGGAGAAGAAGTTCCACCGTACTGAGCTCCAAGACTTGGGTCTAATAATGGTTTATTTTCTCTTGGCATGAGATTTAGAGCTTCGTAAACATCAATATCCAAGCACTTCTTGGTTGAAGCACCAGGGCAACTATTAGCTTTTTGAGCTAAAGCTTTTGAACTTTGTGAATCTGTCCACGAATCCCAAGTTACAATTGCTGATGTCAAACTAGCAATGGAAAAACAAGCCACAATTGCTGTTGTAATAAATACTAAAATTTTTTTCATAAATTCAACTTCAAATCAATCAAAATTCATTAATATCACTGTTTTGTGAGAGTCAAACCTAAATTATTAATGGCATCTCCAGACATTTTGACTAGCTTTCGTCCTAGCGCATAAAAATAAAATCTATAAAAGTTTTAGCTAAAAAATGCAAGCGTATCTCCTTACCAGTTGTATAATTCCTGGTTTCAAAATAGCCTTGTAAGCTTTTGCTACAAAATAGACTACAGAGAAAATACCTTGCCTTTCGGAAAATGTTTCAAAATAATTTCGTAAGCTTTTAGTGCTAGATAAACTACAAAAAAATTCTGGTTAGCCAGAGCTAATTTTTTTAATTGTGGTTGGTAAAACTGCCACTTGCTCCTCAATTTCAAGCATTTGGAGACTTAGAGACATATTATTAAAGCGCTTTACTTATGTAAAATACTGTAATTCGTTGTGTGACAAAGAATTTTGATAGATAATATTTCTTAATAAACTAGTTAATTAGGTTTTTCTTATGCCCCTGTGCCTACTGTTGACGACGTGCTGCTGCCAAAATTAAGCGTTGTTCAGCACGAGCGATCGCCTGATATGTTCGCTCCACTGCTTCCGGTTCAACGGAAATCGAAGTTATACCCCATTCCACTAGCTTATCGATGATTTCTGGATAGAGGGCTGGTGCTTGACCGCAGATTGAACAAGGTATACCAGCACTTTTAGCCATTTGGATCAATTGAGCGATCGCACTCATAACTGCCGGATGACGTTCATTAAATACTTTTGCTAGCTGTCCTTGTTCTCGAGCGACTCCTAGCAATAACTGGGTCAGATCGTTTGTACCAATAGAAATTCCGGCTGCACCTGCTTTGACATATTCTGGTAGTAAAAACAGGACGCTTGGCACTTCTGCCATCATCCACAATTGAAACTGCGCTACCTCAGTTAAAAGAGCTTGCTCAACTTTGCGACGGCAAAAGACAAATTCTTCCACAGTCCGCACAAAAGGCAATAGTAGGTTGACATTGGTGTAGCCAGCTTGTTGGACACTCGCCAAAGCTTGCAGTTCTAGTTCAAATACTGCGGGATTTCGTAAATAGCTAAAGGTGCCGCGTTCACCTAACATCGACTGGAGCGAAGATTGTAAATTATCACTCAATGATGGTAAATCGTGCGATCGCCAATCTAAAGAACGATAAAAAACTGGTCTTGGTGCAAAGGCACGGGCAAATTGCATAATCTGCTCAGACCATAGCTCTAACAATTCTGCCTGATGTCCGCCTAAAATCCAACTATTGGGATGTTGCCCCGACAATATATTTAATACCATCAATTCTGAGCGCAATAAACCCACCCCATCTACAGGTAAGCTTTGCACTTGTTCTATTAAAGTAGACTGACTCAAGTTAACCAGCAGTTGGGTAGCAATCATAGGTAAATGAGACGTAACAGCAGGATGGGGCACTTTCGGGTTGGGGTGATGAGAGGAAAGAAGATTTTCTGTTCTCCCTTTGTCCATCTCCTCCTTTGAGTCTCCTTTGATGCGATAAACTTCTCCTCTGTCGCCATCAAGCAGCAGTCGTTCGCCAGTTTGAATTAAAGTTGTAGCAGATGTGGCGTTTACTACTGCTGTGATACTTAATTCTCTAGCCAGAATTGCCGCGTGGCTAGTTAATCCCCCATGTTCTGTGATAATACCAGCAACTTGTTGCAATAATGGCAACCAATCAGGTGTAATTGTTGGTACTACTAAAATCACTCCCTTCGGTAGTTGTTCGGGTTTCTGCTGCGGATTAATAATTACTAAGGCAGTAGCTAGCACTCTTCCCCCTGCTGCTCCTAGTCCCCTAATAAAGTGTGTGTGGGAAATTGATTGGGAAGGACTAACCTGTGTGATGTAGAGCTTGCCAGATGTCGTTTGTTGAGTGATAGTCCACTTAACGGTAAAGGTTTTACCTAGTTCACTCACCAGTTGAGTTCCTAGAGCAATTATTTGTTGTAAGTATTCTTCTTTTAAGGCGTACTGTTTTTGTTGGGCTTCCTGAAGTAGATAGGTAATCAGACAAGTGTGGTCTGTTGTAAGTACTGAATTCGGCACTGGTTGCGAAAAAGCTGCATCATCAACACCATAAGCGAGCATTTTATTGCCCAGTTGTTGCTCAAGCACAGCCCCAGTTTCGGGTTTAATGTAGTAAATATCTGGTTGTACTTCGCCAAAAGCGATCGCAATTCCTAATCCCCAAGTAGCTTCAATTTCCCACCGAGAGGAGTTGGCTGTGAGCAAGCCACTGGCGATCGCATTCTCAACAGGTTGCACTAAAACTGCGAGATTAATTTGTTGGAGATTAATTCCTGAATGCTGCCAATATAGTAGACTTCTGGCTCGAAATATCTGGCTCCAGGTACGCTTTAGCGCCAATGCGATCGCTTCGGGTTCGCACTGGCAAAACACCGACTCCAGCAACCCAGATGTATTCTTCATGCCTGGGTTAGCAGTTGATACTGCCAAAGTAGGCCGAAGAATCAAACAGTCAGTTTGCCATTCTCTAGCTGCTTGGAAAATTGTATTTATCCAATGCTGTGGCACAGTCGCAGTGAGAATTTCTTGGCGCAAGCGACTAGCCACATGCTGAAGTTGCCGCCAATTAGTGACATCCAGGTGTAACGAAGAATGGGGTAAGTCAGCCACTAATGACTCTGAACTATTGAGATTTTCCAGAAATTGTCGCAAAGTTTCTGCTGAGACGACAAAACCAGGTATCACTGGATAGCCACGCTGGATAATTTTGCTCAAGTAAAACGCTTTGTCACCTACTTTGGCGCGGTCTTGTAGTTTAATTTGGTCTAGCCAGTAGAGTTTATCCACTCAATTTGTTAGTTGTCAGTTGTCTATTTGTAGCCACAGGTATTTCCTTCTGATACATTATCAGCTATTAATCCACTGGCTCCCTACTAAGAATAATTTCCAGCATTTACGTTAAATTTGCTGACCTTGTTAGTGGTTGATTGCTAGTTACACGATTTATTGCTGTAATTCGGCTCCTTTGGGAATCAGATTTTTTGCTTCATTTCGCCTCCTTTCCCTAAAATGGGGGGTTTAGTTCTTTTACGAGATTGTACATGGCGGTATCATTTTTAATTATTGAGTGTATGAGTTATATCTAGCAATTTCATGTAAAATTTTATAGTTCAGTCATTTTAAATAGTTAAAAATCTATTTAATTAATAAACTGAAAATTTATCTAGGTTGCCCAGATTATGACAATAATCATAATTTAATACTGCGAACATTCATTTATTTTTGAGCAAAACAATATTTGATTGGAAAATAATCTTCATAAAGTAAGATGTTGATTTGTACCCAAAAAAATATTCCCGAATTGATAAAATGTAAATATGAATATAGGCTATTAAATTACAGCCCTTGAATTAAACTCTATCAATAAAAGATTAAAATATTTTTGCACTATTTTTGTAAAAACATTACTAATTAACCTAGTAACCTGTAGCGGAAATTCGCCTGCCTTTAATAAATAAGGGGTTTAAGCCCCTTCTTTGTTAATTGAAATGATACCTAGATTTACACCGTGCTGTGCTAAAATATAAAATTCTCTAATCAAACTAAGCATTGCCAAACACTTACTACCTTGCAACTAATGATTGGCTGAATATCAGCTTCAGACTATGCATTGCATTGCTTACTGGAGCAATGATCGGCTTAGAACGCCAAATTAGACATAAACCAGCCGGTTTAAGAACTCACATGCTGGTAAGTTTAGGTTCAGCCATGTTTACCTTGATAATTATGCAAACAGAAGGACTGCAAGCTAGTCCTGATGCACTTAGCCGTGTGGTTCAGGGAATTGCGGCAGGTGTAGGATTTCTCGGTGCTGGAGAAATTGTCCGCCAATCTTCCCAAGAATCACAGCAACTTCAAATTCACGGACTCACCTCAGCAGCGGCTATTTGGGTTTCGGCTGCATTGGGAATTGCTGCCGGCTCTGGTTTATGGCAGTTGGGATTAATCGGTGCCATGCTGACTTTTTTGGTTCTCAACGTTTTTAAAAGGTTAGAAAAACACCAAAAAAATTCATAGGGGCGCACAGCTATGCCCCCCTACTATAAATCTCCGTCTGAAAATGTCTTTAATTTCGAATTTTATTAGCGTAGCGTCTGTCTGCGACACGCTGCGCGAACGTAAAGAGCGTCATTTTGAATTTTGAATTGTTAATTCTCCTGCTTTCACAAACAGAATTTGGGAGGACTTTAACCACTGGGAATCAAAAGAACCCAAGTGAGTAGTAGTAATCAGGGTTTGAAAGCGGTCTTGAATGGCATCAAGCAATTGATTTTGCCGGGATAAATCTAGTTCGGCAAGAACATCATCAAGTAATAGCAATGGCGGCTCTTTGACCACTTCTTCAATTAATTGTAATTCTGCTAATTTTAAGGCTAGAACTAGCGTTCGTTGTTGACCTTGAGAACCGTATTGACGAGCGGGTGTCTGGTTGATGGTTAACTCAACTTCATCACGATGTGGCCCAACAAGGGTAGTGCCTTGGTGCATTTCAGCGATCGCTCGTAGCTGAATTTTTGCTAAAAAAGCTTGCTGCACTTCCTCTGGACGGTTATCTTCTAAAGGAATATTTGGCACATACTTGATTTGCAGAACTTCTGTACTGCCGCTAATACTGGCGTGCCAAGCACTAGCAATAGGAGCTAATCTTTGGATGGCGCGATCGCGCCGTCTAATGACTCTGGTTCCTGTGGTAGCTAACTGTGCATCCCATACCGCCAGTTCTGAGTTTAACGAGGTTGCATCTAACGTCTCTACATGGCTTTTTAAAAAGGCATTGCGCTGGCGTAAGACATGGTTATACTGCTGCAAAATGTGAGCATAAACTGGTTCGAGTTGAATTAAGAGTGTATCTAACCAGTTGCGGCGGCCTTCCGGGCCGCCGCGTACCAGTTCTAAATCCAGGCTGGAAAATTGGACTGCATTGAGAACGCCGAGAAAATCCATTTGACGGCGGATAGATTCACCATTGAGGGCAACGCTACGGCGACCATTGCGGCGCAGAGTTAAGCTAAGGTCACTAAGACCTGTTTCTCGCTCAAGGGTGGCATTAATTTGGGCTATAGCTTCCCCTTCTTGAACCAAATCGCGATCGCGGGTCATTCGGTGCGATCGCAATGTCGCTAGTAACTCCACCGCCTCCAATAAATTCGACTTTCCTTGAGCGTTATTACCTACCAAAATTGTTTTGGCAGCAGTAAACTCAACCTTTTGGTCTTGATAATTACGAAATTGTCGGAGGTTTAGAGTTTTGAGGTACATAGCACGGATTGGGAATTGAGAATTGGGAATTAGGAAGGATGGAGAAAAATAAGAAGTAAAAGATTAAAGGGGTAGAAGAGAATAACCAATGCCCCATTCCCCATTTCCCATTCCCAATTCCCCATGCCCAATTTACACAGCCTTCTTGCCCACAATCCGCAAAAATATCTTCTCTGCTTCAATCCACACGAACATTAAGGCACTGAAGCCAATACAAACTCCCAATTCTTGCATATTCAGGTAGTGAGTACCAAAGAAATCTCGCAGGGGTGGGACGTAAACTAGCATCAACTGCAAAATCGTGGTGACGACAACAGCCGCTAATACAAAGATATTCGAGAAGGGATTCATCTCAATAGCCAATCGGTTGTTAGAGCGAATAGCGATCGCATGACCCATTTGGGCGAGACACAAGGTAGTAAATACCATTGTTTTCCAAGCTTCGGGATTTCCTTGATACCCAGCAGCATGGGTGTGTTGATAAGCCCACCACATTAAGGCAATGCTGATAATCGCAAATATTATCCCAATGCGAATCATGTAAGAACCTAATCCCCTGGCGAAAATACTTTCGCGGGGACTAAAAGGCGGACGCTGCATCACATCCGGTTCTGGAGGTTCCACAGCTAATGCCAATGCTGGTAAACCGTCTGTTACCAAATTCATCCACAGAATTTGTAAAGGAGTAAGGGGAACGCCTCCCAAACCGATTAGGGGTGCGGCTGCAATTGTCAGAACTTCACCAATGTTACTGCCCAGGATGTATTTAATAAAGCGGCGGATGTTGGTGTAAACAACTCTGCCTTCCTTGGTGGCGCTGACAATGGTGGCGAAGTTGTCATCAAGTAACACCATGTCACTGGCTTCTTTACTGACATCAGTGCCAGTAATCCCCATTGCAATACCGATGTCAGCTTGTTTCAGAGCTGGGGCATCGTTGACACCATCGCCTGTCATTGCCACAAATCTGCCCCGGCGTTGCAGTGCTTGGACAATTCGCAATTTGTGTTCTGGGGAAACCCTGGCATAGATGCTCACCAGGTCAACGTTTTGCTCTAATTCCTCGTCACTCATTCGTTGCAATTCTTGACCTGTGAGGACGCGATCGCCTTCTTGGGCAATTCCTAAATCGGTAGCGATCGCTCGTGCTGTTAATTGGTGGTCGCCTGTAATCATTACTGGGCGAATACCTGCATCTCGACATTCTTGCACAGCCGCTCTTACCTCTGGTCGTGGCGCATCTAGCATTCCCACCAATCCCAGCCATACTAAGCCTTGCTCAGATGCTTCATCTGAACCCTCCGGTGGGATCTGTGCCAGGGGTTTGTAGGCAAAACCTAGCACCCGCAAACCTTTACTCGCCATCAGGTCATTTTCTGCCAAAATTTTCTGGCGTTGTTGTTCAGTTAAGGGGGCTGAGTGATTGCCCAAATGAATCTGAGTGGAACGTGCCAAGGTTAACTCTGGAGAACCTTTGGTAAACATTAAGTAAGGTTCAGATTGGATAAAACTAGCGATCGCTGGGTCAATGCCTCTGGAAGATGCGTCACCTGTGGCAACTCCCTCCACTTGAGAAATCACGCTCATCCGCTTCCGTTCCGAAGAAAAGGGGAACTCAGCGACGCGAGGTAACTTACTGTTCCACTGGTCTTTTTCGATTCCGGCTTTTCCTGCTAGGGTGACTAATGCTCCCTCTGTCGGATCTCCCAAAATCGCCCACTCACCTTGTTCTTTTTGCAACACTGAATCATTACAAACAGCACAGGCAACTGACAACGCGGAGATTTCTGGAGATTCATCTAGGGAAATTTTTCGACCATCTAACTGAAAATCCCCTGTGGGAGCATAACCTTCACCAGTGACGCGAAAAGTTTTGTCATTCGTATAAACCGATTGCACCACCATTTTATTTTGAGTCAGGGTGCCGGTTTTATCAGAACAGATGGTAGTTACAGAACCCAATGTTTCCACTGCTGGCAATTTGCGAATCAAGGCATTTTGGCGCACCATTCGCTGGGTTCCCAGTGCCAATGTAACGGTAATTACAGCTGGTAAACCTTCTGGTACGACAGCAACTGCCATACTCAAGGAAACTTCCAAGAGTTCTTGGATGTTGCTAAAACCTCTTGCCTGGATAACACCACCGACGACAACGATCGCCACAAGAATCAGAGAACCCGTAACCAGGACATTGCCCAGTTGAGTCATCCGTTGCTGTAACGGTGTCGGTTCATTTTCCACCGCCTGCAACATAGTGGCAATTTTGCCTAGTTCTGTTGTCATGCCGGTGTTAGTCACCAGAACCTTCGCTCTTCCTTGGACTACTTCGGTTCCTTGAAATACTAAATTGATGCGATCGCCTAAATCTGTTTCTTCTGGCAATTTTAGTGTTGCCTGTTTATTCACAGATTGGGCTTCACCCGTCAGTGCCGACTCACGCACTTGTAAATTCGACTGTTCTATCAAGCGCCCATCTGCGGCTATCTGCATCCCAGCTTCCAGCAGCATTACATCCCCTGGAACTAGTTCCTTGGCTGCTATCTCCACCAGTCTGGCGTCGCGGATAACCCGCACTAAGGGAGAGGTGAGTTTTTTCAAGGCTGCCAGGGCTTTTTCGGCACGGCTTTCTTGGACGTAGCCGAGTATGCCATTGAGAATGACAATTGCTAAGATAGCGATCGTATCTTTAAATGGCACTTCACCAGGCTTCAAATCCCCCGCCCGCAAAGCCACCAGGTCTAAAATCCCGGAAATCAGAGCCACGCCAATCAGCATCAACAACATAATGTTCTTGAACTGATCCAGCAGAATTTCCCAAGCACTACGGCCAGCAGTTTCTTCAAGTTCGTTGGGGCCGTACTTTTGCAACCTCTGTTGAATTTCTTGGGGTGTTAAGCCACTGTCTGCATTACTATCAAGCAGATCTAGCGCTTTATCAACTTCTAAACTATGCCAAACGGCGGCACCTTCAGGCAGAGAATTAGCAGACATCGTGTAGGTCACAGGAAATGGTTACAAAATTCGATCATAATTTAGTGATGGCAGGAATTCCATCTTCTAAAGTTACATTAAGGCGATCGCCCAGTTGTATGAGTGTATCTGCAATTCTTAACATTTGTAAATTCTTCCTCTTTTGACATAGTATTATTTCTCACGAAAGAGTTTTTCGGAAGACATTCTCCCGATAATTGTAAGTAATAGAGCTTTGAAGCTTTGTTAAAGACCTGATGCCACGATTAATTTTAGGCCGCCATTGCGTTCCTTTTCATTTAGCCAATAGCTAGGATGCATGGCACGATTACATTTCTTCTCTACGAGACGCTACGCGAACATTTTGAATTTTGCCCAAAGTTGAGCCAGTCGCTTGCGTATTTACCCGCTCAAGTGAACTGGGGAGCCAGTAGAGTTTCCCGACCTAGCAAACTTTTTAAGCTGAATTTTGAATATTGAATTGTCCAGGCGTGCTAAACCATTGAATAAATATGCTTAATATGAGTTTTACACTCCCCACGATCGCAAGCCAGATGTTTGGGCAAAAAACAATTCGACCGCTTACTGCTGCTACCCTGTGTGGCATTACTTTCATTAAAGATAGACTGATTGCCATTGACAGTATTAAAGGGCATCTACTGGAGATTGATCCCACCTCTGACAACAGCAAAATTCTCAATGCCCATCAAGTGAAAGAATTTACTGATGTCACTGGTTTAGCTGCATGGGATGATACCCTGTGGGTGAGCCGAGAAAATAGTGTTTACTTGTGCAAGCTCGATGCTTTGGGTCTAGAACATTTTGTAACATTGCCTTATGAGGCTGACGGTGTTGCGGTTTGGGAAACAACAGTTTATGTCAGCTGCCAAAGGCTAGGCTACATTCTGGTTTATGACCGCGAAACGCGAAAAGAAATTACCAGATTTTATGCCCCTGGAGTTGGCATAGAGAATTTGGCTGTAACTCAAGAAATGCTGTGGATTTGCGATCGCACCGAACAATCAGTTTATGCGATGGATAGAGCCACCGGAGAACTTCAATTCAGTGTTCTAACTCCCTTTGAATGTCCCACAGGTATAGCGATCCATAAAAATGACGAAACAGGCAAAGAAAGTATTTATGTCGCCTACGCCTCAGAGGAGGCTTATATCCGGGACAATCCCAATGCCGATCCTAGTCAGGAGCTAACATTCCGTGATCGTACTTTTATTCATCCTCTGTATTATCATTACCAGCCAGATAAGCGCTACGCCCTTTCTAATGGCTATCTCATCGAAATGTCTTATGCTGAGGAAATAGCTCCCTTAGACGAGGTTTATCTACCTGATGTGGAATGGCGCATTGCCCTACCATCGGAAACTGAGCGTCAAAAGGTAAGACACGTTGAACCCATTGGTATGCCCTTTACCGAAGAAGTGATAGAGGGGCAACGTGTAGCAGTCTTTAAATTTGAGTCTCTTGCCCCAGGCGAACGGCATATATTTGGCTGGAAAGCACTTTTGGAAGTTCGAGGCATTAAATATCGCATCACACCCAGAGATGTCGAAGACGTTCCTGAACTGTCCCCAGAATTACAAACACGCTACTTAGTGGATGATGACGATTTAGCAATGGATACTCCCATTGTTCGCCGTAGTGCCAGAGAAGCAATTGGTTCTGAAACCAATGTGCTGCGGAAAATGTACAGCATCCGTAACTACGTCTACGATCAGTTGTCTTATGGTATAAAGCCTTACATTGATTCGCCAGATATAGTTTTAGAACGGGGCGTTGGTTCTTGTGGCGAATATGTCGGCGTTTTACTTGCCTTATCCCGTTTAAATGGCATCCCCTGCCGCACAGTAGGTAGGTACAAATGTCCTCCCCATAGTGACTTACTAGGAGTGCCGCTACAACCTGACTTTAATCATGTTTGGCTGGAGTTCTACGTCCCGAATTTTGGTTGGTTGCCAATGGAATCAAATCCTGATGATATAGGTGAAGGTGGCCCTTATCCGACGCGCTTTTTTATGGGCTTATGCTGGTATCACATTGAAATTGGCAAAGGTATCACATTTGAAACCGTGACAAGTCAAGGTGAACGGCTAACCAAAGAAGATATCCCCATCGGTGATTTGGCGATTAATCATATCCGGTTTACAATTCTTAAAGAATTACCGCCTTTTTAAATTAGGGCATCGGGCATTGACAAGAGGCGGAGGGGCAGGGGGAAAGGCGCAGAGGAGAGGAATTTCCCCCTGCTAATCCTAGTCCCAATCCTCACTAGCGAGTAGCTCTTAAACTAGGCAACGGATATGATTGATGCTGCTTAAAATCGGCAAATTCACAGATTGAGTTGAATGGGCAAAAGCGGCAGTGGGAGCCAGGATTGGGAGGGAAAATTTTACTGAAATTACTAGTTTCTTCCTGATATTTTTGTAAATCGTGCTGATGCTTGTGAGCAACATTAGCTAACTCAAATTTTAATGATTCTAATTCACTATTATTGATGCTAATTAACTCAGACTTTTTACATATTTCTAAATTATAAAATGATGCGACAGCTTCTTGTCCAGGGTAAAGATAACGAGCAGCTAACAAGTAAACTAATGCCTGTCGTCGGTCAAAAGCTGATTTACCAGTTTTGAAATCCAAAATATGTAAAGTGCTATCAGACTCAATAAAAACGCAGTCCATAGCCGCGTATAAGCGAAAGCAATAATCTTCTTGTTCAACTACTATCGGTTTGGGAAAACCTTCATCACCCGCAGTTAATTGGATAATATCTTTATCCAAAAGCAAGGGAGCATCGTGATATTTTTTCAAAATTTGCAGCACGCGCTGCTGGACTTGATCGCTTGAGTGGGCTAACTTAAGTAGCTGTGCAACTCTTTCTACACCATCTGCTTGCATTAACAGATGCCTGTGATGATGAAATTCATAAATGCCTTTTTGGGCGAGTATGCCAATCCGCTGAGGTGCGGTAGCTTGCCCTAAAAGCGCTTTAATTTGTGGTTCATGTTGCCGCGCTTTGATAAACCCCCGTCTCATCTGGCAATGCCAGCGTTCTTGCCCGGTCGCTGGGGCAACTAGAGACCAAAGGTGATAACTGGCAAAAGGTCGATCGGGGGTTGACATTGCTCAGAAACAGTGAGAGAAAATACGGTGGGGAGAAGTTTAAACTAGGGCTTTCTTAGAAAAGAACTTCGGTGAATACTTGCTGCTACACACGCTTTGCGGGAAGCTTTAATAGTACTGATAATGTACGGGAGCAAGTGGCAAAAATGTCCAGCAAGATAAAGTTTGGTACTGATGGATGGCGAGGGATTATTGCCGATGACTTTACTTTTCCCAATGTGCGGAAAGTAACAAGGGCAATCGCCACTTACTTGGAAACAGCCTACACAAAAGATAGACCAGTACTTATTGCCTACGATACTCGCTTTTTAGCTGACCAGTTTGCCCAAACAGCGGCCCAAGTATTGGCAGACTTGGGTTGGACTGTGAAAATTACCGATCGGGATTGCCCCACACCAGTAATTGCCTACAACGCTCGCCACCTAAATTCCGCAGGAGCGTTGATGTTTACTGCTAGCCATAATCCAGCACCCTACTGTGGAATTAAATATATACCCGATTATGCTGGGCCTGCCACTCCAGAGATTACTGACACTATTGTGGCAAATATAGAAAGTGCATCGGATGAGTTGCCTGGGAACAACCCATCAGGTTCAATTTCAATTTTCGATCCGAAACCTGATTACCTACAATTTATTTACACCTTACTTGATGTAGAAAAGATTAAAAGCGCTAATTTAAAGGTAAAGTACGATGCTTTGTATTCTACCTCTCGCGGCTATTTAGATGAAGTTTTGCAGCATAGTGGCGTTCAGTTAGAAAGTTTTCACGACTGGAGGGATGTTTTATTTGGGGGTGGAATGCCAGAACCCAAAGGAGAAGAATTAGTTGAATTAGTGGAAGCAGTAATCCGGGATCATGCTGATTTGGGTTTAGCAACGGATGGAGATAGCGATCGCTTTGGTATTGTTGATGAACAAGGAACTGTCCTCACTCCGAATACTGTGTTGTTAGTTTTAGCACGTCATTTAATCAAAAATAAAGGTAAAACTGGCGCGATAGTTCGCACTGTAGCTACAACCCACTTGCTGGATAATTTCGCTGCTAAGAATGGGCTGCAAATTTATGAAACACCAGTAGGTTTTAAATATATAGGCGAAAAAATGCGGGAAACTGCCGTATTAATTGGTGGAGAAGAATCAGGTGGTTTGAGTATTATTGGGCATATTCCCGAAAAAGACGGGGTATTAGCCGATATGCTGGTGGCGGAAGCGATCGCTTATGAAGGCAAACCGCTAAGTCAACTTGTCAAAGAAGCGATCGCTGAGGCCGATGGCCCACTTTACAATAACCGGCTAGACTTGCACCTCACAGAGGCTCACAAAACCGCTGTCATCGACTCCTTTACCAGAAATCCACCTACAGAGGTAGCAGGAATTAAAGTTAAGGAAGTTGGACGTAAAGACGGTATTAAGCTTTATTTAGAAGAAGGTAGCTGGGTTTTACTGCGTCCTTCCGGTACAGAACCACTGGTGCGCGTCTACCTCGAAACCAACACTCCCGAAAAACTCACCCAAATCGCCCAAGAGTTAAAAAATGTCATTGCTAAACTAGAAGCAGTTGCAGTTTAATCTATCAGAATTAAGAATTAAAAATTAAGAGTTATGAATTAGGAGTTAAGAATTGTTAATTTACAACTATTGACTCCTAATTTCTCATTTCTAGCAAAATATAACTCCTAACTTCTAACTCCTCACTTCAATCCAAGAATGAAAACTTTGGCTCCTTTTTTGACATCTCTAGTTATAGCGGTTTGGGTAATCGCGATCGCAATTATTTCCGTCCAAAATGCCACACCTGTATCGTTAAAATTCTTAACATTCCAATCGATTCAGATACCAATGGGTTTAGTGCTGGCTTTTAGTGCCGTTGTCGGTTTAATTGGCATGGCACTGCTGCAACCTCTGTGGGGACTTGCTGGTATTGGGCAGCGTAATTCTCGATTAGAAGAGGATGCGGAGTTTTTTGTTGATGATGAAGACTTTTGAGGTTTGAATAGCTGTGCAGTATCAAAACATTATTACAATCGAAGCAGGAAAACGAGGTGGTAAGCCTTGTATTAGAGGAATGCGAATTACTGTATACGATGTTTTATCTTATCTTGCCTCTGGGATGACCTACGAGGAATTACTTGATGACTTTTCTTATTTGACACAAGAGGATATTTTGGCTTGCCTAAGCTATGCGGCGGTGAGTCTTGCAAAAGTCGCTTTTACTTCTTCATCATCAGCAAAGTCTCCAGTATTCGCTTCAGCAATCCCCTTTTGAATTTCCTCGGTTTGCCACTGATACATCTCTAGATAAGTGGCTACCGCTTCATTAAGTATGTGGCTGCGATCGCAATTGCAATGAATTGCGATCGCATCAAGTGCAGCCTTGCGATCGCTATCTATCCGATACGTAATATTTTCTTTGCTTATTGTCTTGTGAAAATTATCTTGCAATATATTATATTGCAATGCAACGTGATTATAGTGGCGATCGCTATTATCTCAGAGCGTCTGTAATCCTCACACTACATAAAAAAAGCCTACGTTGGCAGGCTTTTTAGAAAGTTTTGGGAGAGCGATCGCGCTGTTATAAAATTAAAATGTCCATTCATGATTTGGATCATCTAGGGCGGCACGAACAGTAGCTAAATTTGCAAGGTCTTTGAAGGGGCTAGATTTAGCTATTTCTGTGATTGAATTTAAGGTAAGGGCTAGTTGGTCATTATTGCCGGATGCGATCGCATTATCAACGACAGCAAACAAAGCGCGAAAGTTTTCTGCACGTTCATCAAAAGAGCGATCTAGATATGCCATCAGCAACTCTCGCTGGGTGTTAATCTTAGTGATTGTTTCATTTTCCCAAGCATCAATCTTTCGTCTCTTTGTCTGTTCCTGTTCAGCAACTTTTAGGCAATCGGTGTATGCTGAAAGCATTTGCTGTAGAGATTCAGCAGGATTAATGACTTCGTTGACTACTACTTTGGCAACTTTCTTGATTGACATTTTTAATTGCCTCCAAGGGTATGGTATTTTGCTTTGATAGTTGCAGTAGCAGCATTTAGATTCCCTTGATTATCTAGAACAGGGGTTTTCATAATTTCTGCAAGCGCCTTCACTAAAAGCCCTAGCTGCTGGAATTTACTAGCATCCCTGTTTTTATCAAATGATGGCAAAGATTCAAGTTCGTTCCAACCCACAACAGCAAGATTGTTGAGAGATTCAACCAAATCCATCAACTCTGTAATTTGCCGTTTCACTTGCTGCATAAAGTCTTTTGCTGCTTCAATTTTAGCGATCGCTGTGTTAACTTCAGCTTCATATTCCCGTGCCTTTGTCAACGCTTTCTCGCCTTCACCAGCCAGCACAAAGCCTCCAATTAGTACAGCCGGCCCAACAGTAATACCACCCAACACAATAGAACCAAGAGCCATACCTCCGCCACCGGCAGCTAATGAGCCACCGCCCAGCCATGCTAGAGTCGCATTCCAGGCGGCAGCACCACTGAGTCCTCCTATAAGTGTTCCAGTACTCGCTACCCCTACAGAGGTAGCAAGACCCATTGCGCCACTGTATCCTGCTGCTGCTGCCCCGATAGCCTTACCGCCACCTTTGAAAAACTGTTCAGCTTCCATTGCGGCAGTTTTGTACTCTTTGATCTGCTGAACTGAAATTCCGTCTAGCCCCTCTAAGAACTCCTTTTCGCTTTGTTTTGCTTTACCAATGTTTCGTTCGATAAAGTCAACAAAACGTCCAATTGTACGCATCATTACATCAAGCTGGAGTTGACCATACTCTTCTGCCAGTTCGTTAGTTGCTTCCCAGTCTGCTTTTAATTGGCTGACAGCATCCTCATGACGCTTTTGAGCGCGTTTGCCAATTTCTTTTGCCTCATTCATATCGGCAACGCCTATAGCACCTGCACCTACACCAAAAACAGCGCCAGCTATAGCAACAGCACCTAAGATCAGTGGAATCATGAAATACTCCTGTTAATACTTGTCTACGGGTTCGCCATAAAAATAAAGCATCACCTTATACTTATTTTTCCCGCAGATACCAACTAATGAACATTCAGAAGGTATAAATTTGAGAGTGCGATGAATGCGGTTGTTAATCCTTTTCGTGTTGAGTGCGATCGCACAGAGGTTAAAACTTCAATCCAACAGACAAGCGATGTCTACGACGGGCTATTCGGTGTCGCACTCCAATTGACGCTAAAATATTAATCGCAATCTTGTGGAGATGATTGGTAATGAAAATTAAAGCAGTTATCTGGCAAGAAGACGGTGTGTGGTGTGCTTCTGTACCTGCCCTACCAGGATGCCACACTTGGGGAGACAACTATGAACATTTGTTAGAGATGCTGCAAGATGCAATTCAAGGTTGGTTGGAAGTTGCTAGCGAACGAGAATAACTTGACCCGGAGAAACAGTTGGTTGAAATATCGCTATGAAAGCGGTTTCAGGTAAAGCACTTTGTAAAATTTTGGAACGGCAAGGTTGGGAATTGAAACGGATTACTGGCAGTCATCATATTTACGTAAAAGAAAGTGTTGATGTTATCCCTCCGTTCCGGTTCATAGTAATCGAGACTTACCGATTGGAACTTTGAAAAGCATTATGAAAGATGCTGGACTTACCGAAGAAGATTTGGACTAAAAGCGATCGCGCACGCCTTGAAGCTAAAATATTAGTTGCAATCTTGTAGAGATGATTGGCGATGAAAATTAAAGCCGTTATCTGCCAAGAAGAAGATTTGTAGTGTCTTTAATTAATCAATTTAGTTAAAAATTTAAAACTTAATACATTGTTAAGTTGGCAAAATAGTCAAGAGTCAAAACTTTTGACTCCTGACTTTTGATAATGGAGTAGACAATAGTTAACAACTAACCGCCACGCTTCAGTGCCGTCTCTACCTGCTGTAACTCCTTCTCTAAACGAGTTTTGAGTTTTTCGGGTACGGGACGATTTGGATAAGAACTGTAGTGTCCAGCCAGGGAGTTGAGGGCTGTTCGCATGGTTGTAAAAGAGCCAAGACCAGAAACTGAGTTAACCCGCTGATAGCGAGCTGAAAAGTCATTAATTTTTTGACGCGCTTCTGCTTGAATTTCTGCTTTGTCTGATGAATCTTGTGAAATATCCAAAGCTTGTCTCATAATATTGACCACAGCTAAGGTGTCTTGACGATAATCCCCAGTCAAACTATCTGGACTGCCAGAACAACCCATTAAGCCGATAGCTACAACCAAAACCAGCGCAAGCAAACGCGACCAATAGCGCTTCATATGCATTAAGTAAAAGAATACGTAAATCAATGTCCATAGTATCTTGGATTGGTAGCTTGGGGATCAATTGAATGGGGAGTGGGCAGAGACGCGATTGATAACGTCTGTACTAGGGAGTAGACTAGGCTGTTTATTTCCCTAAAAAACGCTCAATTATAAGTATATTGGGCAAAAAATCGGATAATTAAAAAATATGATGAGCCAATTATCACCGCTATCCCTTCTCTGCGAGAGATTTTGCCAACGGCAACCGCTTTGGTGTAGACAGTTAAAGATTTAATCAATTAAATTTTTCTTGCCTCAATCTTTGCAATTTAAGCATCGTAATACATATCATCAGCCACAAAAAACCGACTCCATAACCTGCAATTATGTCTGTGGGCCAATGGACTCCTAAATATAAGCGGCTGATACCAATAGCAACAATTAAAATAACCGCCAAACTATAAATAACTTTGGCAAAACTAGGATAGTGAGTTGCCACTTCGTAAGCAATAAAACCATATAGTGAGTTGCCACTTCGTAAGCAATAAAACCATAAAGCACCATCGAGCCTAGTGCATGGCCACTAGGAAAACTAAAAGATTTTTCAGTAATCAAGCGATGCCACAATTCCGGGCGAGGTTTAGAAAAAAACAACTTTAGCCCTGTATTTAAAATTAATGCTCCTAAGCAAGCAAGTACAAACAATTTGGCTTCTTCTCGGTAACGTCGCCACGAAAGTAATAATAAAGTAATGCCTGCAACTACAACCACTGTATTAGGATTACCAAGATTTGTAATAAACAGCATTAAATTATCTAAATTGGGATTAGCGAACTGATGTAACCATAAGAGAAAAGTAGTATCAAATGTAAAAGCATCTCGCTCCAAAACCTCTTCAGCCAATTGTGCTAAAACAAAAAGAATGAGCAGACAACTAGCAAGTCCAACAATGCCAATTGTGGCGATTAAGGGAGCCAAACGAGGATATATATTACGCAACCAGAAATTAGAAATTTGTCGGAGCATACTTTAATGTTATTCATCATTAGAAGGACTACGCACAGTTAGTCTTCTGGAGCTTTTTTATCCACAGAGTAAGAAGATTGAAGAGGAAATTTTTTGCCAAAATTGTTACCCACCTTGAAAGGGCTACTCTTAGGGACTTCCAGTTAAAAAACATTTTAGGAGCGCAAGACCTTGCGCCCCTAAAAATCTACAAATAATTTGGCATAATTTATTTATTTTTTACAACTACCTTAACTCTTAATTTTCTGATAAAGAGTATCTCTTTGTTGGTAAGGTCTTCCTAAAGAAGCGATCGCAGTTTGCAAAGTTTCCACTTCCATACACGTACCACCCAAAGCACCTGCCATTGTGGTAATATGCTCCTCCATCAAGGTGCCACCGATATCGTTGCAACCCCAAACCAAGGCTTCCGTTGCACCTGCAAGCCCCAGTTTTACCCAACTCTGCTGATGATTGGGAATCCAATTACCTAAGTAAATCCGCGCCACAGCGCCTAGTAACAGTGCATCACTCAAAACTGGTTGATCGCGTCCGACGCGGCGACGTAAGGATTTAGGCGCTTCTTGCCCAACAAAAGGTAATAAAATAAACTCCGTGATCTTTGCTGGATATCCCTGATTGATGGCAGTTTTTTGGAGCGATCGTAATTTTTCTAAATGCCCGATTTGCTGTTCATGGGTTTCAATATGCCCAGATAACATCGTGCTAGTGGTATGCAAGCCTAATTTGTGAGCAGTGCTAACAATTTCTAGCCAAGTGGCTGTATCAATCTTTTCTGGACACAATATCCGCCTTACCTCATCGTCTAACACTTCAGCTGCTGTTCCCGGCATTGAGCCAACACCAGCATCACGCAAAGCACTAATCACATCAGCATATTCAAGTCCGTCAAGTCTGGCGATAAATTGCACTTCTTGGGGAGAGAAAGCGTGGAGATGTATGTGGGGAAATTCCTGTTTGATGGTTTCTACAACCTTGAGATAATAGGGCAGAGATTTGCCATTTATCAGCGCTTGTGGATTTAACCCCCCCTGCATACAGATTTCCGTCGCACCCCGTTGTACTGCATCTGTCGCTTTTTCCAATATTTGCGCCGAATCTAACCAGTATGCATCGGCATCACTATCATCTCGACGGAAAGCACAAAAACTACAGTGCTGCTCACAAATATTAGTAAAGTTGATATTACGATTAATTATGTATGTAACCGTATCACCTGCTTGAGTACGGCGGAGTGTGTCGGATGTAGTACGTATTGCTGCGATCGCCTCTGGATCAGTTTGTTGTAACAATACCACTCCCTCTTCGAGAGATAAGTCATATCCCATCAAGGCACGGTCAAGAATTTTTTCAACAGAAATTTTTGTCAACATTACTTTCTTAATTTCTCGGTAAATATTAATTTTTTATCTTCTAAACAATTAAATTTTACTTAAAAAATATGGCTATTTTTAATTAAAAATTACAAAACTTATGCAATATTCTTTGCCGTAAGCGCTCTAAAGCTGGTTCTTCTTCGGGTGATACCTCAGCAAATAATATCTCATATATCAGTGGCACTCCTAGCTGTAAATCTTCAAGAATTTCGCGTTGATTAAAAACATCTTGGGGTTTTCCTTCTATCACCAGTTGTCCCCGATCCATGACAAATATCCAGTCTGCCCAACGATAAACTAAATCAAGATCGTGGGTTGCCATTACTATAGTTGTACCATCTGCATGAATCTTTTTCAGGGTTGCCATCAACTTACGAGTATGCAACTTATCAAGATACGCCGTTGGTTCATCTAATAATAGCAGTTCTGGTTTTAGCACCATAACATCAGCTATAGAAACTCGCTTTTTTTGCCCTAAACTGAGATGATGAACAGGTCTTTGTGCTAGTTGAGTAAGTTCAAATTCGACTAAAGCTTGTTCAACTCGTTGTTTAATTTCTCTTATTGGCAATCCTAAATTGCACAAGCCATAAGAAATATCTTCCTCAACGGTAGAAGCTACTAGTTGTTGCTCTGGATCTTGAAAAACTAGACCTACCTGTTGGCGTAACTTCATCAATGATTGACGGTCGTATTTTAGAGGTTTACCCTGCCAATTTACGCTACCTTTTTGGGGTTTATATAACCCGTTAGCTAATAAAAATAATGTAGTTTTACCGCAACCATTTTGACCTATTAACGCACATTTTTTATGATAAGGTATTCTAAGATTTAACCCATTTAAAGCTGATTCATGTGCGCTTGGATAAGTGTAATATAATTGTTCAAATTCGAGTAAAAATTGTTGCATGATCATACCAATCTAATGCTATTAATAATGCACATCCTATAATAGCTTCGATGGCATAACGCTTGGATAAACGATAGCGATGAGGATGCCAAACTTTAAATTCTCCATTAAATCCCCGTGATGCCAAACTCAAAGATACTTGACGATAGTTTTCTAGGGTTCGCTTGAGCAATTGTCCAATTAATAGAGCTAAACTTTTTATCCCAATACTAAAATTGCAATAGCCACCACGAGCTTGTTGGGCAGTCCATAATTCGGTAGATGTGTTTAATAAAATAAAAATAAAACGGTACATTAGTAATAATAAATCGGTTAACAGCGCAGGAAAACCCACGCGGAGCATAACTTGTAAAAGTTCGGTGAAGGGGATAGTTAACATGATAAAATATAAGCAGGAAAGAGACGCGATTGCTCGTGTTAAAATCATCAATCCCTGCTCAATACCGTGAATACTAATATATACATAATAAGAGCCAATATCCAACCCTGCTGCTGAGTCAGTTTGCACTAAATATAACTGCGAAATATTTACGCCATTGATGACTAAAGCTGGTAAACTTGTTAACCAGAATAAAGTAGCAACATAAACTAGTTTGAAATAAATCTTGCTAGGGATCCCTGCATATATAATTGTCCAAGTACTCATCCAAACTGCAATCAAAACTTGAACTAGGGAATGGCTAAAGGCAGCGATGATCAGCAGAGCGATCGCAAACAGTAATTTCTGCTCTGGTGCTAACCACCGTAACCGATTAGTGTATGCAAGAGTATCTATTTGCAGACTCATTCCTTATTCCTTTGATGTTGTGATCGCCCTTTAGACAATCCAATTACATAACCAATTACTCCAGCACCCGCTGCCGCTTGCACGGAAAATAATAAGCTTTCGACTTCTCCACTTGGTAACTGAATTAATGGATTAAACCAAGGTTTATATTCGGGCTGAATTTCTTTGATTGCATCTTCAGCCTGACCATCTGCGCCGCTAAATTCTGCTCCTTTAATTAATACTAGTGGTGCCACTGCCAATACCACTACTCCTAATAGCAACAGCCAATTACTCAATCCTTTTTTAGACTGTTTCATTGTGTTGAGGTTCCCCTTTGATTAATTTCAAAAATTCTAGTTCTTGAGGTGTATAAGATTGTAGCCAATTCCACACCAATACAGTTAGCAAACCTTCACTAATTGCCAGAGGAACTTGAGTAATCGCAAAAATTCCTGCAAACTTGGTAAATGAGGCTATAAATCCACCTACGGGTGCGGGAAAAGCAAGAGCGAGTTGTACGGAAGTGATGATGTAGGTGAGTAAATCTCCCAAGGCGGCTGCTAAAAATATAGCTATTTTTTGCTTACCAGTTAGCTGCATCGTCAAATGATATATCCAGTAGGCAGCAAATGGGCCTGCGATCGCCATCGAAAAAGCATTTGCCCCCAATGTCGTCAAGCCGCCATGAGCCAAGAGCAGCGCTTGAAATAACAGAACTAGTCCCCCCAGCACTGACATAGCTAGAGGCCCAAATAGCACTGCTCCTAACCCTGTACCTGTAGGATGGGAAGAACTACCCGTGACTGAAGGAAGTTTCAACGCTGACAAGACAAAGGTAAAAGCTCCCGCCAATGCCAAGAGTAGTTTAAGTTCTGGGTTGGCTTGGGTGATGCGAGTCAGCGATCGCAATCCTAAAATAAAAAATGGTAACGCCACTACCCACCAAAAAATTGCCCAATTCCCTGGTAAGTAACCTTCCATAATATGCATGGCATAGGCTGGTGTAGACGCTCCAACAACTAGATAAAAGCTCAAAATACCTATCAAAATTAGTAATACGCCTTTTGATTTGAGAAAAATTCTTGGCACGCTGTATACCTCGCAAATACATTTTAAAGATTCAGTTTAAATCGGCGGACGCTCTAATAAACGATTCAAAATTAAAAATTGCAAGTACTGACAATGTTATAGAAATGCTATTTATCTCATCTTTAAGCAAATAAAATGCACCACAGCATAGCAACAGTCTCTTAGCTTCGTCCATATCCCAGGTGCTATTATACGCATTGTTTGTATTCTAAGTACTGTTAAAACAATAAGCATATCAATCAAATAGAAAATGGGTATGAAAAGCTAGTTTCTTAGAATATTTTTTTATACAAAATTCTAAAAATAAATACTGATTAAAATCCGAATAATTGATTGGAATTTTCACGGGCTGGTTCTGGCTTGATCTAAATTTAATAACTTAAAGCAGCAGTTTTGAAGTATTTATGATTATTAACAATAATTATTATAGAATTTAAAAGCAATTGCAAAATATTTGCAATTCTTTTTTGGCGCTAATCGTAACTAAAATGTCATGCCCAACAACTTCACTCTGGGTAACGAAAAACTTTGGAACCGTCGTCAATTACTGAAACTGGGACTAGCAGGGGCTGGATTAACTGGTGCAGCTGCACTTTGGCAGATGCTAAATCTACAAAGTCAGTCAATCGTTAAAGTGCCACCATTTGATATCGAAGCACCTGACGACGCGACTAACCCGATGAAGATGTTAAGGGATTTTGATTATGGGACGGTGAAGCAAGAAAATGGGCGGACTATCCGGGAGTTTCAATTAATTGCGGGTACTTCCATAATAAAACTCAATAGTGCTGTCTCTTACAACATCTGGGATTTAAACGGTCGCATACCAGGGCCAACGCTACGGGCAAAACAGGGCGATCGCATCCGGGTAT
The DNA here is from genome assembly GCF_014698065.1 of Nostoc flagelliforme FACHB-838. Classification (GTDB taxonomy): domain Bacteria; phylum Cyanobacteriota; class Cyanobacteriia; order Cyanobacteriales; family Nostocaceae; genus Nostoc; species Nostoc flagelliforme_B. The sequence goes on from NZ_JACJSI010000035.1 coordinate 66,702, forward strand.
TATTTCTCAACAATGCTGGACATTCTCACTCTTTGCATTTTCATGGTGTTCATCCAGCAGAAATGGATGGTGTTCGCCCAATTAGCAACGGCAAAGCCACAATTTATGAATTTGATGCTGAACCCTATGGCGTTCACTTATACCACTGCCATATTCAACCAGTCACCCGTCACATTGCTAAGGGGCTGTATGGAATGTTTATCATCGATCCACCTACCCCCCCTCCTCCGGCTGATGAAATCGTACTAGTCATGGGTGGGTATGACGTGAATGATGATAGCCATAATGATTATTACGCCTTCAACGGTCTGCCCCACTATTACATGCATAACCCGATTCGCATTTACAAAGATCAGTTGATTCGGCTGTATGTTCTCAACATCATTGAATACGATCCGGCAGTGACGTTTCATCTCCATGCCAACTTTTTTGATGTCTATCGCAATGGCATGAGTATGACTCCTAGCGAGAAAACAGATGTAATTACGATGGGTGTAGCAGAAAGGCACATCTTAGAATTTGCTTTTCGCTACCCAGGTAAGTATATGTTCCATCCCCATCAGGATGCGATCGCAGAAAACGGTTGCATGGGTCAATTTGAAGTACTTACTGAGAGTAATTCTCAAAATTCTGTTAAAAAGTCCTGACGATATTATTAGTAATTCGTAATTAATCTATTAAAGTTTTAAATAAATAGCTGATAAAAAATCTCATTATATGAGACAGTAAAATCTATGACAATGTGTCAAACAAACTCTTTTCTAGTAGTAGTTTGAAATGTTTCAATTAATACTTTTTTAGTTGTGCGAGAAGCAAAAATGATAAAAGTTCGTTATATCTGTTTAACAGCAGCAGCAGCCTTAATAGTTACCTTGAGTTCCTGTAGTAGTACACCAACCGCAGAAAATCCCTCAGCACCAGTTGCTAGCCCTCCAGCTACAGAGGCAGTAAGTAGCAACAGTCACAGTGGCCACGGTGGCAAAGAAAAAATTAACATTAACACTGCTATTTTGTCAGAATTAGATAAATTTGAAGCTAAACTAGGTGTCCCGGCTTTATCGAACAAAATCCAGGCAGCTCGTCCTTATGGTAGCCCAGAAGATTTAGTTACCAAAAAAGTAATTACTCAAGAACAGTTCGACCAAATTAAAGACCAGGTTGGTGTTCAAGAAGTGGTACTCACGGGTGAGGCAAAAGATGTTGACTATATGTCTAAATTAGGCTTAATGAAAGGGCATCTTTTAGTAGCACAAGAACTGCTCGATCAGAACCAGCCGAAACAGGCAGAACCTCATATTGGACATCCAGTTGAGGAGATTTATGTCGATGTAGAAGACCAACTTAATGAGCGCAAAGTCAAAGAATTTAAGACAACTTTGGTGAGTTTGCAAGATTTAGTGAAAGCTAGTCCGAAGGATAGCAAAGTTAAAACTAATTTTACTTCTTCAGTGCAAGCAGTTGATGGAGCGATCGCAGCTTTGCCAGAAGCTCAACGCTCAAAACCCGGATTTGTGCTACAGGTAATAAACGAACTACTAGATTCAGCTAACTCCGAATATGGCGCGGCGATCGCAGATGGTAAAATAACCGCGCCAATTGAGTATCAAGACTCCCGTGGTTTTGTCGTTTACGCCAATGATTTATACAAAGGAATTTCTAGTCAAGTAGCTCAAACAGATCCTGAAGCACACAAAGCGATCGAGACTAGTTTCGCTGAACTTATAAAAGTTTGGCCTGCTGCCATCCCACCAGCAAAAGCAGTCAAAACTACTAATGATGTTACCAAGCTAGTGAAAACCATTGAGGAAAACTCTCAAAAAGTGGTTGATAAGTCCAATACCCAAGCACAGCGATAACACTTTAATTTAATGGGAAGTATATGGTAAGGAGTTTAAAATAGTTAGGAGTTAAGAGTTAAGAGTTATGCATTATGAATCTCCATCTGCTAACTTTTAACTCCTAACTCGCAACTAATTACACTCCCTTCGTTACTTGAACTAACAACTGATGCAAGAACTTGATCATAAAAAGACCATTGACCTGCTGAACGCCATCATGGAATTTGAACTAGCAGGGGTAGTGCGCTATACACATTATTCTTTGATGGTAACAGGCCCTAACCGTATTCCAATCGTGGCTTTTTTCAAAGCACAGGCAAGTGAATCTTTACTTCATGCTGAACAAGTGGGAGAAATTCTCACCGGTTTAGATGGGCATCCCTCCTTGAAAATTGCCCCAATGGAAGAAACTTACCAGCATAAAGTCAAGGATATCTTGGAAGAAAGCTTATCCCACGAAAAAAAGGCATTGGATCTGTATAAAAATCTGCTCGATACTGTTACCAATGCCAGCATTTATCTTGAAGAATTCGCTCGCGGGATGATTGGGCAAGAAGAGATGCATAATCTCGAACTCAAAAAGATGCTACGCGATTTTAGTTAATAGTCATTAGTCATTAGTCCTTTGTCCTTAGTCAAAAACAAATGACAAAGGACTAATGACAAAGGAGAAAAGACAAAGGATAAAAGATGGATTTTAGTACTGCTCTACCTACTTTTGTAATAACACTCCGAGAAGGAGTAGAGGCTGCCCTTGTTGTTGGTATTGTGCTAGCGTTGCTGAAAAAAGCTAAACAATCCCAACTCAACTCTTGGGTATATGCTGGTGTCGGTGTTGGGATTGTTGTCAGTGCCTTAATAGGCGTTTTATTCAGTTGGATAATTCAAATACTGGGAGCAGCAAATCCTCAATACACCACCGTAGTTGAGCCAGCCTTAGAAGGTGTGTTTAGTGTGTTAGCGATCGCAATGCTCAGTTGGATGCTAATCTGGATGACTAAACAAGCCAGATTCATGAAAGCTACAGTTGAGGGAGCAGTCACAGAAGCGCTGACACAAAACTCAAATGCTGGTTGGGGTGTTTTTACTTTAATTTTAATTGCCGTTGTCCGCGAAGGCTTTGAAACTGTTCTCTTCGTTGCAGCTAATTTTCAACAGGGATTAATGCCAGCCTTGGGTGCTATTGCTGGTTTGGTAGCGGCATCTGCCATTGGCGTGCTGCTATTTAAATGGGGTGTCAAAATTAACATCCGCCAGTTTTTCCAGGTAATGGGCGTTTTCTTAGTGTTAATTGTCGCTGGGTTGGTAGTTTCAGCCTTGAAACATTTTGACGAAGCTGTAGCTAACCTTGCCCTTAGCAGTCGCGCCACAGAAAGCCTTTGTTTCTATTACGAACGTTTTACAAAAGTCCACTCCTGTATTTTGGGGCCAATGGTTTCCAATACTTCCACAATCTTGCCTGATGAAAAGTTTCCTGGCATTATTCTCAAATCTTTATTTGGTTATAGAGACAATCTCTATCTTGTGCAAGCAGTGGGATATGTGGCATTTTTACTCACCATTGGAGGATTGTATTTCCGCAGTCTTGGAGGTGCTTCTCCTCAAGGTAAAAAGAATATCCCCTTTGGTCAAAAACCAATTAGTTCTACAAAGGATTAAAAGCACAGTTAATTTTATATTTTTTTCCTCGTTCCCAGTCTCTGACTGGGAATACCTAATCGGGGCTGCCGCCTACCCTATTCATGAATGACAAGCATTTCAAGATAGAACCTAAAACGAGATTTTAAATCAATACAGTTTGGATAAGACCAAAGCCTAGATGTAGAGACGCGATTTATCGCGTTTTACAAATTAATTATCTACACCAATAACCCTTAACCAAAGCGTATTGGATTTTAAATTATATTTATTGAGCTAACCTGTGATGCAAACAACGCTTGTTTAGGGAGCATCCAGTTTTGGAAGATTTACCATTTATGGGAAAATGTAAAGGAAGATAACCCTGTGCGATCGCTGACAATGAACCAAGAGAAACAAGAACGGATCAAAGCCTGCTTACA
>NZ_JACJSI010000350.1 GCF_014698065.1 Nostoc flagelliforme FACHB-838
ACCTCAGCCAGTCTTCCAGAACGAGAAGGAGCGAAAAAAGTTCTCAACCGAGTTCACAATACAGGCAGTCAGGTAAAACGTTTAAATCTTATTTGGATGGACGGCGGATACCGTGGTGAAGAATTTATGCGTTGGGTGATGGATATGTTTCGCTGGATTGTGGAAATTGTGCTTCGACCATTGGAAAAGAAAGGTTTTGTCCATTTACCAAAGCGCTGGGTTGTTGAGCGAACTTTTGGTTGGCTTAACTGGTGTCGACGTTTAAGTAAAGATTATGAACGACTACCAGAAACCTCTGAGACTTTTATTTACATTGCGATGATCCGGATTATGGTCAGGCGACTGGCATAATTTTTAACTCGCTTCGACTTTTAAAACATCCTCTAAGTGCGCCATCATCTGTTCTAAACTGCTGCCTGCTTCAGGTGAGGCATTTGCCAGTAACACCCGCACTTTCATCAGGTGTTTTTCCATCTTTTTTTTGAACTGTACTGGCTTACGTCCTGGCTCCCAGTCGCTTAATTCTTCAAGCAATTGGGCGGCAAGTTGTTCACCACCTGCCAAGGCTGATTCCCGTAGCCTTTGCTCCAGATTTTGGTCATACTGTTGGATGAACTTGGTAATCTGGTCAAGACATTCGGCTTGTTGCTGATTGAGTTGTTCAGAGAGGGCAGGGATAATCACCGGGCGACCAATAACGACTTGCAAATAGTCTTCGAGGTCGGTCAGAGTCGGGAATGCTCTTAACAAGTTAGCTTTGACTGACTCTTGCTTATCCTGTGCTAATTCCCAGGTGTTAAGTGAGAGAAACTGGTCAATTCGCTCTTGGTAATCTTCGAGTCCTGCTTCGTAGTCAACTTTTAATTGATTGCGTAAACCGGGAGCAATGTTGTCTCTAATATTGATTAACTGATTCCAAACGAGTGGAGCCAAATCAATCGGACAAACCCAATCACCAGTATCAGCAGACATCCACTCTTGAACTGAAGCAATCTCTTGCCTCAGTTGGGCAGCAGCTTCATCAAGCTTTTTGAATACCTTAATACCTCGCAAACCGACTTCGGAATTTGTGACTTTAACGAGGTCTGATTCAATTTCAGATACTTCAGCTTTTAACACATCTGCCCATTTAGGTGCGGCAGACTTTGTACTTTTCTTTAACTGGATACGAAAGCGGATACGGGTTTTATTTAACTGTGAGAAATTGTGGCGTTCGACTACTGCATCAGTTAGGAAATTTGCAATGATAGGGTTGTCAATTGCTTGTACCATGATTATTCACCTCAATCATTATTTTTCACTTTCAATTCAGCGAAGCTTTCTTTGTGACTATTTGAATGTCTTTAGTAGCTCTATAGATTACTTTTGTAGAGCCATTTTGTAGTCGAACAGGTCTTTTGATGACTGGCGGTTTATGTGTTGGCATGGCTCAAAATAGCTGAAGTTGCTGTGAATTATCCTGTACCACAGGCTTTTCATAAACCATGCCTTCGACTTCATAGCAACGAGTCATAAGTTTGTTTCGATTTAGTCGAAAGCTGGCTTTTTTTCTTTGATTTGGCAGAGGTACAAATACATACTGTGGATGTTGTATACTACCTTCATCACCCAAATATCGGGAAAGTGTACCGTTGATTTGGTAAACTTTTGAGGAGCTTAAAAGCGTTGGGTCGTAAACTTTAATCAAATTTAATTCCATCTCAGTAGCAGTGAAGTGTGCCATAATTTATCGTGGAATCGATTTTTCTCTACAGTCAGATTTAATTAGTCTGACTGTAGAGTTTTTCACGCATAATCTGATTCTTCTTTCGTCAACCTTTTCGTTAACTCTGCGTTAATTATTGATTGAGGATGAAAAATGTTACAGATAGAAATGCTCAAAGATTTGATTGAGTTTTTCCTTTAATTCATCAGGCAGAGCCTTAAAGTCAAACTCGCCTGATTCCCAAACTTCATCAATACTGGTAGACTCATCAACAATATTTGCAATCAATCTTGATTCATCGTCGTCCTTCCAGCCATTTACTAGAAGCCACGGCAAAACTCCCTCAGATTGCAATAGTTTCTCGATATCGAACGAGTCAGAAAACTGCTGTAAGTTTTCGATACTAGGCTGAACGATTGTTGTAGTCATTTATTGTTAGTAGTAGTGGTGAGTACGCAGCACAGCAAGCTGTAGACAAAGCTTGAGTAACTTCTAATTACAGTTACCCAAACTCTGTTTACAACGAGTTAAAACGCCATCTCAAGAGCAGCTTTTGTTACAGCTAAAGCCTGACTTTATAGGCTATTCTTACGAAAATGTTTAATATTGATTGGCTTTTTCAAAGCATCGCTTAGGCTCCACCCACGAGAAAGTCGTCCAGAGAGAGTGTCTGGATGTATCCCAGCATATCTGCCCCAATCTGTAAGGCTTTTAGTTTCTCCATCAAAAGTCAATAGCCTCTCTCTAAACACTGGTGTAGACAAAGCTTCTTCGGGATGCTGACCTTTATTCAAACGACTTCGGAGCGTGGTATTTGCTATCCCAGTTTCCCTAACCCAATCTGCCAAAATTTGGCTTTTCCCAAAGGCATTAATAACTCTATTGTGTCTCGTATTTTTACCTTGCTCGGAAAGTAATATCCAGCGTGTATTTTCCGGGCAGTAATCACCATTGAAGTCGATCCTATCGATACTGTGTTGCTCAGAAGGGCATTCTCCCATGTCATCTAAAAAAGCTTCGTAACTTTGTTTCCAACGTTCACAAATCTGTATTCCTCTGCCTCCATAGTAGTTCCAACCAGAATCATTAGGATTCAAACAACGCATTTTCATGCTGCTCCAAATTTTATATGTTCGAGACTTTGATTGATTGTGTTTACCTCTAACACAGATGCCACAGGAACAAACCTGTTGTGAGCGCAAGTTGTTTGAAGTTACAATCGTTTCTCTACCACATTCACAAACACAAATCCATCTAGCTTTGTAACTTTTGGAGTTTTGTTGATGTCTTCGTTTAACCAAAAGTTTCCCGTAACGATGCCCAGTTAAATCTATTAGTCTTACCATTTTTACTTTGTTATTGATTTACAAATTTCTAAAGCCTGTTTACTTATTTCTCGCCAATTGCTTTGCTCGTTGTAGGATGCCATGACTAATTCAGACCCAACCCACACCCGACAGAATAAGACGCTTTCATCTGTCGTCCCAGGAGTAGGCTGTAGTGTGATGGGAGAGTATAGTTGTTGTGGAGTAAGAGTAGCAATCGCGGCTAATACAGATTTAGCAAAGTGAGTATCATGCCCACTTTCTAATATATAGGTTCTGTCTGCAAGAATAGTAATCAGCAACTTGTAAACTTCTTTTCCTCTGCGCTCACACTTCTCAAATTTGAGTTCTTTTAGATATCCAGTTAAGGCAGTTTGGGTAATCGCACTCGCTTCACTGTTGTTTAGGGTATACCACAGTGAACCATTGTGACGATTACAGTAGATTTTGCAACTGCCAGCTTCAGAGTGCAATCCCAGTTTCGGTTTATTGATTGAAGCGACCAACTGTTTAAGTAGTTCCTCTTGGCGCATCAAGAGAGCAAATAATTCTGATGTTTGTTCAGGGGTCATGTATTTTTACCAAAAGCATTTCACTTTTGCATTGGCGCAGCCGTTGACTAAAAATGTATGAAATGTAGAGCCAATAAAACAGCGCTCTTGATTTTACAAAAGCGCTTTTTATTACTAATTATTTGTAGTTACAGATTATTCGTGTGAATTAAATCTCGCTAACAACTCTTCACGGGATAAACTAGATAATTTCAGTAAAACTCTAGCAAAATCATCTGGTGCTAACTGCAACAAACTACCGACTACTCTTGAAAGTTCTTCATCCACAGAACCAAACCGGAATCTTAACAAGTTTTCTACAACTTGTCGTTGTCCTTGCTGTACTCCTTGCTGTACTCCTTGCTGTACCGCTTGCGCTCTTGCTTCTTCGTAAGCTTGAGTTAAGTTCATGATCAACTCCTGGTCATCTTTGGTTAATTCTGTCTGTGTCATTACACTGATACGCCACCTGTAAATTATTTCCAGTACATTCCGGCGTACAAGATCGGATGGTGGTAGTGCAACCAGTTCTTCTACTGCCTCCCTTTGTACTTTTCCCCTCCCCAAGAGCCGAAACCATAGTGTGTCTGGAGTTCGCGGTAGCTTATTAGTTGCTACTATTGCTGCCCTTAAACCCAATGGCAGAAAGTACACTCCGCTCATCCAATTGTCTAAATCTAGTTTAGCTTCAAAAGCCTTGAGCAAAGCTTTTGAAGCACTAGGCGCTAAGATCCACAGTCTTGCTAAATCGTTCTCTGCTATTGTTGTGTCTTCCCTGTTGGCTCTGCGTTGCGCGTCTGCAATCACAGTGAACAATTTTTGAAGACAATTGCGTACTTCCGTTCTACTCGGCTGATTGCGAAATGGCTCTAGTAAAGTAGTATTTAATACCGCAATTCTACCCAATAATCCTAAAGTTTCTGCATCAACCGCAGATGTTGGTGTTGGTGAAAATAACACATCAACAAATCTTGTTTCATCAGTTACTTCCCTGTTAGTTTTTACTTCCCCAAAGGGAGAAAGTAACTCTTCTAGAAACTGTTTGGCAAATTTATCGTGAGGTTGTTGGGTCATTTTGTAAGGGCGAACTGTATTTTATTTTACAAGGATTGGTTATGGTTGCATGGTGGGTATGAGAACCCACCATTCTATTTACGCCGCGACCAACTCCCGACGAACTTGCGGCAGTTCAATCGGAGCAGTTGCCCTGGATAGCACCTCTACAGCCTCTTTCACACTCCAATACCGTACTCCATCCCCACAGCGCCAATAGTAAGTCTTGGGGTCGTTTTCCCAGACTTCATCAGCGTTTTTGACCTTGAAGATAATTCCCAAGAATTCACCATCTAGATATACGTTGTGAGCCGTCTGAAGGTCAGTGCGTCCTACATAGGTCAGTCGATAGTCGTCCACTGGTTCGCACAAGTCTTCTGCACGAGTCCCGCGATACCCACAGTTACCGCACCCATGTCCTTCACAATCTGGACAGATGGCAGCAGGTATATTCCACTTCGGCAGGGTGAAGTCCCATTCAGATGGTGGCGTTAATATTCGAGCCTTGTGAGAGATATAACAACCAGCATGACCGATTACTTTATCAGAATGGTACTGGACGCTCAACGATAGCCAATCACAATTGCCTAACAAGCCTATTTTCTCAGAAGCTTGTTTCAATTCCTTATCTTCCTTGTGATTGCATTTTACCGGAGCAGAAAGACTCGCTTTTACCTCTGCAACAGCGCGTTTGAAACACTGTTTGTGGTATCGAGCATAGCCGTGGGTCATTTTCACCCACACAATATCATCGCTGTTGATCCAGATAGTTACCACATCTTCGGGCTGGCAGTTTTTGGAGTAATCCGACTGATTGACGATAGTTGCAATGATTTGGCGATCCTGTGTGGTTAACGGATCTTTTGTTGGCGTAGGGGCTGAAACGATACCTGTCTAAATGTTAAATCTGGGCGAGAGAAAATCAGTAGAAGTTACTGTTGAGAGTAAAGATTCATACGGTAGCAGAAAATGCTGGATGCTCTATTTGATGCCTTTGTTCAATGCAGCCCCATTAGCGTGATGATGCGAGGTTTAATGGAGCGGATATTGCAACCAGAAAGACTCGATGAGATATTCTCGCGTCATGCCAAATTGCAGTACCAGAGGGAACTGATGTTTTCAAGCTTGGTGAATCTGATGAATTTGGTAGTGTGTGGAATTCATCCGTCAGTGAATGCCGCTTACATTGCCAAAGCCGAAGAATTGAATGTGACAAGATGGGCATTGTACAGCAAACTCAATGGAGTGGAAACAGCAGTTAGTGCGGGTTTATTGAGAGAAACCGCAAGTTCGCTAGGAGAATTAATTAGACAGATGGGTGGAGCGCCTGCACCCTTGTTGCCCGGTTATACAGTGCGGATACTTGATGGTAATGCCTTAGCGGCGACACAACGGCGACTCAAAGTACTACAATCGGTTGCAGCCGCGCCTTTACC
>NZ_JACJSI010000351.1 GCF_014698065.1 Nostoc flagelliforme FACHB-838
TTTTTTTCAATTGGTTAATTGTAGAAATCCTAGATACGTTGTTACCCGAACGCGTTCACCGTACTAATCCCAGGGTTGTAAAAAGACCTGTATCAAAGTTTCGTTCTAAAAAACCAAAACACAGAGGTACTGGACAACGAGTCGAAGCTCCGAAATTTAACGTCACTCATAAGCTTTTGAGCCTTAACTGAACCGTATTGCATTAAATGCTTACTCTGGCCGCTACTACGATGAAAGTTACATTACAGCCTTCATTAATAAGCATGAGTTGCCTTGTAATCCTACTACTGCATTTCTTACCCCTGCCCTGCGAAACCGCAATGTTACTTTAACCCCAGTAATAAATCTGGTAGGACGACCACCTAAGCTTTACCAAACCGCGCTGCAATTACTTGATGATGTTCATCAAGGCAAGATAACTGCTGAGGAAATGCTAGCGGAAACCATTCGCTGTCTGATTATTGCTCGGAACGAAAAGCGGCAACGCATGGAAACACTACTGTCGGATCTGAAGAAATCGGAAGGCGCAATGCCTTTGTCAGCAGAGGAAATTATTACACTGTTGAAACAGCATCTGGCTTGCCGAGGCTCAAGCCGCCTTCCTGTAATGATTGTTGCTGCTGCTTATCAAGTGGCAGAACAATATATTAGGAGAGCGCTTTTTTCCTCTAAAATCTCACAATGCGGCAGATGAACAGACTGAGGCTTTGGGAGATGTAGAAATTACTTTAGTTGATGATCAAAAAGTGATTACCAGCTATGAAATGAAGACCCGCCGTGTCACCGTGGAAGATATCGACCGTGCATTGCAAAAAATTAATGGTACTGGCAAGCGAGTTGACAACTATATTTTTATCACTACGGATGTGATTGAGGAAGGTATTCGGGAATATGCCTTAAGTATGTATGATCGTACAAGCGGTATAGAAATTGTGGTTTTGGATTGCATCAGTTTTGTGCGCCACTTTCTGCATTTATTCCATCGGCTAAGGTCACAGTTCTTGGAAGCTTATCAACAACTAGTGCTGGCAGAACCAGACAGTGCTATCAGTCAACCGTTGAAAGAAGCTTTTTTGGCTTTGAGACAAACTGCTGAGAGTGCAAGGGAGTTTTGACTTCGCTGAACATGCTCCACTATGACGATCATTGCACTAAGTTATCTTTGCATACTATAAAAGTTTATTTTTCTTGCGCTGTATAGGTTTGAGGCTTGTTTATTCCTCAAAAATGTTTAACCCTGTTTTGTCACTTTCGGAAAACAATAATCGGAGCGAAACTCTGAAACTTTGATTTGATAAAGTTTTGAGCTTTTCTTTTCTAACAGAAACTAAAATTTATAGCCAAAAGCTGAAGAGAAAAGCTCTTAAAGGCTTTTAGGCATTGGCTTCTCCCAAAGTGACAGAACAGGGTTATGCTTGGAAACGGTGACAGTTAATAGGTCTACAACAAGAAGATAATTGCGGGCAGTGGTAAAGGTGCTATAATTAGCTTTCAATTTGGGCTTTCAATTTGGGCGATCGCCTCTGCTGGAGACACTTTATTCTCAATCACAGCCATAATTCCAGGTAGATACTCATCCATCATTGTTATATTGGCATAAACCAAATGTTTGATTAGAGCTGAAGTGAGATTGTCACCTTCTACATCAATACTGGTTTTAAAGCGAATTTCCCCGTCTGCAAAGTCTAATTCAAAGTTACCAATAATTAAGCCATAATTAGCTCTGGTCATGAATTCCGATACCTCACTTCGCTTCATTTCTGGCGCTAGGATGGGGCAAATCGAGTAAAATACCATTTGCTGCTTTTGAACTCTGGCTTTAGCGTAACAGTTCCATTTGCCGTTTTTTCCTTGAAAGGTGAGGCGTAAAGTTTCCTCCCCTGAAATTTGCTGGAATTGCCAATCTTCTGCTTGAAAAAAGTTGACTATTGCCTCAAAAACATTACCTTCATTAGTAATTTCTTCAGTTATCTCATAAATATCTTCTGTTAATTCTTCAAAGACAGTGGCTATTTCTTCAAGAGTTTCAGAAATCACTTTTTCAGTACTTTCTGAGATATTATTCATCAATTCTGTAAAAATTTGTGTCATATTCTCAACTGTTTGAGATATGACATCTTCAGAAGTTGCTGATTGATTATTATTAGCCCATTCTTTAGCAAAATCAAACATTGCATCATTGAGCTTTTTACCATCAATCCCATCTTGGGTAATATCAGAAGGTTTAAGATATGCCCAAACAGTAGAATAGCCTGTTTCACCTTTTTCCTGTTGCTGTTTAACTTGCAGCCCATACCAACTGTAGGGCGATAATAAAGGATGATTGGGCTGTTCTTTACTTAACTTTTGGAGATAGGCTGCTGCTTGGTTAGAGGTTTTTACGTTTTTTGCCAGTTGTGGTAATAAATCAGAGTCGAGAATAGCCTCGATTTGGATGTCGGGTGAGAGTTGAAAGCTTCCACCAGATAGAGGAGTACGGATTTCTGGTTTAAGGTTAAATAAGGCTTCGCTGTCGATGCGTTGGTAAAGTTCTAGGCTTACTTGGAAGGTGAGACGACATTCAGTGATTTTGTGAACTTCCTTAGTTAGTGCTAAAGTTACTGCACAAATTGTTAGCGGCGATTCGGAAGATTCGCTTAGTGTTAATTCGCTGTTTAAATGAAAATGTTTAGTCTTTATACGCATCTTACTCGAAATCATCCTCATCCTCATCACTGTCGAAATCAGCCATATAACTCTGGTGAGAAGTGCAGGAAACGGCACATGGATCACACCAAAATCCATAAAGGATACCATTGAAACCCAACTTTCCAAAAGGAGTCATCCCGCTATCTATACTTACTAAAAATTTCATACGTTCATCACAGATTGGACAAGAGGGAAAGCGTTCAAATCTGATCCAGTTTGGATAACCGCCTACTTGATGATAAGAAAACCCTGGTATTGCTTCTCCTGCACGACCGTATTTTAGGGGATATTCTTCTAACTTTAAGGCTAATTCTCCAGGAATAAGGTCAGTTCCCACCTCTCCATCTGTCATTGGAGTAATTAATCCTTTTAGGCCATCTTCAGTAAACTGCACGTAAATATAACCTGGGGAATAACCACTTTCATACCAGAAAAAGCTAGGATTATAGCCACTTTTTAGACCTAAATCTAGTTGAGACAAATCTAAAGTTAAAATACGATTGGCTGGGATATCGGTTACAGGACACTTAGGAACTGGATGAGGAAAGCTACCTCCCATCTGATGAGGACTTTCATTTCTTGAGACAATATATCCGCGATAATTTTTCCAATATAAAGATGCTTTGCGCGTTTCTGGAAATACCCCAGAACTTTCTATATAAGCATAGATGTCTTCTAAATCTTCTTCTGGAACTGTTTTTGATAAAGTTATGAGCGCGTCTAATGCTTTGTCTGTACGAATATACACCAAAGTTTGTAAATATTGTGGGTCTTCTTCTTCACGGTATTTTTTAACTAAATCCTCAACGTAGTTATCTGCCGCCCCCGGCAAGATGACTTTTTCAATAATCGAATCCTTAAATTGTGCTGCAAATGGGTGGAGTTTGTCAGGAAACCATTGAGCGACTTCATAGATAATGTTGGAGAAATCCGAATCTTCGGGGTTTTGAAAATACTTATTGATTAATTGATTTACTACGTCGTCTGGCATAGCTTTAACCAGATTTGTAGCAGCGATTGCTAGAATTTTGTCATTATTGAGAATATGCTCGATCGCTTGTATTTTTTCTTGTTGCAGATTAGGCAATAAAGCTAAATAATTGGCAGCATATGTAGCTACAACATAGTCGTCTGCATTAAGAATTAAGCGTACAGTTTCTTCTGCTCCTTTATCGGGTAAAGCACTGAGAATCTCAGCAATCTTTTCAGCTTTCTCCTCAACTGTAAGTGATAAATTTTTTAAAATCTCTGTGACTTTAGAAACCATGATTCAAAATTTAAATAGATAATAAGACTAAGTTATGTAGCTGCTTGATGAGCTTGCCGTAAGACATTTACAACATCATCGCTTCGAGTAATTTTACCCTCCTTTACATTCTTTGTATAAAAATCAAATAATTTATTAACATTATTAGTAGTTAGCTCATTATTTGTCTTCAACTTACCTATGTAATCAACTAATTGCCTTTCAAACATTTCTGTAAGTTTAGCCTGATTACTTCTGGCTTGTCTTAAATATCCCATTAATATGTTGTCAATATCAGGATTATATGCAAAGACTCTTTTGGCAACATTTTCTCTATACGCACGCATATAGGCTCCAACAACTTCAGGAGTTAATTCATTGTTTTGTAGTTTTCCAAGAATTGCGTCAGCATCATTTTTAAAAGCTAAACTCAAATTTTGTGCATCCTCCTTAATCAGATCCGGCGTGTTTCTGCTAAAGAAAGTTCTACTAAAATTTTCATGAATATCTTCTCTGATAACTACAGTGACTGCATTATGTTCAATCGATTGATTCATTTGTTTAATAGAGTCGATCAATTGTTGTACTTCCTGTTGGCTTTGTTTTAAATTTTGTGCTTTTTGTAAAGGGGTTAATGGTATAGGAGATTGATTTTGTTGTATTTGATCTAATTCTGAAGCTCTTTCCTTTTCTAATATCCCCTTAATTTTCTTTTGATCAATAGCCCTTTTCTTGCAAATTCTTACAACGATTTGTCAAATTCCTGTGGTGAAGCGCAAGTTCGTTTCGGCAGCATCCGATTTAGATACTAATGTTCAGAATTCACTTGCCATGTAATCACAATGATTTCTACAAACGGTAAGACAAATATTAGCCGCGAAAACGCTCCTAAAATGGCTTCCATCGTCCAGTTCTGATTCTGAACCTCCCAGATCATCCCAACAATGTTCACTCCAATCGCCAACCAGGGTAGAATTACCGCTGAATTCCGTCTGCGATAGAAGCGGATCGTCGTCTCGCGCCAAAATGGGAAGGTGCTGAGGAGACAAAAAATGTAGGAGGTTCCTGCACTGATGAACAAGCTTCTTTGAAGACCCGAAGGCAGGTTTGGGTATCCAAGTGCGATCGCCGTTAGACAAACTCCCAGCGCGAGATACAGGAAAGTAAACAAGGTAAATCGTTTCATTCTTTGCAAATAAAGCTCAGTGATAATCTATTATTAGGTGGCTGACATGACTCAGCCGATGAACAACAATTAGTCCACATGCAGCACAGCCTTATACCTTGTTTGGCATAGTCCAGAGCTGCCGATCTCGTCAGCCCCATTACTGCATGTTTGCTGGCGACGTAAAGAGAAGTCTCCGGAAACGCAACGAGACCACTCGTTGACGAATTGTTCACGATCACACCAGATCCTTGAGACAGCATTTGCTGAATTTCGTACTTCATGCACAAAAACAGTCCCCGAACATTGATTGCCATCAGGTTGTCAAAATCTTCAATTAATTGTTCATGCAGAGGTTTAAAAGAAGCGTCACTGCCTGCATTATTGAAGGCATAGTCGAGTCGCCCATAGGTTGCAACCGTATGAAGCACTAACGTTTTGATATCTTCCTCTTTTGAGGCATCTGAATGGACATATAAACATTCAGCACCTGTTTCACGGATTAGTTTGGCAGTTTTTTCACCTTCTGCATCGCGTCTACCTGAGAATACTACCTTTGCTCCAGCAGCACCGAATGTGATCGCTTTTGCTCTACCAATTCCCAATGTTCCTCCAGTAACTAAAGCCACTTTATCTTGCAGTATCATCCTGTTTCTCCTGTCCCAATCAATATTGACCTTCAGCACATAATCAAACTCCGATCCGTTTAGCAATTACCAACGCCGTAAAGCTGGTCTAATTTTCTGTAAACTTCAGCACAATTTTGCCCCGTGTTCCTCCCTGCTCTAGACGCTGATCCCGGATTTCTCACGAAGCTGGAGAAAAGAGGAGTCAAAAACTGCCAAAATATCTATTGCACATGAATTCCAGCAGTTTTAAGCATGACCCCTCAGAAAACAGATTGTATACCGGAACAGTTCAAATTTAAACCTGTATTGTCATGTCCAGTCGTAGTTAATTTCA
>NZ_JACJSI010000352.1 GCF_014698065.1 Nostoc flagelliforme FACHB-838
TGGAGCTAACCGTGCCACACTAGGTTCCTTTGTTTTCAGCCTAAACTGCTTTGACTCTACTTTCTTAGTTTCTCACAATAATGCTTGGTTTATTTCCGCCGTGCTGTACTAGTTTTCTGATGTGAGTTTTTCTAACTCATCCAAAAGCTTCAATATTCGCGTTCGATTCTTCTGAACACTGACTCCTTTATTTTTTTGTAGTCGCTTGCTAATTTCGACTAATCGTTTAGCTAAAACTCTATCTTGGGTTGTTTCTGTTTCAGGTGTTAGTTCTTTTATTTTCGTCTTGATTTCGCTCAAAGATAAATTTTCAGCAATAGCTATTTTGAGTAGTTCAGAACGTTGCTGTTCTGACTTAACTCGTGCAATTACTTGGGCTTTAGTGTACTCAATCTCGCCCCGCCTCAGTACAAAAAGAATATCTTCGGGAAGATTTAGCAAAGGAAGTCGGCTAGAGCGGAATGTTCCAGCATTGAAACGTCCTATTTGTGACAATACTGTTTCAATCTGCTCAAGTTGAATCAGAACGTTCTGATTCAATTCAATACCTCTTTGTTTAGCGTTGAAAGACTGGTGCAACATAGATACAACTTCACTCGGTTCTATTTCTAAAGAAAACGACAGAATCTCTAGGACTGCCTCAGTTTCTTCTATTGGATTAAGGTCTTCCCGTTGTAAGTTCTCCATCAAAGCTACTTGGAGAGCTTGTTTATCATCCAAGTCATGAGAGACAATTGGGATTTCACTTAGCCCCACCTCACGCGCAGCCCGTAGCCTTCGTTCACCAGCTACCAGCTCGTACTCTCCATCATGCAGTGGACGAACCAGCACTGGTTCCAAAATGCCATGTTCTCTGACTGACTGTACTAATTGGGCTAACTTTTCCGGGTCGAAGTAGCGACGTGGTTGTTTGAGTGGTAATCGAATCTTTTCAATTGAAACTGTAGTAGAAGATGAGTTGGAAGAGCTACTAAGGTAGGCATCAACTGTATTTAGCTTTGGTGCTACCCGATTAGATTTTCTTGGTTGCATTAAACTTCCTCTAGTTTCTGAGCAATAGCTTCAAGGATTTGGACAGATGGGTGTTTAGGATCATAAACCGCCAAGGGCTGCCTTGCCATCGAAGCATCAGCAAAGCTAATTGTTCTAGGAATAGCCGGAAAAATTGGAGCTATAGGACTCAGTTGTTCATTAATGCCATCAAGAATAACTTTACCTTGGCTAGTACGGCTTTCGTGCATCATAGGCACTACACCAGCAATCGCCAGTCCAGGATTAATACGTTCTCTGACTTGGCGAATAGAATCTAGCAGCAGTTCTACGCCTAAAAAAGCTTTAAAGTGGGTTTGAATTGGTACAAGTACATGAGTGGAAGCTACCAAGCTCAGAATACTGAAAATTCCCAATGTGGGGGGGCAGTCAATCAGTACAAAGTCATAACTGTCTTGCACAGTTAATAATGTTTGCTTAAGTCTCCATTCACGAGCTATTACGGAATGAAGTTGTACCTCAACAGCACTCAAAATAATGTTGCTGGGAACTAAGTCTACATTGTGTAAATTATGGTGGAGCGGTAATGGAGCATCTTTTAACAAAGAATCAGCAATGGTTTGCTTCAACTCGAATGGTTCTAAACCCATAAAAGCAGTCAGCGATGCTTGAGGATCAATATCCACTAACAAAACTCGATGTCTCCGTTTAGCCAGCTGATAACCCAAATTCTGCGTTAGGGTGGTTTTACCAGTTCCACCAGCTTGATTAAAAAAAGAAATAATCTTAAGGGACACAGCGTTCACTGATGAAGCAACTTTCGTTAGTTAGCTTAAGCTATTGCTATTGATAATTATCTGGAATGTCACAATACTTACATACTTCCTTTCATAGGGTTTCCGTTCTTGCTCTAGTAATAGACTGCATTTAAATTGTGGCTATTTTGGCACTGTGGCATAGATATATGGAGGAGAAAAGAAAAAAGTGATCACTTCTGATGTCTACCGCTTAAGAGATGTAAGCGCATCTCTCATATCAAAATCATTTGCCTTTGAGATGAAAATAGTACACAAATTTTTGTTGTGGTTTAGGAAGAATCTGTTTTACTGTTCGTTCGACATCAACTTGGGTTTTACCACTAGCAATCGGCATAGCCTCAAAGAAAGCAAACCAGACATCATTTAAACCTATTTCTCGCCATTGCTTGCTATATTTTTTTGCATATATCTTACCTACCTCTTGGTAGTAAAGGTGCTTTATCTCGGAGCTTTTCTCCTTGAGAATCCGTATTTCATCCCAATGTTCTTCTAAATTTTTTTGACTTTTTAAATAAGTCTTTAACTTGGCAATTTCAGGCGATTCAATTTCTGACACAGAGGCGGTTAGGGAAGTTATAATACCAAACCTTGTCTTCGCTAACTCATAATTTTCTTTAAGTGAACCCTGTACACCACGGACAAAAAAGATGTTAGAAAACTTAAATATACCATCTGAGACAATTTTATCTTTGAAAGGTAGCAACACTGTCTCAACTAATCTTGGGAGGCTTGAACCAACTATTTCTTCAAATGGGCTATATAAGGACAGAACTCCATAAGCTTTAGGAGGCTCATCATTAGTCAGAAAAACTGTATACTTCTTCAAGTAACGAAAAACAAAAAATTTCCCTGGAATAAAGCCTTTCCAACTTTGAATAATAGAAATATTTTCCGGCGATAAAGTGTCTGTATTTTCTTGAATAAATCTATCAAAAAGTTCGGGATTTTGGTAAAGTTTATCTCGAATTTTTACTGTTGACTCAAAAGGATACCTTTCTATGTCCTCTGGCTTTTTTATACCAGGGGTTATCTGGAATTTTTGATTTGTGTAAACCAATAGGGGTTTAAAAAGGCTAAAGAAATAGTCGGCTTCTTCTTGCGGTAGCTGCATCTATAAAATCGATTCAGAATCTCCTTTTAATTAGGCTACCTTGTTTAGTAAAGAGACTCAATGCCCAACGTCAGATCAATATTTAGTTAGTAGTTACACAAATTTAGTCAAACGTGTAATCGATGCCTCAAAGTCTTCTAGATTCATTGATGTCTACAGCGTTCGCCTAACACTACCTCAGATGGTAGTGAGCCACGCTCATTTGATTGTTACCTCGCTTTCGCCACTACCGCCATAAAAATACCCCCATATTCTGGGGGCAATTTATGTGGTTGATGTGACTAAAAGGACACAATTGAATAATGAGAGTTCGCTATAAGGATTTCTGTATATATGCCCATCTTACAATGAGCTATTGGTGGATGTCTTCGGTGATCACCTTTTCTTCAAAATCGCTTCACAACAACTTTTCAATAAAATCGCTATTTACACTGTTAATCAGTGCTTACTTCCATTGACAGCTTTTTCAAATCCTCAATCCGACAACACCCCCGCTTCCAAAGCCGTCTTTGAGTATTGTCTACAGGATGGTAATAAGCCCAAATACTTCCATCTGGTGCTGAATATAAGGAGACAATAAAAACCTTTTGTATACCAAAGTTACAGGTACTTACCTCAATCTTTTCTTTGACAGTAAAAGTCTGTCCTGAACTATTAGTTGCTGTTGATAATTTTTTATAGGCTGGTTTATTCGCTAATTTCGGTTGCTCCAAATCTAATTCCAATTGCCCATCTTCATCAGATGTACTTTCAATATTTGCAGTTGATGATGATAAATTAACTGGTGCGGCTTCGAGAGTTTGAGGGAAATCTAACTGTTCATTCTCTGCTTCTATTGTTTGAGGCACAGCGTCATAACTCAGGGCAGAGCTACTGTTTAATTCGGAAACTTCAATGCTTTTACTCTGGTTATTATTTACTTCTAATTCCGGCTCAACTGGCTGATTTTCTGTTGGTAGTGCAGTTGATGGTGATCCAGATTGTGCAGAGTTATTATCGTCAGTGGCAGTAGATTTTTGCTTGACGACACGCAAAATGGCAGATTTATTTGGCGCGGCATCTGATGGTGATGGTGAACTATTCGTCTTGGGGGATTTACG
Organism: Nostoc flagelliforme FACHB-838; assembly: GCF_014698065.1. GTDB lineage: Bacteria > Cyanobacteriota > Cyanobacteriia > Cyanobacteriales > Nostocaceae > Nostoc > Nostoc flagelliforme_B. Next base: position 4,020 of record NZ_JACJSI010000352.1, read on the forward strand.
TTTAGGCATAATAAATTCTTGGCAGCAATGCACTCTGAAACGTTGATTAAATCAGTAATTAAGAAGAGAATGATTACAGTTTTCTGTCAGTTTAGCTTTCAGTTAACTCAGTAGTATATTCAGCCGTGTTGGTTGATATATCTTGAGTTGAGGATTGCTCACGCTTCTTTTCTTTAATGCACTCCCCTGATTGAATTACTAAGCTAGTCCCGACACGTCGCACTTGAAAATTCCAGAATTGCTTAATCGATTTAGGTGGTAAAAACCCTTGGAGCCTCAGTTTAAAATACTTGGGTGGGTCAAAATTCATCCGAATACTTCGTTCGATTTTGACTTCTACTATCCCTTTTTCTAAGTCTTCGTATACAACTAGTCCTTGTACAGAAAAGTTATCAGCTAGTAACTGCAATTCTGTCTTAACTGAGTCGGTATACTCTCTGGGGGTGCGAACATTTACTAAACTCACCGAAAGTTTTGTCAGAGAATTTTCATATCGGGTTCTGGGGTAAACAGTCCACAAGTAATCAAGTGATAAATCAAGTTGAGCGTGTTGAACTATTTTAGATGCTCTCTTTTGGAGAATGGCATTGAGTATTACACCGTCAGCAGTTATTAGTTGCCCTTCATAAATAAGCTCATGACTTGGAACATACCTTCCCCACAGCCGCCCAATTGCACGATATTGTAGAGAATCTGTAGGCGTTATCGGTTGATTATTGACTGGTAACTGCTGTGTGTCGGTAGTAATGATCATGCTGACAATCTTGAATATATATATGAAAACATTAACGTTTGGAAAAGCGATCGCTTTTAAAGAAAACTGAGATCGCCAAGGAAGTCTGTCTATGAACTTGCGCCAGCTTCAGCCACAGCCGCCTCTACATCTGGCTTAACTTCCTTTGATTTTTTCTCAAAAATTTGAATTCCGGCATCAACCACCTCAAAACCATTCTCAGTCCGTTGACCAAGCTTGCCCGAAACTGCCCCAGCCCAGTCTGCAAATTCTGAGGCGCTAGTTTCAGCCTTACGCCAACTTTTTGCATTAACTTGAGCGGTGAAGACTATGCCGTTCTGGTCAGTTAACTCGATTGCAACTTTTTTATTTTCTGCTGGTGTCGCTGTTGGTAGTGAGCCACTAAATTTTATTGTCACTTCGCTTTTGACTTCCATCGCTTCCCCTGACTCATTATCAATTTCATTTTCTTTGCTCCTGATCTTATCGTTGATTAGGTTGACTACGACTCTTCTAGGTGCGCGGTATATATCCGTTCGGACAAAGCACGAGCGCTTGCTAATTGAGAATGCAAAACTGCTCTCAAGTTTTGACAAGAGAGCAGTAGCAGCAAAGGGTATTGAGCCGAGATACGTGTAAAAACCTGCAAGATGGTCTGGAAACTCTTGCTCTATAAAGGTTTCAGGAATTTTTACGTAAAATTTACAGGGAAGCGCAAATCTTGGGTATGTATCGCTACAAAAACAGGAGTTTTTATTAATTTTATTTACAGGTTTTACAGGTTGAACGATGAATATCTTTCGCAGTAAAACCCCTGTAAATCTTACAGGCAATGGATTACAGCCCCAAGTATTAGCCTCCTACCACAGAGTATTTATAATTCTCTTGGGTAGGCGAAAAGCAATTATTGACCTCAGACTACAAGTATCTTCAGGCAAAATCCTACTTTCGCTTCAAAAAAGCTCAAACTTATATACAGCAAGTCTTTTCAGACCATCTTGCTGCTTTTTACTTGTATCTCGGCTCAATACCCAAAGCGCGATAAATTTACATGGGGCTTCATAGATTCAATGCCCCGGTTACTGTATAGGTGGTTCGGTATTGTTACATAGACAGCTTACATGGTCACAAGTTCCGAAAAAGAAAGATTCGTGATCAACTAAACAGCTGATCCATTAAATCAACTGATTCTTCACCAGCAATCAAACTTGAGTGCGGAGTTTCTGCTTGCTCAACAGTTGATGGCGTTTCGGGTGATAGCTTCTGGCTATCCCCAGGTGTGTCGTTAAG
>NZ_JACJSI010000353.1 GCF_014698065.1 Nostoc flagelliforme FACHB-838
TCAATTTCTAATTCAACAGGTTAAAAATATTCTCAGCAATTGACAATTAAATTTTTCGAGAGTGCCTTCAGGTACAAGCAACCTTTTTAGTTGTTTTTGTTCTCGTAGATTATACGCGAACAAATTATGATTTATTCCATTATCTATTTTCCCTTAACCGAGCAGTATTGCGATTAGCGCAAGCTGGCAACTACCGCCATAAAAATACCCCCAGAATATGGGGGCGAATTTTGTGGTAAAAAGCGCTGTCGAAAGTGGGCAATTGTGTCATGATCTGGGTGTAGATTACCTGCCAAAAAGCGAAACGGGATAGATTCGTAAGTAGCTCTATAGTACTTTCCCCTTACGGAAGTAAGCAATTAACGCATGAAAAGACCGCTTAAAGTTTTATGTATAAAAATTCTGCTGACTTGGGTATTTGCATATCCCTCAATTCAGTTTTTGCTAGCGATTAATAACATTTACTTAGAAGACAACGTAAAGCAATACATATACCCAGCTCTGACCATAGCTATAATAATAGGTTTAATCATAGAATACAAAGTTAAAAATGTAGAGAAGTAACTAAAGTTGGCTTGTAAACGCATGAGAGAAGCTGTTGACATTTTCCTTATCCGGGAAGGAATGATATCAATTCTGATATCAATACCCCACAAAGAGCGATGGCGTAACCACAGCGATCGGAACTCTCCTGAGTGAGCTTATGACGCAGCAGAGATTACCTGACCAATCCGCTTGAGAATTTGCAAAACACTGTACAGTTCTCTGGCAGATGCAAACGGGGCGAAGACCCTTGACAGGTCGTACTGTGGCGTATTTGTTTGCGTCACTTTCACAAATAAAATATCATCGCTATTCGTCACCATACCGAACACAGGTTTATTGGGGTTGGGGTTAGCCATCAGGTAAGCCAGGGCTTGCGGTACAGCTGACCAAACCGAAAGCGTGGTTTTTTTTGACTCTAACACCATGACCCAGAACTGATCTTGCAGCACTAAAACATCAATCCGTCCGCGCAGTATCTCCTCGCCATCATTCAGCACCAATTCCACGGATGATTCAGCCTTAATCCGAAAAGGAGGATCGTAAAACCCGGAGAGTGCAAGAATTGGTGACACCAGCAACAATATGACTGTCCCTTCTAGTAAATCACCTCCGGCACGATGATAGAGATATCTACGCCGCAGGACATCCACAGAAGCTTTTTCCGCTTCTGTAATTTCAGGTAATCCTTCATACCACTCTGGGAAAAACTGCTCATCTTCAACGCGGACGAAACCGAATCGATTTTCTGCATCCAATAGAGTGGTAATCGCTTCTGTAATTGCTGCGGTCTGTGTCATTGCTTCTAGGTAACAGTTGCCTTGCTCTTTTATTGCATCTCTCCCATCTTTATTATCGTCAATTGGCGCGATGGCGTACCCGCCCGCTGGAAGCGATCGCTTCTAGCGGGCGGGTACGCCATCGCAAAGAAAGTAGTAGATACTGATGTAGATATATATATAGTGAGAATGAAAGTTTACGCTCTATTGAGACGGATAACGTGACTATGGATACTAGTATCACGACGGAAATCTTAGAAAAAAATTACGCGCTAGCCATAGGCGAGAGTTTTACGACGCTCGACATCGACCCAGACGTAATCTCACAGTTGTTAAGCGATACACGCAGCGCTGGCACCCGCCGCGCCTACTCGAAAGATTTACGAGACTTTTTCGCTTTCTCAACCGGTAAACAACCCGACCGCGCCTTAGTTCTGGAATTTTTGCACCTCGAACACCGTCACGCGATCGCTGTGGTTTTGAAGTTCAAGGCGTACTTGATGAATGAGCGAAAACTAGCTGAGAACACCGTTAATCGGAAGTTAGCGGCGATTAAGTCGATGGTGGCGATGGGGCGTAAACTTGGGGTGTGTGCCTTTTCCCTGGAAGATGTGAAAGCCGAGAAGGTGCAGACTTACCGGGATACTTCCGGCGTGGAAGCTAGCGATTACGCTGCGGTTTTGAAGCTGGTAGACCGAACCACAGTGAAGGGTAAGAGGGACTATGCAATCTTGCGCCTACTTTGGGACAATGCCCTAAGACGAAATGAAGTTTGTTCTCTAAATGTGGGAGACTTCAACCCACAGGCGGGAACTCTTCAAATATTGGGTAAGGGCAAAGGAACGCAAAAGGTAGCAATCGAACTTACCCGAAAGACCGTTGAGGCGTTAACCGATTGGGTAATCGCCAGCAGTAAGGCAAGCAGGTTAACCGAGCCGATGTTTGGTTCGATGGCGTACCGCAAAGGTGATAAAGAAGATAGGTTGATTGGCGAGTCGATCCGGCGGTTGGTCGATGGTTTATGCAAACAGGCGGGAATCACCAAAAAGATGTCACCGCACCGGGTACGACACAGTTCGATAACGACCGCGCTAGATCACAGTAACGGGAACTATCGCAAGGTTCAAAATCTTAGCCGTCACGCCAATATTGATACTATCCGAAAATATGATGACAACCGTCAACGCCAGAAACAGCAACGTGAAATATCAGGCGTTTTGGCGGATTTGGTGTGAAGTATACTTCTGTCAAACTCAATTTTTATCTTGGTGCTTTTGTGGTTCGGCAAGGGAGAGGGGGATTGTCACCCTCTCCGAACTTAACCTGAGTTTCGTGCGAAAACTATCTTATGATTTTGCTTTTTAGATTAAATTGTAGATAGCAGAGCAACTAACTCTGGTTTTTTCTTCTTGTTATATCCAGAAAATCCTTGCTTTTTCGCCATATCTTTAAGCTGGGTAACTGTCAAAGTATTCAAATTAGTAGCTGTAGAAACCTTTGGTGTAATGACTTCTGGTTCTGATTGAGGAGTGAGATAAAATACCTCCTTGAGTGCATCCAGCTTTTTCCCTTTGGTTATGCCGCATTTCAGGTTTGTAATTGGCTCGAAGGTTTCCCAATATTTGCGTGGAGCTTCATCAATACGATTGGTAGCAATCGCCAGTTTCAAACCTTTTAACTCACTTTCAGGTTTCTCAATGAGATACTGCAAAGCCGCTTGGATTTCATCTCTGCTTGCAGTTGACAGATTAACTTTAGGTATTAACTCACCAGTTAGAATCCTAGTGAGTTCAAATGTTTTCTCACTAGAATCTGCAACAATGCACCATACCCTTTCTAAACCGACTTCCTCAGCGATGGCGTAAATAAATGAGTTGCCGATGACTTCATACTGATCTTCTTCGATTTCTTTAACAATCACCGGAACCCAATTGCGACCACCTGATTCAATCAATACTCTTGCAGCTGCTTTGATACAAAACTCTGGTGCATCCGTGCCTTTTCCTGGGTTGATTTCACGCGTATCAAGGCACATCAAATTTCCAACATTAGTTAAGCTCATATCTTTAGACCTTTTATTGTTATTGCAAAAAGTATTCTTTCACTAGTGCCAAATAATACTCACAGGCTATTTTGTGTTTATAAGCAGCAGGTACACGAGTAAATGCACCGCCTGCAATGTGCGCGAAACTGGGTATGCCAAAAATATGATGGTCTTCCCTTGCAGAAGTGGATTTGGGGTAAAAGTATGGCGTTAGGTCAATAGGATTAACTTTATCCTTCTTGCCTTTTGCTAAAATTTCGTTTATGGCCTGTTCTGCACTGAGTCTCTGAGCTTCTGTAATGGATTCACCGTTGAAAAAGATAGGTAGAGCAATCGGCCCTCCGTCTTTTCTCCCTTTTTGAATTTCGGGTACAAAACGTTTAATTACTGTCACCGCGTTTTCCAGGGAGAAGATGCTGTTGTGCTTGGTGGGAATCAAAACCACATCTGCTGCACAAACTGCACTCTGGCTAAATAATCTCCAATTGGGTGGAGAGTCAATCAAAATATAGTCGTATCGCAAGTTGAATGGCTCTAGTGCTTGTCGCAGTCTGACAGGACTGATCATGTGACGCAACTTTTCTTCTTCCAGATTTTGAAGTTTTTCATCACTGGTAATGATGTCAAATTGCCATAAAATATCTTTTTTTGGGGAGAACTTACCAGATTTACAATTTGGAGCAAGTAAATAATTTTTGAGTTGGTTGACTGTTGCCTTATATTGTGCAGAATTTGGGCTAAGGTTGATATTCTTGCCTTTTGCCTCCACTAACAGGTAAGGATTTGACTTGGTGTTGATGAAGATGTCGCTGCCAGAGTTCTTGCGAACAGCGTAATCTACAGTATTACCACCATTCCCTGTAGTAAACTGTGGAACAGTTTCGATTAAGTCAAAACCCAGGATAGTTAGTAGCTCTGAGATAAATATGCTACTAACTATTGGTTCGGTAGCACTATCTGGAAGGCTGATTAGCGCTTGTTTGATTTTGGAAAAATCCATAAAAATCAATCTTTATACACAAATATAGAGCCGCTAAATCGGCATAATTAATACTTAGTGTATTCAGATACTTTATGTTCGTCATCTGTAAAATTAACAGTTGGCGTTTTTGTAACTAAGTTAGATTTTTCTTTCTTAGGGGAATCGTCATCTAGTCTGCGCGTCTTGTTTTCAGGCGTTGCCGTACTATAACAATATTGATATATTTAGAGGGTATGCTGTGCTTGAAACCCGTGTTGTTTTCTACCAGGAAGAGGATGGCGAAGACTAGCGATGCAATAAAAATCATTAACAAGATGACCAGCAGCGACCCTGAGCTTGAGGCAATGGTGGAGTCAGCCTCTATTAATGCTCTTGTGGCACAGCTAATTTATGAAGCCAGAACTTCATCGGGGTTAACACAGAAACAGCTTGCTGAACTTGTTGGCACAAAACAACCTGTGATTGCAGGGCTTGAAGATGCCGACTATGAGGGACACTCCCTTTCAATGCTACAAAAAATCGCTCACGCTCTCAATCAACGGGTAGTGATTCAGCTTGCTCCGATGGAACACGAGCAAAGCGCATAGGGTGTTCTAGTAGCAATGGATGAGTAGGCAATGGAAGCGTGTTCAGTATTTAGGTAAGTTGAATACCTGGATACCCAAATATTCATACAGCCAAATTAGCTGGGTACTCTCTTAGCAATATTCTGTTTCTATTTATTGTGAAGAGAGTAGCAGCATAATTAAGGTACTTCCCAAATTTCTTAAGTATGAGTTCTGGAATGCCGACATGGAAACGATGAAGTTGCGATCGCATATTGGGGCAGATGGTATATTGCAAATCCAGACACCCACTGATTTAAAAGATACGAATGTTGAGGTAGTGGTGGTTATACAGCCCTTAGCTGATGCAGAAGTTGCAACATCCTCAGAAGCGCAAGCACAATATAACGCTTGGGGAAAGCCTACGACAAAAAAATCGATAAGTAATGCAATTGCCAGAATGGAACAACTGCGACGAGAAGTAGCGTTAGATAAAACGTCAATCCGCTCCATGATAGAAGAGGGGCGAAGATTTTAATGCGGTTTGTTTTGGATTGTTCTGTAGCAATTAGCTGGTGTTTGGTGGATGAAAATAACCCCACTGCTAATGCAATACTAGCAATGATGCCGGATGCTGAAGCATTTGTACCGGGGATTTGGTCACTGGAGATTGCTAATGTTTTACTGGTAGCTGAACGGCGTAATCGTATGACTCAGGAACAATCTGAGGAAGCTATTGCTTTGTTACAGTCGCTATTGATTCAGGTTGATACGGCTACTGATGCAAATGCTTTGGGTGCAACCTTGACGCTGGGGAGACAGGAAGGTTTAGCCGCTTATGACGCAGCTTATTTAGAATTAGCGTTGCGGTTGGGATTACCTTTAGCAACGATTGATCAAAGGTTAGCTCTGGCGGCTACGAGGTGTGGCGTGGATTTGGTCGTTGCCGATGAAGAAACGCCTTCAATTGGGGAGACTCCATAAGCCAGGTTGTCATTTACGAAAAATAACCCTCATTTGTCACTCTAGGCAGAGGAAAAGTAGAAATCAGGGTGAGTCAGGAAAATAAAAATTGAACTGGTGAGGTTATAAATAATAGATTGAAGTTTAGAAAAACCCAAAG